>CAVZWC010000007.1:0-429511 GCA_963778855.1 uncultured Gammaproteobacteria bacterium | reverse complement strand
TGATGGCTGGCCGCCGGCCGGGCTGCGCCGCGACGAAGACAGCGGCCTGATCTGATCAACGCCCCAGGATAATTCCATGCGCCACAAACTCTCCGGCCGCCAGCTCTCGCGCAATGCCCCGCATCGGCATGCGTTGCTGCGCAATATGGCGGGCTCGCTGCTGCGGCACGAGACCATCCACACGACGCTGCCGAAGGCGAAGGAGCTGCGGCGCGTGGTCGAGCCGCTGATCACGCTGGGCAAGAGCGATTCCGAGGCCAACCGGCGCCTGGCCTACGCGCGACTGCGCGACGGTGAGCTGGTGAGTAAACTGTTTGTCGACCTCGGTCCGCGTTTTCGCGCGCGCCCGGGCGGCTACACGCGCATCCTGCGCATGATGCCGCGCGCGGGCGATTCCGCGCCGATGGCGATGATGCAGCTCGTCGACCGCCCCGCCCCCGAGGCGGTGCCGGCGGCCCCCGCTGCCACGCCCAGGCGCGGCGCGCGGCCCGCGGCGGCAGGTACCGCGGCGACTGGGCCGGCGCCCGCCAAGGCCGACAAGCCGAAGGCCGAGAAGGCCAGGCCCGCCAAGGCCAAGGCGGCGAAGGCGGAGGCCGCCAAGTCCAAGTCCGCCGGCGACAAGTCGGCGCGCGGCGCTGACAAGAAGGCCGGTGGCCGCAAGGCCGCCGCGAAGTCACCCAAGAAATAAAGCCGTCTCAACGGCGCCGTCAGGAGGTGCGACATGGGCATGGGCGCGGATTTCAAGGAATTTGCCATGAAGGGCAATGTCGTCGACATGGCGGTCGGCGTCATCGTCGGCGCCGCCTTCGGACGCATCGTCTCCTCGCTGGTCGAGAACGTCATCATGCCGCCTCTGGGCATGGCGTTGTCGGGCGTCAATTTCAGCGACCTGGCCCTGACCGTCGGCGCCGGCCCGGACGGCAAGGCCATCCTGCTGAAGTATGGTGCATTCCTGCAGTCGGTACTCGACTTCGTGATCATCGCCTTCGTGCTGTTCATGGCGATCCGGGGCATAAACCGGCTCAAGAAGCCGCCCGAGGCTGTGGCTGCGGCGCCACCCCGCCAGGAAGTGCTGCTCGAGGAGATCCGCGATTTGCTGGCAAAACGCTGATTTTCGGGGCTTGGGGGCCCGATCGGGCGATTTTTTTGTTGCGACAGATTGAATTGCGCCGTGGCTACTATAGAATCGACGACCGCGATGGAAGGTCGCGATTCAAACTAGTTTGATTGTTGCTAATAACTTCTGATTATTTGGGGATTCATCGATGAACACTAAGCTCGCTCTCAGCGCTGCTGCCGCAGCGCTCGCGCTGGTCGCTTGCAGCAACCAGGAAGCTCGGCCCCGGCCGCTGCCCCTGCTCCGGCTGCCGCTCCGGCCGCTGACGCTGCTGCTCCGGCCGCTCCGGCTGGCGACGCCGCTGCTCCGGCCGCTGCTCCGTCTGGCGACGCCGCTGCTCCGGCCTCACCGCCGCCAGCCGCTCCGTCGGGGAACTGATCCACACGGATCCGGCATGAAGCCCGCGCAGGCCGCGAACCGGTCTGCGCGGGCTTTTGTGTTTCTGTGGCATGAGCATCAGCGTCCGCGACCTGCGCCGCTCAGCCTCCGACCGGAAGTGGATCGAGTCGGTCTACGACGATTACCTCGACGACCTGGCGCCGCTGAGCACCGGCATGTTCCCGACCCTGGGCGAAATCGGCCACCGCGAGCTCGACCAGCTCGCGAGCTGGTTCGCCGACTCCGGGGCCCACCTGCTGACCGTGCTCAAGGACGAGGCCCCGGTGGGCTTTGCGATGGTGCGCACCGGCCCGGTGGTCGCAGACCGCGGCGCGGTCGACTATTCGATGGCCGAGTTCTTCATCGCGCGCGCCTGGCGTCGCCGCGGCATCGGCCAGGAGGCCGTGCGGCTGATCCTCGATCGCTTCGCCGGGCGCTGGGACATCATCGAATACCTGCGCAATCCGCAAGCCGTGGCCTTCTGGCGCCGCGTGGTCGGCGGCTACACCGACGGCAAGTACCAGGAGCGCGTCGGCAACGGCGAGGTGCACCAGTACTTCGATTCGGGCGCGCGCCGCGGGCGCTAGGGCCGCTTCGGCCGCAACAATGGCGCGAGATACTGCCCGGTCAGCGAATCCGCATTGGCGGCCACTGCTTCGGGCGTGCCGGTGGCGACGACCCGCCCGCCGCCCTCGCCGCCCTCGGGCCCGAGGTCGATGATCCAGTCGGCGGTCTTGATCACGTCGAGGTTGTGCTCGATCACGACGATGGTGTTGCCCTCGTCGCGCAGCCGCTGCAGCACGCGCAGCAGCTGCGCGACGTCGTGGAAGTGCAGTCCGGTGGTCGGCTCGTCGAGGATGTAGAGCGTGCGCCCGGTGGCGCGCTTGGACAGCTCCCGCGCGAGCTTGACGCGCTGCGCCTCGCCGCCCGACAGCGTGGTCGCGTTCTGGCCGAGGCGCACGTAGGACAGGCCGACGTCGAGCAGCGTCTGCAGCTTGCTGGCGACCGCCGGCACGGCTGGAAGAACGCGTAGCGCGTCCTCGACCGTCATCTCGAGCACCTCGTGGATGTTCTTGCCGCGGTAGCGGATCTCCAGCGTCTCGCGGTTGTAGCGCTGGCCCTTGCAGACGTCGCAGGGCACGTAGACGTCCGGCAGGAAGTGCATCTCGACGCGCAGCACGCCGTCGCCCTGGCAGGCCTCGCAGCGGCCGCCCTTGACGTTGAAGCTGAAGCGGCCCGGCGTCGTAGCCGCGCGCGCGCGCCTCGGGGACCTGCGCGAACAGCTCGCGGATCGGCGTGAACAGCCCGGTGTAGGTCGCCGGATTCGAGCGCGGCGTGCGGCCGATCGGGCTCTGGTCGATGTCGATGACCCGGTCGATGTGCTCGAGTCCCTCGATGCGCTCGCAGGGCGCCGCCTCGCCGCGCCGGGCTCGTTGAGCGCGCGCGGCCGCGTGCCGGAACAGCGTGTCGTTGACCAGCGTCGACTTGCCGGAGCCCGGAAACGCCGGTCACGCAGGTCAACAGCCCGAGCGGGATGTCGACACGTCGACGTTGCTGCAGGTTGTTGCCGCTGCGCGCCGACGATCGCGCATGCTGCGCGCCGCGCGTCGCGGCGGCGTGCGCGGCGCCGGCACTGCGATGCGCGCGCGCCGCGACAGGTACTGGCCGGTGAGCGAGCCGGGTCGCGGCTTCGATGTCGGCGGCGTGCCCTGCGCGACGACCTGCGCCGCCGTGCACGCCGGCGCCGGGGCCGAGGTCGACGACGTGGTCGGCGCTGCGGATCGCGTCCTCGTCGTGCTCGACGACGATCACCGTGTTGCCGAGGTCGCGCAGCCGCATCAGCGTGTCGAGCAGGCGCTGGTTGTCGCGCTGGTGCAGGCCGATCGACGGCTCGTCGAGGATGTACATGACGCCGACGAGGCCGGAGCCGACCTGGCTCGCGAGGCGGATGCGCTGCGCCTCGCCGCCCGAGAGCGTCTCGGCGCTGCGATCGAGCGTCAGGTAGTCGAGGCCGACGTCGGCGAGGAAGCGCAGCCGCGTCGCCGATCTCCTTGACGATCCTGTCGGCGACGCTCGCCGCGCCAGCCCGGCAGGTCGCAGCGCGCCGAAGAACGCGCAGCGCCTGGCCGACGCGAGCGCGGTGAGCTCGGCGATGCTGCGGCCGTCGACGAAGCACGGCGCGCGCGGCGCGGTTGAGCCGCGTGCCGCCGCAGTCGGGGCAGGGGCGGGTGCCGAGATACCGGCCGAGCTCCTCGCGCACCGTCGGCGACTCGGTCTCGCGGTAGCGGCGCTCGAGGTTCGGCAGGATGCCCTCGAAGGCGTGGCGCCGGCGCTGCGCCTGGCCGCGCGCGTCGCTGTAGCGGAACTCGATCGGCTCGTCGCCGCTGCCGTCGAGCAGCGCGTGCTGCACGGCCTCCGGCAGCTCGGCCCAGGGCGTCTCGATGTCGAAGTCGTAGTGCCGGCGAGCGACTGGATCAGCTGGAAGTAGTGGGCGTTGCGCCGGTCCCAGCCGCGCACCGCGCCCGCCGCCAGCGACAGCTGCGGCTGCGCGACGACGCGCTCCGGGTCGAAGAACTCCTGCCGGCCGAGGCCGTCGCAGGTCGGGCAGGCGCCGGCCGGATTGTTGAACGAGAACAGCCGCGGCTCGAGCGTTCGGCACGCGAGAAGCCGCAGACGGGGCAGGCGTGGCGGCTCGAGAACAGCAGCGGCTCGCAGGCCTGAGTCGTCGCTGAAGGCCACGCGCGCGATGCCGCCGCTGAGCTGCAGCGCGGTCTCGAAGGATTCGGCGAGGCGCTGCGCGAGTTCCGGCCGCACGCGGAAGCGGTCGACGACCGCCTCGATCGTGTGCTTGCGGCGCGGGTCGAGCTGGCGGGGCCGTCGAGCTCGTGCAGCACGCCGTCGATGCGCGCGCGCACGAAGCCCTGCGCCGGCGAGCTCGTCGAGCACCTCGGCGTGCTCGCCCTTGCGGTCGGTCGACGACCGGCGCGAGCAGCAGCGCCGTGCTGCCTCCGGGCCGGCCTGCAGCACCTGGTCGACCATCTGGCTGACGGTCTGCGCGGCCAGGTCGATGCCGTGGTCCGGGCAGCGCGGCATGCCGGCGCGCGCGTACAGCAGGCGCAGGTAGTCGTAGATCTCGGTGACCGTGCCCACCGTCGAGCGCGGGTTGTGCGAGGTCGCCTTCTGCTCGATGGCGATCGCCGGCGACAGGCCCTCGATCGCGTCGACGTCCGGCTTGTCCATCATCGACAGGAACTGGCGCGCGTAGGCCGACAGCGACTCGACGTAGCGCCGCTGGCCCTCCGCGTAGAGCGTGTCGAAGGCGAGCGAGGACTTGCCGGAGCCGGACAGCCCGGTGAGCACGATCAGCCGGTCGCGCGGCAGGTCGAGGTCGATGTTCTTGAGGTTGTGGGTGCGCGCGCCGCGTACGCTGATGGTCTGCATGGGGATCCAGGGGACCAGGCGTCCCAAAAGGGCACAGGACTGCGGCCAGTTTACACCCCGCGGCCCTTCGCCCGGTGCTGCCAGACCGGGGCCTGAATTGGGGCCCGGCCCGGGCCGAAAGGCGCTCCTGGGGGCCAGGCGGCGGGCTCCCGGGCTTGTCCTGGCGGGGCCCCTGTTGGGGGCCCCCTCGGGCCCGGAGGCCCGGGGGCGAGGGCGGGCTGTTTGGGGATCGACGCGCCAGAAACAGGCACCGCCGGAGCGGTCGCCGGCGACTACAATAAGCGGCTCGGGCAATCAGGTTGGGCAAAGGGGGTCGGCTATGGCGCGCGGGATCAACAAGGTCATTCTCATCGGCAACCTCGGGGCCGATCCGGAGACCCGTTCCATGCCGTCCGGCATGACGGTCGCCAACCTCCGCATCGCCACCAGCGAGAGCTGGAAGGACAAGCAGTCCGGCGAGCAGAAGGAACGCACCGAGTGGCACCAGGTGGCGCTGTTCGGCCGCCTCGGCGAGATCGCTGGTGAATACCTGCGCAAGGGCTCTCAGGTCTACATCGAGGGCTCGCTGCGCACCCGCAAGTGGCAGGACAAGGAAGGTCGCGACCGCTACACGACCGAGATCATCGCCAACGACATGCAGATGATCGGCGGCCGCGGTGGCGGTGGTGGAGGCGGTGGTGGCGGTGGCAGCGGAGCGACCGGCAGCTACGAGACGCGCGAGCGCGCGCCGGCGGCCGAGCCGGCCGGCGTGGGCGCCGAGGCCTTTGACGACGACATCCCGTTCTGAAGCATGAGCGGCCGCTGCTACATCAAGACCTTTGGCTGCCAGATGAACGAGTACGACTCGGCGCGCATGGCCGACGTGCTGCGCGCGGGCGCGGGGCTTACGCCGACCGACGATCCGGCGGCGGCCGACGTGTTGCTGATGAACACCTGTTCGGTGCGCGAGAAGGCGCAAGACAAGGTCTTCTCGCTGCTCGGCGAATGGCGCGCGCACAAGCAGCAGCGGCCGCACGTGATCATCGGCGTCGGCGGCTGCGTCGCCAGCCAGGAAGGCGAGGCGATCACCGCGCGCGCACCCTACGTCGACCTGGTGTTCGGCCCGCAGACGATGCACCGCCTGCCGGCGATGCTGGGCGCGCTGCGCGCGCACGGGCGCGCCGTGATCGACGTCAGTTTCCCCGAGATCGAGAAGTTCGACCGCCTGCCGGCGCCGCGCGCCGAGGGCGCGCGCGCCTACGTCTCGATCATGGAAGGCTGCAGCAATTACTGCAGCTTCTGCGTCGTGCCCTACACGCGCGGCGACGAGGTCAGCCGGCCCTGCGGCCAGGTGCTGGCCGAGGTGCGCGCGCTGGCGGCGCAGGGCGTGTCCGAGGTCACGCTGCTTGGGCAGAACGTCAACGCCTACGCTGGCGCGCTCGCCGACGGGGCGAGCGCCGACCTGGCGGTGCTGATCCACCACGTTGCCCGCATTCCCGGCATCGAACGCATCCGCTTCACGACCTCGCACCCGCTCGAGTTCACCGACAGCCTGGTCGAGGCCTACGCCACGGTGCCACAGCTCGCCAACCACCTGCACTTGCCGGTGCAGAGCGGCTCCGACCGCATCCTGACGCTTATGAAGCGCGGCTACACCGCGCTCGAATACAAGGATAAATTGCGGCGCCTGCGCGCCGTGCGGCCGGGCATCGCCGTGTCCTCCGATTTCATTGTCGGCTTCCCGGGTGAGACCGAGCGCGACTTCGAAGCGACGCTGCAGCTGGTCACCGATGCCGGCCTCGACCAGTCGTTCTGCTTCGTCTACAGCGCCCGGCCCGGCACGCCGGCCGCGGCACTGCCCGACGAGCTCGCGCCTGAGGTCAAGCAGCAGCGCCTGACGCGCCTGCAGGCGTTGCTCGATGCGCAGGGCCTGCAGATCAGCCGCGGCCTGGTCGGCAGCGTGCAGCGGATCCTGGTCGAGCGGCACGCGAAGAAAGACACGCGCGAGCTGGCCGGGCGCACGCACTGCAACCGCTGGGTCAATTTCAGCGGCCCCGACACGCTGCTGCAGCACTTCGTCGACGTCCTCATCACCGAGGCGCGCCCGCATTCGCTGCGCGGACGCCTGCACGCGGGCGTGCAACCCGCCGACGCCCGGCCGGCGTTCGAGTACGGCGCAGCGAGGAACTGAAGCTGCCTCCCACGACCGTGGCCACTGCCCGCGAATTTGAGCTCGAGCCCGCCGACAACGCGCGGCTCGCGAGCCTGTGCGGCCCGCTCGATGCCAACCTGCGGCTGATCGAGAACCGCCTCGAGGTCCAGATCCGGCGACGTGGCCATGGCTTCCGCGTGCAGGGACAGCAGGCCGAGGCGGCCGAGCGCGCCTTGCGCGCGCTGCACGGGCAGGCCGTCGCGGGCGAAGTCAGTCCCGAGCAGGTGCACCTGTGCATCGTCGAGCAGGGCCTGCCGCGCGCCGCCAGTGTGCAGGATGTCGGCGGCCCCGGCGCCGAGGCCCAGGTCGTGCGCACCCCGCGCGGCCCGATACGTGCGCGCGGCGCGCACCAGCAGGCCTACCTCGCCAGCATCCGTGATTGCGACCTGACCTTCGGCGTCGGGCCGGCCGGAACGGGCAAGACCTACCTCGCCGTGGCCTGCGCCGTCGAGGCCCTGCACGCCGAGCGCGTGCGCCGGCTGGTGCTGGTGCGGCCCGCGGTGGAGGCCGGCGAGCGCCTCGGCTTCCTGCCGGGCGACCTCGCACAGAAGGTTGATCCCTACCTGAGGCCCGTCTACGACGCGCTCTACGAGATGCTCGGCTTCGACCAGGTCGCGAGGTTCATCGAGCGCTCGGTCATCGAGGTGGCGCCGCTTGCCTTCATGCGCGGCCGCTCGCTCAACGATTCCTTCATCATCCTCGACGAGGCCCAGAACGCCACGATCGAGCAGATGAAGATGTTCCTGACGCGCATCGGCTTCGGCTCGCGCGCCGTCGTAACGGGCGACGTCACGCAGACCGACCTGCCGGCGGGCCGGCTGTCGGGGCTGCGGCATTCGCTGCAGGTGCTGCGCGAGGTTCGCGGCGTAGCCTTTAATTACTTCGACGCCGCCGACGTCGTGCGCCACCCGCTCGTGCAACGCATCGTGCAGGCCTACGAGGCGCAGGCACCGGCGACGCCGGGCGAGAACGGTGAGCGGCGTGGCTAGCCGGGTGCCCGCGCGGGGTGCGCACGCCGGGGCGGGCCTCAGGCTGCACCTGCGGCGCGTCACGCGCGACGGGCGCATCCCGGGCGCCGCGGCGCTGCGGCGCTGGGTGACGCTGGCGCTCGGGCGGCGCGCGCGCGGGCGCGAACTGTCTATCCTCGTGGTGGGCCCGGCGCGCAGCCGCAGCCTCAACCGCCACTATCGCCGCCGTGACCACGCCACCAACGTGCTGTCCTTCCCGGCCGCGGTGCGCGGCCGGGGCCTCGGCGACCTCGTCATCTGCCCGCAGGTGCTGCGGCGCGAGGCGCGGGCCGCGGGCACGGCCGAGCGCGCCCACTGGATGCACCTCGTAATTCACGGGGCGCTGCACCTCGTCGGCTACGACCACGAGCGCCCGGCGGATGCGCGCCGCATGGAGCGGCGCGAAGTGCGGCTGCTGCGCAGTCTCGGCGTGGCCAACCCGTACCGGTCCTGAGGCATGAAGAAGCAGAAAGCCAAGTCACGTGGCGCCGGCGGCGGCTGGCGCGGCCGGCTGACGCGCACGCTGGCGGGCGGATTGCGCGAGCGCGCGCAGCTGCTCGAACTGCTGCGCGAAGCCGCCAAGCGCGGGCTGCTGGACGCCGACGCGATGGCGATGGTCGAGGGCGCGTTGACGATGGCCGAGCTGCAGGCCCGCGACCTCATGGTGGCGCGCGCCGAGATGGTCTGCCTGCGCCGCGACGACCCGCTGGCGCGCATCCTGCCGGCCGTCGTCGAGTCGGGCCATTCGCGCTTCCCGGTGGTCGATGGCGATCGCGACGACGTCGTGGGCATACTGCTGGCCAAGGACCTGTTGCGGGCCGCGGGGGGCGCGGCAGGCGCGAAGTTCGACATGCGCGAGTTCCTGCGGCCGGTGGTGTTCGTGCCCGAGGCCAAGCGGCTCGACGCGCTGCTGAAGGAGTTCCGCGGCAACCGCAACCACATGGCGATCGTCGTCGACGAGTACGGCGGGGTCGCCGGGCTCATCACCATCGAGGACGTGATCGAGCAGATCATCGGCGAGATCGACGACGAGTTCGACGTCGAGGACGACCAGAACATCCGCGCCGACGGCGAGGCGCAGTTCGTGGTGCGCGGGGCGACGCGCATTGCCGAGTTCAACGAGCACTTCGGCAGCGCCTTCGAGGACGCGGAGTTCGACACCGTCGCCGGGCTGGTCATGCAGCAACTCGGGCGTGTGCCGCGCCGGGGCGAGGCGGTTACCATCGGCGGCTACGAGTTCCGCGTGCTGCGCACCGACCGGCGGCGCATCGACAGCCTGCGCGTCAGCCCGGCGCGCCCCGCGCCGACGGTCACGTGAGCGGGTCGACGCGCGCGGCGCGCGCGCCCGGGGCCTGGCCGTTGCCTGGGCAGTGGCCGCTGGCGGGTCAGTGGCCGTTGCTGCTGGCGCTGGGCGCCGGCGCCCTGCTGCCGCTGGCCTTCGCGCCCTTCGAGTGGTGGCTGCTGGCAATCCTGTGCCCGGCCGCGCTCATGGCGTTGTGGAGCGGCGCAACGCCGCGGCGCGCGGCCCTGCTGGGCCTGTGCTTCGGCGCCGGCACCTTCGGCGCCGGCACCTGGTGGCTGTACATATCGATCCGCGGCTTCGGCGGCGCGCCGGTGTCGCTGGCGGTGACGCTGATCCTGGTGCTGGTCGCGGTCATGGCCGCCTACCACGCGCTGCTCGGCTGGCTGGCCGCGAAGTTCCTGCCGCAGGGCGGGCCCTGGCGCTGGTACCTTGGGCTGCCGGCGCTGTGGCTGCTGGTCGAGTGGTTCCGTGGCTGGTTTTTCTCGGGCTTCCCCTGGTTCTCGCTCGGCTACTCGCAGACCGATACCGTGCTCGCGTCCTACGCGCCCGTGCTCGGCGTCTACGGCGTCTCCGCGCTGCTGCTGCTGCAGTCCGGCGCGCTCGCGGCGCTCTGGCACGAGCGGCGCCGCGCCCTGCGGACGGCGTTGCCGCTGCTGGCCTGCGTGTGGGCCGGGGGCTGGGCCCTGCAGCGGGTCGAGTGGACACGGCGCGAGGGCGCGCCCGTCAGCGTGGCGATCGTGCAGGGCGCCATCCCGCAGGATGAAAAGTGGCAGCTCGACAACCGCGAGCCGACCAAGGAGCTGTACCGGAAGCTCAACGAGCAGGCGCTGGGCGCGAAGCTGATCCTCTGGCCAGAGGCCGCGATCCCGGAGCTCGCGAACGAGATGGTCGGCTTCCTGGCCGAGATCGAGGCGCAGGCACGCGCGCGCGGCAGCGACGTCATCATGGGCGCGGTCCGGCTCGGCGACGACGGCGTCAACTACTACAACTCGATCATCGCGCTGACGGACGGTGTCGCCTTCTACGACAAGCGCCATCTCGTGATCTTCGCCGAGTACTTCCCGGTGCCCGCGTTCGTGCGCAGCTGGCTGCGGCTCATGAACCTGCCGTACTCGGACTTCGCGCCCGGGTCCGACCACCAGGCGCCGCTCGAGGCCTCGGGGCTGCGCCTCGCGCCCTCGATCTGCTACGAGGACGCCTACGGCAGCGCGCAGGTCGGCCTGGTGCGGCGCTCCGGGCTGATGGTCAACGTCACCAACGACGCCTGGTTCGGGCATTCCCCGGCCCGCTACCAGCACCTGCAGATCAGCCGCATGCGGGCGCTGGAGGCCGGCCGTTACCTGCTGCGTGCCGGCAACGACGGTGTCTCGGCTATCATTGGCCCCCGGGGCGAGCTGGTTGGGGTGGCGCCCGAGTACCGTCCGGCCGTGTTGCGTGGAACCGTGGAGGCCCGTAGTGGTCTATCCCCGTACACCCGGGTCGGCAACTGGGCAGTGGTGTCCCTGGCTTTGGGCGCCGCCGCCGCCGCCGGGTATCGGCGCCGTCGCCGGTAACCCCCCAGGCCTCGGCCTTAGACTTGCCATGGAGCATTGAAGTTATGACATATGAGTTCCTGGTCCGCCGGCTCACGGGCGTCGCCCTGGCGGCATTGCTGACCGCTTGCAGCCCGCAGGCCTCCACGGCCGCACCCGCGCCCGCGGGCGCCGCGCCTGCCGCGGCCGCCGCGCCCACTGCACCGGCCACGCCGTTGGTGCGCGGGCTGCCCGATTTCACCGGGCTGGTCGAGCAGGTCGGCCCGGCAGTCGTCAACGTCACGGTCGTCGAGAAGCGCCAGCGCAACCCGATGGCGGGCTTCGGCAGCCCCTTCTCCGACAATGACCCCTTCAGTGATTTCTTCCGCCAGTTCCAGCAGCAGCAGCCGCGCGACCTGCCGCCCGAGGAGGGCGTGGGCTCGGGCTTCATCGTCAGCTCCGACGGCTACATCCTGACCAACACGCACGTGGTTGACAACGCCACGCGCGTGACCGTGCGCCTGACCGACCGCCGCGAATTCCAGGCCAAGGTCATCGGCAGCGACGACAAGTCGGACGTCGCGCTGCTGAAGATCGACGCCAAGAACCTGCCCACGGTGCGCATCGGTGATCCATCGAAACTGCGGCCGGGCGAATGGGTGGTCGCGATCGGCTCGCCTTTCAACTTCCAGAACAGCGTGACCGCCGGCATCGTCAGCGCGCTCGGCCGCGAGGTGCGCGGCGGCTCCGCCTACAACTACGTCAACTTCATCCAGACCGACGTCGCGGTCAATCCCGGCAACTCCGGCGGCCCGCTGTTCAACATGAACGGCGAGGTGGTCGGCATCAACTCGCAGATCTACAGCAACACCGGCGGCTACGCCGGGCTGTCGTTCGCGATCCCGATCGACGTGGCCAACAACGTGCGCCAGCAACTCGCCGCCACCGGCCATGTCACGCGCGGCCGCATCGGCGTCAGCATCCAGCACGTGACTGCGGCGCTGGCCGAGAGCTTCGGCCTCGACCGGCCGCGCGGCGCGGCCGTGAGCTCGGTCGATCCCGGCGGCCCGGCCGACAAGGCGGGTCTCAAGCCCGAGGACATCATCCTCAGCGTCAACGGCCGCAAGATCGAGCAGTCTTCGGAGCTGCCGGCCCAGATCGCCGGCATCAAGCCCGGGAGCGAGGCCGACCTCGAGGTCTGGCGCGGCCACGGCACGCGCCACATTGGCGTCATGGTCGAGGAGCTCAAGGACAAGGGCAGCATGGCCCGCTCCGGCGGCGGCGGCAAGAACAGCGACAAGCTCGACGTGCTGGGCCTGAGCGTTCGCGAGCTCAGCGCCGGCGAGAAGAGCCAGCTCCACACCAGCGGCAGCGTCGTCATCACCGAGGTCGAGGGCCCGTCGTCCGAGGCCGGGCTGCGCCCGGGCGAGGTCATCCTGGGAGCCAACCGCACGCGCGTGAACTCGGTCGCCGAGCTGCGCAACGCGATCCGCGACGCCGGCAAGGCGGTAGCCCTGCTGGTGCAGAGCTACGACCCGGCGCAGGGCGTCAGCCAGCAGCGCATCGTCACGGTGCAGGTCGACCAGTAACGGGACGAGGACCTGCCCACAGCCAGGACGTCGACGCGGCCGGCCCGCCGCCGGAGGGGCCGGCCGCTTCGTGTATCCTTGGCGGAGAAAAGCCGGTAACCGGCGCCGCCCGTCCCTTGGTCCATGCAAGAACGCTACGAACCCGCCGCCGTCGAGCGCGCGGCCCAGGAATACTGGGACTCTCACGCCAGCTTCGCGGCCCGCGAGGAGCCCGGGCGCCGCAAGTTCTATTGCCTGTCCATGTTCCCGTACCCCTCGGGCCGTCTGCACATGGGCCACGTGCGCAACTACACCATCGGCGACGTGCTGGCGCGCTTCATGCGCATGCAGGGCCTGAACGTGCTGCAGCCGATGGGCTGGGACGCCTTCGGGCTGCCGGCCGAGAACGCCGCGATCGCCAACGGCGTGCCGCCGGCGCGCTGGACGCGCGAGAACATCGCCTACATGAAGCGGCAGCTGCAGTCGCTGGGTTTCGGGCTCGACTGGGCGCGCGAGCTCGCGACCTGCGATCCGCGGTACTACCGCTGGAACCAGTGGCTGTTCCTGCGCATGCGCGAGCGCGGCATCGCCTACAAGAAGACCGGGGTCGTCAACTGGGATCCGGTCGACCAGACCGTGCTCGCCAACGAGCAGGTCATCGACGGCCGCGGCTGGCGCACCGGCGCGCCGGTCGAGAAGCGCGAGATCCCGATGTACTACCTGCGCATCACTGCCTACGCCGAGGAGCTGCTCGCCGCCCTCGAGGGCCTTGCCGACTGGCCCGAGCGCGTGCGCACGATGCAGGCCAACTGGATCGGCCGCAGTGCTGGCTGCGACGTGAGCTTCCCCTATGCCGAGGACGCGCTCGCGGCCCTCGGCGCCGGCCGCGGCAGCGGCGCGCTCAAGGTGTTCACGACGCGCGTCGACACGCTGTTCGGCGTGACCTTCATGGCGATCTCGGCCGAGCATCCGCTGGCGGCGGTGGCGGCGCAGCGCGATGCGCGCATTGCCGCCTTCGTCGACGAATGCCGCCGCGGCAGCACCATGGAGGCCGACGTCGCCACGATGGCGAAGCGCGGCATGCCGACCGGGCTGCACGTGCGCCATCCGCTCAGCGACGAGCCGATCGGGATCTGGATCGCCAACTACGTGCTCATGGGCTACGGCGAGGGCGCGGTCATGGGCGTGCCGGCGCACGACGAGCGCGACTTCGAGTTCGCGCACGGCCACGGCATCGCCGTGCGTACCGTGGTGCGCCCCGCGGGCGCGACCGAGGCGGTCGGTGAGCAATGGTCGGACGAGTACGCCAATTACGGCATCACGGTGAACTCCGGCGAATTCTCGGGCCTCGACTTCGGCGCCGCGACCGACGCCATCGCCGCCGCGCTCGAGCGGCGCGGCCTGGGAGAGAAGCGCGTGCAATGGCGCCTGCGCGACTGGGGCATCTCGCGCCAGCGCTATTGGGGCTGCCCGATCCCGCTGATCCATTGCCCGCAATGCGGCGAGGTGCCGGTGCCGGACGCCGAGCTGCCGGTACGGCTGCCGGAGGACCTGTTGCCCGACGGCTCGGGCAATCCGCTGGCGAAGTGCGAGGCCTTCGTGCGCTGCCGCTGCCCGCGCTGCGGCCAGGACGCGCGCCGCGAAACCGACACCATGGACACCTTCGTCGACTCGTCCTGGTATTTCCTGCGCTTTGCCTGCGTCAACCAGGCGGCGGCGCCGGTCGACGAGCGGGCGCAGTATTGGCTGCCC
This sequence comes from uncultured Gammaproteobacteria bacterium, assembly GCA_963778855.1. Classification (GTDB taxonomy): domain Bacteria; phylum Pseudomonadota; class Gammaproteobacteria; order Steroidobacterales; family Steroidobacteraceae; genus FEN-1191. The sequence continues at coordinate 415,243 of CAVZWC010000007.1, read as the reverse complement.
GTGGACCAGTACATCGGCGGCATCGAGCACGCGATCCTGCACCTGCTGTACTCGCGCTTCTGGACCCGCGTCATGCGCGACCTCGGGCTGGTGGACCTGAGCGAGCCGTTCAGCAAGCTGCTGACACAGGGCATGGTGCTCAACCAGATCTACTTCCGCAAAGACCAAGCCGGCCGGCGCGTGTTCTTCAATCCCTCCGAAGTAGAGGTGCAGTACGACGCCGAAGGCAAGCGCAGCGGCGCGCGGTTGCTGCGCGACGGCCAGCCGGTCGAGTACGGTGGGCTCGGCACGATGTCGAAGTCGAAGAACAACGGCGTCGATCCGCAGGCGCTGGTGGAGAAGTACGGCGCCGACACCGCGCGCCTGTTCATGCTGTTCGCCTCGCCGCCCGAACAGACGCTCGAGTGGTCGGACGAGGGCGTGCAGGGTCAGTTCCGCTTCCTGCGGCGGCTGTGGAAGGCGGTGCACGACCACGTCGCCGCCGGGCCGGCGCCCGGGCGCGCGGCGCTCGCCGGCGCCAGCGGCGCGGCTGCCGCGCTGCGCCGCCTGTCGCAGCAGACGCTGGTGCGCGTCGGCGACGACATCGGCCGCCGGCGCATCTTCAACACCGCGATCGCGGCGGTCATGGAACTGCTCAACGCGGTCACGCGCTACGACGAGCCGGGCGAGGGCGCGCGCGCGGTGCGCCAGGAAGCGCTCGAGATCGCCGTGCTGTGCCTGTCGCCGATGGTACCACACGTCTGCCACGAGCTCTGGTTCGCGCTCGGGCACGAGCGCGCGATCATCGACGAGCCCTGGCCGGAGCCCGACGCCGCAGCGCTGGTGCAGCAGACCATCGAGCTCGTGGTCCAGGTCAACGGCAAGCTGCGCGGCCACGTGCGCGTGGCCGCCGGCGCGGACGAGGCCGCGGCACGGGCCGCCGCGCTGGCCGAGGAAGGCGTGCGCCGCTTCGTCGGCGACGGCGCGCCGCGGCGCGTGATCTACGTGCCCGGCAAGCTCGTCAACATCGTCGTCTGATGCTGCGCGCGCTGGCACTGGCTTCGCTGCGCGCGCTGGCGCTGGCGCCGCTGCTGGCGCTCGCGGCCTGCGGCTTCCACCTGCAGGGGCGCACCGACCTGCCGCACGAACTCGCCAACGTGAGCATCGACGCCACCGACCGCCAGTCCGACTTCTACGCCGCGCTGCGCGCCGCGCTCGACTCCTCGGGCGCGCACCTCGACGCCACGGGCGCCGACGCGGCCACGATCCGCGTGATCGACGACAGCAGTGGCGAGCGCGTGCTGACGGTCTCGGCGCACAACACGCCCACGGCCTTCGTGCTGAGCTACCACGTCAAGGTCGCGGTCGAATACCAGGGCCGCGAGCTGTTGGCGCCCGAGGAGCACACGCTCACGCGCGAATACAGCTTCGACGAGAACGCGCTGCTGGCCAAGAACCGCGAGCGCGATACGCTGCGGCGGGCGCTGGCCGAAGACCTGGTGACGCTGGTCATGCACCGGCTGGCGGCGCTGTGACGATCCTGGCCCTGTCCCCCTTACAACGAAGCCTCAGCGGTTCCAGAATGACCGTCAGTCCACAGGTTGAGGCGGTTGCGCCCCGAAAGCCGCCAGCCTGCGTTGCTCGTCGTTCACTTGGAATAACCAAGCATCGCTCCTCGCGCCTTGGCTGGCGGCTTTGGGGGCAGCAACGCAGCGATGCCATAAGTGTTAACAGGCCCTAGCCATGCTGCGCCTGGCCGACGCTGACCGCAGCGGCATCGCGCGCCTGCTGGCCGGATACGGCCTCGACCTGCGGCACGCCGAGCCGGGGACGGAGATCCCCGGGTCCTACTGGGGCGGGAGCGAGGCCGGCTTGCAGGGCAACACGCTGCTGGCGCGCGCCGACACACCGGTGCACTCGATCCTGCACGAGGCGGCGCACTACGTCTGCATGAGCCCGGAGCGCCGCGTCGGCCTCGATCGCGATGCCGGCGGCGACGACGCCGAGGAAGACGCGGTGTGCTACCTGCAGGTGCTGCTCGCCGACCAGGTCCGCGGCTTCGGTCGCGCGGCCTCATGGCGCGACATGGATGCCTGGGGCTACAGCTTCCGGCTCGGCGGCGCGCAGCCCTGGTTCGAGCAGGATGCGGCTGACGCGCGCGCCTGGCTCGAGCGGCACGGCATCATCGATGCCGCCGGCGCGCTTACCGGGCGGCTGCGCGCCGCCTGAGGGATACGCGGCGCGCGCGGCGTCCGCGCAGCGAGTAGCGGTCGGTCGCGGCCACGAGCTCGCGCGCGATGCCCGGCTCGAAGGCCGAGTGGCCGGCGTCGGCCACGACGCGCAGCTCCGCCTCGGGCCAGGCGCGGTGCAGGTGCCAGGCGCTGCGCATCGGGCAGACCACGTCGTAGCGCCCCTGGACGATGATGGCCGGGATGCGGCGGATGCGGCGCACGTTGCGCAGCAGCTGGTCGTCACGCTGCATGAATCCGCGGTTGACGAAGTAATGGCACTCGATGCGCGCGAAGGCGACTGCGACCTTGGGGTCGCCGAAGTGGGCGATGTCGGCGGGATTGAAGCGCAGGTAGCTGGTGGCCGCCTCCCAGATGGACCAGGCGCGCGCCGCGCGCAGCCGCACGGCCGCGCTGCGCGAGGTCAGGCGCCGGTAGTAGGCGCGCATCATGTCGACGCGCTCGCGCCGCGGTATCGGCGCCAGGAATTGCTCCCACAGGTCGGGGAACAGCGAGGCCGCGCCGAGCTCGTCCTGGTAGAACCACTCGAGCTCCGAGCGGCGCAGCAGGAAGATGCCGCGCAGCACCAGCTCGGTGACGCGCCGCGGATGGCGTCTGGGCATAGGCCAGAGCCAGCGTCGATCCCCAGGAGCCGCCGAACACCTGCCAGCGCCGGATGCCGAGGTGCTCGCGCAGCCGCTCGATGTCCGCGACCAGGTCCCAGGTGGTGTTGCCCTTCAACTCGGCATGCGGCCGGCTGCGCCCGCAGCCGCGCTGGTCGAACAGCACGATGCGGTAGCGGCGTGGGTTGAAGAAGCGGCGCATCGCCGGGCTCGTGCCCGCGCCCGGGCCGCCGTGCAGGAACACGACGGGCTTGCCGCGCGGATTGCCGCTCTCCTCGAAGTACAGCTCGTGCAGCGGCGAGACGCGCAGCCGGCCGCGTGCGATAAGGGCTTGATGGGCGGATACAGCAGGTCGGCTGATCTTCATGGCTGCGACCATGGCTCCCAGCGGCCGGCCGCCCAGCAGGTGCAGGTGCAGGTGGTAGACCTCCTGGCCGCCGTGGGCGTTGCAGTTGAGATCAGGCGGTAGCCGTCCTCGGCGATGCCCTCGCGCCGCGCCAGGTCGCGCGCCACCGTGTACAGGTGGCCGATCAGCGCCTCGTCGGCGTCGGTGACGTCGTTGGCCGTCGGTATCGGCTTGTTGGGCACGATCAGGATGTGCACCGGCGCGCGCGGGTGGATGTCGCGGAAGGCCGTGACGCGCGCGTCGCGGTGGACGATGTCGGCCGGCAGCTCGCCGGCAATGATGCGCTCGAACAGGGTTGGCATGGCGCCAGCCTAGACGCTCTGGCAAGTCGAGGGCAAGTCGCCGGCGGCGGGCCATTCGGCTAATCTGGCGCCTTGGGGAACGCCAACTGAAACTGACGGCCGAAAACCTCGACCGGCAGCTTGCCGCCGGGCTGCTGCCCGTCTACCTGGTCTCGGGCGACGAGCCGCTGCTCGCGGGCGAGGCGCTGCAGCTCATCCGCGAGCGCGCCGGCACGCAGGGCTACGAGGAGCGGGTCCAGATACACATCGACAAGGGCGCAGCCGGCTGGGAGTCCGCGCTGGCCTTCGTCCAGAACGGTTCACTGTTCGCCAGCCGGCGCATCCTCGAATTGCGCCTGGCGAGCGCGCGGCCGGGACCGGGCGCGGCGACGCTGCTGCGACTGATCGCAGCGGCGGGAGATGAATTGCTGCTGGTGATCGTGACCGGCAGGCTCGATCGCGAGGCGCAGGGCGCCGCCTGGGTGCGCGCGGCGCAGGAGCGCGGCGGCTGGCTGGCGCTGTGGCCGCCGTCGGCCGCGCAATTTCCCGCCTGGCTCGAGCGCCGGCTGCGCGCGGCCGGGCTCGATCTCCCGGCCGACGCGGTGCAGTTGCTGGCGGACGCCACCGAGGGCAACCTGCTGGCAGCCGCGCAGGAGGTCGAGAAGCTCCAGTTGCAACACGGCCGTGGCGCGCGAATTGGTGCCGCCGAGCTGGCCACCGCGTTCGCCGACCAGGCGCGCTTCGAGGTCCAGCAGCTGACCGAGGCGCTGGCGGCCGGCGATGCCGCGCGCGCGCTGCGCATACTCGCCGGCCTGCGCGCCGAGGGCGACGAGCCGCTGCGCGTGCTGTGGTGGCTGGTGCGGGCGCTGCGCAACCGTGCGCCCGGGCCGCGTGCCGTGCCCATGGGCCGGCTGGTGGCGCGGGCCGCGCGCGTGGACCGCGTCGCCAAGGGGCAGGCGCACGGCAACGCCTGGGACGAGCTGGCGCTGCTCGCGGCGGAGCTCTGCGGCCGGCGTACACTGCCGCTGCCGCGCTTCACCGCGGTCTGGGAGCGGGCGCGGGCATGAGCGAACCGATCGGCATCTTCGGCGGCACCTTCGATCCGATCCACTACGGGCACCTGCGCACGGCCTTCGAGCTGTGGCAGGCGCTGAGGCTCGCGCAGGTGCGCTTCCTGCCCACCGGCGACCCCCCGCACCGCGAGCCCAGCCAGGCGCCGCCGGAGCTGCGGCTGGCAATGGTGCGCGCGGCGATCGCGGGCCAGGCGGCCTTCGTTGCCGACGACCGCGAGATGCGCCGCACCGGACTGTCCTACTCGGTCGACACGCTGCTCGACCTGCGGCGCGAATATGCGCGAGCGCTCGCTGTGCCTGCTGCTCGGCATGGACGCTTTCCTCGGCATGCCGAGCTGGCATCGCTGGCGCGAGATCTTCGACCTGGCGCACGTCGTGGTGGCGCACCGACCGGGCTGGAAGGCGCCGATCACGGGCCCGCTGGGCGAGGTCATGGTCGACCGCGGCACCGGCAGCGTGCGCGACCTGCACCAGGGCAAGGCGGGCCGCATCTACGTGCACGCCGTGACTCAGCTCGAGATCTCCTCCACCGACCTGCGGGCGCTCATACACGCGGACCGCGACCTGCGCTACCTGGTGCCCGACGCGGTCCGCGAGCTCATCATCACCACCGGATGTTATGCTCCGCAACAGAGGTGACCCGGCACGCATGACCCGTAAGGCATGAGCACATCCCGCCGCAGCCCGCGGCCGCGCCGGCCCGGCGCCACGAAGGGCACGAATCCGCGCGTGCGCCGGGCGAAAGCGCCGCGCGGCAGCGCGCTGCTGGACCTCGAGGCACTCGTGCTGGCGGCGCTCGAGGACCTCAAGGCCGTCAACGTCCGGGTGCTCGACGTCCGCGGCCTCACCGACGTCGCCGACACGATGATCGTGGCCTCCGGCACCTCCGATCGGCACGTGCGCGCGATCGCCGACAACGTGATCAGAAGGCCAAGGCCGCCGGCCGCCGGCCCATGGGCACCGAGGGCAAGCAGGACGGCGAGTGGGTGCTGGTCGACCTGCAGGACGTGCTGGTGCACGTGATGCTGCCGCGCGTGCGCGAGTTCTACGCGCTCGAGCAGCTCTGGGAGGCGCCGCAGGCGCCCAGGCGCCGCCAGGGCGCCGCCAGCCCGAACCGGCCCTGAGGCGCTCGGACTCCCGGGGATCCATGCGAGTGCGCGTGATTGCCGTCGGCACGCGCATGAGCGCCTGGGTCGATGCGGCCTGCGAGGACTACCGTCGCCGCCTGCGGGGCGCGGACGCCGTCGAACTGGTCGAGCTGCCGCCGGCGCGGCGCGGCGCGGCCGCCGGCCAGGCCGCGCGGCTTGAAGCCGGGCGCATACTGGGGCTGCTGGCGCCGCGCGAGTACGTGGTGGCGCTCGATGAGCGCGGCCGCTCGTTCTCGACGCTGCAGTTCTGGCGGCTGGCTGGCGGAGCGCCGCCGGCAGGGCAGCGCGCTGAGCTTCATCATCGGCGGCCCGGACGGCCTCGCCGAGGATGTCCGCGCCCGCGCCCAGCTGTGCTGGTCGCTGTCGGCCCTGACCTTCCCGCACGCCCTGGTGCGCGTGCTGCTGTTCGAGCAGCTCTACCGCGCTACGACGCTGCTGGCCGGCCACCCCTACCATCGGCAATGAGCATGGATGTGCGCCCGATGACGGCTGCAGAGCTGCGCCACCTGCCGCCGGTGCTGGTGCTGGCCTCGGCCTCGCCGCGACGGCGCGAGCTGCTAGCGCAGATCGGCGTGCCGCACCGGGTCGCGCCGGCCGACATCGACGAGCGTGCGGGCGCGGGCGAGTCGCCGGAGGACTGCGTGCAGCGCCTCGCGCTCGCCAAGGCCCGGCAACGCGACCCCGGGCGGCTTGCCGGTGCTCGGTGCCGACACCGCCGTGGTGCTCGATGGCGAGATGCTCGGCAAGCCGCGCGAGCGCGACAGCGCGCTGGCGATGCTGGCGCGGCTGTCCGGGCGTACGCACCGGGTGCTCACGGCCGTCGCGCTCGTGGGCGCGCGCGGCCAGTCGCCTGGCGCTGAGCACAAGCGAGGTGCAGTTCCGGGAGCTGGCCGTGGACGAATGCGCGCGCTACTGGGATACCGGCGAGCCGCGCGACAAGGCCGGCGCCTACGCGATCCAGGGCCTGGGCGCCGTGTTCGTCAGCGGCCTGCGCGGCAGTTATTCTGGGGTCATGGGGCTGCCGCTCTACGAGACTGCCGAGCTGTTCGCCGCCGCGGGAGTGCCGTGTTGGGTCGCCGCCGCGGCGTCGAATCCGGGGACGCGCTGATGCGCGAGATCCTCGTCAACGTGACCCCGCGCGAGACGCGCGCGGCGCTGGTCGAGAACGGCAGTACGCAGGAGCTCTACGTCGAGCGCGCCAGCCGCCGTGGCCTGGTGGGCAACCTGTACAACGGGCGCGTCTCGCGGGTGCTGCCCGGCATGCAGGCCGCCTTCGTCGACATCGGCCTCGCGCGCACCGCCTTCCTGCACGCGGGCGACATTGCCCGATCCGTGCCGGCCGAGGGCGAGATGGCCGCCGCCGTGGCCGGGGACATCAGCGAGCTGCTGGTGCCGGGGCAGGACATGCTGGTGCAGGTGCTCAAGGATCCGCTCGGCACCAAGGGCGCGCGACTGTCGACCGTGGTCTCGCTGCCCTCGCGCTTCCTGGTCTACCTGCCCTTTGGCCGCGGCGTCGGCGTCTCGGCGCGCATCGAGGATGCCGCCACGCGCGAGCGGCTGCGCGCGGGCGTGCTCGAGCTGGCCGGCAGCCCGCCGGCGGCGCCGGGCGGCGGCTACATCGTGCGCACCGCCGCCGAGCGAGCGCCGCCCGAGGCGCTGCGCGCCGACATGCTCTACCTGGCGCGGCTGTGGGAGCACCTGCGGCAGGAGCAGCTGCGGGTGCCGCCTGGCGCGCTGGTGCACGCCGAGCTGCCGCTGGCCGCGCGCGTACTGCGCGACGAGTTCGCGCCCGACGTGCGGCGCGTGCTGGTCGACGACGCCGGCGAGTACACGCGGCTGCGCGAGTTCGCCGGCGCCTTCATGCCCGAGGCGGTCGAGCGCATCGAGCAGCATGGCGGGGCGCGCCCGCTGTTCGAGCTGCACGGCGTCGAGGCGGAGATCACGCGCGCGCTCGAGCGCCAGGTGCCGCTGCAGTCCGGCGGCCACATCGTCATTGACCAGACCGAGTCGATGACGACCATCGACGTCAACACCGGCGGCTTCGTCGGCAGCCGCAATCCCGAGGACACGATGTTCCGCACCAACCTCGAGGCCGCGGTGGCGATCGCGCGCCAGCTGCGGCTGCGTAACCTCGGCGGCATCGTCGTAATCGACTTCATCGACATGCAGGACGGCAGTCACCACGAGCAGCTGCTGGCGGCCTTCCAGGCCGCGCTGGCGGCCGATCGCGCCCAGACCCAGGTGGCGGCCGGCACCCCGCTCGGGCTCGTGGAGATGACCCGCAAGCGCACGCGCGAGAGCCTGGAGCACCTGCTGTGCGAGCCCTGCCAGGCCTGCCAGGGACGTGGCTTCGTGCGCAGCGTCGAGACCGTCTGCCACGAGATCTATCGCGAGGCGCTGCGCCAGGGCGCCCAGTTCCAGGTCCGCGAGCTCGTGGTGCTGGCGCACCCGGAAGTCATCGAGCGGCTGCTCGACGAGGAGGCGCTGGTGCTCGCCGACCTCGAGCAGCGCCTCGGGCGGCCCATCCGGCTGCAGGCTGAGGCGCGGCACAGCGTCGAGCAGTACGACATCGTGCTAGCCTAGGCCCTTGCCATGAACGACATCGCCCATGACAAGCCGCCGCCGGCGACCGTGGTTGCTGCGGTGCAGATGAATTCCGGCAACGACGCCGCCGCCAACCTGGCTGCGGCCGGGCAGCTGCTGCAGATCGCCGCCGCGCAGGGTGCCGTGCTGGCGGTGTTGCCGGAAAACTTCTCGCTGATGGCGCGGCATGACGGCGAGCGGCGCGCACATGCCGAGCCCGATGGCGCTGGCCCGGTGCAGGAATTCCTCGCCGCCACGGCGCAGCGCCTGCGGCTGTGGGTCGTGGCCGGCTCGGTGCCGCTCCAACGCGCCGCCGGCGAGCGCAGCGCCCAGGCCTGCCTGGTGTACGACGCTGCGGGCAAGCGCGTGGCACGCTACGACAAGATCCACCTGTTCGACGTCGAATTGCCCGGGCGCGGCGAGAGCTACCGCGAGTCGGCCACCATGTCGGCCGGTGACCAGGTCGTTGCGCTCGATACGCCGGCCGGGCGGCTCGGGCTCTCGATCTGCTACGACCTGCGCTTTCCGGAATTGTATCGGCGGCTGCAGGCGGCCGGTGCGCAGTGGCTGGTCGTGCCGGCGGCCTTCACGGCGGCCAGCGGCGAGGCGCACTGGGAGGTGCTGCTGCGCGCGCGCGCGATCGAGAACCTCTGCTACCTGGTCGCGAGCGCGCAGTGCGGCACGCACCCGAGCGGCCGCCAGACCTGGGGCCACAGCATGATCGTCGATTACTGGGGCCGCATCCGCGCGCAGCGACCCGAGGGCGAGGGCGTGATCACCGCGGCCATCGACCTTGTGGCCCAGGCCGATGCGCGCGCCCGCTTCCCGGCGCTCGCGCACCGGGTGCCGCAGCTGGTGTCGTCGCGGGACGGCGCGTGAACATGGGCTCAGACGCAATCAGTCCGGGATCCCCGAACGCGCCCGAGGCGCTGCAGCTGGCGCAGGCCAGCCTGCTCGCACCCGCCGGGCTCGACCCGGCGCGGCTCGGCCAGGCGCTCGACCTCGTGCTCGGCGCGCGCGTCGACGCGGCCGACCTGTATTTCCAGGTCTCGCAGCAGGAGTCGTGGTCGCTCGAGGACGGGATCGTCAAGGAGGGCAGCGCCAGCATCGAGCAGGGCGTCGGCGTGCGCGCCATGGCAGGCGAACGCACGGGCTTCGCCTATTCGGACGAGATCCAGCCGCAGGCCCTCGAGGAGGCGGCCTGCGCCGCGCGCGCGATCGCCGCGCGTGGCAGCGGCGGGGCCGTGCAGGCCTGGCACCGCGTCGACGGCCACCGGCTCTACCTGCCTGCCAATCCGATCTTCACGCTCGCCGACGAGCAGAAGGTCGAATGGCTCGAGCGCGTCGATCGCGAGGCCCGCAAGCTCGACCCGCGCATCGTGCGCGTCATGGCGAGCGTGCACGCCATGCACGAGACCGTGCTGATCGCCAACAGCGACGGCACCCTGGCCGCCGATGTGCGCCCGCTGGTGCGCATGAACGTGTCGGTCATCGTCGAGCAGGACGGGCGGCGGGAGCAGGGCTATTGCGGCGCCGGCGGCCGCTACACGCTTGCCGAACTGGTTTCCGGCGAGCGGCCCATGGAACTCGCGCGCGAGGCCGTGCGCCAGGCACTCGTGAACCTCGAGGCCGTGAACGCGCCGGCCGGAACGATGACGGTCGTGCTTGGTCCGGGCTGGCCCGGCATCCTGCTGCACGAGGCGATTGGCCATGGGCTCGAGGGCGACTTCAACCGCAAGGGCACCTCGGCCTTCAGCGGACGGCTGGGCGAGCGCGTCGCCAGCCCCGGCTGCACGGTGGTCGATGACGGCACCCTCGCGGGCCGGCGCGGCTCGCTCAACATCGACGATGAAGGCACGCCGACGCAGTGCACGACGCTGATCGAGGACGGGATCCTGCGCGGCTACCTGCAGGACCGGCTCAACGCGCGGCTCATGGGCGTGGCGCCGACCGGCAACGGGCGCCGCGAATCCTTCGCGCACCTGACGCTGCCGCGCATGACGAACACCTACATGCTCGCGGGCCCATACGCGCCGGAGGAGATCATCCGCTCGGTCGAGCGCGGCATCTACGCCGTCAACTTCGGCGGCGGCCAGGTCGATATCACCTCCGGCAAGTTCGTGTTCTCGGTCAGCGAGGGCTACCTGATCGAGAACGGCCGGATCGGCGCGCCGATCAAGGGCGCGACGCTGATCGGCAACGGCCCCGACGTGCTGACGCGCGTGGCGATGGTCGGCAACGACCTCAGGCTCGATGCCGGGGTCGGCACCTGCGGCAAGGAAGGGCAGAGCGTGCCGGTCGGGGTGGGCCAGCCGACGCTGCGCGTGGATGCGCTGACGGTGGGCGGCACGGCTTAGCGCCGCGGGGGCCCGCTGACATTGCGCCGCCACAGCCGTATCGTGCGGCGCGGGCGGTTTACCGACATCGCAAGGCAGGCTAGCATCCGTTCATGGCCCGACTCGCCAAGCCCTTTTACGAAAGCTTGCCGCTGGCCTATCTGCTGGGCGGGGTAGTAATGCTGGCACTGAGCTATCGTTTCAGCGCTAGCTGGTGGAGCGGATTGTGCGCGGCGCTCGGGCTGTTAGCGCTGGTGGGCGGCCTGACAGTGTGGCTGCACCGGCGCGATTATCGGGCCACCAGCGCCGATTACCTGCGACGCGGCAAGCCGGTGCTCGACAATGAGGACATCCGCGGCTGACGATCGGCCGGTGCCTTAGCCTTGCGTGGCCTCGCCGCCCACCTCCATAGCCTCGAACTCGCCGGTGTCGGCACTGCTGTCAGCCGTATGCTGGCGGTGCCCGGGTCGCTCGTCGACGTACATGAGCTGGTGCGAGCCCAGAGTAATGACATCACCGTCGTTGAGATTATGACGGCGCAGGCGCTTGTCCTTGATGTAGATGCCATTGGTGCTGTTGAGATCTTCGATCACGCTCAGCCGGTCATTGCTGATGATCTGGCAGTGATAGCGGCTGATCAAACGGCTGTCGACGCGCAGTTCGGCATCCGCGGCGCGCCCAATGATCACGCGGCCACGGTACAGCGGGCGTTCGCTGACGGTGTGGCCCTCGCTAGTCAGCAGCAGGCGCGCCAGCGGCGCGGTGGGGCCTGAGTCCGCGCCGGGTAGTGTGGAATGCGTGGCGGCTCGACCGTGTATAGCTGGTGCCCGCATGTCGGAGGCGGTACGGGCGACAAACTCGCTCCACTGCAGTTCGGCAATCGCAGCTTCAAGATCTTCAGGCAGCACCTGATCACGGTCGGCATTGAAGGCCGCAAGCATGGCGGTATCGCACAGCGTATTGATCAGGCGCGGCACGCCGCCGGTGTAGCGGTCAATGATCGGGAAGCAGGCCGGCTGGAAGATCTCGCGACCCTGCGAGCCGGCGACTTCCAGCCGATGCAGTACATAGCGCATGGTGTCCTTGGACGAGAGCGCGCTCAGATGAAAGCGCAGCCGCACGCGCTGCACGAGCTGCACCAGCTCGGGCGCATTCAGCTTCTCGTTGAGTTCGGGTTGACCGGCGAGAATGATGCGCAGCACCTTTTCCCTGGTGGTCTCGATCCCGGACAGCATGCGAATTTCCTCGAGCACGCGCAGATTGAGGTTTTGCGCCTCATCAATTATCAGCAGCACCTTGCGTCCGGCTGCATACTGCTCGATCAGGAACTGATTGAGCGTCGCCAGCAGTTCGGCTTTCTTCATCTGAAAGGGGCTGAAGCCAAACTGCACCAGCACCGCCTGCAGAAATTCCTGCACCGAGACCTGGGTCTGGTTGATCTGGGCGACGATCACGTCTTTCTCGAGTTCGCGCAGGAAGGTTTCAATCAGCGTGGTCTTGCCAGCGCCGATCTCGCCCGTGATCACCACAAAGCCATCGGTGAACCAGATGGTCGACTCCATGTACGCCTTGGCGCGCGCATGGTCCTTGCTCAGGAACAGGAAATGCGGGTCAGGACTGAGCCGGAACGGCAGGTCCTTGAGTTTGAACAGCTCCAGGTACATAGCTTCTCGGCAAATCCTCTAGGCGCAGGGGCCAGCGGTAAGACTCGCCCAGCCATGGCGGAAATTCAAGGGACGCCCGCCAGGCGCAGACCCAGAACCCGAAGTAACGCCCGGGTGCGGCGATTGCGCTCAGCTGCGCTCGGCGCGATCAGGGTGCAATGGCCGAGCTTGCGTCCCGGACGCGGACTCTTGCCATAGTCATGCAGGTGCAACCCCGGTAGCTCGAGCAGGGCGGCGCGCGCTGGCATCTGCCCGATGAGATTGATCATGGCCGAGTGACCCGTGGGCGCGACACTCCCCAGCGGCAAGCCCGCTATGGCGCGCAGATGATTTTCAAACTGACTGGTGGTGGCGCCTTCGATGCTCCAGTGCCCGGAGTTGTGTACCCGAGGGGCCATCTCGTTGGCGATGAGCTGGTCATTGCGAACGAAAAATTCAAGTGCCAGCAAGCCGATGTAATTGAACTCGCGCAGCACGGCGCGCAGGTAGCGTCGCGCCTGGCGCTCGAGCGCGGGCGCCTTCCAGGGAGCGATGCTCAGGCGCAGGATGCCGTCGGCGTGCCAGTTGCGCGTCAGCGGGTAATGGGCTTCGCTGCCGTCGCTGGCGCGCACGCCGAGCGCCGAGACTTCGTAATCGAAATCCACCAGCTCCTCGTAGAGCAGCGGCACGCCGCTGAGCGCGCGCCAGCCAGCCACGAGTCCGGCCTGATCGCGGATTACCGCCTGGCCGCGGCCGTCGTAACCGAGGCGCCGGGTCTTGAGCAACCCGGGCATGCCGATGCGCGCGCAGGCGCGTTTCAGGCCGGCGAGCGTGTCGACCGCCGCGTAGCGCGTGGTGCGGATCCCGAGACGCTCGAACAGGCGTTTTTCGGGGAGCCGATCCTGCCCGGTCGCCAGGGCCCGCAGCGGCGGCGCGATCCGGGTGCGCAGCCCGCGCGTCGCTTTGCGCAACGCAGGCACGGAGATGTTTTCCCAGTCGAAGCTCAGCACCGTCGCTGCGGCGCGCCAGCCGGCGCAGCATCGCGCGGTCGGTGAATTCGCCCACCAGCACCGGCGCCAGCGCCGCGGCCGGCACCTCGGCGCTGCGGTCCAGGAACAGGAAGTCGAGTCCGAGCGGGTAACCGGCGAGCGCGAGCATGCGGCCGAGCTGGCCCGCGCCCACGATGCCGATCGTCATGCGGCCGGATTCCGCGGATCTGGGTGGGCGAGGATGGCCTCGGTCTGGCGTTGCCGGTGCTGGGCCAGGGCGCTGGCGATGTCGGCGTGGCCATGGGCGAGGATCGCCGCCGCGAACAGCGCCGCGTTGGTGGCGCCCGCGGCGCCGATGGCGAAGGTGGCGACCGGGATTCCCGCCGGCATCTGCACGATCGACAGCAGCGAGTCGAGGCCGTTGAGTGCGCGTGACTGCACCGGCACGCCGAGCACCGGCAGCATGGTCTTGGCTGCGGTCATGCCCGGCAGGTGCGCTGCGCCGCCGGCGCCGGCGATCAGCACCTCGAGGCCGCGCCCAGCCGCCGAGCTGGCGTACTCGAACAGCATGTCGGGCGTGCGGTGGGCCGAGACCACGCGCACCTCGTGCGCGATGCCGAGCTTCTCGAGCATCTCCGCGGCCGGCCGCAGGCTCTCCCAGTCGGAGGCCGAGCCCATGATGATGCCGACCAATGGCTTCATCGCCGCATTTTACCACGCGCGCCGCCGCCGGCGGGCAGGTCGAGCGCCCGCTCGATCGGTTCCGGGTCGATCCCGCGCATCAGCCGCCCGATGTACTGGTGGTGGCGCGCGAGCGCCGACTGGCCGCGCAGCCGCCGCGCCTCGAGCAGGGCCTCGAGCAGCTCCTCGGGCAGCGCCAGCGCCTGCAGCCGTTCGGCGCGCAATCCGATGAGCCGCACGCCGAGCCGCTGCAGGTGCTCCGCCTCCCGCTTGCGCGCCGAGCGTGACAGCCGGGAATATTCCTCGTCATCCTCGTCCACTGGTCGTTGCCGTCCCTTGGGGCTTGCCCTGCACGGGCAGCGTGGCGCCGATCGGCGGGGCACGGGCCCTCGCGCTGCTACAATTCTGCCATGTCCGAACAAGTGGACGCGACGCGCATTCCGGAACTGCAGGCGGTGGTCAGCGCCGCGCTGGCGCGCGCCCGCGCGCTGGGGGCCTCCGCGGCCGACGCCGACGCCAGCATCCAGAAGGGGCTGAGCACGACGGTGCGCATGGGCGAGATCGAGACCCTCGAATACCGCCGCGATCGCGGCCTGGCGCTGACGGTCTACTTCGGCCATCGCAAGGGCACGGCCAGCACCGCCGACCTGCGCCCGGAGGCCGTGGAGCAGACGGTCGCCAAGGCCTGCGCGATCGCGCGCCACACCGCCAGCGACGAGTGCGCGGGGCTGGCCGAGCCGGAGCTCATGGCGCGCGAGCTCCCGGACCTCGACCTCGACCATCCCTGGAGCGTCGAGCCGGAGCAGGCGGTCGAGATCGCGCGCGCCTGCGAGGCCGCGGGGCTGGCGGTCGACGCGCGCCTGCGCAACTCCGAGGGCGCGACGCTGGGCACGCAGCGCGGCGTGCGCGTGTACGGCAACACCCACGGTTTCCTCGCCGGTCAGACCAGCACCAGCCACTCGCTGAGCTGCGCGCTGCTGGCGCAGGTGGGCGCCGACATGCAGCGCGACTACTGGTACTCGGTGGCACGCGACGCCACCGAGCTCGAAGCGGGCCCGGCGATCGGCCGCCGCGCCGGCGAGCGTGCGATCGCGCGCCTGGGTGCGCGGCGCCTCGGCACGCGCCGCGCGCCGGTGCTGTACGCGCCCGAGATGGCGCGCGGCTTCTACGGCCACTTCCTCGGGGCGATCAGCGGCGCGAGCCAGTACCGGCGCGCCTCGTTCCTGCAGGATGCGGCCGGCCAGCAGGTGTTCCCGTCCTTCCTGCAGATGCAGGAGCGTCCGCGCCTGCCGCGCGCGCTCGCCAGCGGCGCCTTCGATGCCGAGGGCGTCGCCACGCACGATCGCGAGCTGGTGCGCGACGGGGTGCTGGACGGTTACCTGCTGGGCAGCTATTCGGCGCGCAAGCTCGGGCTGCGCAGCACCGGCAATGCCGGTGGCGTGCACAACCTGCTGGTCGGCGCGGGCGTCGCCGGCGCGGACTTCGCTGGCCTGCTCGCGCGCATGGGCAGCGGGCTGTACGTGACCGAGCTGCTCGGCCAGGGCGTCAACGGCGTGACCGGCGATTACTCACGCGGCGCCAGCGGCTTCTGGGTCGAGGGCGGGCAAATAGCTTACCCGGTCCACGAGCTTACGATCGCGGGCAACCTGCGCGACATGTACCGCGGCGTAATCGCCGTCGGCACCGACGTCGACGTGCGTGGGTCGATACGCTGCGGCTCGGTGCTGGTCGAGGGGATGACGATCGCAGGCGAGTGACGCTGACCGCCGGATGGCGCCCGCCTCAGCCGGCCTCGCTCACCCAGGACTCGAGCGTGCGCGCGCCCAGGTGCGTGCTCCACACGCCCTCGAGCTCGCCGCACAGGCCGGTGACCGCGGCCGGGGCGACCGAGCGGTTGTCGCCGTGGACGCTGTTGGCGGCACGCGCCACCGCGAGGATCTCCTGCAGGCGGATGCAGCCGGCGTCGCGGCCCGGCAGCAGCTGCTCCTGTTCCGTCGTCACGAGCAGCCCCGCCGTCTCGAGCGCCTCGATGATCCGCGCCACCGCCACGCCGGGGATGGCGAGCTCGGCGGCGATGGCGTTGACGCTCCAGCGTGCGCTGCCGCGCAGGTGGCTCTGCGCCACCAGGTACATGGCGGCGAGCGCGAGCTGCTCGGTCTCTGCGTTCGACAACCGCGGCTCGCGCAGGCCGACCCGCAGGTAGCTCGGGTTCTGCACGTAGAACGAGAGCTGCGCGCCGAGCAGCAGGATCAGCCAGCTGAAGTAGATCCAGATCAGCGCGGCGACGAAGATCGCGAAGCCGGCGTAGACGATCGTCAGCCGCGTCGAGATCAGCACGATCGAGGTGAACAGTTTGCCGATCGTGACCCAGAGCAGGCCGGCCGCGACGCCACCGACCAGGGCCGGCACCTGCTGCACGCGCGTATTCGGGATCAGCGCGTACACCACCGCGAACATGCTGCTGACGATGACCGTCGGCATCAGCGCCACCAGCGCGCGCCCCACGCTGGCCAACACCGGCAGGTGCGAGAGCATGCGCAGCGAGTTGTTGGCCGAGGTCAGCTGCGCCATGCCGATCAGCGCCCCGATCAACACCGGTGCGATCACCAGCAGCGCGAAGTACTCGGCGATGCGGCGCATGAAGCTGCGCGGGTGCTCGACGTGCCAGACGAAGTTCAGGCTGTCCTCGATGCGCTTGAGCGTCCCGATCAGGGTCCAGATCAGCAGCGTCAGGCCGACGGTGCCGAGGATGCCGCCGCGCACGCGGTCGGCGAAGTTCATGACCTTGAGCGTGAGCTCGCCGGCCGCGCTGCCCATCGGCGCGAAGAACTGGTAGATCAGCGGCTCGAGCTCGCGGTGGCCGCCGAAGGCCTTGAGGATCGCAAAGCTGAAGGCGATCAGCGGCACCAGCGCCAGCAAGGTCGCGAACACCAGCCCCATGGCGTGGATGTTGAGCTGGCCGCCGAGCAGGTCGCGCAGCAGCGCGTAGGGGTAGCGCGCGAGCCGGCGCAGGCGCTCGCCGATCCCGAGGTTGGCCACGGGCGCGAACAGCCAGCGCTCGAACGCAAGTCGGGCGCGGTCCCAGATCAGCATACGCCAGGGCCTGCCACGCTAGCCGCGCGGCGGCGACGGCGGACCCGTCAGCCGCGCCAGCGCCTCGGCGTACTTCTCCGCCGTGCGCGTGATGACCTGCAGCGGCAGGCGCGGGCCCGGGGCGCGCTTGTCCCAGTCCAGTGTCTCGAGGTAGTCGCGCACATACTGCTTGTCGAAGGAGGGCGGGCTCGTGCCGGGGCGCCAGGTGGCCGCGGGCCAGAAGCGGCTCGAGTCGGGCGTCAGCACCTCGTCGATCAGCGTCAGCGCGCCGTCGGCGGCGACGCCGAACTCGAACTTGGTGTCGGCGATGATGATGCCGCGCGCGCGCGCGTGCTCCGCGGCGTGGCGGTAGATCGCGATCGCGGTGTCGCGCAGCGCGCGCGCATGCCCGGCGCCGACCAGCTCAACGACCTCGGCGTAGCCGATGTTCTGGTCGTGCGCTCCCGCGGCCGCCTTGGTGGCCGGCGTGAAGATCGGCTCGGGAAGCTGGTCCGCGAGCCTCAGGCCTGCGGGCAGCGCGTGGCCGCAGACCATTCCTGAGCGCTGGTAGTCCTTCCAGCCCGAGCCTGCGAGGTAGCCGCGCACCACTGCCTCGATCGGCAGCGCCGCGAGCCGCCGGACGATCGCGGCGCGCCCGGCGAGCAGCGCGAGCTCGGCCGGATCGGCGATGAGTTCCTCGAGCCGGCGCTGCGTGCGGTGGTTGCGGATCAGCCCGGCCGTCTGGTCGAACCAGAATTCGGAGATACGGTGCAGGATCCTGCCCTTGCCCGGGATCGGGTCGGGCAGCACCACGTCGAAGGCGCTGAGGCGGTCGGTCGTGACGATCAGCAGGTGATCGGGCCCGGCCGCGTAGACGTCGCGCACCTTGCCGCGATGAAGCAGCGGGAGCGAGGCGAGGCGGGTTTCGAAGACGGCGGCGGGAGCGTCGGCCAAGCTCGGGTACCATAGGAAAATTCGGGGCGGGGGGCATCTTGCCGTCGGCCCGGCGAGGCGGTCAAGCAAGCGTGGGCGGATGCCAGGCGGAAAATGGGCTGGAACGGCAAGATCATCGGGGCGGCGCTCGGCATGTGGCTCGGTGGACCGATCGGGGCGGCGCTCGGCCTGCTCGTCGGGCACCAGTTCGACGTGGGCAATGCCAGTGGCCCGGGCAGCGCCGCGCGCGTGCACGAACTGTATTTCCCGGCCGTGTTCCGCGTCATGGGACACGTGGCCAAGGCCGACGGGCGTGTCACCGAGCAGGAGATCGCATCCGCCCGCGGCGTGATGGCCGCGCTGCACCTCAATCCGCAGCAGGTGCGGCAGGCCATCGACTACTTCGGCGAGGGCAAGCAGCCCGGGTTCCAGCTCGACGCCGAGCTCGCCGAGTTGCGCCCGCTGCTGCGGGCCTACCCGCAGCTGGCGCAGTTCTTCATGGAGATCCAGCTGCAGGCCTCGCTCGGCGGCAACGGCCTGAGCGAGCGGCCGCGCGCGCGCCTGCTGCGGGCTGCGAACATCCTCGGCCTCACGAGCGACGACTTCGGGCGCCTCGAGGCGCTGGCGCGCTGGCGCATGGCGGGCGCGCCCGGCGGCGGCCCGGGTGGCGGCGCCGGTGCAGGCGCGGGCGACGCGGCCGATGCCGGCGCGGTCCATTCGGAGCGGCTGCGAGAGGCCTACACGCTGCTCGAGACGGCGGCGGCGGCGAGCGACGAGCAGGTGGTCAAGGCCTATCGCCGGCAGATGAGCCGCAACCATCCGGACAAGCTCCAGGCCCGCGGCCTGCCGGAGTCGATGCTCGAGCGCGCCAAGGAGCGCACGCAGCAGATCCAGGCCGCCTACGAGCTCGTGCGCAGCGCGCGCGGCATGCGCTGAGCGTGCTCGTCACGTACACGCCCGTCACGTAGACTAGTGCCGGTAACCACAGGCGACGCCACCCGCATGCACGCGCAAGCAGCCCTGCCGATGCCCACGCCCTGGATCGCACCGTCGATACTGTCGGCGAACTTTGCGCGCCTCGGCGCCGAGGTCGACGCGGTGCTCGCCGCCGGCGCCGACATCGTGCACTTCGACGTCATGGACAACCACTACGTGCCCAACCTGACGGTCGGGCCGGTGGTATGCGCGGCGCTGCGCCAGCACGGCCTCAAGGCGCCGATCGACGTGCACCTCATGGTGAGCCCGGTAGACCGCATCGTGCCGGACTTCGCCGCCGCCGGCGCCTCGATCATCAGCTTCCACCCGGAGGCCAGCGAACACGTCGATCGCACCATTGCCCTGATCCGCGAGCACGGCTGCAAGCCCGGCCTGGCCTTCAACCCGGCCACGCCGCTCGAGTGGCTCGACTACACGCTCGACAAGCTCGACCTGGTGCTGCTGATGTCAGTGAACCCGGGATTCGGCGGCCAGCAGTTCATCCCGGGCGTGCTGCCCAAGATCGCCGAGGTGCGGCGGCGCGTCCGCGCGCTCGGGCGCGAGGTGCGCATCGAGGTTGACGGGGGCATCAAGGCGGGGAACATCGCGGCGGTGGCGCGCGCCGGCGCCGATACCTTCGTCGCGGGCTCGGCGATCTTCGGCAGCGGCGATTACGCGGCGACGATCCGCGCGCTGCGTTCCGGGATCGCCGCGGGCGCGCGGCCCGAGGCCGCGGCGGGCTGAGCAGCGTTCAAGCCGGCGCGGGCGACTGCCCGCAAGCCCTTACTCGTCGTCCGTGTCGTCCTCGTCGTCGGCCGCGGCGCTGGCGGCCATCGGCCGCATCGACGGCGAGCCCGGGCTGCGGGCCGGGATCACGACCGGCCGGGTCTTCATCTTCGGCCGGGCGTTGAACACCACGATGGTCTTGCCGGTGGCGCGCAACAGGCCCTGCTCCTCGAGCACCTTGAGCACGCGGCCTGCCATCTCGCGCGAGCAGCCGATCAGGCGCGACAGCTCCTGGCGCGAGACCTTGATCTGCATGCCCTCGGGGTGCGTCATCGCGTCGGGCTCTCCGCACAGGTCCATGATGGCGTGCGCGACGCGGCCGGTGACGTCGACGAAGGCGAGGTCGCCGAGCTTGCGGTTGGTGCGATCGAGGCGCGTGGCGAGCTGGGTCGCGAGCTCGAAGATGAGCCCGGGGCTCTCGGTCGCGACCTGGCGGAAGCGCGGATAGGTCATCTCCGCGAGTTCGCAGGCACTGCGCGTGCGCACCCAGGCGCTGCGCGTGGGCTGTTCGTAGAACAGGCCCATTTCGCCGAAGAACTGGCCCTTGTTGAGGTAAGCCAGCACCATCTCGTTGCCTTCCTCGTCCTCGATCATGACCTCGACCGAACCGCTGATGACGTAGTAGAGGACGTCGGGCAGGTCGCCGGCATGGATCAGCACGGTCTTGGACGGAACGGTACGTACCCGGCAGTAACTCAAAAAGCGGTTGATTGCCGGAATGTCGCTCAATGCTCTGACATTCTCTTCCATAGGGCGTGTGCTTTGTTCACGTGACGGGTTGTTCATTTGCGCTTTGTATTACATTAGTCCCAAGGGCCGCAAGGTATTTCTGCTACCTCATATCCAGTACGCGAGCCGGGTCATGACCTGCGATGCGCCGCGCATGAGCGCGCGCGTCCACGACGGCAGCTCCGGGCCGCCACGCGCGGCGGCGGCGTCACCGTGCCGTACTTCATCGCTACGCATGCGCTCGAGTATGTGCCGGCTGCGCAGGTCGGCCTCAGGCAGCTGCTCGAGATGCGAGTCGAGGTGTCCCTCGACCTGCCGCTCGGTCTCGCGCAGGAACCCGAGGCTCAGCTTGTCGCTGGCGGCCGCAGCCACCGCGCCGATCGCGAATGCGCCGGTGTACCAGAAGGGATTCAGCAGGCTGGTCCGGGAGCCCAGCTCCCCGAGGCGCTGCTCGCACCAGGCCAGGTGGTCGCCCTCCTCGGCCGCCGCCTGCAGCAGGAATTCCCGGGTTGAATCGGAGCGGGCCAGCAGGGCCTGGCCTTGATAGAGGGCCTGGGCCGAGATCTCGCCCGCATGGTTGACCCGCATCAATCCGGCTACGTGGCGGCGGTCGGCCGCCGCCAGGGGGGCCTCGCCCGGGAGCCCGTCCAGGGGCCGGCCGGGGCGGGCCGGGGCGAACAGGGCCCGCAGGGCGTTGTCCGCGCCCCTAAGCAGGCTGTCGACGCTGATTCCGCTCGCCCGCGGCATGACCATGGGCACATTATAGAGTGTCGGGCGGCGGGAGGGCTGCGGGACGGCCCCGGGGGCTGCCCCGGCACTCCGGAACCGCTTTGCAAACCGGGGGGCGCTTCAGTAAACTGCCGCGCCATTTTTCCGGAAGCCGAGCTAATCCGGGCCCTTAGGCCCGCCCCGCCGTTTCCGGGCCAGGCTGGAGTTTGCCCCGCACCATGAAGACGACTTTTGCCAATTCGGCCACCGCGCGTGGCGACTGGTATGTGGTTGACGCCACGGGCAAGACGCTCGGGCGCTTTGCCTCGCAGATCGCGCATCGCCTCAAGGGCAAGCACAAGGCGGACTACAGCCCGCACGTGAACATGGGCGACCACATCGTCGTGCTCCATGCCGGCAAGATCGCCGTCACCGGCAACAAGCTCGACGACAAGATGTATCACCACCACACCGGCTACATGGGCAACCTCAAGTCGATCGCGCTCGGCAAGCTGCTCAAGGAGCACCCGGAGCGCGCGCTGCAGTTCGCGATCAAGGGCATGCTGCCGAAGAACACCCTCGGCCGCAGCATGTACCGCAAGCTGCACGTGTTCGCCGGCGGCGAGCATCCGCACGCCGCGCAACAGCCCAAGCCGCTCGAACTGTAATTGCAGGATCAACCCATGGCAGCGACACCAGATTACGGCACCGGACGGCGCAAAACCTCGACGGCTCGCGTCTACCTGCAATCAGGCACGGGCCGCATCACGATCAACGAGCGCCCGCTCGACGAGTTCTTCGGCCGCGAGACCGGGCGCATGATCGTCCGGCAGCCGCTCGAGCTGGCGCAGCTGACCGACAAGCTCGACGTCACGGTCCAGGTCACTGGCGGTGGCATCACCGGGCAGGCGGGCGCGATCCGCCACGGCATCGCCCGGGCGCTGATGGAGTACGATTCGAAGCTGCGCCAGCCCCTGCGGCAGGCGGGCTTCGTCACCCGCGACGCGCGCGAAGTGGAGCGCAAGAAGGTCGGGCGCCGCAAGGCCCGACGCGGCCCGCAGTACTCCAAGCGCTGATCCGCGCTGCCTGGCGGGTCACACCTGGGAGCGTTTTACGGGTGGGGGATCGTCTAGTGGTAGGACCGCGGACTCTGACTCCGCTAACCTAGGTTCGAATCCTAGTCCCCCAGCCACTTCCACAGGGTGAGGGTATCGTGCTGTTCCGCCAGCTCTTCGACCCGGTTTCTTCGACCTACACCTACCTGCTGGCCGATGCCGCCGCGCGCGCGGCGGTCCTCGTCGACCCGGTGTTCGAGCAGGCGCAGCGCGACAGCGCGCTGATCCGCGAGCTTGGGCTCGAGCTGCGCTACTCCGTCGAGACCCACGTGCACGCCGATCACGTCACCGCCGCCTGGCGCCACCAGCAGCTGCTCGGCAGCCGCATCGTGGTCGGCGCGCGCACCGGCGCCGAGGGCGCCGATCGCTACGTCGCGCAGGGCGAGGCCATCGAGTTTGGGCAGTGGGCGCTGCGCGTGCGCGAGACGCCGGGCCACACGGCCGGCTGCGTCACGCTCGTGCTCGGGGACGAGAGTCTGGCCATGACCGGCGATTGCCTGCTGGTGCGCGGCTGCGGGCGCACCGACTTCCAGGGCGGCGACGCGCGCACCATGTACCGCTCGGTGCATGAGCGCATCTTCTCGCTGCCCGGCTCCTGCCTGCTGTACCCGGGGCACGACTACCGCGGCAACACCGTCACGACGGTGGCGGAGGAGCGCGAGTTCAACCCGCGCCTGGGCGGGCAATTGAGCGAATCGGACTTCGTGGGCTACATGCAGAACCTGGGGCTCCCGCATCCCAAGCAGATCGACGTCGCCGTGCCGGCCAATCGCCGCTGCGGTTACTCGGACGCCGCCGCCGCCGCGGACGCGGCCCCGGCCTGGGCGCCGCTCGCCTACACCTACGCCGGGTTCTGGGAAGTGCCCGCCACCTGGGTCGAGGAACACCTGGCTGCGGTGCAGATCGTGGACGTGCGCGAACCCGAAGAGTTCACGGGCGCGCTCGGGCACATCGCCGGCGCCCGGCTGCTGCCGCTCGGCGAGCTCGCCGGCGCGGTCGGGGAGCTCGATCGCGAGCGTCCGGTGGTCACGGTGTGCCGTGCCGGCGGGCGCTCGGCGCAGGCGACGCTGGTGCTGCAGAAGGCCGGATTCGGCAAGGTCGCGAATCTCGCCGGCGGCATGCTGCAATGGCACGCACAGGGTCTCGCAGTGGTGGAGGCTGGCTAGGGCCTGAAGCCAGGCGCCGGCGCCCGCCGCGCCAGCGGCTAGCGGGCCTCGATCGTGCTCGTTCCCTCATCGCCGCCAATGATGACGACGTCCGCGGGGCGGGCCGCGAACAGGCCGACGGTGACCACGCCCGCCAGCTGGTTGATCCTCGACTCGAGTTCGCGCGGCGCCGCAATGCGCAACCCGTGCACGTCGAGGATCTGGTTGCCATTGTCGGTCACGAACCCGGAGCGCCACACCGGCTTCCCGCCCAGCGCCGCGAGCTCGCGCGCCACCAGTTCACGCGCCATCGGGATCACCTCGACGGGCAGCGGAAAGCGGCCGAGCACGTCGACCAGCTTGCTGTCGTCGACGATGCAGACGAAGCGGCGGGCAGCGGCGGCGATGATCTTCTCGCGCGTCAGGGCGCCGCCGCCGCCCTTGATGAGCTCGCGGGCGGGGTTGGCCTCGTCGGCGCCGTCGATGTAGAGGCCGAGGTCCGGCACCTCGTTGAGGTCGAGCACCGGGATGCCGAGGGCGCGGAGCCGCGCGCTGCTCGCTTCCGAGCTCGAGACCGCGCCGCGCAGGCGCGGCTTCCGGGGCGCGAGCTGCTCGATCAGGGCGTTGACGGTGGAGCCGGTGCCGACGCCGAGCACCATGTCGTCGCGCAGGTAATCGAGCGCCGCGGCGGCGACGCGCTGCTTCTTCTCTGTGGCTGAAAGTGGCATGTTTTCCAGGCTCCGGAAACGACTGTGCCCGCTTGCGCGGGCACAGTCTCTGCTTCGAATCAGGCTCGCGAGGTTTGCACCCCGCTCGCCATGAAGTAAAGGCCTTTACTTCTTCTTCGCAGCTTTCTTCTTGGCCTTCTTCTTTGCCTTAGCCATGAGAGATCTCCATATATCAGGTTAGTCCGGGGACGGAGTATATACACGAGACATAAAAAAACAAGCACGCAGGTCGCACGCCACTCGATGTGAACTCACTCACACTCGCTCGAGCGACAGGATGAAGCGCCAGTGAGCGGCGCTGACCGGCATCACCGAGAGTCGATTGCCGCGCTGGAGCAGGGTCATGCCACGCAACTTGCCGTGCGCGTGCGCGCGCAGCTCGTCGAGCGTGATGAGCCGCGCCAGGCGCCGCTGCAGCTGCACGTCGATCGCGAACCAGCGCGGCGCGGCCGCGATCGCTCCCCGGGTCGTAGTGCGCGTGCCGCGGATCGAAGGCGGTGGCGTCCGGATAGGCGGCGCGCACCACCTTGACGATGCCGGCGATGCCGGGCACGGCGCAGCTCGAGTGATAGAGGAGGGCCTGGTCGCCGCGCCGCACGCCGTCGCGCAGGAAGTTGCGTGCCTGGTAGTTGCGCACTCCATCCCAGGCGGCGGTGCGCCGCGGCAGCGAGGCCAGGTGGTCGATGCCAAAGCTCTCCGGTTCGGTCTTCAGCAGCCAGTAGGCCATCGCAGCCACTCCTCAACGTTCGAAGCGCTGGATGCCGCGCTCGGTAACGACGGCATCCAGCGGCACGTCGTGCGCCATGGCGGTGAGCGCCGGGCAGCGCTGGCACTCGAAGGCGATCCCCACCAGCAGCGGCCGGCCGCGGCGGCCGGCGCGCCCGGCCAGCAGCCGATCGTAGTAGCCCGCGCCGTTGCCGAGCCGGTTGCCCGCGTCGTCGAATCCGACCAGCGGCATCAGCGCGACGGCCAGGCTTGGCGGCGCGAGCCGCTCGCCGCCGGTCGGCTCGGGGATGGCGAAGCGATTCAAGCGCATCGGCCGGCCGAGGTCGCGGTACAGGGACATGGCCTGCGCGGCGAAGTCGGTGATGCGTGGCAGGTAGAGGCGGCAGCCGCGCTGGCGGGCCAGCGCCCGCAGCGCACCGGTGGCGACCTCGGTGCCGCGCTCCACGTAGAGGCTGACGGCGCTGCCCGGTCGCAGCCAGGGGCTGCGGGCGAGCGCCGCACCGATCGCCGCCTCGGCGGCCGCGCGTGCCGCCGGCTTGAGCGCGCGCCGCTGCGCGCGCAACTGGCGCCGCAGGGCCGGGCGCGACCCGAAGGGGGTGCCGGAAGACTGGTTCAACATGGCGCGCGCGCAGGAAGGGAAGCGTCACCCGCAATGCCGGTGCGAACCGTTGCTCTCGACCAGAGCAACAAGTGGGACTCCCTGCGACAGGTAAGGCTTTCTGCTCGAGGCAGACTTGCACAATGCTGCCAGCAAGTACGAGTCCCGGGGTGTTTCAACTTAGGGTCGAGAGGTAACCCAGCCCGCTTGTCGAACACCACAGGCGACGCGTGTCCGACTCTACACTAAAGATCGAGCTGCTGTCCCTTCTGCAGCGCGGTTTCGACGCGCTCGCGCAACATCTTGATGCGGGTCCCGAGTTCGGCCTGCGAACCGTGACCCTGTTCACGCTGGCGCAGCATCTCGTTGGTGATGTTGAGCGCGGCCATGACGGCGATGCGATCGGCCCCGACCACCTTGCCAGTGTCGCGGATCTCCTTCATGCGCGCGTTGAGGAAGGCGGCGCTGTCGATCAGGTCGTTTCGCTCTTCCTTGGGACAGGCGACGAAGTAGTCCTTGTCGAGGATGCGTACGCTGACGCGGGTGTCGGCCTCACTCATGCGGTGCGCTCCATGGCCTTGAGCCGGCCGATCATCGCCTCGACGCGGGCCCGCACCTGCTCGCTGCGGTTCATGACCGTGGTCTTCTCGGCGGCGAGGGCGTCGTGGCGCGCGCGCAGCGCGCGGTTTTCGTCCTTGAGCCGGTGCACGGTGGATACGAGCTCCTCGAGGCGCTTTTCCAGGCGTTTGAACTCGAGGTCGAGGTTGGCATTGCGGTTGTTGTCGCTCATCGGAAAACTATAGTGCCGCGCCACGAGCGCGGTCAACCTGCATTCCCGGCGGGTAATCCGGTAGCCGGCTGTTGCGCGCGGCGCAGGGCCGCCCTACCATGCCGGCGGTCGCTCCCATGGCTGAATTCATTGCCCCGCCATAGCAACTACGCGCAGCTGCAGCGCCTCATGGCCGACTCCCGCGCCCTGACCGAGCCGGCCGAGGCCCACGGTTCGCTGGCCGGCGCGCTGTGCGCCACCGACGCCTACCACGTCGACGACTGGCTCGCGGAGATACTGCCGGAGGGCGCGGCGCAGGGGCCGGCGGGCAGCTCGCTGCGCGACCTCTATGACGAGACCCGGAGCGCGCTCGCTGGCATGCAGATGCAGTTCGAGCTGCTGATGCCCGACGATGACGAGCCGATCGAGGCGCGCGCCGCGGCACTGACCTCGTGGTGCAATGGTTTCGTATACGGCCTGGGGTCGGGCGGCGGCGCCGACCCGCAGCACCTGCCGGGGGATGCCGGCGAGATCGTGCGCGACCTGGCGCAGATCACGCTCGCGGGCGTCGACGAGCGCGAGGGGGCCGAGGCCAACGAGGCGGCCCTGGCGGAGCTGGTGGAGTTCGTACGCGTCGGCGTGCAGGTGGTGTTCGAGGAGCTGGGGCCGCTGCGCCAGCCGTCACCGCCGCAGCGGTCGCACCCGCGTTTGCATTAGACTCGATCCATGCCTGAATTGATGGCCGGGGAATTCGCGCGCCGCCGCCGCCAGCTGATGCGCCTGATGGGGCGCGACGCCATCGCGATACTGCCCGCCGCGCCGGAGCGCACGCGCAACAACGACGTCTGCTACAACTTCCGCCAGGACAGCGACTTCCACTACCTGACCGGCTTCGGCGAGCCCGAATCGGTCGCGGTGCTGATCCCGGGGCGGCCGCAGGGCGAGTTCGTCATGTTCGTGCGCGAGCGCGACCGCGAGCGTGAGACCTGGGACGGCCGCCGCGCCGGTACCGAAGGCGCGCGGCGCCAATACGGCGCCGACGATGCCTTCCCGATCGGCGACCTCGACGAGATCCTGCCCGGCCTGCTCGAGAGCCGCGCGCGCGTCTTCCACACGATGGGCCAATACCACGACTTCGACCAGCGCGTCGTCGGCTGGGTCAACGCGCTGCGCGCGCAGGCGCGCTCGGGCGCGCACCCGCCGCAGGAGTTCGTCGCCCTCGACCACGTGCTGCACGACATGCGGCTCTACAAGAGCCGCCGCGAGCTGGCGATCATGCGCCGCTCGGGGGCGATCGCCGCCGGCGCGCACGTGCGCGCCATGAGGTTCTGCAGGCCCGACCGCACCGAGTACCAGGTCATGGCCGAGCTCGTGCACGAGTTCGGCCGCCACGGCGCCGACGTCGCCTACCATCCGATCGTCGGCGGCGGCGCCAATTCCTGCGTGCTGCACTACGCCGACAACAACCAGCCGCTGCGCGACGGCGACCTGCTGCTGATCGACGCCGGCTGCGAGCACCAGTACTACGCCTCCGACATCACGCGCACCTTCCCGGTGAACGGTCGCTACAGCCCGGAGCAGCGCGCCGTCTACGAGGTCGTGCTCGCGGCCCAGCACGCGGCGATCGCCAAGGTGCGGCCCGGCAACCACTGGAACGAGCCGCACGACGCGGCCGTGCGCGCGATCACGCAGGGCCTCGTGCGGCTGGGCCTGCTCAAGGGCCCCGTCGCGAGCCTGATCAGGGACGGCGCCTACCGCAAGTTCTTCATGCATCGCACCGGCCACTGGCTCGGCATCGACGTGCACGACGTCGGCGACTACAAGGTCGGCGACGAGTGGCGCGTGCTCGAACCCGGCATGGTGCTGACCGTCGAGCCGGGCATCTACCTACCCGCGGGCACCAAGGGCGTGCCGCGGCGCTACTGGAACATCGGCATCCGCATCGAGGACGACGTCGCGGTCACGGCCTCCGGCCACGAGGTGCTGACGGCCGCGGCGCCGACCGACCCGGACGCGATCGAGCGACTCATGGCCGCGGCATGAGCCCGCAGGGCCACACCGAGGTCGACGTCGCCATCGTCGGCGGCGGCATGGTTGGCGCGAGCCTCGCCCTTGCGCTTGCGGGTACGGGCCGCCGCCTCATGCTGGTCGAGGCCGTCGCCGCCTTTGCTGCTGGCCAGCCCAGTTTCGACGATCGCACCACCGCGCTCGGCAACGGCAGCCGGCGCATATTCGAGACCCTCGGCGTCTGGCAGCACCTCGAGGGGCAGGCCGGGCCGGTGCGCGAGATCCGCGTCTCGGAGGCCGGCCGCTACGGGGCCGCGCGGCTCAGCGCGGCCGCGACAGGGCCTGGATGCATTGGGCTACGTCGTGTCGAACCGGCACATTGGCGCGGCGCTGTGGAAGCAGCTCGGGGCCAGCCGCGGCGTGATGGTGCGCTGCCCGGCGCGCGTGCTGGGAGTTGAGCTCGGCACGGACTGGGCGCAATTGCGGTTGCTCGCCAGCGACGCTGCGCAGGCCGGGACGGTGGGCGGCGCCGAGCTGGTGCGCGCCCGCGTGGTCGTGGCGGCCGACGGCGCGCACTCGCTGGTGCGGGCCACGGCCGGCATCGGCGCTCTCGTCGAGGACTACGGCCAGGTCGCGCTGGTCGTGCACCTGGCGACCGACCGCCCGGCGAGCGGCACCGCCTACGAGCGCTTCACGGCAACCGGTCCGCTCGCGGTGCTGCCGCTCGCGGACGGGCGTTACACGCTCGTGTGGACCGTGGCGCCCGGGCGCGCCGCCGGATTGCTGGCGCTCGGCGATGCGGAGTTCATCGCCGAGCTGCAGCGCAGCTTCGGCTGGCGCATCGGCCGAATCCTGCGCGCTGGCGCGCGCGCCTCCTATCCGTTGCGCCTGAGCCGCGCCGAGAAGCTGACCGGCCGGCGTGCGGTGCTGGTCGGCAACGCCGCGCAGGCGCTGCATCCGGTCGCGGGGCAGGGCTTCAACCTCGGCCTGCGCGATGCGGCACTGCTCGCCGAGATCCTCGCCACGGCGCCCGATCCGGGGGCGGCGGCCGTGCTCGAGGGCTACGAGCGCCGCCGCGGGCGCGACCGGCGCGGCATGATCGGCTTCACCGACGGGCTGGTGCGGCTGTTCGCCGACGGGCGTCCATACGTCGGCACGGCGCGCAGCGCCGGCCTGCTGCTGTTCGACCTCAGCCCCACGGCCAAGCGGGCGCTGGCGCGCCTGAGCTGGGGATTCGGCGGCGAGAGTCCTCGGCTCATGCGCGGCCTCGGCGCCGGCGAATCGTGAGCACCGACTTCGAAGTCGCGGTCGTCGGCAGCGGCCCGGTCGGCGCGGCCACCGCGGCGCTGCTCGCCCGGCACGGAGGCGTCGCCGCGGATCGCATTGCGCTGATCGCACCGGAGCTCGCGGCCGCTGCACCGGCCGCCACGCGGCACGACGCGCCGCCCGATCTGCGCGTGGCGGCGATCTCGCGCGCCAGCGAGCGCGTGCTCGCGAACGCCGGCGCCTGGTCGCGGCTGCCGCAGGCGCGGCTGTGCGCCTACCAGGGCATGCGGGTCTGGCATGAGTCGGTGCCGGCTGACGGGCCCGAGGTGCTGGCCTTCACGGCTGCCGAACTCGGGGAGCCGAACCTCGGCCACATCGTCGAGAACCGTGCGCTCGCCGCGGCCAGCCTCGCGGCCTTCGCCGCGCAGGGCGGGAGACTCGTCGGCGCAAGGCTCACCGGAATGCGCTCCGACTCACAGGCCGCGCGACTGCAGACGGATGCCGGCGATATCAGCGCGCGGCTGGTCGTCGGCGCCGACGGCGCGCGCTCGCTGGTGCGCGAATTTCTTGGCATCCCGCTGCGCACGCACGATTACAAGCAGAGCGCCGTCGTCGCGACGGTCGCGACCGCGCGGCCCCACCGGTCGATCGCCTGGCAGCGCTTCCTGGGCTCGGGGCCGCTGGCGCTGCTGCCGCTGTTCAACGGCTGCTGCTCGATCGTATGGTCGGCCGACCGGGGGTTGGCGGCGGAGCTCATGGCGCTGCCGCCCGCCGAATTCGTGCGGCGGCTCGATGCCGCGAGCGACCGAGTGCTCGGCGCGACGCGGCTCGAGAGCGAGCGGCTCACGCTGCCCTTGCAGCGCGCCACCGCGACGGCGCTGGTGGCCAACCGCGCCGCGCTCGTCGGTGACGCCGCGCACCTGATACATCCGCTCGCGGGCCAGGGCGTCAACCTCGGCTTCCTCGACGTCGCGGCTCTGTGCGAGACCGTGGCCGCCGGCGTGGCCGAGGGCGAGGATCCGGGCGCGGCGCGCCTGCTGACCCGGTACGAGCAGCAACGCTACGCGCACGATGCACTCATGAGCTGGTCGATGAGCGGCTTCAACGATTTGCTGGCGCGCGGGGGTGGTGTGGCAGGCTGGCTGGCCGCGCGGCTGCTGGGCCTGGCCGGCGCCAGCGGCGTGGCGCGACGCGGCTTCGCGCGCCAGGCGCTGGGCATCGCCGGCGAGGTGCCGCGCCTGGCTCGCAGCGCGATGCGGGAGACTACGTGTTGAAGCTGCTGCTGTGGCTGCTGCTGCTGGTGGCCTGCTGGCCGCTGGCCCTGCTGGCCCTGGTGCTGTGGCCGGTGATCTGGCTGATCTCGATCCCGTTCCGAATTGTGGGCATCGCCTTCGAGGGCGTGTTCGAGCTGCTGCGCGCGCTGGTGCTGCTGCCGGCGCGGCTGCTGCGAGGGCCGCGACCATGACGACGGCGAAGCAAAGAGGAAATTCCATGGATTCCAACCGCATGCCCAGGGGCATCCCGTTCATCGTCGCCAACGAGTTCGCGGAGCGCTTCTGCTTCTACGGCATCAACGCCATCCTCGCCATCTACATGACCGGCACGCTGCATTTCGGGCAGGCGCGCGCGACGAGCTGGCAGAGCTTGTTCAAGGCCGGCGCCTACTTGCTTCCCGCTCGCCGGCGCGATCATGTCCGACGTCTTCTGGGGCAAGTACCGCACCATCATCACGTTCTCGATCATCTACGTGCTGGGCTGCACGATCCTCGCGCTGGGCCCGTCGACGCCTTCCAACCTGGCACTGGGGCTGGGGTTCATGGCTTTCGGCACCGGCGGCATCAAGCCCTGCGTGTCGACCAACGTCGGCGACCAGTTCACGAGCCGCAACCAGCACCTGATCGAGCGCGCCTTCTCGTACTTCTACCTGTCGATCAACGCCGGCTCCTCGATCTCGATCTACATGTGCCCCGTGCTGGCTCGACCGCTATGGGCCCAAGGTCGCCTTTGGGGTGCCGGCGGCGGCGATGGCCTTGGCGACGCTCGTGTTCTACCTCGGGCGCAAGCGCTTCGTGGTGGTGCCGCCGGCGGGGAAGCAGTGGCTGCGCGACATCTTCTCGCCCAGTGGCCTCAAGCTGGTCGGCCGGCTTGTGGTCATCTACCTCTTCGTGGCGGTGTTCTGGGCGCTGTGGGACCAGAGTAACGGCCAGACCTGGACGCTGCAGGCCACCTCCGACCTCATGGACAAGAACCTGGGCTTCGGGCTCACGTTGCTGCCGGCGCAGATCCAGGTCGTCAACGGCCTGTTCATCCTGCTCATGGTGCCGATCTTCACCTTCGGCATCTACCCGCTGGCGGGCCGCTTCTTCCGCGTCACGCCGCTGCGCAAGATCGCGACCGGCCTGTTCATGGTGGCGGCCTCGTTCCTGATCGTGAGCTGGATCGAGGGGCGCATCCAGGGCGGGCACCGGGTCTCGGCGTGGTGGCAGATCCTGGCCTACGTCGTGCTGACGGCCTCGGAGGTGCTGGTGTCGATCACCGCGCTCGAGTTCTCCTACAAGCAGGCGCCGCTGCGCATGAAGAGCTTCATCATGGCGCTGTTCCTGGTGTCCATCGGCACCGGCAACCTGCTGACGGCCGCCGTCAATGATTACATGGTACGGCCCCTGCCGGGCACCACCGCCAGCAGCGGCGAGCAGACCTGGGTATTGCTGCCGCCGGGCGCGAGGATGATCGTGGGACAGAAGATCGACTTCAACGACAGCACCGGGCTCACGGTGCAGGATGCCAGCGGCAAGCAGGCGCCGCTGGCCGGCACCTTCCTCGTGGCCGAGGTGCGCGGCAACGAAGTCCGGCTGATGGACAACGAGCACCGCCAGGCCGTGCGGACCACGGGCAGCTGGAATACGGCCAGCGCGGCCGTATCGACCTATGCCCTGGTCGGGCCGCAGTACTTCAATTTCTTCGCCTACCTGATGGGCGCCTTCGGCCTGGTGTTCATCGTCGTCGCAATCCTGTACCGCGGCGAGGACTACGTACGGGCGGATGAACCAGTGGCCGCCGTCGCTAGCCAGACAGCGCCAGGCTGATCACGCCGGCGACGATGCACAGCGCTCCGGCGAGGCGCTGCGCTGCCGCCTGCTCGCCGAGCAGCCGCGCGCCGAACCAGGTGCCCACGAGCGTCGCCAGCTCGCGCGCCGGTGCGACGTGGCTGATCGGCGCGCTGCGCATCGCGAACAGCACCAGCAGGTAGCCGAGCGGGCCCAGCACGGCGACCGTCAGCACCGGCCGCCGGTAACGATGCCATTCCTGCCGCAGCTGCGCCTGGTCCGCGAGCGCTGTGTGCGACAGCGCCAGCACGCGGAATGAATTGCCGGCGAAGTCGATCAGGAAGGGCGAGACTGCGAGCGCCTTGACCGCCCAGCCGTCATTGAGCGTGTACGCGGCGATGCAGGTGCCGGTGAGGGCGCCCCACAACAGGCCCGGCAGCGCGCCGCGCCGCAGCGAGTGGTTCAGGTCGGCCACCAGCACGATGCCGGCGATGATCAGCACCAGCCCCGACAGCGCCAAAGGTCCCGGCCGCTCGCCGAACAGCAGCACCGCGCCGGTGAATGACAGCAGCGGTCCACTGCCGCGCGCTACCGGGTAGACGATCGAGAGGTCGGCGACGCGGTAACCGGCTTGAAGCGCCAGTGAATAGAGCAGGTGCAGCACGGCCGTGCCGCCGAGTGCCAGCAGGGCCCTGGCCCCGAGGCCGGCGTGTGCGTGCACGAACACCCAGGCCACGGCCGGCGCCCAGATCAGCAGCGAAGCGGCCGAGTAGAGCCAGACGAAATGGCGCGAATTTGCCGCGCGCTTGGCCTCGAGGTTCCAGATGGCGTGGCACAGGGCCGCGAGCAACACGGCGCATAGGGCATGCAGGGGCATCAGCTCTCCGTCGGTGCCACTTGCGCGAGGCCGGGAGCGAGCTGCATGCTAACACCCGCTCCGGTTGGAGTACTTCGAACCGGTTCGGGGGAAGAGGCATGGTCAAGGATCCTTCCCGATCGCGGGCGCTGTGGCTGGCACTGGGCGTGGCCCTGATGGTGCTCGTCGCAGCCTGGGCGGCGGTGCTGATCTCCGACATGATGCAGTCGGGACGTCCGCTGCGTGCCGCGCTGCTCGCCGGGTTGACGGTGATGCTGCTGGTGATGGGCCTGGTCGCGGCCGCAGCGCAGTGGCGAGGCGCTGCCCGGCCCCGCAGGCGGCCGGTCATCCAGCCCGACGCCGGCGACCCGACCGGCATCTGGGGCGTCGGCGGCCCCTCGATGCGGGAGCCTGGCAACACCGGCAACTGGCGCACGCGCCGCGTCGATCGTCGCTACGAGGATCCGCAGGACTAGGGGCGGTTCACGCCATGAGCGTGAACAGGCCCTGGGTGGTTACAGCCGTGGATCGATCCGTTCCGCAAGGAACCTGCCGAGGTCCAGGATCATGCCCGCGGCGGGGCTCTCCTGGCCCAGGTACTCGCTGACGATCATGTACTTGACGACGTCGATGAATTTCGGCATCCCGTCGCTTTCCCAATCCTCGAAGCTGCTATGGACGCGCCACATGAAGGCGCGAGCCGCGGTAGCGTCGAGCTTGAGCCGCCGGGCGATGACCGCCTCGTAGAGCGCCTCGCCAGCGAGCTGCGGCTGCCCGGTGCGCACCGCCGCGAGCGCGGCCAGCGCCTCGTCGCAGACGCGGCGCGCGAAGCGCCGCTCCTCGTAGCGTCGCAGGCGCCCCGTGAACAGCGCCTTGAGGCGCTGGGTCGGGGAACCGGGATTTGCGGGATTGTCCAATCCGGCCGTTCCTCAGGCATGCAGCCGCCCGGAGAATACAGTCGTGGCACGCAAAATGACATGACGCAACGCACGCCGGCCGTCAGCCCGCCTACGGCCGGGCTGTTTGCGGCGCGCGGGGAAACCGCGGATATTGTCGACGGGTACTCACGAGGTTTCCGGCCAATCCCATGATCTCCGTCACGCTCGAGGAACTGGAACGTGCGGCACAGTTCGTGCACGCGCTGATCCCGCCGACGCCGCAATACGCCTGGCCGAAGTTGCGCGCGCGCGCGGGCTGCGAAGTCTGGGTCAAGCACGAGAACCACACGCCGACCGGGGCGTTCAAGGTGCGCGGCGGCCTGGTCTACCTCGATCGCCTGCTGCGCGAGCAGCCGGGCATCGGCGGCGTGGTCTCGGCGACGCGCGGCAATCACGGCCAGTCGATCGCCTACGCTGCCGCGCGCGCCGGCATTCCGGCCACGATCTACGTGCCGGTCGGGAATTCGCCCGACCAGAACACGGCCATGCGCAGCTGGGGCGCGACGGTGGTCGAGCACGGCGCTGATTTCGATTCCGCCAAGCACGAGGCGCATCGCGCCGCGGCGCAGTCCGCGCTGCATTTCGTGCCCTCGTTCCACCGCGACCTGGTGCTGGGCGTGGCCAGCTATGCGCTCGAGTTCCTGCGCGCGGTGGCCGACCTCGACACGGTCTACGTCGGCGTGGGCATGGGATCGGGGATCTGCGGGCTGATCCTGGTGCGCGACCTGCTGGGGCTCGAGACCCGGATCGTCGGCGTCTCGGCCGCCAACGCGCCTTCCTATGCGCGCTCGTTTGCGACACGGCAGGTCGTCAACACCGCGAGCGCGCTGACCTTCGCCGACGGTATCGCGACGCGCGAGCCCGATGCCGGGGCCGTGGCCCTGATCTGCCGCGGGGCCGAGCGCTTCGTGGAACTCGAGGAAGGGGAGATCGCCGCGGCGATGCGCGCCTTCTTCGACGACACCCACCAGCTGGCCGAGGGAGCGGGCGCCGCACCGCTGGCGGCGCTGCTGCGTGAGGGGCCCGGGCTCGCGGGACGCCGGGCGGGCGTGATCCTGAGTGGTGGCAACATCGAGCGCGCGCGTTTCCTGCAGGTCCTGGGTGGCGGCACGCCGCAAGCGCCCGGGGCTGCGCCGCAATAAGTAATATCCACGCCGGTCGCGATGGGCCGGCAGCCGCGCCGCATTCCATAATCACTGCCGATTGCTGCATTTCTGCGATCCGCGTCACAACACGGGTACTGGCACCTATGTACTTGGGGGCCGTGATGCCGGACAGTGGTCACAGGTGAGAAGGGCGAATTGCAGGAGGCAGCCCATGTACGGGCGG
This sequence comes from uncultured Gammaproteobacteria bacterium, assembly GCA_963778855.1. Taxonomy (GTDB): domain Bacteria; phylum Pseudomonadota; class Gammaproteobacteria; order Steroidobacterales; family Steroidobacteraceae; genus FEN-1191. Next base: position 379,546 of record CAVZWC010000007.1, on the reverse strand, counting down.
TTCTTGACGCGGGCTGTGGCGGCGGTGCTGGCCGGCGCCACCGCGATGCTGGTGCAGGCGCCCGCGCAAGCGGGCGATGCCGCCGGCTTTGCACCGGGCCTGCCGGGCACCCAGGTCATGCTGTACCTGAGCTGGCCGCTCGGCCCGCGCGGCCTCGGCGCCAGCAGCTTCGGCCTGCGCTACGATCGCGCGAGCGCGGCCCGCATCGAATCCACCGCGCCGTTCCCGATGGCGCTGCGCCATCGTTCGCTGGTGCAGCTCGAGTTCAGCCACGATTCCGCGCCGCGCGTGCTCTTCGACACGCGCGTGACCTGGGACCTGGGCCGCGGCGAGCTGGGCCCGAGCAAGCTCGTCGGGGCTCCCTGGCCGCTGTCGCTGCCCCGCGAGGCGGCCACCACGTTGACACCCGACCTGCCCTAGCTGAGCGGCGTAATCGATCGGAGTATCCTAGAGGCCCTCGGGGCCTCGAGGACGCATTGATCGTGAGCAAGCGCATTGACGCCGCCGCCGTGGAGGCGGTCATCGGCACCCTGTACCCGCCGCCCTACGACCAGCCGTGCCGGAAGCGCGAGCGACGCCGGCTCGGCGACGCGGCGGGACTTACGCAGTTTGGCGTCAACCTGCTGCGCCTCGCGCCCGGCACCTGGTCGAGCCAGCGGCACTGGCACAGCCACGAGGATGAATTCGTCTACGTGCTCGCGGGCGAGGTCACGCTCGTGACCGACGAGGGTGCCGAGGTGCTACGCGCCGGCGACGCCGCCGGATTCAAGGCGGGCGAGCCCAACGGCCACTGCCTGCAGAACCGAGCCGCGGGCCAGGCGCTGGTGCTCGAAGTGGGCAGCCGCCAGCCCGAGCTCGACGCGACGACCTATCCGGGGATCGACCTTCGGGTGCCGCCCGGGCGCGAGCCGGCGCTGTTCACTCACGTCGACGGCACGCCCTATGAGAGTGTCAGGCGCGCGTCGCCCTGAGGGCCCGCACATGAGTGCGTACAGCACCAGGGGATCGCGATGAGCGGGTCACGCGCGCAACTGGTCAGCGACGGGATCATGCTGGTTTGCGTCGCCGCGCTGGGCCTGGCCGTGCTGGCCGTACTGCGGCCGTTCCTGCCAGCGATACTGTGGGCGAGCATCATCGTCGTGGCGACCTGGCCGCTCATGCTGCACCTGCAGCGGCTGCTCGGCGGCCGGCGCGTGCTCGCGGTGGCGGTCATGAGCACCGGGCTGTCCGCGGTGATCGTCGCGCCGGTGGCGCTGCTGCTCGGCACGCTGATCGCGCGCCTGCCGGAATTGCGCGACGTCGGCGGCCGCCTGCTCGCCGGCCCGTGGCCGGGTCCGCCGCCGTGGCTGGCGCGACTGCCCTTTGGCCCACACCTCGTCGATTCATGGCAGCAGGCGGCGCAACGCAGCCCCGAGTACTGGACCGAATGGATCAGGCCCTACTTCAGCGAGGCGGCTCTGTGGCTGAGCCACCATCTGGGCACGCTGGGCGGCATCACGCTGGACTTCCTGCTGGCGCTGGTGCTGGTCGTGGTCTTTTATCTGCACGGCGAATCGTTGGCCGACCGCACGCTGAAGGTGGCGCGCCGCGTGGGCGGCGCGCGCGGCGAGGAGAGCGTGGCACTGGCCGGCCAGGCGATGCGCGCGATCGCCTCGGGCGTCGTGGTGACGGCGCTCGCCGAGGCGATCCTGAGCGGCCTTGGGCTTTGGGTCGCGGGCATCCCCGCGGCTGGCGTGCTGACTTCGGTGATCTTCCTGCTGTGCGTGATGCAGCTCGGTGCAATGCCGGTGCTGGTACCCGCCGCGCTCTGGCTTGGATTCAGCGACCACCTCGGATGGGCCATCGCGCTGGCCGCGTGGGCCCTATTGATGAGCGTCGGCGAGGGCATACTGCGCCCATGGCTGATCCAGCGAGGCGCCCGGCTGCCGATGATGCTGGTGCTGGGCGGCGTGCTGGGCGGCTTGCTGGCCTTCGGCATCGCCGGCATCTTCATCGGCCCGGTGGTGCTGGCCGTGTGGCAGAGGATCCTCGACAAATGGGTGAGCGAAACATGAGCGAAACGGAACCAGGCCGCGTGGCGGAACCGGCGCCGGCGGAACGGCCGCCGGCGCGCTGGTTCGTGCAACTCGACCTGGCGCTGCTCGGCGCGAGCTTTGCCTGGTTTGCCTACGTCGATGCCCCGATCACCGACGGCGCCATGCGGCTGTTCGCACTGGCGGTGCTGAGCGCGCTGCTGTCGCTGCTGGCGGCGCTGCGCAGCGGCGAGGCGGCGACGGCTGCGGCGGGCGCGCGCTCGCGCCGCTTCGCGCTGTGGTTGTTCGCGACCGCGACGGCGCTGATGCTGACGGCCGCGACCCTGACGCTGGACCTGCGGGGCAGCGACGACGAGGACTCGGACACGCCAACGCGCGTCAGCTTGCCGGTATAGGGCCTGTTCACACTTGATACGTCGATGCGTTGCTGCTCAAAAGGCTTTCAGACAAGGCGCGAGGCGCGCAGCGTGGTTGTTCCACGTAAGCGCCGAGCAACGCCGTATGAAAGCCTTCTGAGCGCAACCCCCGTTTGTGCCTGTGCCTATGCCAATACCAGCAGGCACGCATCGATACAGGCGGGCCGGCCCGATTCTGCGCAGGGCGGCGTTGCTCCTTCCTCATGTACATCAAGTACATATCGGTCGTCGCGCCTTGCCCTGCGCAGAATCGGGCACGGCCGCATCGACGTATCAAGTGTGAACAGGCCCTTGGCGGCGGCGATCATCCGGCGCCGCGCGCAGCGCCGTGCGCGGCGACCGCGGCAATGAAGGCGTCGATGTCCGACGCCTCCATGTCGAAGGCCGTGACCAGCCGCACCACCGGCAGGTTCTCGCCCGGTGGCGCCGGCCACTCGTAGAACTCGAAGCCCTGCGAGCGCAGCGCGGCGACCAGCGGCGCGGGCATCGCCGCGAACACCTCGTTGGCCTCGACCGCCTGCATCCTGCGGATGCCGTGGCGCTCGAGGTCCTGCGCCAGCCGCGCCGCCAGCGCATTGGCGTGGCGGCCGTGGCGCAGCCACAGCCCATCCTCGAGCATGGCGGTCAATTGCGCGCTCAGGTAGCGCAGCTTCGACCACAGGTGGCCCGCGCGCTTGCGGCGCAGCTCGAATTCACGCGCCAGCTCGGGCCTGAAGTACAGCACGGCCTCGGCCGACAGCGCGCCGTTCTTGGTGGCGCCGAAGGACAGCACGTCGACGCCGCACTTCCAGCTGGCCTCGGCCGGCGTGCAGCCCAGGTGCGCCACAGCGTTGGCGAAGCGTGCGCCGTCCATGTGCACGGCCAGCCCGAGCGCGTGCGCCGCCGCGGCGAGCTCGGCCAGCTCGTCGAGCCGGTAGACCGTGCCCCATTCCGTGGCCTGGGAAACGCTGATCGCCGCAGGCGTCACGTGGTGCACGCCCATCTCGCGGGCGTGCGCGACCGGCGCGGCGAGTTGCGCCGCGGTGATCTTGCCGCTTGCGCCGCCGAGCGTCATGAGCTTGGCGCCGCCGCTAAAGAATTCGGGCGCGCCGCATTCGTCGGTATTGACGTGCGCCAGCTCGTGGCAGAGCACGGCGCCAAAGGGCGGCACCAGCGTCGCGAGTGCGAGCGAGTTGGCGGCGGTGCCGGTCGCCACGGGGTAGACGGCCAGCTCGGTCTCGAAGCACTCGCGCATCAGCGTCGTGAGACGTGCGGTTTCGGGATCATCGCCATAGGAGTGCACCGTGCCGTGGTTGACGCGCTCGAGCGCCGCCATGACCTCGGGGGCCACCGGAGCGACGTTGTCGCTGTTGAACGAGCGCCTGGACCGGGCCATGCCTACCCCACGATGTTGGTCGCCACCGTTAATCTACCCCAAGCCACTGCGCTATGCTGCCGGCATGGCGCTGCGGCGACTGTTCCCGACGCTCATCCAGACGGCCGCGCTTGCCGGCCCCGGGCGCCCGGCGCTCAATCGCCGCCTGCTGCGCGAGTGCCTGCAACTGCGGCACGACGATGCGGCGGGCCGGACCTGGTCGCGGCGCAACTACCCCGGGGGCTATACCTCGTACAACTCCCACTCGAGGCTGCAGCGCGTCTCGCCCAGCTTCGCGCAGCTCGAGCGGCTGCTGGACCGGCAGGTGCGGCGCTTCGCCCGCACGCTCGACTTCAACCTGAGTGGCCGTCAGCTGGCGATGACGGACTGCTGGGTCAACATCATGCGCCGGCGGGTGGCGCACGGATTGCACCTGCACCCGCTGGCGACGATCAGCGGCACCTATTACGTGCAGGTGCCGCGCGGCAGCGCTGGACTGAAGTTCGAGGATCCGCGACTCGAGCGCTACATGGCGGCGCCACCGCGCCGCCGCCGCGCTCGCGTGCATAATCGGGCCTGGGTGACGGTGCCGGCCCGCGCCGGGCACGTGGTGCTGTTCGAAAGCTGGCTGCGCCACGAAGTGCCCTCCAATCCGGCCGCCGGCGAGCGCGTCAGCATCAGCTTCAACTATGGATGGTTCTAGCAAATATGCGTGACCTGAGCACCGGATCGATCAATCGCCACCTGGTCGGGATGGCCGCGCCGATTGCGGCCGGCATGATCTTCCAGACCCTCTATTTCCTCGTCGACCTGTACTTCGTCGGGCGGCTCGGCGATGCGGCCATCGCCGGCGTCGGCTCGGCCGGCAACCTGACCTTCCTGGTGATGGCGCTCACGCAGGTGCTGGGCGTCGGCACCGTGGCGCTCATCGCCCAGGCGGTCGGGCGCAAGGATCAGGCGGGCGCGAACCTGGTCTTCAACCAGTCCTCGGTGCTGGCGGTCGCCTGCCTGCTGGCCTGCCTGCTGCTGGGCTACCCCTTCGCGGCGCATTTCGCCGGCGCGCTGGGTTCCGACGCCGCCACGCGCGCGGCGGGCCTGACCTACCTGCTCTGGTACCTGCCCGGACTGGCGCTGCAGTTCGCGCTGGTGGCGATGGCCTCGGCGCTGCGCGGCACCGGCATCGTCAAGCCGGCCATGAGCGTGCAGATGCTGACCGTCGTCATCAATGTCATCCTCGCGCCGGTGCTGATCGGCGGCTGGGGCACGGGACACCCGCTGGGCGTGGCGGGCGCCGGCCTCGCCAGCACGATCGCCATCGGCGTCGGCGTGCTGCTGATGTGGATCTACTTCCTGCGCCTCGAGCACTACGTGGGCTTCGAGCGCAAGGACTGGGCGCCACAGCCGGCGGTGTGGCGGCGGATCCTCGCGATCGGCCTGCCGGCGGGCGGCGAGTTCCTGATCATGTTCACGCTGTTCTCGTTCATCTACTTCACGATGCGCCCGTTCGGCGCCGCGGCCCAGGCCGGCTTTGGCGTCGGCACGCGCGTGATGCAGGCCGTGTTCCTGCCGGCGATGTCGGTGGCCTTCGCCGTGGCGCCGATCGTCGGCCAGAACTTCGGCGCCGGGAAGCCCGGGCGCGTGCGCCACACCTTCCGCTCGGCCGCGTGGATGTGCGCGGCGCTCATGCTGCTGGTCATGGCGCTGCTCCTGTGGCAGGGCGCGGCGCTGATCGCCGTGTTCACGCACGACGCGGCCGCGATCCGCGTCGGCGCCGACTACCTGCGCTACATCTCCTGGAACAGCATCGCCAGCGGCTTCGTCTTCACCTGCTCGGGCGTGCTGCAGGGCCTGGGCAATACCTGGCCCTCGCTGTGGAGCTCGGCCTCGCGCATCCTGACCTTCGTGCTGCCGGTGTCGTGGCTGGCCGCAAGGCCGGGATTCGCGCTCACGCAGATCTGGACGGTATCGGTCGTGTCGGTCACGCTGCAGGCGGTCCTGATCGGGACGCTGGTGCTGTGGCAGCTGCGCCGGCGCGCGGGCGGCTGAGCGCGGCCGGCTCCGCCGCTGCCGCCGTAACCGCCCGCGGCGCCCGCAGCGCGCGGCTAGCGCGTGTCGATGCGATCGATCTTGGCGGCGCAGATGAAGTCGTTCTCGGACAGCCCGCCGATCGAGTGCGTGCTGTAGCGCACGCGGCAATAGTTGTAGCCGACCTCGAGGTCGGGATGATGGTCCTCGAGGTTGGCGACGTGCGCGATCGCGTTGACGAAGCTCATCGTGCGGTAGAAGTCGACGAAGCGGATTTCGCGCCCGATGCTGCGGGCGTCCGCGGCCAGTTGCCAGCCCTCATCGAGCTGCGCGAGCTGCGCCTCGGCCTCGGCGCGGGACAGGGCTGGCACACCACCCTCGCAGGGCCGGCATCTCTTCTCTGTCAATAGGCTCATGGTGGTGCCCCTTTGGTCGTGGCTGCGGATGGTCAGTGCGGGTCGCGCCGCGGGTAGCTGCGCTCGACATAGCGTTCGACCAGTTCCTGGAATTCTTCAGCGATGCGCTCGCCCCTGAGGGTCACGGTCTTCGCCCCGTCCTCGTAGACCGGGGCGACCGGCCGCTCACCGGTGCCGGGCAGGCTGATGCCGATATTCGCCTGCTTGCTCTCGCCCGGGCCGTTGACGACGCAGCCCATGACCGCGACGGCAAGGTTCTCCACGCCATGGTAGCGGCGGCGCCATTCGGGCATGCGCCGGCGCAGGTGCGCCTGGATGTCCTGCGCCAGGGACTGGAAGTAGGTGCTGGTCGTGCGCCCGCAGCCCGGGCAAGCGGTCACGAGCGGCGCGAAACTGCGCAGCCCCATGGTCTGCAGCAGTTCCTGCGCGACGATGACCTCGCGCGTGCGATCGCCACCGGGTTCCGGCGTCAGCGAGACCCGGATCGTGTCGCCGATGCCTTGCTGGAGCAGCACCGCGAGCGCGGCGCAGGAGGCGACGATGCCCTTGGAGCCCATGCCGGCCTCGGTCAGGCCCAGGTGCAGCGGATGGCGCGTGCGCGCGGCGAGCTCGGTGTAGACGCTGACGAGATCCTGGACCGCGGAGACCTTGGCCGAGAGGATGATGCGATCGGAGCCCAGGCCGAGCTCGACCGCGCGCGCCGCGCTGTCGACGGCCGAGCGCACCAGCGCCTCCCGCATGACCAGCTGGGCCGAGCGCGGCTCGGGCAGTGCATTGTTGGCGTCCATGAGCTGCGCCAGCAGGTCCTGGTCGAGGCTGCCCCAGTTGACGCCGATGCGCACCGGCTTGCCGTGGCGGCAGGCGGACTCGATGAGCTCGGCGAACTGCGGGTCGCGCTTGCTGCCGCGGCCGACGTTGCCGGGGTTGATGCGGTACTTGCCAAGCGCCGCGGCGCAATCCGGGTGCTCCCTGAGCAGCTTGTGGCCGTTGAAGTGGAAGTCGCCGATCAACGGCACCTCGCAGCCCTGGGCGGCGAGCGCATCGCGGATCGGTGCCACGGCTGCAGCCGCGCCCGCGGTGTTGACGGTCAGGCGCACCAGCTCCGATCCGGCCGCAGCCAGTTCGCGCACCTGGCGCACCGTGGCCGCGACGTCAGCGGTGTCGGTGTTGGTCATCGACTGCACGACGATCGGCGCGCCGCCGCCGACCGTGACGCCGGCGACGTCCACGGCCAGGGTCTCGTGTCGGGCTCGTTGTGCGCCTGGGCTCCTCATCGATCGCCAATTGTAGAGGCGCGGGCGGCGGTGCTGTTATGATTCGGGCCCCGTCAGCAAGACCTGGCCGAAGAGTTCCGGATTCCGGCGCGATGCCGGGCCCGGACGCCGAAGGCGCAATTTCCGCCCGGAAACGCTCAGGCACCAGGAACGGCAGGTCAAAGGCGGGCTCTGGAGAGCGGCGGTGCCTGGCGACAGGCCCGCCCACCGAAGGGGTGCGGCGGCGGTCCTCCCGGCAGGACTGCCCGCCCGATCTCTCAGGTACTGAGGACAGAGGGGCGGCAGGCGCGCTGTACGAATGCGTGCCTGCCGCTTTTTTTTGGGAGTCGCCAGGGCCTGTCCTTACTTACGACGTGCCCGCGTTGGAGCCCCCAAAGCCGCCGGGCAAGGCGCGAGGAGAGAAGTTTGGTGACTCCAAATGAACGACGAGCAACGCGGCCCGGCGGCTTTCGGGGCCCAACCGCCTGTATCGAAGGCGCAGTGGTCGGAATTCAACCGCATACGCTTTGTTACAAGGGGGACGGGGCCGTAATGGGCCGGGGCGGTGTTGCGCCTCGCTGGTGTGCAGTTAGCACACGTCGCTCGGCGCGCCTGGCCCCGGCCCATTGCGGCCGCCGTCGCAGGCACGTCGTAAGTAAGGACAGGCCCTAGTGGGCCTACGCACACCGCTGTATGACCTGCACGTCGCCTGCGGCGCGCGCATGGTCGACTTTGGCGGCTGGGACATGCCCGTCAACTACGGCTCGCAGATCGAGGAGCACCACTCGGTGCGGCGCCACAGCGGGGTGTTCGACGTCTCGCACATGGGCGTGGTCGACGTGCGTGGGCCGCAGGCGCGTGAGTTCCTGCAGCGCCTGCTGGCCAATGACGTCGCGCGCCTCACGCGCCCCGGCAAGGCGCTCTACAGCTGCATGCTGCGCGAGGACGCCGGCATCCTCGACGACCTCATCGTCTACTTCCTCGACCCGCTCTGGTACCGCGTGGTCGTCAACGCCGGCACGCGCACGACGGACCTCGAGTGGATGCGCGCGCAGGCCGCCTCCTTCGACGTGGCGTTGCACGAGCGCGCCGAGCTGGCGATGCTGGCGGTGCAGGGCCCGGAGGCGCGCGCGCGCCTCGCGGCGCTGCTGCCTCCGCCGGACACGCAGGCCGCCCTCGCGCTGCCCGTGTTCTGTGGCGCGCAACTCGGCGAGTGGTTCGTCGCGCGCACCGGCTACACCGGCGAGGATGGCTTCGAGGTCATGGTGCCGGCCGTCGATGTCGCGGAACCGTGGAACGCACTGTGCGAGCTCGGCGTCGCGCCCTGCGGACTGGGCGCGCGCGACACGCTGCGGCTCGAGGCCGGCATGAACCTCTATGGCAGCGACATGGACACGGGCCACCAGCCGCTCGAATCGGGCCTGGCGTGGACGGTCGCCTTCGAGCCCGCCGGTCGCCGCTTCGTCGGCCGCGAGGCGCTCGAGGCGGCACGCGCGGCCGGCGGCGGGCGCAAGCTCACCGGCTTGCTGCTCGGGGACCGCGCCGTCATGCGCTCACACCAGCGCGTGCTGACGGCGGCGGGCGAGGGCATGGTGACCAGCGGCAGCTTCTCGCCGACGCTGGCGCGCTCGATCGCGCTGGCGCGGCTGCCGGCGGCGGCCGCCGTTGCGGGTGGCGAAGTGCAGGTGGAGGTGCGTGGCCGGTTGCTGCCGGCGCGCGTGGTCGCTCCACCCTTCGTGCGCCACGGCCGCGTGCTGGTGGAACTTCCGGGCCAGGCCGCGATCCAGCCATAGCAAATCAAGGAGTGCGCAGTCGATGAGCAACGTACCGGCGGATTTGAAGTACGCCCGCAGCCACGAGTGGGCGCGGCAGCAGGCCGACGGCCTGGTCGAGGTCGGCATCAGCGACCATGCGCAGCACGCGCTCGGTGACCTCGTGTTCGTGGAAGTGCCGGCGGTTGGCCGCGCGCTGCAGCAGGGTGAGGCCTGCGCGGTCGTCGAGTCCGTGAAGGCTGCCTCCGACGTCTACGCGCCGGTCGCGGGCACCGTGGTGGCGGTCAACGAGGCGCTGGCGCAGTCGCCGGAACTCATCAACCAGGATCCCTACGGCAAGGGCTGGATCCTGCGGCTCAAACCCGGCGGCGCGCTCGCCGCCGCCGACTTGCTCGACGCCGAGGCCTACGCCACGCTGGCCGACGCCGGCTAGGCCTGCAGGCCCCGATCGCGGCCCAGGAAACAGGAGCTGAGATGCCGTTCATTCCACACACGCGGGAAGACGTCGCGGAGATGCTCGCCGCCATCGGCGCGCCCGATATCGAGTCGCTGTTCGACGAGATCCCGCGCGAGCTGCGCGTGCAATCGCTGGCCGGCATTCCCGAGGGCCTCAACGAGCAGCAGGTCATGCGGCTCATGCAGGAGCGCGCCCGGCAGGACGGCCTGCCGCTGAACTTCATGGGCGCCGGCGCCTACCCGCACCACATCCCGGCGGTGGTCTGGGCGCTGGTTTCGCGCGGCGAGTACTACAGCGCCTACACGCCCTACCAGGCCGAGGCCAGCCAGGGCACGCTGCAGACGATCTACGAATATCAGTCGATGATCGTTGCGCTGACCGGCATGGCGGTCGCCAACGCCTCGCTCTACGACGGCGCCACGGCGGTCGCGGAAGCCTGCCTGATGGCGGTGCGCGCGAACCGCAAGTCGAGCTCGGCGCGCATCCTGATCGCGGGCGCGCTGCATCCGAATTACCGCTCCGTCGCCCGGGCCTCGACCGGTGGCCAGGGCCTGGCGCTCGAGCCGCTGCCGTACCTGCGAGCGAGCGGGCAGGCCGACCAGGCGGGGCTGTCCGCCTGGCAGGGGCAGGACGTGACCGCGCTCGTGATCCAGCAGCCCAACTTCTTCGGCGTGCTCGAGGACGTCGACGCGCTCACCGACTGGGCGCACGCGCGCGGCGCGCTCGTGATCGCGGTCGTCAACCCGACCTCGCTCGCGGTGCTCAAGCCGCCGGGGCAGTGGGGCCAGCGCGGCGCCGACATCGTCGTCGGCGACGGCCAGCCGCTCGGCTGCCCGCTTTCCTCGGGCGGGCCCTACTTCGGCTTCATGGCCACGCGCAGCGAATTCGTGCGGCAGATGCCGGGCCGGATCGTCGGCCGCACGATCGACCTCGACGGCCGCCCCGGCTTCACGCTGACGCTGCAGGCACGCGAGCAGCACATCCGCCGCGGCAAGGCGACCTCGAACATCTGCACCAACCAGGGCCTGCTCATGATCGCCGGCACGATCTACCTGGCCTTGATGGGCGCCGAGGGGCTGGCGCGCGTCGCCAACGCCTGCATGGCGCGCAGCGCCGAGCTGGTCGCGGCGCTCACGAGCCTACCGGGCGTGCGCGCCGCATTCAGCGGCGCGCGCTTCCACGAGGCCGTGCTGCAGCTCGACCGGCCGGTGGCGCCGGTGCTCGAGGCTCTGGCCGCGCAGGGCATCGAGGGCGGAGTCGACCTGGGGCCGCACTTCCCGGAACTTGGGGCCGCGCTGCTGGTCTGCGCCACGGAGGTGCATTCCTCCGCCGACATCGCCCGTTATGCGAACGCGCTGGGCGAGGTGCTGCGATCTGCGAGGGTGGCATGAAACTTGCGATGCGTGAACCGCTGATCTTCGACTACGGCCGGGCCGGGCGCGGCGCCCGCGGCCAGTGGCCCGCGGCCGAGCCGGCGCCGGCGCTGCCGCCGGCGCTGCGCCGCGCGCAGCCGGCCGCGCTCCCCGAGGTCAGCGAGCTCGATGTCGTGCGCCACTACACGCGCCTGTCGCAGCTCAATTTCTCGATCGACACCCAGTTCTACCCGCTCGGCTCCTGCACCATGAAGTACAACCCGCGGGCCTGCAACGCCGCGGCGCTGCTGCCCGAGTTCCTCGGGCGCCACCCGCTCGCCAGCCCGCGCCACAGCCAGGGCTTCCTCGCCTGCATGTACGAGTTGCAGGAGATGCTCAAGGAGGTCACCGGCATGCAGGGCGTGGCCCTGACGCCGATGGCGGGCGCGCACGGCGAGTTCGCGGGCGTGGCCATGATCCGCGCCTACCACCGCGCGCGCGGCGACCTGGCCCGCAACGAGATCATCGTGCCGACGGCGGCGCATGGCACCAATCCTGCGACCGCGACCATGTGCGGCTGCGTGGCGCGCGAGGTCGCGGTCGGCGCCGACGGCGACAGCGACATCGAGGCGCTGCGCGCTACCGTCGGGCCGCAGACCGCCGGCATCATGCTGACCAATCCATCCACGCTCGGCGTGTTCGAGCGCCGCATCGCCGAGGTGGCGCGCATCGTCCATGAAGCCGGCGGGCTGCTGTACTACGATGGCGCGAACCTCAACGCAATCCTCGGCAAGGTCCGCCCCGGCGACATGCATTTCGACGTCATGCACATGAACCTGCACAAGACCTTCTCGACCCCGCACGGCGGCGGCGGTCCCGGGGCCGGCGCCATCGGCGTCGGCCCGCGCCTGCTGCCGTTCATGCCACTGCCGGTCGTGACCCGCAGCGGCGAGGGCGAGGCCGCGCGCTTCCGCTGGCTCGACGAGCGCGACCTGCCACAATCGATCGGCCGACTCACCGGCTTCAACGGCAACGCCGGCGTGCTGTTGCGCGCCTACGTCTACATGCGCATGCTCGGGCGCGAGGGTATGGCCCGGGTGGGCGAGTACGCGACGCTGAACTCGAATTACCTGCTGGCGCGGCTGCAACAGGCGGGCTACGTGGCGGCCTTCCCGCAGCGGCGCGCGAGCCATGAGTTCATCCTGACGCTCAAGGCGCTGGCGCAGCAGCAGCAGGTCACGGCCATGGACGTCGCCAAGCGGCTGCTCGACCTGGGCTTCCACGCGCCCACGACCTACTTCCCGCTGCTGGTGCCCGAGTGCCTGTTGATCGAGCCGACCGAGACCGAGAGCAAGGAGACGCTGGACGCCTTCGTCGAGGCGATGGCCACGATCCTGCGCGAGGCCGCCACGGATCCCGCGATCGTGCGCGGCGCACCGCACACGATGCCGGTGCGCCGGCTCGACGACGTGCGCGCTGCGCGCGAGCTCGACCTGGCCTACAGGCCCGCGCCGGCCGCCGCTGCCGCTTCGTGATGGATCGCGGCAAGCCGCAGGGCTACACCCGGCTGGTGCGTGCCGCGGGCGCGAGCGCCCGGGGGCTGGCTGCCGCCTGGCGCGAGGAGGCGGCGTTTCGGCAGGAGCTGGCCGGTATCGCGGTGGCCGCCCCGCTCGGATTCTGGCTGGGCCGCAATGGCGTCGAGCGCGCGCTGCTGGTGGCGCCGCTGCTGCTGGTGCTCGTGGCCGAGCTGCTCAACAGCGGCATCGAGGCGACCGTCGACCGCATCGGCCTCGAGCGGCACGAGCTGGCCGGCCTCGCCAAGGATTTCGGATCGGCCGCGGTGCTGCTTTCCCTGCTGTGTTGCGCCGCTTGCTGGCTGCTGGTGTTGCTGGATCACTGAGGCACGAGGGCATCCCGGATATGACTGCACTGATCTGTGGCTCGATGGCCTACGACACCGTGATGGTGTTCGAGGGGCGCTTCCGCGAGCACATCCTGCCCGAGCGCATCCACGTGCTGAATGTGTCCTTCCTCGCGCCTTCGATGCGGCGCAACTTCGGCGGCTGCGCCGGCAACATCGCCTACAATCTGCGGCTGCTCGGTGGCGAAGGCCTGATCATGGCCACCGTGGGCCACGACTTCGCGCCCTACGCGCGCTGGCTGCGCGAGCGCGGCATCGAGCTCACGCACGTGCGCGAGGTGCCCGGGGAGTTCACGGCGCAGGCCTATATCACAACCGACCTCGACGGCAACCAGATCACGGCCTTCCACCCCGGGGCCATGAACCACTCTCACGTCAATCGCGTCGAGGACGTCCCCGGCGCGCAACTTGGCATCGTCGCCCCGGACGGCCGCCAGGGCATGCTCGACCACGCCGCGCAGTTCGCCGCCACCGGCATCCCCTACATGTTCGACCCGGGCCAGGCGCTGCCATTGTTCAATGGCGAGGAGCTGCGGGCCCTGGTCGCGCGCGCGACCTGGGTCGCGGTCAACGACTACGAGGCGAGCCTGCTGGGCGAGCGCACGGGCTGGGCGGCCGGGGAGATCGCCGCGCGGGTCAAGGCGCTGGTCGTCACGCGCGGCGGTGAGGGCTCGTGGATCTACGCCGACGGCCGCCGCCACGAGATCCCGGTCGCGCGCGCGGCGCGGCTGGCCGATCCCACCGGTTGCGGCGACGCCTACCGCGCCGGGCTCCTTTACGGCCTGCAGCGCGGCCTCGACTGGCCGGCCACGGGCCGCATCGCGGCGCTGGCCGGCACGATCAAGATCGAGCATCACGGCACGCAGCACCATCATTACGACTGGCCGGAATTCGCCGCGCGCTTCCACCGGGAATTCGGGTCGAACCCATGAGCCGGCAACAACAGGTGGCGGCTTCCGCGACCGGACTGATCGCGCTGCTGCTCGCTTCGGTGGTCGCCGCCGCGGCCCCCGGCACGGTCGTCGAGGGCAAGTCCGCGGCCTCTGCCGCGGCCGATGCCGCGGCCGATGCCGCCGCTGTGCTGCCGCCGGCGCCGTTGCCCGTGCCGATGGCCAGCGTGGCGCCGCCCTCGGACTGGACTCGTACGCTCGAGCGCATCGCACCGAGCGTGGTGTCGATCCAGATCGACCAGACGCGCTCCTTCGACACCGAGCGCAACACGACCGCGCAGGCCACCGGCTTCGTGATCGACGCCGTGCGTGGCCTGATCCTCACCAACCGCCACGTGGTCACGCCCGGGCCGGTGATCGCTGGGGCGACGTTCCTCAATCGCGAGGAGGTCGAGTTGCACGCCGTGTACCGCGACCCGGTGCACGACTTTGGCATCTATCGCTACGACCCGGAGAAACTCCATTTCATCAAGCCGGCGGCGCTGCCGCTGGCGCCGGAGGCCGCGCAGGTAGGCCGCGAGATCCGCGTCGTCGGCAATGACGCTGGCGAGCAGCTGTCGATACTGGCCGGGACGCTCGCGCGCCTCGATCGCGAGGCGCCGGAGTACGGCCTCGGGCGCTATAACGACTTCAACACGTTCTACATCCAGGCGGCCTCCAGCACCTCGGGTGGGTCATCCGGCTCGCCGGTCATCGACGTGCAGGGCAGGGTGGTCGCGCTCAACGCCGGCGGCGCGACCGGCTCGGCGACCAGCTTCTACCTGCCGCTGGGCCGGGTGCAGCGCGCCGTGCGGCTGATCCAGCAGGGCAAGCCCGTCACGCGCGGCACGATCGGCGCGGAATTCCACTATCGTCCCTACGACGAGCTGCGGCGGCTGGGGCTGCAGACCTCCACCGAGGCGGCGGCGCGCGCGGCGCGGCCGAACAACACCGGCATGCTGGTGGTCGAGCGCGTGCTGCCGGGCTCGGCCAGCGACCAGGTGCTCGCGCCCGGCGACGTGCTGGTGCGGCTCAACGGCACGCTGGTCACGGGCTTCGAGCCGCTCGAGGCCGTGCTCGACGACGCGGTGGGCTCGCACGTCCGGCTCGAACTCGAGCGCGGCGGGAAACCCTTTTGGGTTCAGCTGACGGTGGCGGACCTGCACGCGATCACGCCGGCGAGCTTCCTGGAGTTCGGCGACGCTGTGGTGCACACGCTCTCCTACCAGGAGGCCCGCCACTTCCACCGGCCGGCCAGCGGCGTGTTCGTGGCCGCTTCCGGCTACAGCCTCGACGCCGCGGGCGTGCCGCGCGGCGCCGTGATCACCGAGGTCAACTCGAAGCCGGTGGCGACGCTGGCGGATTTCGAGGCCGCGACCGCCGCACTCGCCGACGGCGAGCGCTTCACGCTGCGCTACGTGACGATGGACGAGCCCAATCGCGGCGAGCTGCGCTCGATCCACATGGACCGGCGCTGGTTCCCGACGCGCCATTGCGATCGCAACGACGCGAGCGGCTACTGGGATTGCACCAGCCCGCCGGCCAACCAGGCGGCGCCGGCGCCCGCGGGCGGAGTCGCGCGCCCGACGGTGACCGACGACCCGATCGCACGCGCGCTCGCACCCTCCCTGGTCGGCATGAGCTTCGACATGCCCTATCCGCTCTCGGGCGTGAACGAGCGCAACTACCGCGGCACCGGGCTCATCGTCGACGCCGAGCGCGGGCTCGTCATCACCGACCGCAACACCGTGCCGGTCTCGATCGGCGACGTGCGCCTGACCTTCGCCGATACGATCGAGATCCCGGGCAAGGTCGTCTACGTGCACCCCTTGCACAACCTCGCGGTCGTGCAGTACGACCCCGTGCAGCTCAAGGGCACGCCGCTGCGTGCGGCGAAGCTGGACGTGCCGCCGCTGCGCGCCGGCGAGAGCGTCGTGGTCGTCGGCCTGGACGGCAGCGGCACGCTCAAGTCGCGGCCGACGACGATCGCCGAGGTCGACCCGCTGCTGCTGCCGCTGTCGCGCTCGCTCGCCTTCCGCGACAGCAGCATCGAGGCGGCGACGCTGGTCAACCCGCCCGACGACGTGGTCGGCGTGCTGGCCGACGCGCGCGGCCGGGTGCGCGGCCTGTGGGCGAGCTTTGCCTACGACAATGGCCGCGAGCCGCAGCAGCAGAGCCGTGGCATCGGCGCGGACTTGATCGCCGAGACCCTGGGGCTCGCGCGGCAGTCTGCGCACCTGCATTCGCTCGAGGCGGAGCTGGTCGCGCAGACGCTGGCCTCGGCCCGCGGCCTCGGCCTCAGCGACGAGTGGGTGGCGCGCATCGAGAAGGCCAATCCGGCCAAGCGCCAGGTGCTCGGCATCGCCCGCCTCGTGGGCGGTTCCGACGCTGCGCGCTTGCTCAAGCCCGGCGACATCGTGCTGGCGATCGATGGCCAGCCGGTCACCGAGTTTCGCGACGTGGAGCGTGTGGTCGCCACCCGCGACGTGGTGCGCGTGACGGTGTGGCGCGCCGCCGGCGAGCTCACGCTGCCGGTCAGGACCGCCGTGCTGAGCGGCAACGACCTCGACCGCGTGCTGGAGTGGGCGGGCGCCACGCTGCAGGCGCCGCATCGCGCCATCAGCGCGCAGCGCGGCATCGAGCCAGCCGGCGTGTACGTGGCCTACTTCTCGTACGGTTCGCCGGCCAGCCACTACGGCCTGATCCCGGGACGCCGCATCGTCGAGGTCGACGGCCAGCCGACGCCGGACCTCGACAGCTTCGTCCGGCTCGTTACCGGCCGCCCCGATCGCGCCTCGCTGCGCATCAAGACGCTCTCGCTCAACGGCGCGCCGGAGATGATCACGCTCAAGCTCGACCGTCACTACTGGCCGGCCTACGAGCTGCGCCGCGTCGACGGCCAGTGGGAGCGGGTGGCGCTCGAGTAGGCGCGTTGCCGCTAAGATAACCGCCATGGCCAGGGCGATCAGGGCGACTCCGCTGGAGCTCGACGCCGCCGTGCAAGCCTTGCGCAGCGGCGAGCTGGTGGCGTTCCCGACCGAGACCGTCTACGGCCTCGGCGCGAACGCGCAGCACGCGGCCGCGGTGCAGAAGATCTTCGAGCTCAAGGGCCGCCCGGCCAGCCATCCGCTGATCGTGCACCTCGACAGCGCGCGCTTCCTGCATCGCTGGGCGCGCGAGGTGCCGGTCACGGCCACGCGCCTGGCCGAGCGCTTCTGGCCGGGGCCGCTGACCCTGGTGTTGCCACGCGCGGCCAATGTGCTCGACCTCGTGACCGGCGGCCAGGATTCGGTGGCGCTGCGCGTGCCCGCGCATCCGATGGCGCAACAGTTGCTGCGGGCCTTCGGCGGCGGCATCGCCGCGCCGTCGGCGAACCGCTACGGGCACGTCAGCCCGACCCGCGCCGAGCACGTGCGCGAGGAATTCGGCAACGCGGTGCGGGTGGTGCTCGACGGCGGCGAATGCCAGGTAGGCCTCGAGTCCACGATCGTCTCCTGCCTCGGCGCCGAGCCACGATTGCTGCGCCCGGGGCAGGTCACGCTGGCGCAGCTGCGGGCGGTGGTCGGCGACATGGCGGTCGGCCCCGGGGAAGGCGGGCCGCGCGTGCCCGGCAGCGCGACGGCCCACTATGCACCGCGCACTCCGCTGCGACTGGTGGCCGATGGGCAGATCGAGCGGATTGCCGCCGAGCTCGCGCGCGCGGGCACGCGCGTCGGCGTGCTGGCGCAGCGCTCGCCGCTCGGCACCTTCCGCCACGTCACCTGGGTCAATGCCGGCGCGCGCCATGAAGCCTATGCGCACGACCTGTACGCCAATCTGCGCACGCTCGACAAGGCCGGCGCGGCCTGCCTGCTGGTGCAGGAGGTTCCGGCCGACGCGCGCTGGGACGCGGTCCGCGACCGCCTGGCGCGCGCGGCCGCGGCGACGCCGCCGGGGCTGGAGGAACTGCCGTGAGCGCGCGGCGCTACATCGACCCCTTCGAGCCGCAGCAGGTGCGGCGGCTGGCGGCCGAATTCGGCTGTCCGCTGCTGATCGTCGATTGCGCGCGCGTGCGTTCGCAGTACCGGCGGCTGCAGCGCGCGCTGCCGAATGTCGACCTGCACTACGCGCTCAAGCCGCTGCCGCACCCGGCGGTCATCGAGGCGGTAGTCGGCCTCGGCGGCTGGCTCGACCTCGCCACGACCGGCGAAGTGCAGCTCGCGCGCCGGCTCGGCGTCGACCCGGCGCGCTGCATCCACACCCACCCGATCAAGCGCGAGCGCGACATCCTCAACGCCCTCGACTACGGACTCGATACCTTCGTCGCCGACAATCCCGACGAGGTGCGTAAGTTCCGCGACCACGCCGGGCGCGTAACGTTGCTGCTGCGGGTCTCGTTCCGCAGTCCCGGAGCGGTCTGCGACCTGTCGCGCAAGTTCGGCTGCGATCCCGAGGCGGCGCTCGAGCTGGCGCGCCTGGCCGCCGGCTTAGGGCTCGACGTGCGCGGCTATTCCTTCCATGTCGGTTCGCAGCTCGCCGACGCTTCCAAGCACGTCGAGGCGATCGGCGTGTGCGCGCAGTTGCTGGCGGCGGCGCGTCGCGAGCGGCTGGGCCGCTGCGACACGCTCGACATCGGCGGCGGCTTCCCGATCGACTACGCCGAGCGGGCGGCGGACATCGGCCGCTTCTGCGCGCCGATCCGGCGCGCGCTGGCGCGGCTGCCGCGGCGCGTGCGCGTGATCGCCGAGCCGGGCCGCATCATCGCCGGGCCGGCGGCGATCGCGGTCGCCTCGGTCATGGGGCGCGCGCAGCGCGAGGGCCACTGGTGGTACTACCTCGACGACGGCGTCTACGGTTCGTACAGCGGCCAGCACTACGACCACGCCCGCTATCCGGTCAGCGCGCTGCGCAGCGGGCCGCCACTGCCATCGGTGCTGGCCGGGCCCACCTGCGACAGCATCGACGTGATCGCCGAGAACCTGATGCTGCCGCAGCTGCGCGTCGGCGACCTCGTGGTCGGCCGCCAGATGGGCGCCTACACCTGGGCCTGCGCCTCGGAGTTCAATTTCTTCCCGCGCGCCACCGTCGTCGCCGTCAACCGCTGGCGCGGCGATGCCGGCGGCGTATCATGAGCCGCCATGCCATCATTTGACGTGGTCTCGAAGGTCGACGCCCACGAGCTCGACAACGCCGTCAACCAGGCCGCGCGCGAGCTCGAGAATCGCTACGACCTGCGCGGCACTGGCGCGCGCCTCGAGCTCGCGGACTACGTAATCACGCTGCGCGCGCAGAACGAGTTCCAGCTCGGCCAGCTGCTCGACATCATGCGCGCGCGCCTGGCGGCGCGACGCATCGACCAGCGCTGCCTCGAGCTCGGCGAGGTGCAGCAGAACCTGGCGGAGGCGCGGCGCGTGCTCACGGTGCGGCAGGGCATCGAGCAGGCCGTGGCGAAGAAGCTCGTGGCCGCGCTCAAGGAGGCGCGGCTCAAGGTCGAGGCCCAGATCAACGACGGCAAGCTGCGCGTCTCGGGCAAGAAGCGCGATGAGCTGCAGTCGGCGATCGCGCTGCTGCGCAAGACCGACTGCGAGCTGCCGCTGCAGTACGAGAACTTCCGCGACTAGCGTCCACGGCGCGCGCGAGGCGCGCCGGGGCGGGCCGCGCAGGCGGGCGCGCGGATCAGGCGGGATTTGCCGCCGCTGGCGCCTGGTCGGCGAGCGCTTGCTGGCGTGAACGCCACCAGCGCGCCGTGAGCAGCTCGGCGTGGCCGGCCAGGAACACCTCGCGCAGCGCCGCCGGCATCGCCAGGAAGGGCAACCACTGCTCCGGGAACACGTCGCGCGGGCCGACATAGAACCAGGGTTCGGCGGCCGACTCCTCCTCGTCGGTGCGGGCGATCGGCAGCTCGCGGAACTCGCAGTCGCCGAGCAGCGAGACCTCGTCGTAGTCGTAGAAGATGACGCGGCCGTGGCGCGTGACGCCGAAGTTCTTCAGCAGCAGGTCGCCGGCGAAGATGTTGGTGCTGGCGAGGTCGCGCAGCGCGTTGCCGTAGTCGACGATGGCGGACTCGGCCGCGGCCGGCTCGGCCTCGCGCAGGAACAGGTTCAGCGGCCGCAGCCGCCGCTCGATGTAGCAGTGCTCGACGATCAGCTCCTCGCCCTCGAGCCGGCAGCTCTGGCTGGCCTCGCGCAGCAGCTCCTCGGCCAGCGCCGGCATGAAGCGCGCCAGCGGCAGGCTCAGGCGCCTGAATTCCTGCGCGTCGACCATGCGCCCGGCGCGGTCGTGGCGGAACACGAAGCGGTAGCGCTCCATGACGTCGGCGCGGGTGGCGTGCTTGGGCGCGCCGAAGCGGTCGCGGATGACCTTGAACACCAGGTCATGCGAGGGCAGCGTGAACACGATCATGACCAGCCCGCGCTCGCCCGGGGCGTGCACGAAGGCGTCGATCGAGCTGTCGAGGTGGCGGCGCAGCGCGAAGTAGCGCTCGGTCTTGCCCTGCTTGGCCCGGCCCAGCACCGTGTAGAGCTCGTCGACCGGCTTGCGCGGCATGAACGAGCGCAGCAGCGTGACCGCGGCGCCGACCACCGGCAGGTCGACGTGGAAGTAGGAATTGGCGTAGCCGAACTGCGAGCTGATCTCGTTGCGCGACAGCAGCACGGACTCGACCTGCACGCCGCCCGGGCCATTGCGGAACGCGATCACCAGCGGCGTCACGGCGCTGTCACCGATCAGGCGTCCGACCAGGAAGGCCTCGCCGGCGCGGTAGAACAGCGGTTCGATCAGCTCGATCGACTCCGGCGCGGCGCTCGGCGGCCGCGTTTCGAAGTGGCGGCCGAGCTCGGTGACTGACGCGTCGCACTGCCTGTTCCGGGGCCGCGAGCGCGGCGGCGAAGGGCAGGTCGGCGAGCACGTCGCTGACGGCCGACTGCAGCGAGTCCGGCAGCCGGGTAGACCCGGATCGGCACCGAGCCCGAGGCGCGGCCGCTGTGCGTGGCGCAGAATTCCACGCGCGGATTGACGCCCACGGTGCCGAACAGGTCGCGGGTCACCGAATTGATAGAACGTGCGGTAGAAATCGCTGTCGGCCACGCGCTCGATCAGCGCGCCATAGGCGGCGGTCGCCGCCTCCCAGTAGCCGGGCGCCGCGCCCGGCGCGGCCGTCGCGCCGGCGGCGCGCAGCGCGCGCAGTGCCAGGCCCACGTGCTGCTCGTAGAGCTCGATGCGGGCCACGGCATCGCGCTCGCGCGCGACCGCGTCGCCGCTCAGGAAATGATCGGCAGCGCGGCGCGTGATGCGGCCGAATTCGTCGTTGTACGCGCGGAACTGCGCCATGATCAGCGCCGCCGCCGCCTCCGGCGGCGCCAGCGCGCCGGCGGGCTTTACTGCCGCCGTTGCCTCGAGCGCTGCCACCGCGTTCATGGCCGCCCCTAGCCGGCCACAGCGCGCGCGGGCCTGGCCGCCGCGCCGCTGAACTGCTCGGCCTCGGTGCTGCCGGACATGGCCCCGGTCGAGCACTGCCCCGAGGTGATCGCGGTCTGCACCGCGTCGAAATAGCCGGTGCCGACGAAGGCCTGGTGCTTCGCGGCGCGATAGCCGGCGCCTTCGTGCGCGAACTCGCGCTGCTGGAGCTGCGAGTAGCCGTACATGCCCTCGTCGCGGTAGGCCGTGGCGAGCTCGAACATCGACAGGTTGAGCGCGTGCCAGCCAGCCAGCGTGATGAACTGGAAGCGGTAGCCGAGCCCCGCGAGTTCCTCGCGCCAGCGGCGCATGGTCGGCGCGTCGACGTGCTGCTGCCAGTTGAACGAGGGCGAGCAGTTGTAGGCCAGCAGCTGGTCCGGGTAACGCTCGTGGATTGCCGCGGCGAAGCGCCGCGCCTGCGCCATGTCGGGTTTCGAGGTCTCGCACCACACCAGGTCGGCGTAGGGTGCGTAGGACAGGCCGCGGTCGATGGCCTGGTCGATGCCGGCCCTGGCGTAGTAGAAGCCCTCGGTCGAGCGCTCGCCGCTCAGGAAACGCGCGTCGCGCAGGTCGTGGTTGGACAGCACCAGGTTGGCGGCGTCGGCGTCGGTGCGGGCGATGATCACGGTCGGTACGCCGGCGACGTCGGCGGCGAGGCGCGCCGCGACCAGCTTGTTGATCGCCTCGTCGGTCGACACCAGCACCTTGCCGCCCATGTGGCCGCACTTCTTGGCCGAGGACAACTGGTCCTCGAAGTGCACGGCCGCCGCGCCCGCGGCGATCAGCGCCTTGCACAGCTCGAAGGCGTTGAGGTTGCCGCCGAAGCCAGCCTCGGCGTCGGCGATGACGGGCGCCAGCCAGTCGTGGTCCGCCCGGCCCTCGAGGTGCTGGATCTGGTCGGTGCGCAGCAGCGCGTTGTTGATCCGTTCGACCATGCGCGGTACCGAGTCGACCGGGTACAGGCTCTGGTCGGGATACATCTCGCCGGCCGAGTTGCCGTCGCCCGCGACCTGCCAGCCGGAGCAGTAGATCGCCTTGAGCCCGGCCTGGATGGCCTGCACCGCCTGGTTGCCGCTCATGCAGCCGAGCGCGCCGATGACGGACTCGCCGTGCAGCAGGCGCCAGAACTTCTCGGCCCCGAGCCGCGCCAGCGTGTGCTCGATGTGCACCGAGCCGCGCAGCCGCAGCACGTCGGCGGCGGAGTAGGGGCGGGTGACGCCGCGCCAGCGGGGATTGTCGGCCCAGTCGGCGGCCAGGCGGGCGGCTTGCGGATGGCTCGTGGTCATGGGCAGTGGTCTCCTCGGCGCTGCGGTTGTGGCTCGGTTGACAGCCTATGCGTGAAGGAAGAAGATTTACACAATAGAAAGTTCACACTGTTAAATTCACAGATGCCTGGATTGCTGCGACAGGGCCACTTCCTCGGTACCAAGCTGCGGGCGCTGCGCAAGCGCAACGGCCTGACGCTCGACGAGCTGTCGGCGCGCTGCGTGCAGGCCGACGCGGCCGGCGCGCCCTCGGTCTCCTACCTGAGCATGATCGAGAACGGCAAGCGCATGCCCTCGGCCGAGCTGCTGGCGATGCTGGCGCGGCTGTTCGGCAAGGACGCGCGCTGGTTCCTCGACGAGAACACCGCGGTCGATCCGGCGCCGGCGCGCCGCGAGCGCGGCGGGCTCGAGGCCATGCCGCTCGAGCCCGCGTTCCTGTTCTCGCACCAGCTGCTGCAGAACGCGCTGCCCGAGCTGCTGTCCCAGACCGGGACCAGCGGCCGGCAATTCGCGCAGCTGCTGATCCGGGTGTGGCAGGAGACGCACCACAACGACTTCCCCGACATCGAGCGCGCCGCGGAGGCGGTGGGACGCCGCGAGCTGCCGCTCACGCTCGAGCGGCTGCAGGGCATCAGCCGCCACCTCGGGCTGCAGCTGCGCTGGTTCGACCCGGAGCGTGGCGCGCACGGCGGGCGCCCGCTGCGCGCGCGCTTCGAGGCCCCGGACACGATGCTCGTGAACCGCCAGCTGCGCGAGCAGCCGGAGCGGCTGCGCTACGAGCTGGCCTACTTCATCGGCCATCGGCTGCTGCACAACGGCGACGGCCTGGTCTCGCCGCGCGAGGCGAGCTGGGCGGTCGACTCGGAGCTTGCCGGGGCGGGCGGCGCCGGTGGCATGGGCGCCCAGGACGTGCTCTACGCCTGGCGCGACTTCGAGTGCAGCTTCTTCGCCGGCGCGCTGCTGTGCCCGCGCGTGCCGTTCCGCCGCTTCCTGGTGCGCGAGGCGCACCGGCTCGCCGCCTGCCAGAAGCTCGGCGTCACCACGGCCGTGGTCATGCGTCGCATGACCGCCGTGTCGCCGTATCGTTACTGGCATTACTTCGATGCCTATCCCCCGGGCTTCCTGCGCGCGGTCTACCGCGGCAACGGGATCCCGCTGCCCTGGGGCAACATGAGCCTGGTCTCGGATCCCTGCCCGCGCTGGGCGGTGTTCCGGCTGCTGGGCCAGGCGCCGCCCGCGAAGCATGGCGTCCACCAGCCGATTTCGCAGATCTCGGTCATGCAGGATGGGCGGCGCGCGCGCCTGTACTGCTGCCACTCGATTGTGACGCGCGATGCCGCGCGCGCCGTGCACGTGCAGTCGGTGGGCGTCGACCTGGTGCCGGCGCTCGAGGCGCAGGGCTTCGACGGCGAGGGCCTGGCGAACGCGGTCTCCGAGGCCTGCCGGCGCGGCGGCGGCGACGCGCCGATCCCGCAGGCGGCGGACGCCGCGTTGCGCTCGGTGTCGCAGGTGCTCAACATCCACTGGATCGAGGACGCGCTCACGGCGCCGGCCGGCGTCATCTGCCCGCGCAGTGGCGCTTGCCCACGCACACCGCGCCGCTGCGGTGCCGGACGCGCCGGCTAGGGCCTGTTCAACTATCCGGCCTGACCGACAGCTCGGTGACCAGTTCGTCGAGGCTCGTGAGTGCGGCGCTGCAATGGCTGCCGCGGCACACGTAGCCGGCGCCGCCCGCGAGCGCAGGCTTGTCGGCGAGCGCAGCGGGCAGTTCGGCGCCCGCAGTGCCCGCAGTGCCCACGGAGCCGCCTTCGCCGGGCACGGCCAGCACGATGCGCCCAGGCGCGTACACCTGGGCAAGCGCGCGCCGCCACGCCTCCACGACGCTCGCGGGGCCGCGCAGGATCACGATCGCGGGCGGCTGCAGCAATTCCTCGAGCGCCTGCAGCAGGCTGGCGTGGCCGGAAGGGTATTCCTGCAGCACCGGCCAGGCGGCGCGCAGCACGCCCTCGGCGGCCGCCAGGTAGCGCGGCTCGCCGAGCAGGTGACCGAAGCGCAGCAAGGTCACGCGCGGCGACGCCGTTGCCGGCGGGCAGCGCCTCGTCGCCGAAGGACTTGGGCCGGCTGATGAGCCGCTCGATGTCGGCCGGCGTGAACCAGAAGCCGCCGCGCGCGCCGTCCGTGAAGTCCGCCAGCACCACATCGAGCAGCTCGCGGGCGAAGTCCAGCTCCGATGCGTCGAAGCGCACGGTCGCGAGCTCGAGGATCGCTTCGGCGAGGAACACGTAGTCATCGAGATAGGCGCCGAGCCGGGCTTCGCCGCCGGCGCTGGTGGCGAGCAGGCGGCCGTCGCGCCAGTGGTGGGCGCGCAGGAACGTCGAGCGCGCGCCGTCGCCGCCTGTGCCAGGTCGGCGCGCTCGAGCACGCGCGCCGCCGTGGCGAGGCCGCGGATCGTCAGCGCGTTCCAGCTCGTCAGCACCTTGTCGTCGCGTGCCGGGCGCGGTCGCTGCGCGCGCAGCGCCAGCAGCTTGCCGGCAGCGCGCCTGCAGCAGGGCAGTGACCTCGCCGACGCTGGGCTTGCATTCCGCGGCGATGGCCTCGAGCCCGGCCGCGATGACCAGGTGGTGCGCGTGGCCCTCGAAATTCGGCGGCCGGTCGAGGCCATGGCGGAGCGCGAACACGGCGTACTCATCGTTCGTCAGCGCCGCCCTCACGGCCGCGGCTTCCCAGACGTAGTAGCTGCCCTCGACGCCCTCGGAGTCCGCATCGAGGCTCGAGTAGAAGCCGCCCGCCGGGCGCGCGCATCTCGCGCCAGCACCCAGTCCGCGGTGCGTCCCGCCACGGCCGCGAACGCGGCTTCGCCGGTGGCGACTCGCGGCCTCGGCGTAGGCGCCCAGCAGCAGTGCGTTGTCGTACAGCATCTTCTCGAAGTGCGGGATCGTCCACTGGGCGTCGACGCGTAGCGGCAGAAGCCACCGCCGACCTGGTCGTAACAGCCCGCCCTCGGCCATGCGCGTCAGCGTCCAGCTCGCCATGTACAGCGCGTGCAGGTCCGGCGCGTCGCCGCGCGCGCTCGCCGTGCCAGTCGCGCAGCAGCCGCAGCACCAGCGGCGCGTGCGGGAACTTGGGCGCGCCGCCGAAACCGCCCCACGTCGCGGTCGAAGCTGCGCTCAAGCTGCTGCGCGGCACTTGCGCAGCGGCGCGGCGTCGAGCGCCAGCTCGGCGCGCGCCGGCGGCGGCTGCAGTTCGTCGAAGGCGCGCACCAGCCGCGCCGGCGCTGGCGCGCAATTCCGGCTGCGTGTTCGCGGTAGTAGTCGGCGACGCGCTGCAACAGGGTCGCTGAAGGCTGGCAGGCCGTGGCGCGGCTCGCGGCGGGAAGTAGGTGCCGCCAAAGAAGGGTTGCTGGTCGTCGTGCGTCAGGAACATCGTCAGCGGCCAGCCGCCACCGCGCCGGCTCAGCAGTTGGTGGGCGAGCTGGTAGAGGCGGTCGAGGTCCGGGCGCTCCTCGCGATCCACCTTGACGTTGACGAAGCGCTCGTTCATCAGCGCCGCGGTAGCCTCGTCCTCGAAGGATTCGTGCGCCATGACGTGGCACCAGTGGCAGGCGGCGTAGCCGATCGACAGCAGGATCGGCCGGCGCAGCCGGCGCGCGCGCTCCAGCGCCTCCTCGCCCCAGGGATACCAGTCGACCGGATTGCCGGCGTGCTGGCGCAGGTAAGGGCTGGTTTCGCTCGCCAGGCGATTGCGGTGGCCGCTGACTTGCATGATCGTGGGTGCCTGCGGCGCCATTGAGTAGAATGCGCGGCACTATACCGCAGGGCCTTGCACCGATGACTCCCCCACAGCCGAACCCGGTCGCGCCCGCCGCCGCGACCGCGCCGCCGAGCGCACCTGCCGCCGGCGTGGCGCGCGTGCTGCGGTTGCGGCGCGGAGAGGAGCGGCGCCTGCGCGCCGGGCACCTGTGGGTGTTCAGCAACGAGGTGGACAGCGCCGCGACGCCGCTCGGCTCCTTCAGTCCCGGCGAGCACGTGGCCGTGCAGGACTGGCGCGGGCAGTTCATCGGCTATGCCTACGTCAATCCGCACGCGCTGATCTGCGCGCGGATCATGAGCCGCGATCCGCTGCATCCGATCAATCGGGCGCTGCTGGCGCGGCGCCTCGAGTCGGCGCTGCGCGCTGCGCGAGCGCCACTATCGCGCGCCGTACTACCGCCTGGTGTTCGGCGAGTCGCGACCTGCTGCCCGGGCTGGTGCTCGATCGCTACGGCGACGTGCTGGTCGGCCAGATCGCCACCGCGGGCATGGAGTCGCTGCGCGCGGATCTCGAGGCGGTGGTGGCGGAGGTGATGGCGCCGGCGGCGCTGGTCTGGAAGAACGACGGCGCGGCGCGCGACCTCGAGCAATTGCCGCGCGAGCTCGTCGAAGCCATCGGCGCGCGGCCCGCCGAGCTGGCCGTCGAAGAAGGCGGCCTGCAGTTCACCGTGCCGCTGGCCGCGGCGCAGAAGACCGGCTGGTTCTACGACCAGGCCGCGAACCGCGAGACCTTCCGGCGCCTGCTGTGGCCGGGCGCGCGCGTGCTCGACGTCTGCAGCTACGTCGGCGCCTGGTCCGTCACCGCGCTGCGCTGCGGCGCGCGCGAAGCCTGTGCGTCGATTCCTCGGCAGCGGCGCTCGAGGGCGCGGCCGCCAACGCCGCGCGCAACGGCGTGGCGCTGCGCACGCTGCGCGGCGACGCCTTCGAGGTGCTGGAGGCGCTGCAGCGCGAGGGCGAGCGCTTCGACGTCGTGGTGCTCGATCCGCCGGCCTTCATCAAGCGCCGCAAGGACCTGCCGCGCGGCCAGGCCGCGTACCGCAAGCTCAACCAGCTGGCCATGCGAGTGCTCGAGCGCGATGCGATGCTGGTGAGCTGCTCCTGCTCCTATCACCTCGGCGCCGACCAGCTCGCCGGCCTGCTGCAGGCGGCGGCGCGCCACGACGGTCATGGCGTGCAGATCCTGGCCGCGGGCGGGCAGGCCTTCGATCATCCGGTGCACCCGGCGATACCGGAGACACGCTACCTGAAGGCGTTTTTCTGCCGCGTCACGCGCGCCTCGGGTTAGAATTGGCCGCCCGATGCTGAGCTATCCGCACATCAATCCGATCGCGCTGCAGCTCGGCCCGCTGCGATCCACTGGTATGGCATCATGTACCTGGTGGCCTTCGCGGCCGCCTGGTGGCTGGCGCGCCGGCGCGCGGCGCAGCCGGGCTCGACCTGGACGCGCGCGACGTCGACGACCTCATCTTCTACGCCATGGTCGGCGTGATCCTCGGCGGGCGCGTCGGCTACGTGCTGTTCTACGGCGAGGCCATGTGGCGCGCCGACCTGTGGTACCCGCTCAAGATCTGGGAGGGCGGCATGTCCTTCCACGGCGGCCTGCTGGGCGTGCTGGCGGCCGCGGCCGCTGTTCGCGCGCCAGCGCGGGCGCACGGTCTGGGACGTGTTCGACTTCGCCGCGCCCTTGCCGGGAATCGGCATCTGCGCGGTGCGCATCGGCAACTTCATCAACGGCGAGCTCTGGGGCAAGCCCACCGACGGCTGCGTGGGGCTTGCGCGTGAGCGAGCCTCCGGGCGCGCCGCCGGTGGCGCGTCATCCCTCGCAGCTGTACGAGGCGGCGCTCGAAGGGCTGCTGCTGTTCGCCGTGATCTGGCTGTACACGCGCCGGCGCGCGCCCGCGCTACGCTGCCCTCGAGCCTGTTCCTGGTGTGCTATGCGAGCGCGCGCATCCTGGTCGAGTTCGTGCGCATGCCCGATGTGCAGCTCGGCTACCTGGCTGGCGGCTGGCTGACGATGGGGCAGCTGCTGTCGCTGCCGATGCTGCTGCTCGGCGTGACGATGTTCCATTTCGGCGGGACATGCGCGGCAGCCGTCGGGCAACTTCCGCGCCGCGGCATGAGGCAGTACCTCGAACTGCTGCGCACCGTGCGCGAGCGCGGTACGCCCAAGGCCGATCGCACCGGCACCGGCACGCTGTCGCCTGTTCGGCTACCAGATGCGCTTCGACCTGGCGCGGGCTTCCCGCTGGTGACGACCAAGAAGATCCACCTGCCGGCGCTGGTGCACGAGCTGCTGTGGTTCCTGCGCGGCGACACCAACATCGCGTTACCTGCGCGAGCACGGCGTGACGATCTGGGACGAATGGGCCGACGAGGACGGCGAGCTCGGCCCGGTCTACGGCAAGCAGTGGCGCAGCTGGGACACCGCCGACGGCCGCCACGTCGACCAGATCGGCGCGCGCGCTCGAGCTGCTGCGCCGCAACCCCGACTCGCGCCGCATCATCGTCAGCGCCTGGAACGTGGGCGAGCTCGAGCAGATGGCGCTGCATGCCCTGCCACGCGCTGTTCCAGTTCTACGTCGCCGGCGGTCGCCTGTCCTGCCAGCTCTACCAGCGCAGCGCCGACGTCTTCCTCGGCGTGCCGTTCAACATCGCCTCCTACGCGCTGCTGACGCACATGATCGCGCAGCAGTGCGACCTGGAGCCTGGCGAGTTCATCTGGACCGGCGGCGACTGCCATCTGTACCTGAACCACCTCGAGCAGGCGGACCTGCAGCTCGGCGCGCGAGCCGCTGCCGCTGCCGCGACTGGCGCTGCGGCGCGCCGCCGAGCCTGTTCGACTACCACTTCGAGGACTTCGAGTTCGTGGACTATCAGCTGCCACCCGGCGATCCGCGCGCCGATCGCCGTATGAGCGCGCGCGCCAAGCCGCCGCTGCGCGTGCGGCGTTCGCGCGTGCACGGCAGGGGTGGGTTCGCGACGCGCCGCATCGCCCGGGGCACGCGTGTCATCGAGTACCTCGGCGAGCGCGTCTCGCACGCGAGGCCGACCGGCGCTACGCGCTCAAGCCCGTCAGCGACAACCACACCTTCCTGTTCATCGTCGATCGCGGCGTGGTCATCGACGCCGCCGTCGGCGGCAACGAGGCGCGCTTCATCAACCACGGTTGCGACCCGAACTGCGAGTCGGTGATCCGAAGACCGGCGCGTGTTCATCGAGGCGATCCGCGACATCCGCGCCGGCGAGGAGCTGGGCTACGACTACGCGATCGGCCGCGACCGCGACGACCCGCCCAACATCGACGTGATCTACGCCTGCCGCTGCGGCGCCGGCGCGTGCCGCGGCACGATGCTGTGGCCGGCGCGGCGTCCGGCGCGGCGGGCACGCCGCGCTGCGCGCCCGGCTGTGGCCCATCGTGCGCCCTAACTGAGGAAGGAGATCATTGTGGCAGCCACCAACGGCAGGCGCCTCTCTCTTGGCGCGACGCTCGGCGCGATTGGCGTCGTCTACGGCGACATCGGCACCAGTCCGCTGTACGCGCTGGAGCAGTCGCTGAACGCCACCGGCGCCGACGCGCACTCGCCCGCGACGCTACTCGGCGTGTTGTCACTGATGTTCTGGAGCCTGCTGGCGATCGTGATCACGCTCAAGTACGTGACGCTGATCATGCGCGCCGACAACGAGGGCGAAGGCGGCATCCTGTCGTTGTTCGCGCTGGTGCAGCGGCGCCTCGAGGAGGCGCCGCGCTGGGGCCGGGCCGTCATCGGGCTGGCGGTCATGGGCGCGGCGCTGTTCTATTGCGACGCGCTGATCACCCCGGCGATCTCGGTGCTGGGCGCGGTCGAGGGGCTGGAGCTGCTCAGCACGGACATGTCGCGGGTCGTGGTGCCGGTCACGCTGCTGATCATCGTGCTGCTGTTCGCGCTCCAGCACCGCGGCACCGAGCGGGTCGGGCGGCTGTTCGGCACCGATCATGGTGCTGTGGTTCTCTGGTGCTGGCCTACACCGGTGCGCAGGCCATCATGCGCAACTCCGCATGTGCTGCGCGCGGTCGATCCCCGTCTCGGGCTGGTGTTGCTCGCCCAGCACCAGGGCGTGGCGCTGGCGATCCTCGGCAGCGTGTTCCTGACGGTCACCGGCGGCGAGGCGCTGTATGCCGACATGGGTTCACTTCGGCAAGGGGCCGGTGCGGCTGGCCTGGTTCGGCATCGTCTGGCCGGCGCTTGATACTGAGCTATTTCGGCCAGGGCGCGCTGGTGCTGGCGGATGCCGCGGCCGCCCACAAGCCGCTGTTTGCACTGTTACCGGTGGTGGCTGCTGCCGTGGTTCATCCTGCTGGCGACGCTGGCTGCGATCATCGCCTCGCAGGCGACCATCACCGGGGCGTTCTCGGTCACGCGCCAGGCGGTGCAGCTCGACCTGCTGCCGCGCCTGCGCATCCTGCAGACCTCGGCGCACGAGCACGGCCACATCTTCGTGCCGATCGTCAACGCGCTGGTGTTCGTCGCCGTGTGCATCTTCGTCATCGGTTTTGGTTCTTCGGACGCGCTGGGCAGCGCCTACGGGGCGGCGGTAGCCGGCACCATGGCCGTCACTACCATCCTGGGGATGGTGCTGGCCGCATCGCGCTGGCAGTGGTCGCCGTGGCGCGTGGCATTCGTGTTCGGCCCGTTGTTCGTCATCGACCTGGCCTATTGCGTGGCCAATCTGACCAAGTTCGCGCAAGGCGCGTGGGTGCCGCTGCTGTTCGCCACGCTGCTGTACGGCGTGTTCATGACCTGGCGCTCGGGACGGCGGCTGCTGCGCGCGGCCCTGCACGCGATGGCCGTGCCGCTCAAGGAGCTGCCGCGGCTGCTAGCCAGCGCCACGCGCGTGCCCGGCACCGCGGTGTTCCTGGTCAGCGAGCCGCGCTTCGTGCCGACCGCGCTGCTGCGCAGCCTCGAGCACTACCACGTCGTGCACGAGCGCGTCGTGTTCCTCAACATGGAGTTCGTGCGCACGCCGCGCCAGGATCCCAGCGACCGCGTGCGCATCGATGAGCTGCAGCCCAACACCTACCTCGTGACCGCGCGCTTCGGCTTCATGGAGACGCCCGACGTCAGCGCCGCGCTCAAGCAGTGCCGCGCGCGCGGACTGCAGCTGTTCGGGCGGGACTGCTCGTTCTTCCTCGGCTGGCACCTGGTGCGGCCGCGCCCGCGGGCCGGCTACGAGGGGCTGCGGCGCCGGCTGTTCGCCTGGATGCAACGCCGCAGTGCCCAGGCGATGGACTTCTTCCGCATGCCGGAGCGGCACGTGATCGTGCTCGCCACGCTGGTCGAGCTTTGAGGCTGACGCTCGTCGTCGCCCTGGCAGACAACGGCGTCATCGGCCGCGACGGCGGCTTGCCCTGGCACCTGCCCGACGACCTGAAGCGCTTCAAGTCGCTGACCATGGACAAGCCGATCCTGATGGGCCGGCGCACCTTCGACTCGATCGGCCGCGCGCTGCCGGGGCGGCGCAACCTGGTGCTGACGCGCCGTCCCTCGGGCCTGCCACCGGGCGTCGAGGCAGTCGATTCGCTCGCGGCCGCGATCTCGGCCTGCGCCGCCGAACCCGAGCTGTGCGTGATCGGCGGCGCCGAGCTCTACCGGCAGGCGCTGCCACTGGCGTCGTGCCTGGAACTCACGCAAGTGCATGCCACGATCGAGGGCGACGTGCTGTTCCCGGAGTACGACACCGGCCAGTGGCGCGAGACGGCCCGCAGCGAGCACGCCGCCGACGAGCGGCATCGCTGGTCGTTGAGTTTCGTGACGCTGGCGCGGCGGTGAGGCGCATGGCCGCCAGTGACCTTGACCGTTGCCATGGCGGCAGGGCAAGCCGTTGCCGCCCGTGGCCGGGGCTCAGTCTATTTGCTGTGCGGTCAGGAATATGCCCTTTTCCAGGGCGGTGAAGAAATCCTGGTACGGCAACGGGTCCTCAATCGGCTTGTCGTTGTAGATGGCGCTTGCCCTTACCGACAGCTGCTTCTCGCCCCTGGGCTGGACAATCACGGTCATGCGGATCTGGTAGCCGCTCAACTTGGTACCGGTAATCAATCCAAGATCCTCGTCGGTCTTGTCGATGATGAATCCCAGGTCCTGCAGCACGGCGATCGTCGTGCGCATCATCTTGTGCTTGTCGGTGGTATCGAAGGCACGGGTCTGGAAGCTCCGCAGGTTGACCGCGCTCCCGCCCTCCATCACGTGGGAGTTTTGCGAGGCGCAACCTGTCAGTAGCATCCCGGGCGCAAGGATGAACGCCAGTACCCATCCATGTCTTGTCATAACTGGTTAGCCTGTAAGAATGTGGCCTTGGAGAGCTTGTCGTAGAACGCCTGGTACAACTCCGGTGCGTTGATGCTTTCCACCCGGGAAATCTGCCCCTGCGTGTTCCATACCACGCGCTGGATGGTGATGCGGGACACCGATGACTTGTCATCCCCAAGCGACGGCTGAATCACGAGACAAATCCGGATCTTCTGTTCCTTGTCAGTGGGCGTCACGGTGCCCGTAAGCAGCGCCAGCAGGACCGCGCCGGCAATCTGCCCCCCGCTCTTGGCATCTGCCTGCTTGGAGGCTGTCAGGACACCCAAGCTGGTGTTGGATTCATCGATGGAATATCCCATGTCCTGGAGGACGGCGGCGCCCGCTGACAGCAGCAGCTTGTTGTCAACCGTCTGGAACTGCCGGCTCTGAAGCTGCCGGTCCTGCAGGGAAGTGGGGGTCAGCTTGAATGCATCCTTGGGAAGGCCCGCGCAGGCGGGCAATAGCGACAGGCACACCCAAAGCAGGGCCGTACGGCCCCGTCCAAACGGAGACTGGCTCATGGGCGCTCCAGTTGGGTCTAGAATTTGGAGGTGTGATAGGCGAAGTCGCGCACCTTCTTGTCATTATCGAACTTGATGATGACGGTCAGCGTGCGTTGTGAAGTCGAGGCTGCACCGGCGCTGCTGTTGTAGCTGCCGCTGCCAGCGCCAACCACGCTCCCCAGTCCCAATATCAGGGCGGAGACCCCGCCACTGCTTTCTGAATGCACGTAGTCCGTCGCCACCTTGTCGTAAATCCAGACCTCGCGGCGTTCTTCATCAGTGGAAACAATGTTTGGGGAACCCAGGGCGGCCGCCACCTCAGCTCCGGACATGCCGACGCGGATTTCCTTCTGCACCGTGCCGACCGTTACGCGATCACCGCTGTCGTCCTGCACCGCCTTGCGATGATCGCTGGCACTCATGCATCCCGCCAGCAGGGCTGGCAAGATCGCAATCGCGATGAATTTTCTCATTGCAGACGTCCTCTGAAGAATGGACCCGTTAGAGAACTACGACGAATCCTACAAGTCTTTGTGCCGAAAGTCACAATTAGACATATACCCGGCGGCGCGCGCCTGCGGCGGGCCAGCAGGCACCGGCCGCGGCTGCCTGCCCGAGTTGCTTACAGGCCGCCGTTGTCCAGCAGGCGTGCCGCGAGTCCAGAGGCCGCGTCGGCGTCCGCCGCGAGCAGCGCGTCGAGCACGCGCTCCTGCTGCGCTCCGCGCCGCAGCGCCTCAGCGTAGGGGATCTCCGGGTGGAACATCACCATCGAGTAGCGCGGTATGAAGCGCTGCGGGAAACGCCGCTCGAGGTCGAGTGCCAGTTGCTTGCGGGCCGCGAAGTCCGGCGCCAGCACCGCGGCGCGCATGTCCTGGTAGTTCTCGAGCGCCATGGCCGCGATGGCGTCGGTGTCGGGGCGACGCCGGCGCTCGAACTCG
The DNA here is from genome assembly GCA_963778855.1 of uncultured Gammaproteobacteria bacterium. GTDB lineage: Bacteria > Pseudomonadota > Gammaproteobacteria > Steroidobacterales > Steroidobacteraceae > FEN-1191. The sequence goes on along the minus strand of CAVZWC010000007.1, from coordinate 345,346 downwards.
GCGGCGGCCACGTCGAAGTCGTCGTGATGTCCGAGCAACTCGGCCAGCAGCACGCAGTCCTCGAAGCCGCAGTTGAGGCCCTGGCCGTGGAAGGGCACGATCGCGTGCGCGGCATCGCCGACCAGCAGCGCGCGCGGCGCACGCCATGGCCAGCAGTGGAGCGTGGCGAGCTGGCTTTGCGGGTGCTGCACGAATTGCTGGTCGAAGTCGGGCATGAGCGCGAGCGCGTCCGGGAACTGCGCCGCAAAGAAGGCCTGCGCGGCGGCGGGCGCGGCCAGCGATTCGAAGCTGCCGGCGCCGCGTGCCGGCAGGAACAGCGTTGCGGTGAAGCTGCGGTCCGGGTTGGGCAAGGCGATGAGCATGTAGCCGCCGCGCGGCCACACGTGCAGCGCGTGCGGTTCGAGCGGCCAGCGGCCGTCCGCTGGCGCCGCAACCTGCAGCTCCTTGTAGTCGTGGTCGAGCGGGTCCTCGCGCGCTTGCAGCAGGCCGCGCTGCTGCAGCGCCTGGCGCAGCGCCGAGCCGGCGCCGTCGGCGCCAATCACCGGGCCGATCGCCTCGACCGTCGCGCGCTTCTGGCCTGCGGCGCATTGCAGGCGGCCGGTGACCCGGTCGTAGTCGACGACGCTGCACCCGAACTGGAGCTCGATCGACGGCAGTTCAGCCGCGGCCTCGACCAGCACGCGATTGAGGCGCGCGCGGCTGACGGCGTGGATCACCTCCTGCGCGCGCTGGCCGTAGGCGAGCAGCGGGCCCTGTCCGCCGAGGTCATGCAGCCGGCGGCCGCGCATCTCGATCAACTCCGGCCGGACGCGCTCGCTCAGGCTGGCGCGCCCGAGGGCCGCCAGACCGCGCGCCGCCAGCGCGAGGTTGATCGAGCGGCCGCGTTCGGGCTCGCTGCGGCGCGGATCGGCGCGGCGCTCGAGCAGCCGCACCCGCCAGCCGTCGCGCGCCAGCAGGATCGCCAGCAGCGTGCCGACCGGGCCGGCGCCGACGATCGTCAGGCCCGATGCCTTGTCGGGCGCCTTCAACTGGGACTCGCGCGCCCCGGCACCGTGCCGGTCCGGCACTCGCCGAGTGCGGCGGCGAACTGTTCAGCCGCGCGCCAGGCGTCAGCGAAGCGGTTGTACAGGGGCACCGGCGCGAGCCGGATTGTATCGGGCTCGCGCCAGTCGCTGACGACCTGGCGGCGCCCGAGCGCCGCGTGGACCGCGCGGGCACGAGCGCTGCCGCCGCGCACGCGCATCGACAACTGCGCCCCGCGCTCGCGCGGGGCGCGCGGGCTGAGGAGCTCGAGCTCGCCGCTGCAGCCGCTCTCGAGCGCGGACCACAGGAAGGCGCTGAGCCGCATGGACTTCGCGCGCAGCCGTTCGATGCCGGCCTCAGCAAAGATCTCCAGCGCCGCCAGCAATGGGGCGGCCGACAACACCGGCGGATTGCTGATCTGCCAGCTCGCTGCGCCGGCGCGCGGCTCGAATTCGCCGCTCATCATGAAGCGCGTCGCCGGGTTGCTGCCCCACCAGCCCTCGAGCCGCGGCAGGCGCTCGCCACTCGCATGGCGCTCGTGCACGAAGGCGCCGCCGATCGCGCCGGGCCCGCCGTTCAGGTACTTGTAGCTGCACCAGGCGGCAAAGTCGGCGCCGCTGTCGTGGAGCGCGAGCGGTACGTTGCCGATCGAATGCGCCACGTCGAAGCCGACGCGAGCCCCGGCGCGGTGCGCCGCGCGCGCCACCGCGGCCAGGTCGAAGGACTGGCCGGTGCGGTATTGCACGCCCGGCCACAGCACCAGCGCCAGGGCCTCGCCCTCGGCGCCGATGCGCGCCTCGACGTCCTCCGTGCGCAGCAGTTCCTCGCCCGGGCGCGGCGCGAGCTCGATCAGTGAACTCGCCGGATCGAAGCCGTGCCAGCGGATCTGCGAGCAGACCACGTGGCGATCGGAGGGAAACGCGCCCGCCTCGATCAGCACGCGATGCCGCGTCGAGGTCGGGCGATAGAAACTCGCCAGCAGCAGGTGCAAGTTGACGCTCAGCGAATTCATCGCCACGACCTCGCCCGCCGACGCGCCGGCGAGCGGCGCCAGCAGCGGCGCGAGCCGCTCGGCGTAGCCGATCCAGGCGCGCCGGCCGTGCTCGTGCCCCGCGACCCCGAGGCGCTCCCAGTCCTCGAGCTCCTCGAGCACGCGCGTCCGCGCCGCGAGCGGCGCAAGCCCGAGCGAGTGCCCGCACAGGTAAGTGAGCTCGCTGCCGTCCTGCGCCTGCGGCAGCGCGAACCTTCCGCGCCAGTGGCCGAGCTCGTCGGCGGCGTCCAGCGCCTCGGCCTGCGCGCGGCTGGGCGCTTGTGCCGCGCCGGCGTTCATGCCGCCCGCACCGGGTAGAGCATCGGTCGCGAGGGCAGCGCGTCGCCGCCGAGCGCGGGTACCTGCAGCATCAACAGGTAGCAGCCGTCGGCGATCGCGTCGTCGATGTAGGCGAGTTCGGTAATAGTGCAGTGCGCGCGAGCGGCCGCCGCAAGCGCCACGCTGCCGGCGGGCAGGCCGAAGAACACGCGATGCGCGCTCAGCTGGCCGCCGTCCTCGGCGCGGTCGGCCGACGGCAGGTCGAGCACCAGGTGCTCGATGCCGCGCTCGACCAGCAGTTGTGCCGCCGGCAGGCTCAGGAACGCGGCCGGTTCGTCGCTGTAGTCGCGCCAGCGCTTGCCGCCTGCATTCGGCAGCGTGCGGATGACTAGCGCGCGCGGCTGGAACGGCGCCGCCGCCGGCCAGGCCCGCGCGAGCGCCGCGGCCGTGACGAGCAGGTCGCGCGGCTGCGGCGCGGGTCGGCTGCCCTCGCCGCAATGCTCCGCCGCGACCGGCGCTACGCTCAGCAGCAGGGCCGGCAATAACTCCGGCGGCACGACCGTGCGCACGTCGAGAGCTTCAAGCGTCAGGTGGCCGGCGCACTCGGTGTGCGTGCCGTCGCAATGCGGCGTGAGCGTCAGCGTGCTGCAGTTGCAGCTGGCGCCGCTGGCGACGCGGCCGCTGAAGCCAGTGGTGCCAAGCGCCGCACTGTGCGCCGGCGGCGCGCCGAACCAGCGCGGCTGCACGCCGTCGAACTCGAGCGCGATCGCCAGGTCGTGGCCCGCGTGCAGGTCGGACTGGAACGGCCGCCCGCCGATATCCAGGATCACGCGCTGCGATGGAAGATCGCCCGCCACGCGCTTCAGCCTGGCTTCGCCGGCAGGGGTTCGACCGCGCCGCATTGGCGGCAGCGGCGATGGGCGGGGTCCGCGTAGAAGCGCGCGAACACCGGTGGCAGCTGGGTCTCGATGTCGATCAGGGCCAGCTGCTCCTCGTACAGCAGCGCGTGGCAGCGTTCGCAGTACCACTGCAGGCCGTCGAGCTCGCCGGCGCGGCGCCTGCGCTCAACCACGAGGCCGACCGAGCCCGCCGGCCGCTGCGGCGAGTGCGGCACGCGCGCCGGCAGCAGCAGGATCTCCCCGGCACGGATCGGCAGCTCGCGGATGCGTCCGTTCTCCATCACGCGTAGGGTCATATCGCCCTCGAGCTGGTGGAAGAATTCCTCGGCCGGGTCGACGTGGAAGTCGCGACGCGCGTTCGGGCCGCCGACGACCATGATGATGAACTCGGTGTCGTGGTAGACGAGCTTGTTGCCCACCGGCGGCTTGAGCAGCTCGCGGTGCTCGTCGATCCAGCGCTTCAGGTTCAGGGCCTGCGGAGTATCCATGCGCCTATTTTATGTCGACAAAACCCGACAACTGCTATTTTCCCCGTTGCTCGCGTATCGTACGCAATGCCGGGCCTGGCTGGCGACCGCCCACCCGGGCGTGTCCGGCCGCTGGCCCTCGAGAAGCCGTCGTGGATGCACTCAAGTCGAATGCCCTGGCGCGCGGCGCCCGCTGCCTGCTGCTGGCCGGCCTGGCGATGCTGGCGGCCTGCAGCCACCTGCAGGCGCTTTGGCCCTGGCACGAGAAGCCGCCGGCGCCGGAGCCGATGGTCCATGAGCTCGTGGTGATGTCGGGCGAGGGCGCGACTGCGCCGGCGATCTCGCAGACCTGGGATCGCAACGCGCTGCGCGTGGCCCTGACCGGCGTCGCCGGCGACGGCGAGCTCCGGCTGCGACCGGCGCGCGGGCACGATTGGCCGATCCGGCTGGAATTCGCCGTGCAGCCTGGCGCCTTCGCGCACCTCGAGGTGCGCGGCGAGCAGCGCGTCATCATGAGCGTGCCGGCCTCCGGCGGCGTGGCGATCCTGCCGGTGCCGCTTGGGATCTACGCCCCGGGCACCAGCGAGCTCAGGCTGCACTACGGTTCCTGAACGCACGGGGGCGCCCGGGCCCTAGGCCGAGCGCGCCGCCACGGCGACCGGCGGCGCCTCCGGGTCATCGAGATTCACGGCGGTCAGCGAGCCGCCCCACACGCAACCCGTGTCGAGACCGAGCACGTTGTCGCCCTGGTACAGGCCGAGGGTCGACCAGTGCCCGAAAATCACGCGCACCGCGGCGCTGGCGCGCTCGCGGACCTTGAACCACGGCATCCATGGCGGGCGCGCGTCTTCGGGCGGTCCCTTCTGCTGCAGGTCCACGCGGCCCTGCGCCGTGCACACGCGCAGGCGCGTCAGCACATTGATGATGAATCGCAGCCGCCACTCGCCCTCGAGCGAGTCCTGCCACTGGTCCGGCTCGTCGCCATACATGGACTCGAGCAAGGCGCGCGGGTCGTGGCGCAGCGCCTGCTCGACCTCGCCCGCCAGCAGCGTGGCCTGGTGCGCGTGCCACTGCGGCACCAGGCCGGCGTGCACCAGCAGGTCGTGGCGCGAGCTGTCGAAGTGCGCCAGCGGGCGCTCGAGCAGCCAGCCGAGCAGGGAGTCGCGATCGCTGGCCTCGAGCACCTCGTCGAGCGTGTCGCCGCGGCGCAGATGGCGCCCGGGCACGAAGGCCGCGGCCAAGAGGTGCAGGTCGTGATTGCCGAGCACCGTGATCGCGTTGGCGGCGAGGCTGCGCACGCGACGCAGCGCCGCCAGCGATTGCGGTCCGCGATTGACCAGGTCGCCCGTCAGCAGCAGCAGGTCGCGGTCGGCGTTGAAGCGGATGCGCCTCAACAATTCGTCGAATTCCGCGCAGCAGCCCTGCACGTCACCTATGGCCCAGCGGGTCATGTGTAGGGGTTAACAGGCCCTGGGACAGGCGCGCGCGTCAGTGCAACAGGCCCGGTTGCGCCAGCCGGAATGCGGCGATCGGCGCGTCGAACTGCTGGCCGTCGTCGCCCAGCATCTGGTAGCTGCCGTGCATGGAGCCGACCGGGGTCTCGAGCACGGCGCCGCTCGAGTAACGGAAGCCCTGCCCGGGCTGCAGGTGCGGCTGCTCGCCAACCACGCCCTCGCCGCGCACTTCCTGCACCCGGCCGTTGGCGTCGGTGATGATCCAGTGGCGCGTCAGCAGCCGGGCCGGCACCTGGCCGGCGTTGCGCAGCGTCACGGTGTAGGCGAACACGAAGCGGTGCTCGGACGGCTCGGACTGCTCGGCAAGGTAGGCGGTCTCGACCTCAACCTCGATCTGGTGGCGGCTGTCCATCAGCGCACCCGCATCGCCAGCACGTCGCAGGGCGCGCCGTGCAGCACCGTGTCCTCGGTCAGGTTGACCAGGATCGACAGCCCGTGGCGCTCGCGGCAGCCGAGCACGATCAGGTCGGCGCCGGCCTCGCGCGCCTGGCGCAGGATCTCGCCCTTGACGTTGCCGGTCGCCACGCGGCAGCAATCCGCCGCGACGCCGAGCGCGGCGGCGAGCGCGAGCATCTGCTCGCGGGCGCGCGCCACGACGCGCTCGTCGATCTGCACCACCGGAACCAGCGCGTCGCTCATGGGCTCGACGGGCACGTACTCGATGACGTGCAACAGTCGCAGTTCCGCTTGCCACTGGCGCGCGAGCTCGACGCTCTTGGCGGCGATGGCGCGGCTCTGGTCGCTGAGGTCAATGGCAACGAGCAGCTGGCGATAGCTGGACATGGATCACCCGTCGGGCCCGATTGTCCCTAAGTGAATCACAGCCCCGGGCCCGCCGCCAGTATCTGCGCCAGGCGCCCGAACTGCTCGGGCGCGAGCGTCTCGGCGCGCGCTCCGGGATCGATTCCCGCCGCGGCGATCTGCCCGGCGCTCAGCAAGCCCGCCAGGCCATTGCGCAGCGTCTTGCGCCGCTGGCCGAAGGCCGCGGCGACCACGGCGCCGTAGTGCGGCCCGGCGGCCCACGGCGGCGGCTGCGAGAGCACCTCGAAGCGCAGCACGGCCGACCAGACCCGCGGCGCCGGGCGGAACGCGCCCGGCCCGACGTCGAACAGCCGGGTGGCGCGCAGCCGCGGCGCCAGCATGACGCCGAGCCGGCCGTATTGCCGGCTGCCCGGGGCGGCGACGATGCGGTCGACAACCTCCCGCTGCAGCATGAAGTGCAGGTCTCGCAGCCAGTCGCAGGCGGCGAGCAGCCGGAACAGCAGCGGCGTCGACACGTTGTAGGGCAGGTTGCCGACCACGCGCAGCCGGTCGCCACGCTCGCGCGCCAGCCCGGCGTAGTCGAAGTCCAGGGCGTCGGCCACGTGCACGCGCAGTCCCGATCGCCCGTCGTAGCGCCGTTGCAGCGCGGCGGCGAGGTCGCGATCGATCTCGACGACGTCGAGGCTGCCGAGCGCGGCCAGGAGCGGTGCCGTCAGTGCGCCGTGGCCGGGGCCGATCTCGAGCAGCGCATCTCCCGGCCGCGGCGCCACGCTCGCGGCGATGCGCTCGATGACCGCCGGATCATGCAGGAAGTGCTGGCCGAAGCGCTTACGGACGGGCATGGGCGCCGCCGGCGGCCGTGGCGAGGCGCGCGCGCTCGCCCAGGCTGAATGCCAGCTCGAGCGCCGCGCGCAGGCTGCCAACATCGGCGCGGCCACTGCCCGCCAGGTCGAGCGCGGTGCCGTGGTCGACCGAGGTGCGGATGATGGGCAGGCCCAGCGTGACATTGACCGCGGCGCCGAAGCCGGCATGCTTGAGCACCGGCAGTCCCTGGTCGTGGTACATCGCCAGCACCGCGTCGTAGCCTTCGAGCCGGCGCGGCAGGAACAGCGTGTCGGCCGGGTGCGGGCCGTCGACCCCGATCCCAAGGGCGCGCGCCTGCGCCAGCGCCGGCCCGATGACGCGGATCTCCTCGTCGCCGAGATGCCCGCGCTCGCCGGCGTGCGGGTTGAGGCCGCAGACGCCAATGCGCGGCCGCTCGACGCCGAACTGCAGCCGCAACCCGGCATCGAGCACGCGCAGGGTCGCGAGCAGGCCCTCGGCGCTGATCGCGGCGGGGACCGCCCGCAGCGGCAGGTGCGTGGTCGCGAGCGCGACGCGCAGCCTGCCGGCCACGAGCAGCATGACCGGGTGCGGCGCCCGGCACAGTTCGGCGAGGTATTCGGTGTGCCCGCTGAAGGCGAGGCCGGCCTCGTTGATGACGCTCTTCTGCACTGGCGCGGTGCAGACCGCGGCGAATTCGCCCGCCAGGCAGCCCTGCGCCGCGCGCTCGATGAGCCGGAGCACGGCCGGGGCGTTGCGCGGCTCGAGCCTGCCCGCCACCGCCGCGCAGGCGAGCGGCTGGTGCAGCACGCTGAGCTCGCCCGCGGCCCGCGCCGGCGGCACGCCGCGTTCGTAATCAGGCAGAGCGCAGCTCCAGCCGAGCAGCTGCGCGCGCTGGCGCAGCAGGTCGCGGTCGCCAAGGCAGACCAGCCCGTAGTCGCGCGCGCGCTGCGCGATGGCGAGGCACAGGTCGGGACCGATGCCGGCGCTTTCCCCGCTGGTCAGGGCGATGGGCAGGGGGGCGCTCACGGCGGGGCGGCGCTCAAGGCAGTACGGTCCTAGAGCCGCAGTTCGACGTAGGCCTCGTCGCGCAGTTGCCGCAGCCACACGTCGGTGGCCTCGTCGACCCGACTCTCGCGCAGCTGCGCGTAGGCCTGCTCGCGCTCGGCCGTCGCCGTGTTGTCGAAGTCGCGTTCGCCCAGCTTCTGCACGATGTGCCAGCCGAACTGGGTCTTGAAGGGTTCGCTGATCTCCTGGTCCTTGAGCGCCGCCGCTTGCTTGGCGAATTCGCCGACGAAAGTGTCGAGCGTGGTCCAGCCGAGGTCGCCGCCGTCGATGGCCGAGCCCGGGTCGGCGGAGCTGGCCTTGGCCAGCACGGCGAAGTCGGTGTTGCCGGCGAGGATCTCCTTGCGCATCTCGGTGAGCTTCTGCGTCACGGTCGCGTCATCCTCGACCTCGGTGGTCTTGAGGAGGATGTGGCGCAGGTGCGTCTGCTTGACGATGTGGGTGCCGCCCGCTGATCGCACATCGTTGAGCTTGACGATGTGGAAGCCGCTGCCGGTCTGCAGCACGTCGCTGATCTGGCCGGCCTTCATGCGCGGCACCACATCGGCCAGGAAGGTCGGGAGCGATGGGCCCTTGATCCAGCCCAGCCCGCCACCCTCGAGCGCGGTCTGGCTGTCGGAATAGCTGACCGCGAGCTGGTTGAAGTCCTCGCCCTGGGCGGCGCGCGCGGCGACGCTGTCGGCTTTCTTGCGGGCCGCCAGCAGCTGCTCGGGACTGGCGTCCTGCGCCACGGCGATCAGGATGTGCGAAACGTTGTACTCGCTGGCGGCCGAGGCCGTGCTCTTCATGCGCTCGATGTAGCGGTCGAGCTCGCGCGGCGAGATGTTGATGCGCTGGACCACGTCGCGCGAGCGCAGCATCTGGCGCTGGATCTCGAGCCGCATGCTCTTGCGGAACTCGGCGTAGACGACGCCCTCGGCGGCGAGCTTCTCCGGCAACTGGTCGAAGCTGACGTGATTGCGCGCGGCGATGTCCTGCAGCGCCGAGTTGACCTGCTCGTCGGAGACGATGATGCCGGCATGGTCGGCGCGCTGCTGCTGGATGGTCTCGAGCACCAGCCGTTCCAGCACCTGGCTGCGCATGACGTCGTTCGAGGGCACGGTGACGTCCTGCGCGCGCAGGCGGCGCGTGACCTCGAGCACCTCGGCGTCGAGCTCGCTCTCGGTGACCACGCCGTCATTGACCACGGCGACCACGCGGTCGAGCGGCTCGCCGTGGCTCGGGTGGGCGCGCGGCGCGGGCAAGTCGGCGGCGGCGGCCACGGCTGCGAGCGCGGCGCTGAACCAGGCGGCGGCCAGCAGGCGGATGGTCGGCAGGGCGGTCATGGCGGCGAGTATCCTTGAATCGACCCGTGCAGGAAAGAGTTGGCCCCGGATCCGACACTGGAAAGTCCCTTGAGTTCCAGCTGCAGGTACCAGCTGGTCTCGCGCGCACCGCTGCGGCTGGTCACGGCGTCGCGTACCACGAAGCGCAGGCCCCAGCAATTCTCGTGGTACTGGAAGCCGGCGAAGGTGTCGGTCGCGCGGTGGTCGAGGAAGGAATACACGCCGCGCGCGTACAGGTCCCAGTGCCGGCCGACCGGCCAGGCCGCCGAGGCGTCGGTCTGGTCAACGCTGCCGCGCGTGTAACGGTAGTTGAGGTTCACGACCTGGGTGCCGGAGCGCAGGTACTGCAGGCCCAGGATCGATTTCTCGGTCTGCGAGTTCTGCGGGTTCCAGGCCAGTTCATAGTGCAGGTTCCAGTGCCGGTAGCCCATCAGGTTGATGTCGGCGAGCAGGTCGGAGCGCTTGCTGGTGTCGGGCGTCTGCCCGGGAAGGGTCACGAGCGGCTGCGTGAAATGCACGCTCTGGCCGAGCGTCGCGCTCAGGTATTGCTGGCCGGTGCTGGACTCCAGCATGCGCGTAGTGACTCCGTAGGTGAGTGCATTGGCGTCGCCGATGCGATCGAGCCCGGCGTAGCGATTGGTGGCGAACAGCGATACATAGTTCGGATCCGGCAGGTCGGTGTCGAACACCGGGATCGCCGACTGGTCGCGGTAGGGGATGTAGGTGTACTTGAGCCGCGGCTCCAGCGTGACCACGCGCGCACCGCCGCCGCCGGTCTCGCGCTCGAGCTGCATCGCCGTGTCGAGCGTCAGAACCGGCAGCGAGCGATTGTAGGTGTCCTCGCCGGTGCCGGTGTTGCTGAGCCGGTAGGTGGTGAGGTCCCAGGCGGCGTGCGGGCGCAGGTAGTACCCTGGCCGCGTGTAGTCGTAGCCGATGCCGGGCTGCGTCCAGCCGCGCCAGCCGGTGGCGCCGATGTCACGGCGAAAGTCGATGAGCTCGGTCTGCAGGTCGGCGCCGAGGCCGGAGCCTTGCGCCCAGCGGCCGTTGGCCGTCACGCGCGGCGCCTGCTCGTAGGGACGCTGGTCCGCGCTCAGCGTGTCGTCGAGCGTCTGGTAATTCAGGAACTGCGCGCCAAGCTGCCAGGTGTCGTCGCGGCTCGTCAGGCTCAGGTCCCGCGGCAGGAACACGGTGCTGCTCGCCTGCGGGCCCTGGCCGAAGTCCTCGAAGTAATGGCTGTCGCTGACGTTCTGCACGTTGGCTTGCGCGCGCCAGCGCGCGCCGAGGTTCTCGACGGCCTCGAGCCGCTGCCAGCTGCGATCCTGGCCGCCGAGCTGGTCGTGCGGCAGGAAGTCGGCGCGCAGCGTGCCTTGGCCCTCGTGCGTGAGATACCGGTACTCGCCGCCGAGGTTCAGGCCGCGGCGGCTGAAGTAGGTCGGCGTTGCGGTGAAATCCTGGTTCGGCGCGATGTTCCAGTACCACGGAATCGAGAAGGTCGCGCCATTGCGCGAGGAGCTGCCGATGGTCGGATACAGGAAACCGGTCTGGCGCGCGTCGCTGAGCGGGAACGAGATCCACGGCAGGTAGAGGATCGGCACCCCCTTGAACACCACCAGCGTGTGGTGGCCGACGCCGCGCAAGCTCTTGGTGTCGAGCGTGATGCGCCGCGCCTGCAGCCACCAGTCGGCCGCTTCCTTCGGGCAGCTGGTATAGATGACGGCGTGGAGCTCGACGATGTTGGGCTCGTGCATGTCGATCGACTCGGCCTCGCCGCGGCCGGGATGCTGCAGCAACTGGAATTGCGCGTGGCTGAATTCCGCGCCGCTGCTGGCGTAGTTGCCGGCATCGCCCACCACGCGGAGCGCGGCGTCCTCGAGCCGCACCGTGCCCGACAGCCTGAGCTCCTGCGTGGCCGCGAGGTAGTCCAGGCGATCGCAGTGCATCTGGCGGCCGTCGGTCATGACCGCGACGTCGCCCCGGAGCTCGGCGTCGCCGTTGGCGGCCACGCTCAGCTGGCATGCCGACCAGCGGATCGTGCCCGCGGGATCGGCCATCGGCGCCACCGAATCGGCGCTGTCGACGGCCGCGGCGGGCGCGCACAGCGGCTCCGCGGGCTGTGCCGGCTGCGTGGCGGGCACCGGCTCCGCGGCCGGCGCCGGATCCACAGCGCGCACCGGCGCTGCGAGCACGCCCGACAGCAGCACGAAATACAGGCAGCCGCGGTGGCGCTGGAGGGCATTCATGTGCGCGGCCATTATAATGGCGGCGGTATGGCCGACGCGCGCGTTGCATTGATACGGGACTGGCTGGCGAGCGAACTGGGCTGGCCGCGCGAACTGCGCCTGGAGCCAGCGTCCGCCGACGCCAGCTTCCGGCGCTATTTCCGCGTCTGGCACCCCACGGGCGCCACCCGCGTGGTCATGGACGCGCCGCCGGACAAGGAAGACACTGGTCCCTACCTGCAGGTCTCGGGCCTGCTGCACGAGTGCGGTGTGCACGTGGCCGAAATCGAGGCCGCCGACGTCGGCCGCGGCTTCCTGCTGCTCGAGGACCTTGGCAGCACGCACATGCTCGCGTGCCTGCGCGCCGGCCGCGATCCGCAGCGGCTGTACGCTGAGGCGCTGGAATCGCTGGCGCTGATCCAGGTGCGCGGCCTCCGGGCCGTGCCCGTGCTCGCTCCCTACGACGCCGCGGCGCTGCGACGCGAGATGGAGTTGCTGCCGGCCTGGTTCTGCGTGCGCCACCTCGGCCTGGAGCTGGCCGCCGACGAGACGGCGCTGCTGGCGGAAACGTACTCCTTCCTCGAGCGCGAGTTGCTCGCGCAACCGGTCGTGTTCGTCCATCGCGACTACCACTCGCGCAACCTCATGATCACTCCGCAGCGCAGCCCCGGCATCATCGACTTCCAGGATGCGCTCGCCGGGCCGGTCGGCTACGACCTGGCCTCGCTGCTCAAGGATTGCTACGTCTCGTGGCCGCGCGCCCGGCAGCTGGCGTGGCTCGAGGACCACCGCGCGCGGCTGCGTGCGCAAGGCCTGGATCTCGGCGCCGACGCCGCCGAGTTCCGGCGCTGGTTCGAGCTCGCGGGGCTGCAGCGCCACCTCAAGGTGCTGGGCATCTTCGCGCGGCTCTGGTACCGCGACGGCAAGTCCGACTACCTGCCCGACCTGCCGCTGACGCTGCAGTACGTGCGCGACACGGCGGCGCGCTATGCCGAGCTGCGCGCCTTCAGCGCCTGGGTCGAGGCCAGGCTCGCGCCGGGGCTGGCCGCCGCCAATGAGCGCGCGGTCGCGGGCGCGCCGGCATGAAGGCCATGGTGCTCGCGGCCGGGCGTGGCGAGCGACTGCGCCCGCTGACCGACCACACGCCCAAGCCGATGCTGCTGGTGCGCGGCCGTCCGCTGATTCACCGCCACCTCGAGGCGCTGGCGCGCGCCGGCGTGCGCGAGGTCGTCATCAACCTGTCCTGGCTCGGCGACACGATCCGCGCCGGGGTGGGAAACGGCGAGCGCTTCGGCCTCAGGATCCACTACAGCCAGGAGCCACCAGGAGCGCTCGAGACGGGCGGCGGCATCCACCAGGCGCTGCCGCTGCTGGGGGCGGAGCCCTTCCTGGTGGTCAACGGCGACACCTACACCGACGTCGACTTCGCTCGCCTGCGGATCGGGCCGCAGGCATTGGCGCACCTGGTGCTGGTCCCCAACCCCGAACACCATCCGCGCGGCGACTTCGTGCTGCATGAGCAGGAAGTGCGCAGCGGTGATCCGCCGCGGCTGACGTACGCCGGCATCGGCCTCTACCGGCCGGAGCTGTTCGCGCGCTGTACGCCGGGCCGGTTCCCGCTGCTGCCGCTGCTGCAGGCCGCGATCGCCGAGCGACGCCTGACCGGCGAGCGCTATGATGGGACCTGGGTCGACGTGGGCTCGGCCGAGCGCCTGGCGGCGCTCAACGCGGGCCCTGACAAGGAACACGGCGGTGCCGGTCGTGGCTGAATTCAGGAATATCCCGCTGGTTTCGGAGGCGCCGCGCAGCGGCGAGAAATACCGCACGCCACAAGGCTATACGGCCATCAAGGACGGCGTGCGCGCGCGCGGCGCCACCGACGGCCGCGGCCTGGCCGGCAAGCCGCCCTGGCTCCGGGCGCCGCTGGCGGCGGGCTTGAGGTTCGAGGCCGTGCGGCAGACGGTGCGCGAGCACCGCCTGGCCACGGTCTGCGAAGAAGCGAAGTGCCCGAACATTGGCGAGTGCTGGAACGCCGGCACCGCCACGATCATGGTCATGGGCAAGGTGTGCACGCGCGCCTGCCGCTTCTGCGCGGTCGACACCGGCAACCCGCACGGCTGGCTCGATGCCGACGAGCCGTCGAACGTAGCCGCCAGCGTCGAGCTCATGGGGCTGCGCTACGTCGTGCTGACCTCCGTCGATCGCGACGACCTCGCCGACGGCGGCTCCGCCCACTACGCGGCCTGCGTACGCGCCATCAAGCAGCGCACGCCGGCCACCGCGGTCGAGGCGCTGACCCCCGATTTCCAGGGAGTGCTGCGCGATGTCGAGCGTGTCGTCGGCTCGGGCCTCGAAGTCTTCGCGCAGAACATCGAGACCGTGCGCCGCCTGACGCACCCGGTGCGCGACCCGCGCGCCGGCTACGAGCGCACGCTCGGGGTGCTCGCGCACTCCAAGCGGCACCGGCCCGGGGTGCTCACGAAGAGCAGCCTGATGCTGGGCTTAGGCGAGACCGAGGCCGAGATCGGCGAGTGCATGGACGACCTGCGCGCCGCGGGCGTCGACATCCTCACGCTCGGCCAATACCTGCGGCCGACGGCCAACCATCTCCCGGTCGAGCGCTTCGTGTCGCCGCAGGAGTTCCTGCGCTATCGCGACTGCGGCCTCGCGCGCGGCTTTCGCGAATGCGTCTCGGGCCCGCTGGTGCGCTCGAGCTACCGGGCCGAGCAGGCGCTGGCCGGCAACAACGTCGGGCTCGGCGGCCTGCGCGTCGGTGACGCTGCAGCTGCGGGTAGCCCGGGATGAGCGTGCAGCCACAGGCCCTGCCCGCCGTGCCGGCGGCGCTGCGGGTCCGCTGGCTGGGTCGCGTACCCTACGAGCCGACTTGGCGCGCGATGCAGCAATTCACCGACGCACGCGCGGCCGACACCGCAGATGAGCTGTGGCTGCTCGAGCACGATCCGGTGTTCACGCTCGGCATGAACGCCGATCATTCCCACGTGCTCGATGCCGGCGATATCCCGGTGGTGCGCATCGACCGCGGCGGCCAGGTGACCTACCACGGGCCGGGCCAGCTCGTCGTCTATCCGCTCATCGACGTGCGCCGGGCGCGGCTCGGGGTGCGCGATCTCGTGACGGCGCTCGAGCGCGCGGTCATCGAGCTCGCCGCCGCCTACGGCATCGTCGCGAGCTGCCGGCCGCGCGCGCCGGGCGTGTACGTCGGCGATCGCAAGCTCGCCAGCGTCGGTCTGCGCATCCGCCGCGGTGGCAGCTACCACGGCCTCGCGCTCAACGTCGCCATGGACCTCGGGCCCTTCGGGCGCATCAATCCCTGCGGATACGCCGGCCTTGAGATGACGCAGCTTGCCGCGCTCGGCGGTCCGTCCGAGGTCGAGCCCGTCGGCCGGGAGTTGGCCGCGCTGCTGCGTCCGCGGCTGGCGCGCGCCAGCTAGATCACCATCAGCACGCCCGGGATTTCACGCAGCTCGGCGAACAGCGCGGCGATGTGCTGCGCGTCGCGCGCCTCGATGGTGTAGGTCACGCCGCTGAAATTGCCCTGCGCCGACTGGCGCACCGACGCCGCGGCGGCGACGCCGGCGTCGGCGTGGCGACCGACCACGGCATCGACGCGCTCGCGCAGCAGCGGGTCGGCGCGCATCATGACCTTGATCGGGTAGGCGCAGGGGAAGGTCAGGGACTCGGGCGCGCTCATGCCCGACAGCATAGCGCGACGCCGATGTGGCGAGCTATCGCCCCCGCCGGCCCGGCCTCACCGGTGTGCTGCTGCTGATCTCGAATCCGTTCCTCAACCCTATCGAGCCAATGGGTCAAGCTGCCGCATGATTGCGAAATCCATATCCGCATGTTTCGAGTCACGCTTTGCAGCGTAGGCCGCCCTCCGAAAACTATATGCCAGCGCGTCCTTTGGACTAAGAGCAATGGCGGCCGTCAGGTCAGCAATTGCTGCATCGGGTTCGTGACTCTTGAGTCGGACGTATCCGCGACCGCGAAGGGCCTCGGCATCTTTTGGGTTGGCATCGATCACGAGATCGTAGTCATCAAGGGCTCCTTGGCTATCACCGCCTTCCTGCCGAAAGAAGGCGCGTTGACGGTAAGCAATGAGCGCCTGGGGATCAAGGCGAATTGCTTCAGTGAAGTCAGCGATAGCACGATCCCGGTCGTGCTTCGCTCCAAAGGCTTGTCCACGATCCAAGTAAGCTGCAGACTGGCTTGGATCAATGGATAGGGCACGGGTGAAATCGGCAATTGCCAGGTCCCACTCGGACTTGCCCAGATAGGCCGCGCCCCGATTGATGTAAGCAGACATCAGATTTGCGTCGATATTGATTGCCCGGCTGTAGTCGCTGATCGCACTCTCACGGTCGCCCATCGACAGATAGCTGTCGCCACGCCCCTTGTAAGCCTGCGCGTAGCTCGGATTGAGTTTAATGGCCTTATCAAACTCCGCGATCGCTTGGGTCGCGTTGCCGAAAGTCTGCAGGCTCAGTCCGAGGTCCAGCCGCGCCGCGCTCATGCTGGGATCTAGTCGAAGGGCCTCCGCAGCGTCGGTCGCCGCCCGGGTGTTATCACCCATTGCACGAAAGACAAAGCCGCGACCGCGCCAGGCCATCGCGTTCGCCGGGTTCAATTCAATTGCCTTGGCATAATCTGCAAGGGCGCGAGCATTGTCGCCCCGGTGCCCGTAGACCGAGCCACGACTGACGTAGATGTCGGCATCCTTCGGGTCCAACTGCGCTGCCCGCTCCAGATCGATGATGGCGTGAGTATCGTCGCCCCGTTTCATCAGGATCGAGGCGCGATTGATGTAAGCCGACGACAATTGCGGATCGAAAGCCACAGCCTGGTCATAGTCCGCCAAGGCCGATGCATCGTCCCCTTTCCGAAAGTACAGCAGACCACGGTTCACGTAGACCTTAGCTGTTGGGCCTCTATCCCAGGAGAGCCTCAACGCAGCCGAAAAATCGGCAATTGCATGGTCGAGGTCACCTTGCTGCGACAGATAAACCGCGCGGTTCCGCAACGCTATAAGATGATTTTCGTCGCTTTCGTGCTTGTCTTCGATGACTTTGGTGCACGCGACAATCGCGACATCCGGTTTGCCGGAACTGCAGCGTATTCCATCGCCAGTGTGGCCTCCTTCGTGATTTGCACCTTGCGACAGTGCTCGATGCGCCGTGAAGCCCATTGCTGACACGGCGCATATCAACAAGAGGACCGATCGTGTCATACAGACGAGGCCAGTTTCTTCAGCGCAGATTTGACACGTGGGATTCTCTGAAAAATGAAATCTCAGTGAAGTGACGAGCGGTCCACTTGCAGCCTGAGTGGCAGAATCCGGCTACTGGCTCGGCGAGTGTGCACCCGGCGGACGAACCCAATTCACCTTCCGAAAGTAGGCGGCGGCGCCCAGCTCGCGACCACCAGCGCACGCATGCGCTTCCATACCGGCCCCGGGCGCCCGTCGCCCACCGCGGCGCCGTCGAGCCGCGTCACCGGCAGCACGCCGCGGGTCGCCGCACTGAGCCAGATCTCCGCGGCGCCGCGCAGCGTCGCCTCGCTGACCGGGGCGCTGCGGCAGGGCATGCCGTTGTGCGCGGCCAGCTCCTCGATGAGGCCACGCGTCGTGCCCGGGCAACAGCTGGTGGCTGCGCGGCGGGGTCAGGATCTCGCCGTCGCGCACCACGTGCACTGCCGAGGCGCTGGCGTCGGTGAGCCAACCGTCGCGCAGCAGGATGGTCTCGGCTGCGCCGGCCTCGACCGCCTGCTGGCGCAGCAGCACGTTGGCCAGCAGCGCCACCGACTTGATGTCGCAGCGCGCCCAGCGCGTGTCCTGCGCCGTGACGCAGGCCACGCCGCGCTCGAGCTGCTCGGGCGTCGTCGCCGGCAGCGGCGCGCAGAAGCCGAACACCGTGGGCTCGACCTCCGGCAGCGGTGCGTGATTGCGGCCGAACTCGGCGCCGCGCGACACCTGCAAGTACACGTACAGGTCGCCGCCGCCGTTGGCCTGCGACCAGCTCGGCGACGATCTGCGACCAGCGCGCGTCGCTCGTGCGGGTCTGCGGATGCCCTCCGCGAGGCTGCGCCGCAGGCGCGCCAGGTGCGCCGCGAGGCGTGAGGCGTAGCCGCCGTACAGCGGCGATCACCTCGTAGACGCCGTCGGCGAACAGGAAGCTGCGGTCGAGCGGCGAGACGCGCGCCTCGCGCAGCGGCAGCAACGTGCCGTTGAGGTGGCAGATCGGCAGGGGGTCGGCCATGGCGATGCTCCGTGCGCGCTAGAACCAGAGAACGATGGTGTCGACCATCCGGCGCCACAGGCCCCCGCTCGGCACGCCGCGGCCGGGTACAGCGGCACGGTGGCGACGGTGCGGCCCGCCACCGTCACCTGCAACTCGCCGATCGCAACATCGGCCGCGAGCGGCGCCAGCAGCGGCTGGCGGACGATGGCGTTTGTCGTGACGGCGCCCGCCTGTCCGCGTGGCACCGTGACCTGCACCGCCGTGATCGGCACCGCCGCGACGTGCTTGTCCTTGCCCTTGTAGACGCGCGGCATCAGCACCACGGCGCGCGCCGGCTTGAGCATCACTGTCTCGTAGAAGTTGAAGCCGTAGTTGAGCAGCGCGGCGCTGCCGGACTCGCGCGCCTTCACGCTCGGTGCGCCGATCACGACCGAGACCAGGCGCATGCCGTGGCGCCTGGCGGAGCCGATCAGGCAGTAGCCGGCGGTCTCGGTGTGGCCGGTCTTGAGGCCATCGACGGTCGGGTCGCTGCCGAGCAGGCCATTGCGGTTCTCCTGGCGGATGTTGTTCCAGGTGAATTCACGCAGCGAGTACAGCCCGTAGTACTCGGGATAGTCGCGGATGATGGCGCGCGCCAGGGTCGCGAGGTCGCGCGCGGTGCTGTAGTGCTGGGGCGAGGGCAGGCCGCTCGAGTCGGCGAAGTGCGTGCCGTGCATGCCGAGCCGCCGCGCGTAGGCGTTCATGAGCTGCACGAATCCGGCCTCGCTGCCGCCGACCCGCTCGGCCAGCGCGATGGTGGCATCGTTCCCCGATTGCACGATCATTCCCTTGAGCAGCACGTCGACCGGCACGCGCGTGCCGACCTTGACGAAGGTGCGCGAGCCCTCGGCGCGCCAGGCGTGCTCGCTGATCAGCACCGGCTCGTCCATCCGCAGCTGGCCGGCGCGCAGCGCGCCGAACACGACGTACGCGGTCATGAGCTTCGTCAGGCTCGCGGGCTCGACCCTGAGGTCGGCGTTGCTCGAGGCCAGCGCCTGGCCCGCCGGGAAGTCGACCAGCACCCAGCTGCGCGCCTGCAGCGGTGGCGGGCCTGCCATCAGCGGCGGTGGCGCGGCGGGTGTCGCGGTGGGCGCAATGCCAACCGTAGAGGCAGTGGAGGCAGCGGCCGGCGGTGTGGCCGCCACGGTGGCCGCGGCGGCGAGCGACAGGTGCAGGGCGAGGACGGGCAATGCGCTCCACTTCATCGACGGGTCTCCATGCGGAATGCGGCGCGCCGCGACCTGCGGCGGGGGGCGCAGTGTAATGGCTCGGCTCAATCGTTGGCGAGCCGGGCCTCGGGATAGCCCAGCGTCGACAGCTGGGCCGCGAGTCGGTCGAATTCCTCGACGGTCGAGATCGGGCCGACGCGCACGCGGCGCAGCACCTGCCCCGAGTCGGCGTTGGCGACCGAGAACACGTGCGCCACGCCTGCCGACTGCAGGCGATCGACCACGCGCTGCGCGTTGCTCGCGTCGGCGAAGGCGCCGACCTGGATATAGAGCGCCACCGGCGCCGAGTCCGGCGGCGATGGCGGTCCAGCCGTCGACGGGTCCTCGGCCGCCGCCGCCACGGTCTCGACCGGCGCGACCGGCGCGACCGGCGCAGCCGGCAGCGGCTGTCGGCTGGGGCGCCGCCACGATCGTGGTTTCGCCGGGACCAATGGTGCGCAGTTCGACGAAGGCGGTGCCCGTGCGCACGATGTCGAGGCGCGTGGCCGCGGTAGTAGGACAGATCAATGATGCGATTGTCGACGAAGGGCCCGCGGTCGTTGATGCGCACCACGACGCTGCGGCCATTGACCAGGTTCGTGATGCGCGCATAGCAGGGAATCGGCAGGGTCTTGTGCGCGGCCGTCATGCCGTACATGTCGTAGCGCTCGCCGCTCGAGGTGTTGTGCCCCTGGAAGTCAGGCCCGTACCAGGAGGCCACGCCGCGCTCGACGTAGTTGTCGGAGCTGGCGCGCACCTGGTAGCGCTCGCCGTTGACCTCGTAGAACGGCGGGTTGCCGTGGCTGCTGCGCGGCTCGGCGCGCGGCACGGCGTCGGGCACCGTGCCCGGTGGCGGTGGGAGCGTGGCGTGGCCGGCGCGGCGCGGCGCGCTGGCGCAGGCGGCGAGCAGCAAGGCCAGCAGTGCGAGCGGCGCGCAGCGCAATGCCCGCCGCATCAGGGCGCGTCCGGCGCCAGCACCCGCGCGGCGATGGCCTGCGCCAGGTCGTGTACCGCCATGGCGTACATCGGGCTGCGATTGTAGCGCGTGATGACGTAGAAATTGCGGAAGCCGACGCGGTAGCTAACGCCATCCTTGAGCGCCGCCGGGATCGCCACGCAGGCGGCGGCCGCATCCAGCGTGCTGTCGATCGACATGCCGCGCTCGCGCAGCGCGCCGAGCGTGCTGTCGAGCGTCAGCGTGGCGGGCAGGGTCGGCGCCGGCGCGGTGCCGAGCCCGGCCTCGGCCAGCACCGGCTGGCCGTACTCCCAGCCGTGCTGCTGCAGGTAGTTGGCGACGCTGCCGAAGATGTCCGCCCAGTCGGTCCACAGGTCGGGCCGGCCGCGGCCGTCCTCGTCGACGGCGAATTTCTGGAAGCTCGAGGGCATGAACTGCGCCGCGCCCATCGCGCCGGCGTAGGAGCCGAGTGCGGTCTGCGGGTCGATCTCACCGTCGCGCGTCAGCAGCAGGAACTGCCCGAGCTCGCGCCGGAAGTACTCGCCGCGCGCCGGATAGTCGAAGCCCAGCGTGGCCAGCGCGTCGAGCACGCGGTAGCGGCCCTGCAGGCGGCCGAAGTAGGTCTCGACGCCGATGATGCCGAGCACGTATTCCGGCTCGACGTGGCGCTCGATGGCGATGGCGTCGAGCAGTTCGCGGTGCTCGCGCCACAGCCGCGCGCCGGCGTCCACGCGCTCCCGACCGAGGAAGCGCGCGCGGTATTCCCACCACGCCAGCGACTTCTCCGCCGGCCGGCTCATCGCCTCGATGATCTTCGGCTGCGGCTCGGCCTTGGCCAGCGTGACGTACACCACCTCGCGCTCCAGCCCGAGGGTCACCATGTGCTCGACGAAGGCGGCGATGTCGGGGCGGGAGAGATCAAAGCGCGCGTGGCCCGGCAGCGTGCGCTCGGTCGCGGGCGCCTCGGCCTGCGCGGGCGCCTCGGCCTGCGCGGGCGCCTCGGCCTGCGCGCGGCGGCCTGCGGCCCGTGCGGGCGTCTCGGCCTGCCCGCGCGCCGCCGACTGTGCGCGCGTCGCGCCCGCAGGTGTGGCGGCGGTGGCCAGGGCGCCGAGCAGCGCCAGGATCGGTAGCGGGGCGCGCGCCATCAGGAGTTGATGAGCTTCCGGTGCGAATACAACGCCATCAGGATACCGAAGCCCGCCAGCAGCGTCACGACCGAGGTGCCACCGTAGCTGACCAGCGGCAAGGGCACGCCGACCACCGGCAGCAGGCCGCTGACCATGCCGGCGTTGATGAACACGTAGACGAAGAAGGTCAGCGCGAGGCTCGAGCCCAGCAGGCGCGCGAAAGTGTCCGGTTGACTGCGTCGCCAGGAAGATCGCGCGCGAGACGACGAACAGGTACAGCAGCAGCAGCACGATCAGGCCGAGCAGGCCGAACTCCTCGCCGATGACCGCGAAGATGAAGTCAGTCGAGCGCTCCGGCAGGAACTCGAGCTGCGCCTGGCTGCCGTTCATCCAGCCCTTGCCGAACAATCCACCCGAGCCGATCGCGATCTGCGACTGGATGATGTGGTAGCCCGCGCCGAGCGGGTCGGACTGCGGGTCGAGGAAGATGAGCACGCGCTGGCGCTGGTAGTCGTGCAGGAAGTTCCAGCCGACCACCGCGGCCCCCGCGCCGGCGACCGCGAGCCCGGCGATGACCTGCCACTGCAATCCGGCCATCAGGATCACGAGCGTGCCGGCGGCGAACACCAGCACCGCGGTGCCGAGGTCCGGCTGCATCGCGATCAGGGCGACCGGCAGCAGGATGATCCCGGCCAGCGCCAGCAGGTGGCGCCAGTCGGGCGGCAGCGCGCCGCTCGTGCAGATACCAGGCGCACCATCGGCACCGCCAGCTTCATGATCTCGGAGGGCTGGAAGCGGACCAGGCCGACGTCGAGCCAGCGCTGTGCGCCCTTGCCGACGTAGCCGATTGCGTCGACGACCAGCAGCAGCACGATGCCGAGGCCGTACAGCCACGGCGCCAGGCCGCGCAGGAAGTTCGGGCTGCTCTGCGCCAGCGCGATCATGGCCACGGTGCCGATGCCGACGCGCATCAGCGTACGCAGGATCGTATCGAGGCTCTGGCCAGAGGCGCTGTACTGCACCAGCAGCGCGTAGATCGCCAGCAGCCCCAGCCCGACCAGCAGCGGACCGTCGAGCTTGAGCGCCGAAAGCAGCCGCGCGGTCGCCGAGAATGTGCGGCGCGCGGCGGAGTCGCGGTTATCGTCGACCATCATTGCGCGGCGGCTCCGGCCGGCGGCGGAGCGGCTGGCGCTGGCGTGCGGCGCCGGGGGCCGGCGTGTCGAGCAGGTAGGCGTCGAGCACGCGGCGCGCGATCGGCGCGGCGGCGCTGGCGCCGAAGCCGCCATTCTCCACCAGCACGCAGACGGCGATGCGCGGCGCATTCGGCCGGCGCGAAGGCGATGAACCACGAATGGTCGCGCAGCCGCTCGGCGACCGTGTTGGCGTTGTACTTCGCGTTCTGCGCCACGGTGAACACCTGCGCGGTGCCGGTCTTGCCGGCGATGCGTGTAGTGCGCGTCCCGGCTGATCGCGGCGGCGGTGCCGTAGGTCGTGGCGCCGATCATGCCGCGCAGCACCAGCGCCCAGCTCGCCTCGCTGATGCCGCTCGCGCCGCGCCCGGCGACGGCATCGCTGCGGATGATCCGGCCGCTGGCGTCGCGCACGCCGATCACGACGCGCGGCTGGAAGCTCTGGCCGCGCTCGGCGAGCATCGCCGTCACGTGCGCCAGCTGCAGCGGCGTGACCAGCAGGTAGCCCTGGCCGACGCCGAAGTTGACGGTCTCGCCCGGGAACCAGACCTGGTCCTGCGGCCGCTTGAAGGTCTGCTTCTTCCACTCCGGCGTCGGCAGCAGGCCGGGCTTCTCGCCGCTGATGTCGATGCCGGTGAGCGTGCCGATGCCGAACTGCGCGACGAAGGCGGCGATGCGGTCGACGCCGAGCTGCGCGGCCAGGCCGTAGAAGTAGACGTCGCAGGAGCGCGCGACGGCGTCGACGAGGTTGACCTCGCCGTGCTTGCCGCCCTTGCCCTCGCGGTACATGTGGCTGCTGCCCGGCAGGTGGAACTGAGCCGTTGCAGAACTTGCGCCGCTCGGGATCGATGACGTTGTAGCTCAGCCCGGCCAGCGCCATCACCGGCTTGATCGTCGAGCCGGACGGGTAGGTGCCGCGCAGCGCGCGGTTGAGCAGCGGCTTGTCCTCGTTGTTGATCAGCGTGGCGTACTCGGAGCGCGTGAGGCCGCGCCCGAACAGCGTCGGATCGAAGTCCGGGTGGCTGACGAGCGCGAGCACGTCGCCGTTGGTGGGATCGATCGCCACGACCGCGCCGCGGTGATCGCCGAGCGCGCTCTCGGCCGCCTGCTGCGTCGGCAGGTCGAGCGACAGCACCAGGTCGGTGCCGGCCACCGGCGGCGAGGCCTGCAGCTCGGGCTGGTAGGCGCCCTGGAATTCGACCGAGCGCCCCTGCGCATTGACCAGGATTTGCTGGTAGCCGTTGAGGCCGTGCAGCTGCGTCTCGTAGGCGGCTCTCGACGCCGAGCTTGCCGATCAGCGTGGTGCCGGCGTAGCCCGGCTTGTCGATGCGGTCGAGGTCCTCCTCGCTGACGGCCGCCACGTAGCCGAGCGCGTGCACGCCGAGCTCGCCGTACGGGTAGTGGCGGGTCTGGCGCGCGCGCAGCTCCACGCCCTGGAACTCGTAGCGATGCACGGCGAAGCGGCCGATCTCCTCGTCGGACAGCCGCAGCTTGATGGGCACGCTGTCGAAGACGCGGCGTGAGCGGATGATGCGCCGCAGCGGCTCGATGTCGTCCGGGATCGAGCAGCTTGAGCTCGGCGAGGCGCTGCAGCGTGTCAGGCAGGTCGGGCGTCTGCTCGGGGATCAGCTCGAGCTGGTAGGCGGGCTCGTTGTCGACCAGCACCTGGCCGCGGCGGTCGAGGATCAGGCCGCGGCTGGCCGGTATCGGCTCGTGGCGCACGCGGTTGCCCTGCGAGAGCTCGAAGTAGTAGTCGTGGCGGATGACCTGCAGGTAGAGCAGCTTGCCCAGCAGCGTCAGGCTCAGCAGGCCGATGATCAAAATCGCGGCGAAGGTGCGGCTGCCGAAGATGCGCTGCTCGTTCCAGTGGTCCTTGATGCGCATTTGAGGCTGCCGTGCGCCGCCGCCGTCAGCGCGTGCGTGTGGAAGCGGCCGAGCATGCCGACCACGAGCGGCCAGATCAGGGCGCCGATCATGGTGTGCACCCAGCGCAGCGGGCTCGAGAGCGAGCGGCCCGGTCCAGCCGTCGATCAGCCACAGCAGCAGCTCGTAGGCGAGCAGCGCCACCAGCACGTACAGCGACTGTTCGAATATCGGCTTGGCGCGCGTCAGCAGGTTGAGCCGCAGCGCCAGGTAGGTGAGGAAGGACAGCGCCAGCGCGTGCTCGCCCAGCAGCGAGCCCTGGAACACATCGAGCGCCAGGCCGCCGAAGAAGCCGAGCGCCATGCCGGCGACGAACGGCGCCATCGTCGACCAGTAAAGCACCGCCAGCACCAGGAAGGCCGGGCGTATGACCGGCAGCCAGCCCGGCAGCGGCAGGATGTTCAGCACCAGCGCCACGACCGAGGTGAGCAGGATGGCGGGCAGGCTCTCGCGGCTGATCACGTGGCTTGCGGCGCGGCGCCCGCGGTACTCGCGGTGCCGGCTGCGCCTGCCGCCGGGCTTGCCGCCGCTGGCCAGGCGCGCGCCGGCGTGGGCGGCGCCGCCGGGTTGGCCGGCTCGAACTCGACCAGCATCACCTCGCGCGCGCGGTCGACGTCGCGCCTGCGGCGCGGCGCGCACCTGCGCGAGCAGCTGGTTGGCCTCGCGATGCACGCCGGTGATGCGCCCCACCGGGTAGCCGGCCGGAAACACGCCGCCGAGGCCGGAGCTCACCAGCAGGTCGTCGCGGCTGACGTCGGAGTTGACTGGCCAGGTACGGCAGCAGCAGCTCGTCGGCATTGCCCGAGCCGACGGCGATGGTGCGCAGGCCGTTGCGCTCGACCTGCACCGGCATCGCGTGCTCGGGATCGGTGATCAGGATGACCTCGGCGCTCCACGGCCCGACGTGCGCCACCTGGCCGACGATGCCCGAGCCGTCGACGACCGGCTGGTTGACCTGCACGCCGGTTGCGCGCCGCGGTTGATGATCAGGCGCTGGCGCAGCGTGCCGGCGTCGACGCCGATGACCTCGGCCACCTGCCACTTCTTGACGAGCGGCGGCATGCTCGCGTGCAGTTCGCGCAGTTGCTCGTTCTCCTGCTCGAGCGCCTGCAGGCGCAGCTGCCCGAGCTGCAGCGCGAGCAGCTGCTCGTGCAGCCGCTGGTTCTCGCTGTGCAGCATGTTGCGGGTCGCGAAGCTGTCGGTGAGCCAGTGCCAGGCGGCGAGCGGCGAGTTGACAGCGACCTGCACCGGATAGGCGGCGGCCTGCAGGCCGTAGCGGATGCGCTCCGACCAGCGCGCGCGCTGGTCGAGGTTCATCAGCGTCAGGGACAGCACCGCGTAGACGGTGAAGCGCAGTCCGGGCGAAGGCCCGCGGCCGTAGATGGGCCGGCCGATGTTTGTGCCGAACCCGGCCACTCTGCACGCGCTCCAGCGCTACTCAGGCCGAAGTGACCGGGGCCCAGTTCATCCATCAGCTCGAGGATGCGGCCGCCGCCGCGCGCGACGCAGGTCAGCGGATCGTCGGCGATGACCACCGGCAGGCCGGTCTCTTCCATCAGCAGCTTGTCGATGTCGCGCAGCAGCGCGCCGCCGCCGGTGAGCACGATGCCGCGCTCGGCGACGTCGGCGCCGAGCTCGGGCGGCGTCTGTTCGAGCGCCTGCTTGACGGCGCTGACGATGCCCTGCAGCGGCTCCTGCAGCGCCTCGAGGATCTCGTTGCTGTTGAGCGTGAAGCTGCGCGGCACGCCCTCGGAGAGGTTGCGGCCCTTGACCGAGAGCTCGCGCACCTGCTGGCCGGGGTAGGCCGAGCCGATCTCGATCTTGATGCGCTCGGCGGTGGCCTCGCCGATCAGGATGCCGTAGTTGCGGCGCACGTAGTTCATGATCGCGTCGTCGAAGCGGTCGCCGCCGATGCGCGCCGAGCTCGCGTAGACGATGCCGTTCAGCGACAGCACCGCGACCTCGGAGGTGCCGCCACCGATGTCGAGCACCATCGAGCCGCGCGCCTCCTGCACCGGCAGGCCGGCGCCCACCGCGGCGGCCATCGGCTCGCTGACGATCGCGACGTTGCGCGCGCCGGCGCCCTCGGCCGACTCGCGGATCGCGCGCCGCTCGACCTGCGTGGAGCCGAACGGCACGCAGACCAGCACGCGCGGCGAGGGCTTGAGGAAGCGGTTGCCGTGCACCTTGTTGATGAAGTACTGCAGCATCTTCTCGGTGTAGGTGAAGTCGGCGATCACGCCGTCCTTCATCGGCCGCACCGCGGTGATGTGGCCCGGGCGTGCGGCCGAGCATGTTCTTGGCCTCGGTGCCGACGGCGACGATGATCTTGCCGCCGCGCGAGGGCTCGTCCTGCACCGCGACCACCGAGGGCTCGTTGAGCACGATGCCCTGGTCGCGCACGTAGATCAGCGTGTTGGCCGTGCCCAGGTCGATCGACAGATCGCTGGAGAAATAGCCGCGCAGGCGTTTGAACATGGGGCGGGCGAGACCTTGTGTGGCGGGAGACCGGAAAAGCGGCCCGGTAATCTAGCAACCGACAGGACATTCCACAAGGCGACGGTGTATGATTTTGCGCCCATTTTTCCGAAACTTCATCGCCCGTCTACCACCATGAGTCTGACCCGCCGCGACATCGACAGCATCGCCCACCTGGCGCGTCTCGCGCTGAGCGAGGCCGAGATCCCGGTCTACATCGACAGCCTGTCGCGCATCCTCGAGCTTCGTCGGGCGAACTGGATCGCGCCGACACGGCCGGCGTCGACGCCCATGGCGCACCCGCTGCCGGGGCTCACGCAGCGGCTGCGGCCCGACGTGGTCACCGAAGCCGACCGGCACGAGCTCTACCAGCGCAACGCGCCGCAGGTCGCAGGCCGGGCTGTACCTGGTGCCGCAAGGTCATCGAGTGAGCAACTGCATGCACACCGACATCGGTCGCCCAGCTCGCGCGGGGCTGCGGCGCAGCGCAAGTTCTCGGCCACCGAGCTGGCCCGGCAGCCTGCTCGAGCGCATCGACGCGCGCGCAGCCGGCGCTCAACGCCTTCATCACCATCGAGGCGCGAGGCGGCGCTGGCCGCCGCGGCCGCGGCCGATCGCCGCGCTCGCCGCCGGCGACGCGCCGGCCGCTGACCGGCGTGCCGATCGCGCACAAGGACATCTTCTGCACCGCCGGCTCGCGCACCACCTGCGGCTCGCAGATGCTCGCCAACTTCGTCTCGCCCTACGACGCCACCGTGGTCGCGCGGCTGCGGGCGGCCGGGCGCCGTGATGCTCGGCAAGACCAACATGGACGAGTTCGCGATGGGCTCGTCGAACGAGACCAGCTACTTCGGCCCGGTGCGCAATCCCTGGGATCCGGCGCGGGTGCCCGGGCGGCTCCTCGGGCGGCTCGGCCGCGGCGGTCGCCGCGCGCCTGGTGCCGGCGGCGACCGGCACCGACACCGGCGGCTCGATCCGCCAGCCCGCGGCGCTGTGCGGCATCACGGGCATCAAGCCGACCTACGGGCGCGTGTCGCGCTACGGCATGATCGCCTTCGCCTCGAGCCTCGATCAGGCGCGGCGTCCTCGCCCGCAGCGCCGAGGATGCGGCGCTGCTGCTGCGGCGCCATGGCCGGCTTCGACCCGCGCGACTCGACCAGCGTCGACGTGCCGGTGCCGGACTACGTGGCCGCGCTCGAGCAGCCGCTCGCGGGGCTGCGCATCGGCCTGCTCAAGGAATTCTTCGACGAGGGGCTCGACCCGGAGGTCGAGGTCTGCCTGCGCGCCGCGCTCGAGGTGCTGCGCGGCCAGGGCGCCGTGCTCAGGGAAGTGAGCCTGCCGAACCTGCCGCTGTCGGTGCCGACCTACTACGTGGTCGCGCCGGCCGAGTGCTCCTCGAACCTGGCGCGCTTCGACGGCGTGCGCTTCGGCCACCGCTGCGAGGACCCGCGCGACCTGCAGGACCTGTACGAGCGCTCGCGCGGCGAGGGCTTCGGCGCCGAGGTCAAGCGCCGCATCATGACCGGCACCTACGTGCTCTCGGCCGGCTACTACGACGCCTACTACCTCAAGGCGCAGCACGTGCGCGCAGCTGATCGCCGCGGACTTCCGCCGCGCCTTCGGCGAGGTCGACGTGCTGATCGGCCCGACCACGCCGACGCCGGCCTTCGCGATCGGCGCCAAGACCGGCGACCCGGTCACCATGTACCTGAACGACATCTACACGATCGGCGCGAACCTCGCGGGGCTGCCGGCGATGTCGGTGCCCTGCGGCTTCGTCGGCGGGCTGCCGGTCGGGCTGCAGATCATCGGCGCCGCATTTCGCGCGAGGCGCGCTGCTCAACGTGGCGCACCGCTACCAGCGCGAGACCGACTGGCACCAGCGCGCGCCCGAGGGCTACGCGCTGATGGCGGCTGGGAAACCGTCATCGGGCTCGAGATCCACGCGCAGCTCGCGACGCGCTCGAAGATCTTCTCCGGCTCGGCGACCGCCTTTGGCGCGCCGCCGAACACGCAGGCCGACCTGGTCGACCTCGGCTATCCCGGGCGTGCTGCCGGTGCTGAACGCGCGAGGCCGTGCGCATGGCCGTGAAGTTCGGGCTCGCGATCGGCGCGCGCGATCGCGCCGCGCTCGGTGTTCGCGCGCAAGAACTACTTCTATCCCGACCTGCCGAAGGGCTACCAGATCAGCCAGTACGAGCTGCCGATCGTCGCCGGCGGCGCACGTCGACATCGTGCTCGAGGACGGCAGCGCGCAAGCCGCATCGGCGTCACGCGCGCGCACCTCGAGGAGGACGCCGGCAAGTCGCTGCACGAGGGGCTGCCCGGGCTCGACCGGCATCGACCTCAACCGCGCCGGCACGCCGCTGCTCGAGATCGTCTCCGAGCCGGACATGCGCTCGGCGCAAGGAAGCCGTCGCCTACATGAAGAAGGTGCACACGCTGGTGCGCTACCTCGGCATCTGCGACGGCAACATGCAGGAAGGCTCGTTCCGCTGCGACGCCAACGTCTCGGTGCGGCCGCTGGGCGCAGCAGAAGTTCGGCACGCGCGCCGAGATCAAGAACATCAACTCCTTCCGCTTCGTCGAGAAGGCGATCAACTACGAGGTCGCGCGCCAGATCGAGCTGCTCGAGGGCGGCGGCAAGGTGGTGCAGGAGACGCGCCTCTACGATCCGGACAGGGCGAGACGCGCTCCGATGCGCTCGAAGGAAGAGGCGAACGACTACCGCTACTTCCCCGACCCGGACCTGCTGCCGGTCGAGCTCGACGCGGCCTTCATCGAGCGAGGTGGCGCGCGCAGCTGCCGGAGCTGCCGGACGAGAAGGCGCAGCGCTTCGTGACCGCAATACGAGCTGTCCGGCCTACGACGCCAGGTGCTGACCGCGAGCCGCGAGCTGGCCGACTACTACGAGACCGTGGTGCGCGAGTTCGGCGGCGCAGCCAAGCTCGCGGCCAACTGGGTCGGCGGCGAGCTGGCGGCGCTCCTCAATCGCGACGGCCTCGAGATCACGGCCAGCCGCGTCGGCGCCGACGGCGCTGGCGGGGCTGCTGCGGCGCATCGACGACAGCACCATCTCCGGCAAGATCGCCAAGGAAGTGTTCGAGGCCATGTGGGCCGAGGGCCAGGACGCCGACGCGATCATCGAGGCGCGCGGGCCTGCGGCAGATCACCGACGACGGCGCGATCGAGCAGGCGATCGACGCGGTGCTCGCCGCGCAACCCGGGCCAGCTGGCCGACTACCGCTCCGGCAAGGACAAGCTGTTCGGCTTCTTCGTCGGCCAGGTGATGAAGGCGACGCAGGGCAAGGCCAATCCCGAGCGCGCTGAACGAGCTGCTGCGCAAGGCGCTCGATGGCTGAAGTCGCGGTCGCGGAGTCCGAATCCGCGCCCGGCGAGCTGCGCCGCTTCCTGCTCGAGGCCCAGCCGCTGCGCGGCCACTTGGTGCGCCTCGGCGCCGCGTGGCAGGAGCTGCGCGCGCGACGCGCCTATCCGCCGCTGGTCGAGGCGCTGCTGGGCGAGGCCGTCACCGCCGCCGTGCTGCTGACCGCGACGCTCAAGTTCGCCGGCACGCTCACGCTGCAGCTGCACGGGCAACGGCCGCGTGCGCCTGCTGGTGGCGCAGTGCACCGATGACTTCGGCTTGCGCGCCGTGGCGCACCATGACCTGCAGGCCGGCGAGGCCGTCGACTTCGCTCGCGCTGGTGGGCAGCGGCCAGCTCGCCGTCACGGTGGCCGCCGACGAATCGGGCGCGCAGTACCAGGGCATCGTGCCGCTGGACGGCGCAGGACTGGGTGAGTGCCTGGAGCACTACTTCGCGAGTTCCGAGCAGCTGCCGACGCGGCTGCTGCTGGCGGCCGACGGCGAGCGCGCGGGCGGCATGCTGCTGCAGAAGCTGCCGGCGCCCGCTGCCGCCGGCGAGGCGGCCGGGGCCGCGCTGCAAGGCGCCTGGGAGGACCTGCAGGCCGGGCTCGAGGCGCTGCCGCGGCGCAGGCTGCTCGAAGCCGGAGCCGAGGAGGTCGTGCGCGGCGTGTTCGGCGCGCACGACTGCCGCCTGTTCGGTGCCACGCCGGTGCGCTTCGCCTGCCGCTGCAGCGCGGCGCGTGTGGCCGGACTGGTGCGCGCGCTCGGGCCCGGGGAGGCGCGCGCGGCGCTGGCCGAGCAGGGCGCGCTCACCGTGACCTGCGAATTCTGCGGCCGCGACTACCGCTACGACGCCGTCGACGTCGAACAGCTGTTCGCGGCCGACGCTGCCGCGCCGCCGCCGCCGGGACGCGCGAACTGAGCGTTAGTGGGGCGGTCTCCGGCCGCGCCTCAGGCCTGCAGCGAAAAGGGCGTGAAGTTGGTGTCGGTATCGTAGTAGTCCTCGCGCTCGGCGCGCTTGAGGAAGGCCACGACGCGGTAGGTCACGGGCGTGATGACGACTTCCCAGGCGGTCTTGAGCACGTACTGCGTCACCATGACCCGCAGCAGCAGCTGGCGGTCCCAGACTCCGCCAAAGGCGAGCGCGTAGAACAGCCCCGAGTCCACGGCCTCGCCGCAGATCGTCGAGCCGATCGTGCGCGTCCACAGCCAGCGGCCGCGCGTCAGGATCTTCATCTTCGCCAGTACGTAGCTGTTGACCAGCGAGCCGCTCCAGAAGGCGATGATCGAGGCGCCGACGATGCGCCAGGTGCTGCCGAACACGGCCTCGACCTCGGGCTGCTTCGCGCGCCACTCGGGTGCCGGCGGCAGGTGCACGATGACGGCCGCCATCAGCGCCGCGAAGGCCAGCGCCGCGAACCCGGCCCAGACGCAGCGCCGGTCGCGCGCGTAGCCGTACACTTCGGTCAGGATGTCGCCGAAGATGTAGGACAGCGGGAAGAACAGCACACCGGCGACGAAGGTCACGTCGCCGATGATTGGCGCCCGCAGGGTCGCCACCTTCGAGGGGCCGATCAGGTTGGCGCACAGCAGGATGCACACGTACGCCGCCATGATCAGGTCGTAGTAGCGATAGTTGCGCCCGGCGCTGCGCGTCATGCCCCAGCTTAGCCCAAGGCGGCCGCTAGCGTCGCCGCCGGGTGTCTTCCTCGACGTGGTTGAGGTAGGTCGTGCCGCCCAGGCCGGCCATCTGCTCGGCGATCCAGTCCCGGCGCCCGAGCACGTAGTGCGACGGCGCCTCGACGTGGTAGCGCCGCGGGTTCGGCAGCACGGCCGCGAGCAGCGCGCTGTCGGCGCGGTCCAGGTGGCGCGCGTCCTCGTGGAAGAAATGGCGGGCGGCGGCCTGGACACCATAGATCCCGCGGCCGAACTCGGCGATGTTGAGGTAGACCTCGAGGATCCGCTCCTTCGGCCAGCACCACTCGATCAGCAGCGTGAAGCCCGCCTCGAGCCCCTTGCGGAAGTAGCTGCGCCCGGACCAGAGGAACAGGTTCTTGGCCACCTGCTGGGAGATCGTGCTGGCGCCGTGCACGCGGCGCCCGGCCGCGTTGTTGCGCACCGCCTCGCGGATCGACTTGAAGTCGAAGCCGGCGTGGAACGGGAACTGCTGGTCCTCGGCGGCGATGACCGCGAGCGCGGCCTGCGGCGAGATCTGCTCGAGGTCCACCCATTGGTATTGCGTCTGGTAGCGGTGATCGCCCGCCACCAGCGCGGCGATGTGGGTGCCGAGCATGAAGGCGCTGGTCGGCGGATTGATCCAGCGCAGTGCCAGCACCAGCAGCAGGGCGGTGGCGAGCATGCCGCACACCAGCCACAGCAGGCCGCGCATGCAGCGCCGCATGAATCCCGGCCGTCGCCTCACCCGCTGCCGCCCGACCGCTCGCAGTGTCGCGGTTCGCCTAGCGCGCCGCGCTCACGCGCCGCGCGCTGGTGATGATCACGTCATCCAGCGGCGCGTCGGTGTAGCCCTTGCGGCGTCCGGTGCGCACGCCGGCGATCTTGTCGATCACCTCGAGCCCCTCGACGACGCGGCCGAACACCGCGTAGCCATGCTGGCCGGGACGGTGATCGAGGAAGTCGTTGTCCTTGAGGTTGACGAAGAACTGCGAGGTGGCGCTGTGCGGCGCGTGGGTGCGCGCCATCGACAGCGTGCCGCGCTCGTTCTGCAGGCCGTTGTTGGCCTCGTTCGTGACCGGTGCGCGCGTCGGCTTCTGCGCGAAGTCGCTCGTCATGCCGCCGCCCTGGATCACGAAGCCCGGGACGATGCGATGGAAGATGGTGCCGTCGAAGAAGCCGTCGTCGACGTACTGGCGGAAATTGGCGACCGTCAGCGGCGCTTCCTTGTCAAAGAGCTCGACGGTGAAGGCGCCGTGTGAGGTTTCGAATCGGATCATGGCGGGGGACCCCGTGCTGGGTGGCTGTGTGCCGCCGGACGCTGCGCCTCGGTGACGCGCGCCAGGCCGGCGAGATCGGCGTGGCAGCGTACGTGACGGAAGCCGTGCCCGACAAGCAGTTCCGCGACCGCCGCGGCCTGTCCGGCGCCATGCTCGAGCACCAGCCACCCGTCCCCGAGCAGGTGCGCGCTCGCGCCACCAATCACCGCGGCCAGGTCCTCCAGCCCCGTGGGGCCGCTGGCCAGCGCCACGAGCGGCTCATGCCGCAGGGCGGGATCCCGCAGCACCGGGTCGTAGGTGCCGACGTAGGGCGGGTTGCTGGCGATGAGATCGAAACCCTGCCCCGCGAGGGGCTGGTACCAGTCGCCGTCCAGGAACCGCACATTGCCGACGCCGAGCGCACGGGCGTTGGCGCCGGCCACGGCGAGCGCCGCGGCCGACCGGTCCGTCGCGGTGAGGCGCCATTGCGGCCGCTCCCGGGCGAGCGCCAGGACGATGGCGCCCGAACCGGTGCCGAGGTCGGCGACCGCGGCGGGCCGGTCCCCGAGCAGCGCGAGCGCGCGCTCGACCACGAGCTCGGTCTCCGGCCGCGGGACCAGCACCGCCGGCGTGACCGCGAGTGGCAGCGACCAGAATTCGCGGCGGCCCGTGACGTAGGCCAGCGGCTCACCCGCGGCGCGGCGCTGCACGGCCCGTTCGTAGGCCGCCAGCGCGTCTGGCGCCAGCAGCTGGTCGCCGCGGGCCAGCAGTTCGCCGCGCGCCAGGCCGAGCGCGTGGCCCAGCAGCAGTTGCGCCTCGAGCGCCGGGTGGTCGCAGCCGCCCAGCCGGGCGCCGGCCCGCAACAGCGCGGCCGTGATCGTCGTTGGTGCCTGCTTCGCGGCCATGAAAGTAATGGTAGATTGCGCGCCAGTCGTCGCCTGGTCCGGTCGCGGAGTCTGCCATGTCCGAAGTCAAGCTGCCGCCGCGCTCGGCGTCCGTGAGCGACCTGCTCGAGGCGGCGACCGGCGTGTTTCGCCGCACACTGGCCAAGAGCCTGCCGGTTGGCCTGTTCGCGATCCTGCTGGCGGCGCTGCCGAACCTGTACTGGCTCACGCGCGGCAAGCCGCTCGACCTGATGCACCTGCCGCTCGATGGCCGCTTCTGGCTGCTGACGGCGCTGGGATTCGCCGGCTACCAGCTGCTCGCCGCGGTGCTCATGCTGCGCCAGCGCGACCTGCTGGGCGGCGCGGCGCCGGACCTGCGGCGCGAGCTCGCGGTCGTGCGCGCGCGCTGGCCGGTGCTGCTGGCGAGCGCGCTGCTCATGGGAGTGATGGTATTCGCCGGCTTCGTGGCGCTGGTGCTGCCCGGGGTCGTAGCGCTGGTGTGCCTGTTGCTGCTGCGTCCGGTGGTGCTGTTCGAACCCGTCGACCCGCTGCAGGCGCTGAACCGGTGCTTCCGCCTGGCCTGGCCGCTGTGGCTCAAGCTGTTCGCCAGCACCCTGATCGCGGCGCTGGTGTTCGTCATCTGCGCAATCGCCGCGGCCGCCTGCCTCGGGATCCTGCAATCGGTGCTGGTCCTGGTCGGCGTGCGGCCGGAGGCCATGAGCGCCTTCGCCGCGGCCTGCGGGCTCGGCCTGCAGGCCGTCGCGCTGGTGTACTTCAACGCGCTCTGGCTCGTGCTCTACTCGGCGGCGAGCTCCTCGGCCTGATATTCGCGCTGCAGGGCGTCGAGCAATTCGTCGAGCTCGCCGTCCATGATCGAGTCGAGCTTGTAGAGCGTCAGGTTGATGCGATGGTCCGTCATCCGGCCCTGCGGGAAGTTGTAGGTGCGGATGCGCTCGGAGCGGTCACCGCTGCCGACCTGGAGCTTGCGCGTGCGCGCCTGCGCGCTGGCGCGCTTGTCCTGCTCGGCCGCCAGCAACCGCGCCCGCAGCAGCGCCATGGCGCGCGCCCGGTTCTTGTGCTGCGAGCGCTCGTCCTGGCATTCGACCACGACGCCGGTCGGGATGTGGGTGATGCGCACCGCCGAGTCGGTCTTGTTGACGTGCTGACCGCCGGCTCCGGACGAGCGGTAGGTGTCGATCCGCAGGTCGGCCGGGTTGATGTCGATGCGATCGATCGCGGCCAGCTCGGGCAGGATGGCCACGGTGCAGGCCGAGGTGTGGATGCGGCCCTGGGCCTCGGTCGCGGGCACGCGCTGCACGCGGTGCGTGCCGGACTCGAACTTCAGCCGTGAGTACGCGCCCCGGCCCACGACGCGGCTGATGACCTCGCGATAGCCGCCGTGCTCGCCGCTGCTCTCACTGAGCACCTCGACCTGCCAGCCGCGGGACTCGGCATGGCGGGCGTACATGCGCAGCAGGTCACCGGCGAAGATCGCGGCCTCGTCGCCGCCGGTGCCGGCACGGATCTCGAGGAATATGTTGCCTTCGTCGTGCGGATCCTGCGGCAGCAACAAGCGCTGCAGCGCATCGGAGCGCGTCGCCAGCGCCTCGCGCAGCCGTGTCGCTTCCTCCTGGCCGAGGACGCGCATGCCGGCGTCGCCATCACCGGCCAGCGCCTCGGCCGCCTCGAGCTCGGCCTCCAGCCGTCGGTATTCCTGCAATGCGGAGGCCGTCGGTTGCAGACGCGCGTACTCCACCGAAAGTTCCCGGAACTGGTCAGGGCGCTCGAGCACCTGCGGGTCGGCGAGCAGGCGGCCGACTTCTTCGCAGCGTTCGGCGGATCTTTCCAGCTTTTGGCGGATCGAAGCCTTCATCAGGCTAATATAGTCGCATGAACATGCTGCTTTGCCACCGCCCGCCGCGCGCCGCCGCGCTGATTGCGGCCGTGATCGCGACCGCGATCCTCGCGCCCCTTGCCGCGGGCGCCGCCCCGCTTGCCGCCGCCACCGGCGGCAGCATCGACGGCAACGCGGCGCTCCTCGGCGCCGAGAAGGCGCTGCAGCGCGGCGACTGCGGTGCCGCGGCGCAGCTGTACCAGCAGGCGGTGCAGGCGCTCGATCTGGCCGAGCCGGCCGCGCGCGCCGCGGCGATGACGCTGGCCTGCGGCCAGTACCCGGCCGCGCGCGCCGTCGCGACGCGTTGGCTGCAGCTCGATCCCGATGACAGCGGGCCGCAGCTGTACCTGACCTATGCGGAGCTGGGCGACTACCGGCTGCCGGAGGCGCGCGGGCATTTCCAGGCCGTGCTCGGCGGGCTCGAAGGCAAGGTCTCCGAGCTGCTCGACGCGCTCTCGCAGCGCGCCGGCAACGAGGCGACGCTGGCGATGGTGCGCGACGTGCAGCACACGCGCCTGCGCGGCGGCGAGGCGCAGCTGGCGCTGGCCGGGCTGGCGCTCGACGGCTGGGACGCGCGCCAGGCACTGCGCTACGTCCAGGCGGCGCGCAGCGCCGGGGCCAAGTCCACCGACGCTGCGGCGATCGCCGCACGCGCGCATGCCGTGCTGGGCGATGCCTCCAGCGCGGCCAGCGAAGCGAAGCTGGCCGCGACCGTACCGGGCGGGCGATTGCTGCCGGCGCAGACCCTGCTGCTGCTGGGCAAGGACGAGGAGGCCATCGCCGAGCTGCAGCGCCTGCGCACCGATGCCCAGGTCGGCGGCGCGGCGGGGCGGCTGCTGGCGCAGCTGGCGATCGACAGCGCCGACTACGGCATCGCCGAGCAGCGCGCCACCGCGCTGGTCGCGGATCCCGATTCCGCGCCGCTGGCGGTCTACTACCTGGGCCTGATCGCCGAGCGGCGCGGCGACGACGAAGTCGCGCTGCGTGACTACGCGCTGCTGGCCGGGACGGGTTTCGAGGCGCAGGGCCGGCAGCGCACCGCGGCGATACTCTACCGCCAGGGCGAGCGCGACGCGGCGGTGCGCGTGCTGACCACGGCGCGCGACGCCGCGCCTGACCAGCGTATCCGCGGCGAGATCGCCGGCGCCGAACTGCTGTCGGATTCCGGCGCCGAAGACGAGGCCGTGAGCCGGATCGACGGCGCGCTGCGCCGCTCGCCCGGCAATCCCGAGATCCAATACCAGCGCGCGGTGTTCCTCGAACGCGCCGGGCGCGTCGACGCCGCGATCAGCGCGCTCGAGGCCCTGCACCGCGACCGGCCGCTCGATCCCAGCATCACCAATGCGCTCGGCTACACGCTCGCGGACCACAAGCGTGAGCTGCCGCGCTCCGAGCAGCTGATCCGCAGTGCGCTCGCGGCCGAGCCCGACAACCCCGCGCTGCTCGACAGCCTCGGCTGGGTGCTGTACCAGCGCGGGCAATACCAGGCCGCGCTGCCCGAGCTGGCGCGCGCCTTCCGGCTGCTGCATGACGGCGACGTCGGCGCGCACTGGGGCGAGGCGCTGTGGGCGGCGGGCAAGAAGGACGCCGCGCGCTCGACCTGGGAGCGCGCGCTCGCCGCCGACCCGGACAACAAGCTGCTGGCCACCACCGTGCATCGCTACGCGCCGTCGCTCAAAGCGCCCAAGCCGCCACCGGCCTTGGAGCCGGCGCCCCGCACCGCGATCTGAGGCGACATGCGCGCGCTCATCGCCTGCTGTGCGCTGCTCGCGCTGGCCGCGTGCCAGAGCCTGCCGCCAGCACCGACGACTCCCTGGCCGCAGCGGCGCGCGGCGCTGCAGGCGCTCGGGCAATACGGCTTCAACGGCCAGCTCGCGGCAGCGACCGGCAGCGATGGCTTCAGCGCCTCGATCCAATGGCAGCAGCAGGGTGCGGTCAGCGACCTGTTGCTGCGCGCGCCGTTCGGCGTCGGCGGTGCGCACC
This sequence comes from uncultured Gammaproteobacteria bacterium, assembly GCA_963778855.1. Taxonomy (GTDB): domain Bacteria; phylum Pseudomonadota; class Gammaproteobacteria; order Steroidobacterales; family Steroidobacteraceae; genus FEN-1191. Next base: position 307,706 of record CAVZWC010000007.1, on the reverse strand, counting down.
TCAATTTTGACGGCAGCGAGCTGCGCATGAGCGACAGCCACGGCGCGCAACTCGATGGCGCCGCGGCGCGGCAGGAGATGCAGCGGCTGTTCGGCTTCGAGCCGCCGCTCGCAAGCCTGCGTTACTGGCTGCTGGGCGTGCCCGATCCGGCGACGCCTGCGATCGAGTCGCTCGACGGGGCGCAGCGCCTGGCCTCGCTGCAGCAGAACGACTGGCAGGTGGACTATGCCGACTACCTGCAGGCCGCAGGAAAATGGCTGCCGCGGCGAATGGCGCTGCATCGCGGGACCGTGAAGCTCAAGCTGCAGGTCGCGCGCTGGCAGCTGTGACGACGGCGACGGACGCAGCCTGGACGACTCGGCGCGGCTGGTGGCCAGCGCCGGCCAAGCTCAACCTGTTCCTGCACGTGACTGGCCGGCGCGCCGACGGCTTCCACGACCTGCAGACGATCATCCAGCTGCTGGATTGGGGCGACGAGATCGCGATCGAAGCCACCGACGAGGCGCGCATCGAGCGCATCGAGGGGCCCGCGGCCATCGACCCGGCGACGGACCTGGGCGTGCGCGCGGCGCTCGCGCTGCAGCGGGCCACCGGCACCCGGCGCGGCGCCCGGATCCGGCTGCGCAAGCGCATCCCGGTGGGGGGCGGCCTCGGGGGCGGGAGCTCCGACGCCGCCACGGTGCTCCTGGTCCTGGACCGGCTCTGGGGCTTAGGCCTGGGCCCCCAACGGCTCGCTGAACTCGGACTGACGCTGGGCTCGGATGTGCCAATTTTCGTACACGGTTCATCGGCTTGGGCGGAGGGCAGGGGCGAGAAACTGACCGCGCTCGAGCTGCCGCCGGCCTGGTACCTGGTCGTCCACCCCAGGGTCCCCGTGGCGACCGCAGGCATATTCCAGGCCCCTGAATTGACACGAAATTCCCCCCTCATCACAATACGCGCCCTTTCGCCGGGCCAGGCGCGGAACGATTGCGAGCCCGTGGTGCGCTCCCGTTACCCCGCCGTGGCCGCGGCGCTCGACTGGGTCGGCGCGCGCGCGGGCGCGCGCCTGAGTGGCACGGGCTCGTGCGTGTTCGCCTCCTTCGCCACGGCGGCCGAGGCTGAGCGCGTCGCGGCGCGCGTGCCCGATGAGTGGACCGCTTACGTCGCGCGCGGCCTGAATCGCTCACCCTTGCTCGCGGCGTTGGGGTCGATCACTTGAGGTGCGCGTGTCGTTGGGGTGTCGCCAAGTGGTAAGGCAGCGGGTTTTGATCCCGCCATTCGGAGGTTCGAATCCTTCCACCCCAGCCAGTTTCTGCCGGGACTTCTGAGTACTGAGTAGCCATGGATTCGCAGTCGATCACGCTGTTCACGGGCAACGCCAATCCGGCGCTGGCCCACGACATCGCGCGGCACCTGATGCTGCCGCTCGGCCGCGCCTCCGTGGGCCGCTTCAGCGACGGCGAGGTCAACGTCGAGCTGATGGAGAACGTGCGCGGCCGCGACGTGTTCATCCTGCAGTCGACCTGCCCGCCGGTCAACGAAAACCTGATGGAGCTGCTGGTCATGGCCGACGCCTGCCGCCGCGCCTCGGCGCGCAGCATCACGGCCGTGATCCCGTACTTCGGCTACGCGCGCCAGGATCGCCGGCCGCGCGCGACACGCGCGGCGATCACGGCCAAGCTGGTCGCCGACATGATCTGCGGCGCCGGCGTGCAGCGCGTGCTGACGATCGACCTGCACGCCGACCAGATCCAGGGTTTCTTCGACATCCCGGTCGACAACGTCTACGCCTCGCCGGTGCTGCTCGGCGACGTCTGGAGCAGACCTATCCGAACCTGATCGTGGTCTCGCCCGACGTCGGCGGCGTGGTGCGCGCGCGCGCCTTCGCCAAGCGGCTCGACGATGCCGAGCTGGCGATCATCGACAAGCGCCGGCCGCGCCCCAACGAGTCGAAGGTCATGAACATCATCGGCGAGGTCAGCGGCAAGAGCTGCGTGCTGATCGACGACATGGTCGACACCGCCGGCACGCTGTGCCAGGCGGCGCAGGCGCTCAAGGACGAGGGCGCGGCGCGGGTCGTGGCCTACATCACGCACGCGGTGCTCTCGGGCGGCGCGGTCGAGCGCATCGCCAGCTCGGCGCTCGACGAGCTCGTGGTCACCGACACGATCCCGCTGAGCGAGGCCGCGCGCAACTGCGGGCGCATCCGTCAGCTGTCGGTGGCCGCGCTGCTGGCCGAGACCATCCGCCGCATCCGCGACGAGGAATCGGTGAGCTCGCTGTACATCGACTGAAGGCAAGGTTTCTTGGTGGGCGGGCACTGGTCGCGGTGCCGGCCCGTGTTTTGCAAGGACTGGGAGTAACAACATGCGTATCGCTTTCGAACTCAACGCGGAACCGCGGGATGGACAGGGCAAGGGTGCGAGCCGCCGCCTGCGTCACTCCGGCAAGGTGCCCGCAATCCTCTACGGTGCCCACCTCGAGCCGCCCGGCTCGCGCTCGAGCACCATCGCCTGCTCGCGCTGGTGGCCGACGAGAAATTCTATTCGTCGATCATGCAGCCTCAAGGTCGGCGAGCAGCACGCAGGCGGCGATCGTCAAGGACGTGCAGATGCACCCGGCGAAGCAACGCCGTGGTGCACGTCGACCTGCAGCGCGTGCTCGAGAACGAGAAGATCCGCCTCTACGTGCCGATCCACTTCAAGGGCGCGGCCGCCGCTCCCGGGCGTCAAGAGCCGAGGGCGGCGTGGTGTCGCACCATGGCCGACATGGAAGTCGGTGTGCCTGCCGAAGGACCTGCCGGAGTTCCTCGAGCTCGACCTGTCGGGCATGCACCTCAACGAGTCGCTGCTACCTGGCCGACGTCAAGGTGCCGCCGGGCGTGACCATCTCGGAGCTGGCGCATGGCGCCAATCCGCCGGTGGTCTCGATCCACGCGCCGCGCGCCGAGGAACCGGAGCCGAGCCGCCGAGGTCGAGGCCGCCGCACCCGCCGAGGGCGCCGTCGGCTGCCGCGGCGCCGGTGCGCGAGGCCGCGGCGGCGGCTGCCGCCGCGCGGCGCAAGAAGGAGCGAGGCGAAGAAGGACGCCCCGAAGAAGGAGCGCCAAGAAGTAGCCGCAGCACCGCCGATGCCGCCGGCCGCCCCGGGAGCGATGCTCCCGCGGGTGGCCGGCGGCTTTGCGGCACGGATCCCCATGGCAGGCGTGCCACTCAAGCTGATCGTCGGGCTCGGCAACCCGGGCCCGAATACGCGCGCACGCGCCACAACGCCGGGTTCTGGTTGCGTCGACGAGCTGGCGCGGCGTCGGCGGGGCGCGCTTGCGCCGCGAGCCGCGCCACCGACGCGGAGCTCGGCGCGCGTCAGCTCGACGGTGCAGCGAGCTGTGGCTGCTGAAGCCGATGACCTACATGAACCACAGCGGCGCCGCAGTGCGCAGCGTCGCCGCCTTCTATACGGATCGACCGCTGCGAGGATCCTGGTCGCGCACGACGAGCTCGACCTGCCGCCCGGCGTCGTGCGGCTGAAGCAGGGCGGCGGTGCCGGCGGCCACAACGGCCTGCGCGACGTGATCGCGCAGATGGGCGACGGACTTCTGGCGGCTGCGCATCGGCATCGGCCACCCCGGTCGAGCGACGCAGGTCATCGACTACGTGCTCGAGCGCGCCCGGCGCGCGGAGCAGCGAGCTGATCGACGCGGCGCTCGCGCGCGCGGCGCGAGGCATTGCCGAGCTGCTGCGCGAGGGCGCGCAGACCAGCCATGAACCAGCTGCACACGCGGAGCCGGCGCCCCGGCGAGCTACCGAGGGCGAATCAAGTGCGGCATCGTCGGTCTGCCGAACGTCGGCAAGTCGACGCTGTTCAACGCGCTGACGCGCGCGCAGATCGCGGCCGAGAACTACCCGTTCTGCACCATCGACCCGAACGTCGGCGTGGTGCCGGTGCCCGATCCGCGGCTGGACGGGCTGGCTGGCAATCGCCCACCCGGAGAAGATCCTGCCGACCACGGTGGAGTTCGTCGACATCGCCGGCCTCGTCGCCGGCGCCTCGCAGGGCGAGGGGCTCGGCAACAAGTTCCTGGCGCACATCCGCGAGGTCGATGCGATCGCGCACGTGGTGCGCTGCTTCGAGAACGACGACATCGTGCACGTGGCCGGCCGCGTCGACCCGCTGTCGCGACATCGACGTCATCAACACCGAGCTCGCGCTCGCCGACCTCGCCACGCTGGAGAAGGGCCTGGATCGCGCCGACAAGGCCGCCAAGGGCGGCGACAAGGACGCGACTGCGCCGCCGCGACGCTGTTCGAGCGGGTGCACGCGGTCAGCTCGATGCGGGCCAGCCCGTGCGCGCTCGTGGCGCTGACGGCCGAGGAGCGGCGCGATCTGCGCGAGCTGCAGCTGCTGACGGTGAAGCCGGTGATGTACGTGGCCAACGTCGACGAGGGCGGCTTCACGCGACAACCCGCTGCTCGGATGCGCTCGAGCGCCGGGCGCGCGGCCGAAGGCGCCAGTCGTGGTGGCCGGTGTGCGCGGCGATCGAGGCCGAGATCGCGCAGCTCGAGGAGGCCGAGCGCGCCGAGTTCCTGCGCAGAACTCGGGCTCGACGAGCCGGGTTGAACCGCGTGATCCGCGCCGCCTACCGAGCTGCTCGGCCTGCAGACCTATCTTCACCGTCGGGCCCGAAGGAAGTGCGGGCCTGGACGGTGCGCGCGGCGCCACGGCGCCGCAGGCGGCCGGCGTGATCCACACGGACTTCGAGCGCGGCTTCATCCGCGCCGAGGTCATCGCCTACGACGACTACGTCGCCTGGCAAGGGCGAGGCCGGCGCCCGCGACGCCGGCAAGCTGCGGCTCGAGGGCAAGGAATACGTCGTCCGCGAGGGCGACGTCATGCACTTCCGCTTCAACGTCTGAGTCGCAAGCGGCATTCGACGAGCCATTCAAGTCCTACGCTGCCCAGCAGATTCCCCGGCTGTCGCTTGGCACTACCGCGATGCGAATGGGCCACCCAGTCTCTCTGCGACTGTGGACGTGACGCTGTGGTGATGCGAACGCGTCAGCGTGGGAGCAGGAAGACCGTCGTCCGAACGGTCTTGCCCAGCGAGGCGCCGCCACCTGGCTTGCCAATGCGCAGATCAAATAGCTCAATATGCCTGCGCTCCCGCGCCGGTAGGATGGAAATCGTAATTTGTGCATTGTCCTGGCCATCGGGAATCGTCACGGTTCCACCACCCCGGGGCAGAAAATCTCGGCCGATCCGCGCACCCAGATCAACAGTCCAATAACGAATGCTCACTGTGCCCGTGGTGCCGCCAGTCCGTTCAACAGCAATGGTGGCCTGGGTCTGACCCGGCAATACGATGTATCGCTCAGCAGCAAGGCTGAGTTGCCCCGGCGTCGTGGGTGGTGGCGCAATGGCTGCGGCGACCGTCGCGGTGCGAACCGGTGCGGTCCGTGGCAAGTAACTTGTCGAGGAGCGGTTGACAGTGAGCGACAGCACGACAATACCTGTAAGCACGGCCAGCAGCGCAACCGGTCGCGCTGAAACCGTGAACCACGGGTGATTGCCCGCGTCCACGTTCAGTCGATCTTCTCGCTGCAAGTGAGCGCCGACGCCGAGCAGCGCCGCATTGGCACGCGACTCGCTTGCCGTGAGCCGCTCCCGATACAATGCGGACTGCTTGCGCGCCTGCTCGAGCTCCACGCGAAGTGCAGCCAACTCGGCCTCGTACTTGGCCAGCGGCGCGGGAGCCGGGGCTGGCGTTGACTCTGCCACTTTGGTACGCCACTCGGCTGCCGTGAGCCGCTCCCGATATAATGCGGCCTGCCTGCGCGCCTGCTCGAGCTCCACGCGAAGTGCAGCCAACTCGGCTTCGTACTTGGCCGGCGGCGCGGGAGCCGGCGCCGGCGCTGACTCTGCCGCTTTGGTGCGCGACTCGGCTGCCGTGAGCCGCTCCAGATACATTGCGGCCTGTTTACGCGCCTGCTCAAGTTCCACACGAAGTGCAGCCAACTCGGCTTCGTGTTCGGCGAGTGTCGTGGCGGCCGGCGCTGGCTCCGACCGAGCAACGACGGCGACCAGCGCGCTACTCACTATGGCCAGCGACTCCTTGCCGCCCAATCGCTCGGGAACCGCCACCGGCTCTTGCAATCCCAGCGCGCGTCGTTCGATCCGGGTTCTGGCGGCCCGAAATAAATCAGCCGATAACTTGCCCTGGCGAAATGATTGATCGAGCAATGCCAGCGTTTCCCAGGGCGACTCGGCCGAGGAGGCACTCAGCTCCGAGACATCGCGCAGGAATTCCTCCGGACAACGCGGGCTGCTCAGGAGCTCATGCAACGCCTGCGCCAGGCTCGATTTCAGGTCAACTGCAGGTTCATTCATGACAGCAACAGCACTGCTCGCAGTGCAGTGGCGCTCCCCTCGCCGATATGTTCCGCCGATTTAACCACATTGCCACAGCTGCCTTGAGCGTGCATCTGACAAATTGCCGTGCGTAGACATAATGTGGAGCCCTCTCATTGCTCCGACGCCGAACGCCGCCGGACTGCGCCGTTAGTGGACCAATTTAGCGGGGCCCCTCACTCGTGGAGTCGCTCATGCCCCTGCCGGTCCAAGAAATCGGGGCCCAAGTCCTTTGCTTCCGGCTCTATACAGGTGCCTTCCGTTCTGAACGGACATCAATGCGGGTCATACCACCGAATCCCATCGCCTGGCCTGCCCACCCGAGGCGATACCAACGCCAGGCTGCGACCCCCAAGCCGCTGTTAGGGGCTTGCAAGCAACGCCCCCGTGCGCCTGATCGGCTTGAAGATCATGATCTAGCCGTGAACGCCGATCCAAATTCGCTTGCAGGCCGACGTGCTGCTGCGTTCGCAGCGATAGCCATTGCCGCCACTCTCGCGTCCTGCGCCACGGGAGAAGTGCGGCCCATGCCTGAGGCACATCCGACGCTGCCGAACCCGTATCCCGCCGAATGGGCGCCCCTCGTCCCGTCGTCGAGCCCGGACCGGTGCCCGAGCCTGGATGGCAGGTACTCGGACGCGCCCGATGCCGCCGTACCCGATGATGGCACCGACGCACAACGCTTCAGCGCGATTATCTCGCAGCTACGCGGGGTAGATGGGGTCCTGGGCTTATTGCTCGGGTCCAAGCCGATCGGTGCTGCGGAAGCCGTGTTGCTAAAGCGGCGGCCAGATCACCTGCGCATCGACTTCCAACGGGCCCCGGCATCGGCGGTTACAGTCGACTTCGCAGTCGTGGCGGGCCGGGAGCTCAATCTGTTCTACAACGGCCCCAAACACTGGGAAGCCATGGTGCGGGGATATGAATGCGGCGACACGACGCTGGCCTTCTTCGAGCCTATAAGCGAGAGAGCCAAGCCCAGGTATACCGGCCCATTCGCTGGCCTCGTGGAACTCCTACTACCGGATCCCTCGAAGGGCGACATCATCGAGACCGACACCGAGACAGTGAGGGGAGAACTGGCGCCTGGCTCAGACGGGTCGCTGGTCCTGCTGACGACCACGGTGGCCGAGCATTGTGTAACAGTCCGCGGAACGACAATCCCCGAGGGACTCACTACCCCCGACATCATCAGTTGTAAAGATCAACTCACCGACAACCGCTGGATCCGGTACCCGCCAAAGGGAGGGTCTGGCCTCGCCGCCCCGCTGCCGCGAGCGCCGCCTCCGAAGCCGTCAACCCCCGGGCCCGACCGTGAAGCGAGTGCACCTGTGGCTCACGCTCCAGCCGCGGACACCGAAGCTCAGTGAGGCATGCGAGTGATCATGGTCTATCGCCTCGGTTTGCTTGAGCGCCCAATGACCGCTTCCGGCGTGCCTGACCGGCAGAAATCGGCCCACACCGGTCGTTGACTCTATCGGATTGGTTGCCCAAAACCAGTCACTCGACCTAGTCGCGACCGCCGCGTTGCAACCTGTCCCGGACGGGGGCATCCTGCCCTCCAAACGGCGCAGGGACGATAAGATCCGGTATGGCCGAAGAGCACCCTCAAAAGTCCCAGGTCAGTACCGCACCCGCACCGTCCGTTAACGTCTGGGCGCGCATCAAGGAACACAAGATCGCGCAGTGGACTCTCGCCTATGTAGCTGCGGCCTATGCGTTGTTGGACGGCACGAAGATCCTGAGCGAGGCATTTGACTGGCCGCACTGGCTCCTTCGTGCCGTCGCCGCGCTGCTCGTTCTGGGGCTCCCGCTGATGGTGACTCTCGCCTGGTATCACGGGCATCGGGCGCTCCGCCGGGTAAGCGGCCCCGAATTGACCATCATCACCGTGTTGCTCGTCATGGCGGGCGCCGTGTTGTGGCACTTCTCTCACGCACCTCAAGAGTCCTTGCCATCGAAAGTTGCCACGACGCCGCAAACGACGGTCGCTTCAGTGCCTCCCGTCACCGCGGCGGCTACCGTGGCGATGGACGGAAAATCCATCGCGGTCCTGCCGTTTGCGGACATGAGCGAGCAGAAGAATCAGGAGTACTTCTCAGATGGTCTGTCGGAGGATCTGATCACAGCCCTGTCACATTTCCAGGGGCTGAAGGTGATTGGTCGCACCTCCTCGTTCAGTTTTCGGGATTCCAAAGACGACAGCCGGACGATCGGGGCGAAGTTGGGGGTTGCGCATCTTCTGGAAGGGAGTGTGCGCCGAGCAGGCAACATGGTGCGGGTCAGTGCCGAGCTCATCGATACGTCGGATGGCAGCACGCAATGGTCCGATCGGTATGACCGACCCTACAAGGATCTCTTCGGCCTGCAGGACGATCTCACCCGTGCGGTAGCCGAGGCCCTTAAGGCGCACCTTCTGACGAGCAAGAGCGCCTCAGTGCAGCAGACCGAGCGACCGCCGAGCGGGAATCTGGAGGCGTACAACGCCGTGCTGGAGGGCAAGTACTACCTTGCACGCAATACCGACGCCGATACTCGCAGGGCGATCGAACGCCTTAATCGCGCCACTCAGCTCGATCCGCGCTATGCATTCGCGTGGAGTTCGCTATCGCGAGCCTGGACAGACCTCGGGGCATATCATCTCAATCTTGCGACATCGCCCGAGGCATATTCGAAAGCTCGAGTGGCCGTCAACACAGCCCTTTCGCTGACCCCGGACCTGGCGAGTGCGCACATCGCCCGGGGTTGGCTGCTTGAAATGGGGGATCTCGACTGGCGCGGTGCGGCAGCAGAGTATCGTCGGGCTTTCGAGCTGGCCCCTGAAAGTGGCGACGCGGCAGCCAGTCTCGCGCGCCAGGCCGCAAATTTTGGGCAAGTGGGCCGCGCAATTGAACTGACTCAGCAAGCACTCGCTACCGATCCGTTGCACTCAAGGTGGTACGGATGGCTCGCTGGCTATCTCAGCGCGCTGAATCGATTGGAAGAAGCCGAGGTGGCTATTCGAAGAGCAATAGATCTGCAGCCTGGTGGCGTGAGGCTTCACTATGTGCTGTCTGAGATTGAGATTCAGCGAGGCAATGCCCAGGCGGCGCTGGCCGCCGCGCAGCGGGAGCCGCCCGGTTCCTATTTTCGAGATGCCGCGCTGGTGAAAGCGTTGCAAAGCGGTAATGACCGTATAGCCGCAGATGCCGCCCTGAAGAATCTACTCGACAAGGGTGCATCTTGGGATCCCTACGACGTAGCTCAGATTTACGCGATGCGCAACGATGCGGACAAGACGTTCGAGTGGCTGGACCGCGCGTGGAACTACCGCGATCCGGCGTTCCACTATTTACCTAATGACCCTTTCATCCGGCGCTACAAGGACGATCCGCGCTTCGATGCCCTGCTACGCAAAGTGAAGCTGGTGGAATAGTGGCGTCGCACTGCGCTTCGCTGAAATCGACGCGCCCGTGAGCGGACGGTCGCGATCGGCGGCAATGGGTCAATCTGGACCATTCGACCGTCGACGCTGTCTTGAGACGCGGCAACGCTGCACGTAACTTTCCCGGCTAGGCCGGCAAGAAAAGCCAGTCATGGGTAGTATTGCGATGCCGATAGTCGGCAATTTATCGCAACGAGTTCGCTACTTATTGGGCAATGGGGCCATGGAGCGCCTGAGAATCCCATACAGGCCGATCATGGCCCAGACAACATTGATGAACGCGGACGGGTAGGCGCCGTTCCACCCGCTGTTGACGATAAAGCCCGCACCAGCAAGGAAGTTCAGCCAGTGATAGAGACTCGAGCGGGACGAAAGTCTGCCCAGCGTCAATAGTACGTAGGCGCCCAGCATCATTGCGGCGGCGGTCCAGCCAATGACTTCAATTGCGGCTTTCACACCTGACCTCCCTGGTCGGCGGCTTCTCGAGCGCACGGATCGCCGGAATTGAATAGAGCGCGAGCCATGAATAGCGCGGCCATGGCCCCGGCAACCTGAGCCGCAATGAAGCCTGGCACGTCCGCGGGCCGAATGCCTGCAAACGTGTCGGACAGCGAACGTGCGATCGTGATGGCGGGATTGGCGAACGACGTCGACGCCGTGAACCAATAGGCGGCGCCTATCCATGCGGCCACCATCCATGGTGCATCCTGCGTACGACGATTCCCCAGGATGACGAGCAGCAGGCCGAATGTGGCCACGAACTCGGCGAGCCACTGCGATGGGCCGGTTCGCGCGTGCGAGGAAGCCTGTATCCACGGCAATTTGAACATGGCATGGGCAAGGATCGCGCCGGCGCCACAGCCGAGGATCTGCACCACGCAGTAAGCGCATGCTTCGCGCCAGGATAGGGCGCGACGCGCAGCCCGGACCAGCGATACTACCGGGTTGAAGTGCGCGCCGCTCACGGGCGCCAGCAGCGCAATCAGCGTCGCGAGCACGGCGACCGTGGCGCCGGTGTTCGCGAGCAGCGCGACCGCCGCATTGCCGCCGGCAAGACGCTCGGCCATGATCCCGGAGCCGATGACGGCTGCGGACAACAACAGCGAGCCGATCGCCTCGGCGCCCAAGCGCTGCAGGAGATTCACGAGTGGCCGGCCGTGGGCGGAACCTTGCCGATGGCATCGAGCCGTTCCTGCAGCTTGATGCGATCGAGCGAGGCAATCGGCAGGCTGGTAAAGATCTTGATGCGATTTTCGAGCGCATGGAAGGCCGCGCGAAATGCCAGCCACCTTGCCTTGTCATCGCCTTCCACGGCCGCGGGATCCGCTACCCCCCAATGCGCCGTCATCGGTTGGCCTGGCCAAATTGGGCAGGCTTCACCCGCGGCGTTGTCGCAGACGGTGAATACGAAATCGAGCGGTGCCGCTCCAGGCGCCGCGAACTCATCCCAGCTCTTGCTGCGCAACCCCTCAATGGGCAGCTTCAGGCGGCTTAGCAACTCGAGCGCCATCGGATGCACTGCGCCCTTCGGATGGCTACCGGCACTGAAGCCGCGGAATTGCCCGCGACCCCAATGGTTCGTCAGGGACTCGGCGAAAATGCTGCGCGCAGAGTTTCCGGTGCACAGGAATAGAACGTTGTAGATACGGACGGGCAAGGTCACTTTACGCTCGTGGCGCCTTGCGCGTGCCGGCGGCCGGAACGCATCTCGGCGCGCAAACTGACTCCGCCTGGCCGCAACAGTTCTCGGTCATGAAAGCGATGACTGCGTTCATCGCGGCGAAATCCGCGGCGTAGATCAACTGACGGCTCGCGCGGCGCCGGGTGATGAGCCGCGCGCGCTGCAGCGCCTGGACATGGAAGCTCAGGGACGATGGGGCGAGTCCTACCTTCTCGGCAATATCCCCTGCCGACAGGCCTGCCGGACCGCGCTCGACTAGCAATCTGTAGACGCGCAGGCGATATTCATGTGCCAGCGCGGCAAACGCGTTGATAGCTTGATGCGAACGCATGGTCGTACGATATTTCGACTAATATCGAACTGTCAAGGGGTTCAATCGCCGGTGGCAACTGATCGCCGCCGCGTTGAGCAGCGGCGTCGTGCATCGGCGCTGCCAGGGACTCAGGCGGGAGCAAAGTCGCGCAGCATGTATCCGGGGAAATGCGAACTGCAGGCCATGACGTGGGTAATGGCGTCGCGATCGTATTCGTCGCCTGACCGATAGGCCTCAAAGTAATCATTGAGCTGCCGGACGCGCTCCGGCATGGCCTTGACCGCCTGCAGTCCCACCGCGACGCCGTAATTGGTGAAGGCGAACCTGAGCTGCCGCTGGTCCGGCTCGCGGCAGAAGTAACCGGCATTGACCCACATCGCATCCAGCAGCGCCAGGCCACGGCGGTGCTGGACCATCGCCCATTGCTCATCCGGGAAGAAGTGGGTCATCCACAGCATCATGCCGATCCCGAGATCCTGCGTGATAATCAGGGTCGAAGCGCTCTTACTGATCAGCTCTCGCATCGCGGCGATCTGGGGAGCCAGCGCCACTTCGTCGAGCAGCCGATAGGACACATAGCCGTCGAAGGCATCGAGCGCTCCAAAACCATACCCGGGAGAAGGGCCGCTCAGGTCCTCGCGCATCTTCCACCAGACCCCTCGCCCCGGAACCACGAAGGCGTCATGGATATCGCGCGCCAGGGCGATGCCCCGCAGACGATAGGCCGGCCGGTGCCGTCCCAGCACGGCCAGCGCGTACAACCACATCGCCAGGTAATGAAAATACTGGCCGCTGCGATCGGCGGCCTCGCCAATGCGGATGCCGCGGGGCCGGCCGAGGACGCGATCCACCTCCGCCACCAGCCTTTCCGCCTCATCCAGGTAATGCGCCTGCCCGACCTCGGCGTACAGGGAGGTGAGCAGGACAAGCCCGAAGGCATCGGTCCAGAGGTAGCGGCGCCCATTGGGCCAGATCGCCTGGGCGCGCATCCAGGCCAACCTGGCCTGCACATAGTCTGCACCGGACAAAGTTGCAGTCCGTGGCCTCATGCTTTGCTTACACCCCGAACGGATAAGTATCGGGCAAGCCCTTGAGTTGCTCGGTGTCGAGGGGATTGACGGCCGCCGAATGATCGAACCAGACGTATTCGTCGAACTGCCGGGGCAGGACGGCCCTGAAATAATGGCTCTGCAATTCGGTATCAGGACGGTAGATGACGCCGATGGCCCGCTCGAGCCGCGGGGTCATCAGGCCCATGCGCAGCCGCTCCGGCGCCGGCGGACGCAGGGGCAACAGGAATTGCGGCGCGCGGGTGTCGTGGCACAGGCGTTCATAGCTGCCGGCCAGGGAGGGACTTACGGCCTTGAGCTGCATGGGCCCGTCCCAGTCCGAGGCCGCGGCGACCGCGCCGCTGTGGGTTCCAAAGCCGATCGAGTAGGCGTCCTGGCCAAAGTGCTGCTTGCACAGGTGGCCGAGGTTGAATTCGCCGCGCGAGGACATTTCGGTCGCGGCCGAGTCGCCGATATGCGAATTGTGGGCCCAGACGATGCCCTTGCTGCCCGGCCCGTGAAACGCCAGCAGGCTCGTCAGCGTGTCGAACATGTGCTGGTCGCGCAGGTTCCAGGACGCCCGCGACCCGTGGTACATGATCCGGTAGTAGCGTTCGGCATTGGTCACGAGCTGCGCGTTCTGGATAGCGTCCAGGAAACGCTCGCCGTCGTGCTCGGCGTAGGCCTGCTGCTTGGTCCGCAGATCCGTGAGCACGGAGATGACCGCGTCCTCGCAGCTGCGATAGGTGCCGGTGAGCGCGGCATGACCGTAGGTGGCCGGATCGGACTGCCACGGGGTCAGGCAGCCATATCGCAGGCGCGCCACGCGCGCAGTGGCCGGATCGACCTTGTCGAGGTAGTCGAGCACGGCATGAATGGAGCTGAACAGGCTGTAGAGATCCAGGCCATGGAAAGCCACGCGTTCGGCGGCACTCCGGCCGGCGTTGTGGGCGCGCAGCCAGTCGACAAAACCGCGAATCTCCTCGTTGCGCCACATCCAGACCGGAAAGCGCGCGAAGGCGGTCCATTCGGACGGCCGGTATTTCATATGCCGTACGTAGTGATCGACGCGCGCCGCGTCGGGCCAGTCGCCTTCGATGGCGATGAACGAGTACCCGCGGCGCTCGATCAGTTCGCGCGATATGCGTGCGCGCATCCGGTAGAACTCCGAGGTGCCGTGCGTCGATTCACCCAGCAGCACGATGCGCGCATCACCGACGCGCGCCAGCAAGGGCTGCAAGTCGACATTGTCGATGGTCGTGAATGGCTCGCAGTGCGAGGCCACGAGGCGCGCCAACTCCGCGTCCGAGCCCTGGTCCCGCCGCCGGCTCACAGGGCCCGGTGTCGCCGCCTCATGAGCCTCGGCTGCCCAGCCTGCCTCGCCCACCAGCGGTACGAAGCGGACGTCGGCAATTTCCTCGGTGCGGTACTCGAGCGCCGAGACGCGCGTGACGCGCACCAGTTCCTGCAACTGTCGGGCGGCGCCCACGGGTATGACCAGCCGGCCACCGATCTTCAACTGGCTCTTGAGCGACTCGGGCACTTGCGGGCCGCCGGCAGCGACCACGATAGCGTCGAATGGCGCGTGCTCAGGCCAGCCAAGCGTACCGTCGCCGTGCAGCACGTGCACATTGTGATATCCGTGCCTGGCGAGCACGTCAGCGGCCTTGGCGGCGAGCTGGCCGTGGCGCTCCACCGTGTAGACCTCGCCGGCAATTCGCGCGAGCACGGCAGCCGCATAGCCCGAGCCGGTGCCGATCTCCAGGACCCTTTCATCGCCGCGCAGCTGCAGCGCTTCCGCCATCAGGGCCACGATATAGGGTTGTGAGATAGTCTGGCCCTGCTCGATGGGCAGCGGCGTGTCCTCGTAGGCAAACTCGTGCAGGTCCTCGGGCAGGAAGTGCTCGCGGGGCACCTGGCTCATGGCATCGAGAACGAGCGCGTCGCGCACCCCGCGATGGGCGATCTGCCTTTCTACCATCGCCAGGCGGCGCGCTGCGAATCCGCGGTTACTTTGGGTAGCAGGCTTGACCACGAGGCGACTGATACGCCCTCGGCAAGCGCGCGACAATACGCACTTAACGACAGTGCCGGACCAGGGACCTAGCGTATGGCGTGGATCGAAGGCGCCGAGGGCAGCGCCAGCAGGCGCTTGCGCTCCTCGAGCACGTCGTTCTTCAGGTAGGGCAGTAGCGTGCGCATGCTGTCATCCGCTTCGCCGACGTCGCTGGGCGGCGCGAGGTAGCTGTCGCAGTAGCTGCGGAAGTATTCCGAGTACAAATGTTCGTAGCGGCGCAGCGGTTCGGCGAACGCCTGGTGCGGCAGCAGCGTCGCGCCGATGTGCTCGATGCACAGCAGGCTGGCGACGCCACGCTGGTAATTGCCGTGCTCGGCCACGACCGCCTGCGAGTAGCTGCTCTGGCCGTGGAAATGCTGGATCAGCACCCGCCGTTCGCCGCCGCGCGGCGCATGGTTCTGCAGGTACTCGAACAGCGCCTTGCGATGCACCAGAGACAGCGCAGCCGCCACCAGTTCGCGCGCCTGGCGCTCGCCAGTCGCGGGCGCTGCGACCGAGCTCATGAGACGCCCATGCTCCGCTTCCCACTTGCGGTATTCCGTGGGCGAAGCCAGCAAGGTCGCCGCGACCCTGCTTTGTGGCATTGGTCCGCCGCGCGCGACGCGCGCGAGCTCCTGCTCGGAGGCCACTACCAGCTGCGCACGCGCGACGCGCAGCGGGCCGGCGCCGATGTTGAGCCGCAACAACCTCGAAAAGGTGTCGGCAATACTCGGCTTGGCAGGTGAAGCGGCCATAACGGTAGTCAATACTCCCCTTTGCTGAATTTATACGGGTAGATGTTGCACGGGTTTCACCGGAATCCCAAGCGGTTTTTCCGCATCCGGCGTCGGTATTCCACGACAATATGTTGCATCCGGCAGTCGGCCCGCGCCAATGGTGCAACGCAGCGTGGGCCGCCGTTGCCTTGACGCTGGCGCGGGCGGCCGCGAGAATCCGCCACCCTTTGGGTTGGATCAGGCTAGGTAGCTCAGCTGGTTAGAGCGTGGCACTCATAATGCCGAGGTCGTGGGTTCGAGTCCCACCCTAGCCACCAATCAAATCAGAATCTTAAACGGAGTCGCTCGCCTCGAGCTCTGCCCGCTCCGCGTCGGAAAACACCCTGGATCGCGTGTGAAACGCCTTGCCTTCCGGCCCTTCCAGCGAGAACGTGCCGCCCTGACCGTCGATGACATCGATTACCAGCTGCGTGTGCTTCCAGTACTGGTATTGCGATTTACTGATGTAGAACGGGCAGTCGCCGATCTCCCCGAGCAGTACGTCGCCGGCGCCCACGGTGATTTCGCCGGGCAAATAGCAATTGGCCGCGCTGTTGTCGCAGCAGCCGCCGGACTGATGAAACATGAGGGCGCCGTGCTTTTGCTTTAGCTGCTCGATCAGTTGCAGGGCTGCAAGCGTTGCAACGACTTTGTGGACCACGACCACCTCAAACAATAACGCAGGCGTGGCCGTCCACCCCCGCAATTCCGACTCCCGCGCAGATCCTCGACGCCTAGAAGAAGCCAAGCTTCTTCGGGCTGTAGCTGACCAGAAGATTCTTGGTCTGCTGGTAGTGGTCGAGCATAACCTTGTGGGTTTCGCGGCCGATCCCGGATTCCTTGTAGCCGCCAAATGCTGCGTGGGCTGGATAGGCGTGGTAGCAATTGGTCCACACCCGGCCCGCCTTTATCGCACGACCCATTCGGAAGCAGATATTGCTGTCGCGTGACCAGACGCCGGCGCCGAGCCCGTAGAGCGTGTCGTTGGCGATCGCGAGCGCCTCCGCCTCAGTCTTGAACGTCGTGACTGCGAGCACCGGTCCGAAGATTTCCTCCTGGAACACGCGCATCTTATTGTGTCCTTTGAACAATGTCGGCTGCACATAGTAGCCACCCGCGAGCTCACCGGGCAGATGCGCCTGAGCGCCGCCGGCCAGCAGCTCCGCTCCCTCCTGCTTGCCGAGGTCCAGATAGGTCAGGATCTTGGTCAGTTGTTCTTTAGACGCCTGTGCGCCGATCATCGTGTTCATATCCAGGGGATTACCCTGTTTGATCGCTGCAACGCGCTCCAGCACGCGCTTCATGAGCTGATCGTAGATCGATTCGTGGATTAATGCCCGTGACGGGCAGGTGCACACTTCGCCCTGGTTGAAGGCGAACAGCACCAGGCCCTCAATGGCTTTATCGAAGAATTCATCATCAGCAGCCGCGACGTCGGCGAAGAAGATGTTGGGCGATTTTCCGCCCAATTCCAGCGTCGCGGGGATCAGATTGTTGGCTGCTGCCTGGGCGATCAACCGGCCGGTAGTTGTCGATCCCGTGAACGCGATCTTCGCGATGCGGCGGCTGGTCGCGAGTGGCAGACCGGCCTCTCGACCAAAGCCGTTAACGATGTTCAGGACGCCCGGCGGCAGCAGGTCGGCGATCAGTTCGGCAACCAGCATGATGCTGATCGGTGTCTGCTCCGCAGGCTTGAGCACGACCGCATTGCCGGCGCCAAGCGCGGGCGCAAGCTTCCAGGCCGCCATCAGTATAGGGAAATTCCATGGAATGATCTGGCCGACGACCCCGAGCGGTTCGTGAAAGTGATAGGCGACAGTTTCTCCATCGATTTCGCTAAGCGAACCCTCCTGGGCGCGCACGCAACCCGCGAAGTAGCGAAAATGATCAACCGCTAGTGGAATGTCGGCATTCAAGGTTTCGCGGATCGGTTTGCCATTGTCCACGGTTTCCGCGTAGGCCAGCATTTCCAGATTCTGTTCAAGCCGGTCCGCGATTTTCAACAGGACGTTGGCCCGCTCCGCGGCCGGAGTGCGGCCCCAAGCGTCTGCGGCTGCATGCGCGGCGTCCAGCGCGAGCTCCACATCCTCGGCAGTCGAGCGCGCGGCCTTGGTGTAGACCTTCCCGGTGATAGGCGTGATGACGTCAAAGTACCCGCCCTTAACCGGCGCGACCCACTTACCGCCAATGAAATTTTCGTACTTGGCTTTGAACTGAACTTTGGCGCCTATTTCGACTGGTGCTGCGACGCTCATGATTCTCGCTCTCCTGGATGGTTTCGACACCGACGGAGCCCGTTTCATCAACGGCCCCTGCGGTGCCTTATGAAGATGCCTGTGCCCGCCGCCGGTGCGCGGCTTTATCGCCCATACGGACTCACACAGCAATCCGTGGATTTACCTATATTTGCGCAATCACGCTCCGCGGCGAGCGGCTCCGACCAGTCGCCTGGTTCGGCTCGGAACCATTTCCGATGGCAAGGCCGGCACGGTCGTTGACACCGGGCGGTGATTGCAACCGCGCGCGACCTTCGCGGGACCCAGTGGTGATCAGTAGGGCAAATAGCAACGGACGCCCAGCGTCACGTTATTGAATTAAAAGACCCTTTAACTTACTTTCCGCTCTCATAATGCCGAGGTCGTGGGTTCGAGTCCCACCCTGGCCACCAAGTTCGATTCCAGCTAGCGCAATGCCGCCACCGCGCCGGCAAAGAAATTCGCCTGCTCCTCTTCCGTGCCATCACTGGGTTCGGCAGCGGGCCAGGCCGACCACTGCACCATCACGACGTGCTCTGCGGGATCGATCGCGATGGCCTGTCCGTAGATGCCCAGCGCCCAGAACGAATGGCGCGCGACCGCGAGCGCCCCATCCGGATCGCCGGCGGCAGGCGCGCCTGGGTTGTACCACCACTGGAAACCGTACTGGCCATCCGGCGTCTCGGGCGTGACCGATCCGCGGGCGTGAACCCAGGTGGTGGCCTGCCTGATCCACCCATCCGGCAACAACTGCGTGCCGTCAGAAAGGCGCCCGCCGCGTTCCACGAACAGCCCGAAGCGTCCCCAATCGCGCAAGCTGGCGTTGAAACCGTGTCCGCCCATGTCGATCCGGCCCGGAACGAGCGCCTGCCAGACGCCCTCACGCTCCATCGGTTCGCGGCTCCACAGGCGCGTCTCGAGATAGCGGGCAATTGACATGCCCGTCGCCTGCTCGAGCACGCGCCCGACGAGCCATGCTCCGCCCGTGTTGTAGGACCATACCGCGCCCGGCGAAAGTCCGTCGCGCCGCGGGCGGGAGGAGACCAGCTGCATGATGCACGGATAAGGATCTGCCGTGGCCTCGCATTGGGTCAGGGCGGAGAAATCCGACTTCGGATCGTCGTATTTCTCGTTCCAGGCGATGCCCGAGGTATGCGTGATCAGCTGCCGCAGTGTCACGCCATCCCAGGCCGTGTGCTTGAGGTCCGGCAGGTATTGCACGATGGGATCGTCGATCGCATGGATCCTGCCTTCCTGGATCGCAATTCCGACCAGGGTCGATACGACGGACTTGGCGACCGAGCGCGAGGTCCAGAGCGTCTTCTCCGTATTCCCAAGGCCGTAATACTCGAGCGCAATGCGACCGTTCTTGATCAGCAGCAGGCCAGTGACGCGCTGGTGCGCCAGATAGGTGGGCAGATCGTGGACCTGTCCCGCATAGTTGTAACTGATGTTCGAAACCGGATGGTCTGCCCGTTGCAGAGGTGACGCCGCTTGGTGGCCGGTCCGGAAGACATCGCCCGGGTAGAGCCGCCAGGTATTGCGCAGCCCGACGATGCGGTCTTCGCCCTGCCAGCTCAGCATCTCGCTGGCGTCAGGGAGCTGCGTGTCGAACGGCGTGGGGCACTCGGCCAGCTGCAACGAATAGCAATCGCTGCCGGCCTGTCCCGGGTTGGCATCCACTATCACCGGCAAGGCAAGTGAGGCGAGGCATGATCGAACGAGGTTGCGGACATTCATGATCGCTGGCGTAACGCTTCCCGGCTGGAACCTACGAGTCCCCAGACGGAATTGAGGAGCTTGGGCGAGTCGCTACCCGAGCCGCAGCGGGGTCAAATGGCTGCTTACGCGGCCTGCTTCAGCTCGATGCGGAGCCGAAATTTCAGTTGCATCGGGCAGGAGGCTTCCAATGTGGGATGAGAGCGGAATTGCACACCCTGGCAGCCATACTGCCCAGTCCGGAGCACGGTCCGTTTGCTATCCGTCCTGCTCCTGATCAAGGCCGTCACCGAATCGGTCAGATCGAAGTCTCCATCGCAGTCCGCGCAGGGGCAGCGGAAGCGGAAGAATGCGGACGCGGCACCGTACAGGGTGTGCAGCTGCGGGGACGGCGGTGAGGCGCGACCATGGGGCTCGCTGAAGTCCAGCTCGATGCGCAGTTGGTCAACCTCCGGGAACAGTTGGTGCACCGTGGGCGAGCGCATGCGCTCGTACAGCAACAGTTCGTGCTTGGTCTTGGCGCCCAACGATGGCTTTCGAGCCGCAACCCGCATTTCATTCCCTGCGCGGGCTGGATCCGGCTGCCAGTCGTTGCCGCTGCTCGGCCCGTACATCTTCGATGGTCAGGCCGGTGTCCGCGGCAATGTTCGCGAGCAGCAGGTGATCGTGACGCTTCGGGATCTGCAACTGGTGGCGGCGCTCCCAGATGCGGATCCGGTCCGCGGCTGAGTTGGCCGGCGAGCGCTGCTCGCTGAGTTCGTGTTCGCGTCGCCTTTCCGCTTCGGCGCGCAGTACGGCCAGGCGCTGACGATAGTCATCCTGGCTCCCTCCGGCTATCGGACGCATGGTCGGCTCGATGCCGTCGAACTCCTTCATAATCGCGTACTCCCGGCAAACCCTGATCGCGGGTGGCTCGGTCCGACTCGAATGCGCCCCGCAGGGCTGGGTCGGTACAGGGACGTCAACGATCACGCTCACTTTAGCAGTTGCTGGCGGCAGGCATTTGACTTTCTGATCCCGGAGCATTCTCGCCAATTTCCCGGCCGCCAAAGATAGACGGGAGTAGAGTGATGCAATCACGCGCAATGGTCGCAGGACGAGCTCTTGGCCAAGCAAAACTACCGGCAAGCCAAACGCCAGAAGGAAGAGGCGAGAAAGAAGCGCCAACTCCAGAAGCAACAGCGCCGCTCAGAGCGCGCTGCAACATCCGACATGGGGTCCGCGGCCGAGGATCCGCCAGCAGCCGATCCACCAGCGGCCGATCCAGTGGAGCCCGCTGGGCAGGCCGAATCCTGACAGGCGACCAACCCGCCGGGTACTCGTTCAGGCGCTGGCCTGCCGGCTGCCCCCAAGCAGAATCGAGGCCGTGCGCGCCGCGACACTGACCAGCAGCACGAACGAGGCGATCAGCATCGCCCCCACCCAGGCCAGCCGCTGCCAGTCCACGTACGGGCTCATGGCGTACTGGAAGATCACCGCGGGCAGGTTGGCCATAGGGGCGTTCAGGTTCACGCTCCAGAACTGGTTGTTCAGCGCTGTGAACAATAGCGGTGCGGTCTCGCCGCTGATGCGCGCGACGGCCAGCACCAGGCCCGTCAGCAGCCCGCTGCGGGCGGCGGGGTAGAGCACCTTCAGGATGGTCTGCCAGGGCTGCGCGCCAAGCGCCGCGGAGCCCTCGCGCAGCCCATTCGGCACCAGGTGCAGGATGTCCTCGGTGGTCCGCACCATGATCGGCAGGGCGATGATCGCGAGCGCGACCGCGCCCGCGAAGCCGGAGAAGTGCCCCATGCGGACGACCAGCAGCGCGTAGACGAACAACCCGATGATGATCGACGGGGCGCTCAGCAGGACGTCGTTGATGAACTGGGTCAGCTTGCTCAGCGCGCTGTGCCGGCCGTATTCGGCCAGGTAGGTGCCGGCCAGGATACCGACCGGCGCGCCCATCGCCATGCCGCACAGGGCCATGAGCAGGCTGCCGACGATCGCATTGAGCAATCCGCCCTGGCTGCCCGGCGCCGGGGTCATCTGTGTGAACACGGTAGTCGACAGGGCGCCGGCGCCACGCGACAGCAGCGTCCACAATATCGCGCACAGCACCGCCAGGCCGATCGCGGTGGCGACCGTCGAGGCCATGAAGGCAAGCACGTTCACGACCTTGCGCCGTCGCAGCGTGCTCATACGCGGGCTCCCCCCTGCTTCTCGACCCGCATGATCAGCAGACGGGCGCAGGCGATGACGACGAAGGTCACCGTGAACAGCATCAGGCCGAGCGCGAACAGCGAGGAGCTGTACAACGTGCTGTCGGTCTCCGAGAATTCGTTGGCGATGGCCGCGGAGATAGTCGTCGACGGCGCCAGCAGCGAGAAGTTGAGGCGATGGGCGTTGCCAATAACGAAGGTCACCGCCATCGTTTCACCTAGCGCCCGGCCCAGGCCAAGGATGATGCCGCCGATCACGCCACGGCTGGACCAGGGCAGTACGACATCCCACACGACATTCCACTGCGTCGCGCCCAGCCCGTAGGCCGCCTCCTTGAGCGTGCGCGGCACCATCAGGAACACCTCGCGCATCACGGCGGTGATGAAGGGCAGCACCATGACGGCCAATACCAGCCCGGCCGTCAACAGGCCGATGCCGAAGGGCGGGCCTTGGAACAGGGCGCCGATGACCGGCACCGAACTCAGGTGCTCGATGAGCCAGGGCTGCACCGTGTGTTGCAGCATCGGGGCCAGCACGAACAATCCCCAGATGCCGTAGACGATGCTCGGTATCGAGGCCAGCAGCTCGATCGCCGTGGCGATGGCGCCGCGCAGGCGTAGCGGGCAGATCTCGGTCAGGAACACGGCGATGCCGAAGGCAAAGGGCACGGCGATCAGCAGCGCGATCAGCGAGGTGACGAGCGTGCCGTAGATCGGTGTGGCGGCGCCGAAAACCTGGGTGACGGGGTTCCAGCGCGCCTCCGTGATGAAACCCCATCTGAAGGTGCTGAGCGCGGGCCACGCGCCCAGCACCAATGACACGATGACCCCGGCCAGTACCAGCAGCACGAGCATGGCCGACAGCCGGCTCGACCACCTGAAGAGTGGTTCGAAGTGGCGTGCGGCTGCCTGCTCCAAGACGGCTGGCCTGGCGCGGTCGCTACTTGCCGGTCCAGACGGGCTTGCCGCCCTGCTGAATCGAGCCGCCCCAGGTCTTTTCCACGAGCTTGATCACCGGGGCCGGCAGCGGGACGTAGTCGAGCGAATTGGCCAGGTCCGTGCCCTTCTTGTAGCACCAGGCGAAGAAATCCAGGGCCGCCTTCGACGTCGCGACATCCTTCGGCGTCTTGTACATGATGATGAAGCTGGCCCCCGTGATCGGCCAGCTCTTGGCGCCGGGCTGATTGGTGAGGATCAGGTAGTAACCCTCGGCCTTGGCCCAGTCCGCGTTGGCGGCGGCCGCCTGGAACGCCGCCGCTTCGGGCGCCACGAACTTGCCGTCCGCATTCTTCATGCGCAGGTTGGTCATGTGATTCTGCTTGGCGTAGGCGTACTCGACGTAGCCGATGGCGCCGGCCGTCTGCGTCGTCATGGCCGCCACGCCCTCGTTGCCCTTGGCGCCGATGCCCGCCGGCCATTCCACCGAAGTGTTGGCGCCGATCTTGGACTTGAAGTCCGCGCTGACCTGCGACAGGTAATTCGTGAACAGGAAGTTCGTGCCCGAGCCGTCGGAGCGGTAAACCGGGGCGATCGCCTGGTTGGGCAGCGCGGCCTTGGGATTCAGGGCTTTGATGCGCGCGTCATTCCAGTTCTTGATCTCGCCGAGGTAGATTGCAGCGAGCGTAGGCCCGTCGAGTGCGAGTTCACCCGGCTTTATGCCGGCGATGTTCACGACCGGCACGACTCCGCCGATGATCATCGGCCACTGCACGAGCCCGGCGTCGTCGAGTTCCTTGGCCTCAAGCGGCTTGTCCGAGGCGCCGAAGGTCACGGTGGCCGCCTTGATCTGCTTGATGCCACCGCCGGAGCCGATCGATTGATAGTTCAGCGAAACGCCGGTCTCGGCTTTGTAGGCCTCGGCCCATTTCGCGTACACGGGGTAGGGAAAGGTTGCGCCTGCGCCCGTGATCTCCGTGGCCGAAGCGGTATTCCAGCCAGCGACGATCGTCAACAGGCCCGCGAGGCGCAGCATTGGACGCCAGCCTAAGTGGTGCGTGCTCATCAGAAGACTCCTGCTTGGTGTATCGGGTTGTAGTGCTTCGAAGCAGGGGCAGGCTATGTGCTCAATGTGTCAGTTTTGTTACCTGGCCTCAAGCGCGCTTGACCAGATTCATGACGCATCGCACCAAGACCGGGTCAGGCCCCGTGGATTCGGCGCTATACTGCGCGCCACAAGTTCAAGCACTCTCCAGGAGTCACCGCAATGTCGAATCGTGCTGCCTTGTTCACCTTCGGAGCCGCGCTGCTGCTCAGTACATCCCTGGGCGCCCAGCAACCGACGGCACCGGCTTCGTCGCTGTCATCGAGCCTCGGGCTCTTCGTATTCCCGGCGAAAAACCAGACCGCCCAGCAACAGTCGAATGACGAGACGGGCTGCTTCGGCTGGGCCAAGACGCAGACCGGCATCGATCCCATGTCGATCCAGCCGCAGGTGGCCAACAATCCGCAGCCCGCTTCCAACCCGAACCCCGGATCCGGATCGGTCGCGCGAGGCACCGCCAAGGGCGCAGTCGCCGGGACCGCGATCGGCGCCGTGGCGGGGGATACGGGCAAGGGCGCCGCAATCGGCGCCACGGCGGGTGCCCTCTCCGGCGTCGCGGCCCGACGCCGTGCCGAGGAACAGGCCCAGCAACAGCAGCAGCAGGCTTCGTCGCAGCAGCAACAGCAGGCGCAGGCCTCCATCGCGCAGCAGAAGGCCACCTACAACCGCGCTTTCGGCGCCTGCATGGAAGGCAAGGGCTATACGGTGAAGTGAGCGGATTCGCGGCTGCCTGGCTGCCGCGTCGGGCCCTGGTTCACATTCCCGAGGGGACGCGCCAATGCGCTTAGCACGATTGGCCTGCGGCGCGGCAGCGGCGGCGCTGCTGGCGACGATTGCGGCGAGCGCCGCGGAGGGCGCGCGCCCGGCCGCCGACCTGATCATCAGCGGCGCGAAGATCTGGACCGGCGATGCGCGGGCGCCCGAGGCGCAGGCGCTGGCGGTGCTCGGTGAGCGGATCGTGGCCGTCGGCGATGACAAGGACGTGATGGCCTGGCGCGGCGCGGCCACGCGGGTGGTGCAGGCCGGTGGCAGGCGGCTCCTGCCCGGGTTCAACGATGCGCACGTGCACATCCTGGATGGCGGCCAGGAGCTCGCCGCCGTGCAACTCAAGGACGTGGCCAGCGCGGACGAGTTCGCGCGGCGCGTCGGCGAGCGCGCGGCGCGCACGCCCAAGGGCGAGTGGGTGACGGGCGGCACCTGGGACGAGACCAAGTGGCAGCCGGTGGCGATCCCGACG
This sequence comes from uncultured Gammaproteobacteria bacterium, assembly GCA_963778855.1. Lineage (GTDB taxonomy): Bacteria > Pseudomonadota > Gammaproteobacteria > Steroidobacterales > Steroidobacteraceae > FEN-1191. The sequence continues at coordinate 282,573 of CAVZWC010000007.1, read as the reverse complement.
CGGCAACTGATCGACCGAACCGCTCCGGACGTTCCGGTCGCCGTCGGCCGCTACGACGGGCACATGCTGGTGGCCAACTCACTCGCGCTCAAGCTCGCAGGCATAACAGCCGCGACGCCGGATCCGGCCGGCGGCGTGATCGTCCGCGACGCCAGCGGCGAGCCGACCGGCGCGCTCAAGGACGCGGCCATGGAATTGGTGACGCGGGCGATCCCGCCGCTTACGCACGAGCAGCGGCGCGCGATCATCGAGCGCGCATTGCGCCACGCTGCCTCGCTCGGCGTGACGAGCCTGCAGGCCGTAAGCGACGGTGACCTTGCGACGGACTACGCCGACCTCGGCGTGCTCGCGGAGCTGCGTGAGCAGGACCGGTTAACCGCGCGCGTGTACGCGATTCCCAATCTCGCCGGCATCGAGGACTGGGCGAAGCTCGGCCTGCGCCGCGCCTTCGGTGACCCGTACCTTCGGGTGGGCGCATTCAAGGCCTTCGCCGATGGCTCGCTCGGCTCGCGTACCGCCTACTTCTTCGAGCCCTTCGACGACGATCCCGAGAACCGCGGGCTGCTCTCCGACGGAGATGCAGCCGCTGTCGCGGGACGCGCGAGCGCATGCAGCGTGCCGACGCCGCTGGCCTGCAGCTGTGCACGCACGCCATCGGCGATGCGGGCATCTCCACGATCCTCGACCTGTACGCCGGGATCGCCGCCGAAGGACGGCCTGCGCGACCGCCGCTGGCGCATCGAGCACGCGCAGCACATGGCCGCGAAGGACTTCGACCGCTTTGCCGCGCTCGGCGTAATCGCCTCGGTGCAGCCGTACCACGCGATCGACGACGGCCGCTGGGCCGAGGGGCGCATCGGCCACGATCGCGCGAGCCGCACCTATGCCTTCCGGACCTTTCTCGATCATGGCGTGCGGCTCGCGCTCGGCACCGACTGGCCGGTGGCGCCGCTCGACCCGATGCTGACACTGTACGCAGCCACCACGCGCGCAACGCTGGATGGCAAGAATCCGGGCGGCTGGTTCCCGGAGCAGAAACTGACCATCGCCGAGGCGCTCAGCGCCTACACCCGGGGTTCCGCGTACGCGGAATTCCAGGACACCGAGAAGGGCACGCTGCGGCCCGGCATGCTCGCGGACTTCGTGCTGCTGAGCGCCGACGTCCTCGCGATCCCGCCCGCGCAGATCCGCGAGGTCAAGGTGCTCAAGACCTGGGTCGGCGGCCGCCTGGTGTACGACGCTGCGCCGTGAGCGAGGCGACATCAAGGTTCAAGGCGCTCAGCGGGCGACACCGCATCGGCGGGGAATTGCGGCGCGCCGCCGGGAGCAGCGCCTTCGCGGTGATCGACCCGGCGACTGAGGCCCGGATCGGCGAGGTCGTCGAGGCGACGGCCGCCGAGATCAGCGAGGCCATCGCCATCGCCAACGAGGCGCAGCGCTCCTGGGCCAACGTCAACTATCATCGCCGCGCCGAGCTGCTGCACGAAGCTGCGCGGCACATGCGGGCCTCGCGTGCGCTCGTGGGCGAGATGCTGACCCGCGAGATGGGCAAGACGTATAAGGAGTCGGTCGACGAGGCAACCTGGTCGGCCACCGCCACCGATTACTACGCCGAGGTCGCGCGCCACGAGGCGGGCAAGGTGCTCGGGGCGACGGTCGATGGCCAGGTGCATTTCACCACCAAGGACCCGATCGGCGTGGTGGTCATCATCCTGCCGTTCAACTATCCGTTGTGCCTGCTGTGCTGGCAGGCCACGGCGGCGCTGGCCTGCGGCAACGCCGTCATCATCAAGCCATCAGAGCTGACGACGCTGACGACGCTGGAATTCACTGCAGCCTTCGACGGGCTGCCGGCGGGCCTGGTGCAGGTGCTGGGTGGTGCGGGCGCCGTGGGCCGGCAATTGGTCGAGTCGACCGATACGCACATGGTCGCATTCACCGGCGGCATCGACACCGGCCGCGTGGTCGCCGAGAGCTGCGCGCGGCAATACAAGCGCACGTTGATCGAGACCTCGGGCAACGACCCCTTCATCGTCATGCCTTCGGCCCCACTCGAGGTCGCGGCGCGCGGCGCCGCCTTCGGCGCGTTTCTCAACTGCGGGCAGGTGTGCGCCGCCGCGGAGCGTTTCTACGTGCACGAGCGCGTCTACGACGCCTTCATGGAGCGGCTCGTGCACCACGCGCGGCAGCTGCGCATCGGCAATGGCCTCGACCGCGTCGACATGGGCCCGCTGGCCTCGAAGCGCGAGCTCGATCGGTACCTCAAGGTGCTGGCGCAGGCGCAAGCCGAGGGTGGGCGCGTGCTTGCCGGTGGCGGCAGGCCCGCCGGGCTCGAGCGCGGATGGTTTGCCGATGCCACGGTGCTGGGTGAGGTGCCGCCTGGAGCTGCGATACTGAACAATGAGTCGTTCGGGCCCGTCGCCCCGGTGTGCCGCGTGCGCGACTTCGACGAAGCCATTACGCTCGCCAACCGCTCCCGCTACGGGCTCGGCGCCACGATCTATACGCTCGATCTCGAGGAGTCGATGCGGGCCGTGCGCGAGCTCGAGGCCGGCATGGTCTGGGTCAACGCGCCGCTGCTCGACAACGATGCCGGTCCCTTCGGTGGCCGCAAGCAATCGGGACTCGGCCGCCAGCTCGGCTCGGAGGGGCTCGACAGTTTTCGTCACACCAAGCTGGCGATGGTCGACTACGCCGCGCGGCCGCACGATTTCTGGTGGTTCCCGTACGCGGACGCCGAGAGCTTTTCCGGGCGCCGCAGCGACAGTCAGTAGTAACCAACCCGCCACGGCGCTATATTCCGCAGCGCAGCGGCCACTACCGTAGCCGCGGCAGGGGGAATCCGATGGATCGTCATTCATTCGTGCCGGCGCGTGTGGTTCTGTGCCTGGCCATGGCAGGCGCGCTCGCATGGCCGGCATGCGCACCGGCGCAGACTTCGGCGCAGGTATCAGCGACGAGCTCCGACCTGACGCTCGAGGAAGTGTTCGTGACAGCCCAGCGCCGCTCGGAGCGCGCGCAGGACGTGCCGATTGCCATCACCGCGGTGTCGAATGCCGAGCTCGAGAATCGCGGGGTGCGCCAGGCTGCCGACATCGTGGCACTGGTGCCGAATCTGCAGCTGAGCCTGCCCTACGGCGAGGAAGCACAGCCGACATTCGCGCTGCGCGGCGTGACGACCAACGACTGGAGCCAGAACCAGAGCAGCCCGATCGCAATGTACGTCGACGACGTCTACAAGAGCGTCGGCGCGGTGCAGGCGCTGCAAACCTATGACCTCGACCGCGTCGAGGTGCTGCGCGGCCCGCAGGGTACGCTCTATGGCAAGAATGCCACCGGCGGGGCGATCAATTTCTACACCAAGAACCCCAATCTCAATGCCTATGACGGTTACCTGACGGCGGGAATCAGCAATTACAACGGGCACTCCGTCGAGGGTGCGGTCGGCGGCCCGATCTCCGACGGTACGCTGGCCTGGCGCCTCGCCGGTCTCTACGACAAGCGCGACGGTTGGGTTGACAGCGTGGTGCCGGGTGTCAAGCCGCTCAATGGCGTGGACGCCTACGGCGGCCGGTTCACGCTCCTGTACAAGCCGAGCAGCGCCTTCGACTTGCTGTTCAAGCTGGGCTCGACGCACTCGGGCGGCACGCCGTACGGCGCCAAGGCGCTCAATGCGGACAATGACCCCAGCTCACCGACCTATATAGGCACGAGCGGCCACTACGGCGGCTGGTGGAATAGCGGTGCCAAGTACGCCCTCGACAAGAAGATCGACCATACCAACGGCGTGCTGAAGATCGATTGGCAGCTCAGCGAGCACTACACGCTGACTGCTGTCAGCGGTTATGACTACGGCAAATGGTGGGAGCGCAGCGATGACGGCGCGCTATGGAAGACCGACGCCGGGGCGGTGCTGCACATCGACGATCCGAACCTGTATTCCTCGAGCATCAATGCCTACTCGCAGGAGGTACGCGTCGCCTCGCACGACACCGGCGCCTTCGGCTGGCTCGCGGGCGGCTACTACGGACACGACAGCACCCACTATGTCGAGCAGTTCCACTTCTGGGATTCCACTGTGCAGGGGTATTTTGTGACACCGTCGGGCCAGTCGCTGTGGGGCTGGGATGAGTACAATAACTTCGACCAGGACCGCACCAGCAAGGCGCTGTTCTTCAACGCCAACTACGACCTGAATCCAAGCATCACGCTGCGCGCCGGCCTACGCTACACCAAGGATGAAATCACCATCAGGAATTTTTACGCGCTACTGGGCGGCATGACGAATCGCCCGACCGTCAACGGGCCCGACAGCTTCCCGACCCTGTGGACACAGACGATCCCGTACCTCACCCCGATTGCGTTCGTGGTCTACCAGGACAGCCTGGCGCCGCCCGCCGGGCTGGTGCCGAATTTCAGCCATGACAACAGCAACACCAGCGTGAAAGTCGGTGCCGACTGGAAAATCACGAGCGACGTGCTGGGCTACTTCAGCTTCAGCCAGGGCTACCGCGGCGCGGCGTTCAACGGCCAGGCCTTCAATAACCCGACGGAGCTGACGTTCGCCGACCCCGAGAAACTCAACGCCTACGAGATCGGCGTCAAGAGCGAGTTGCTGGAGAGGCGCCTGCAACTCAACGGCGCGGTGTTCTACTACGACTACAAGGACCAGCAGTTCCTCGATACCTATTGCGCCTACCCCGACTACCCAACACCCGGTACCTGCGGCGGGGCCGGCTTTTATCTGACCAACGCCCCGAAATCGAAGGTGATCGGTGGCGAGGTCGAGTTGCATGCCAGGGTCACCGCCGATCTTGACGTACAAGCGAACCTGGGGCTGCTGCACAGCGAGTACACCGAGCTGTTCCTGCGCGGCGCGGATCGCTCCGGCAACCAGCTGATCATGGCACCGGACGTCAGCGTGGGCCTGGCCGTCGACTGGCGAGCGGCGCGCTTCGCGATCGGCGATTTGCACGTCGCGGCCGACGGCAATTACTACTCGAGGCAGTACTTCGACGCGATGAACACCGAACGCATCTCGCAAGGAGGCTATGAGGTCTATAACGCGCGCGTGTCGCTGCTGGCTAGCGGCGATAACCATCTGTCCTTCGCGCTGTGGGGCAAGAACCTGGGCAACGAGCAATACCTCTCTTATGGCCTTGCGCAGCGCAATGTGGCCGATGGCGGGCTGGGCTTCGACTACACGCTGGTGGGCGAGCCTCGCACCTACGGCTTTGAGATAACGGCGCGGTTCTGAGCCAGCCAGCAGGCGACATTGACCCGGAGCTCGAGCGGCGCATCGCGCTGCTCGAGCAGCAGGCAAATCAGGGGCCGGATTTCGACGGCTGGTCCTGGCTGGTGTTTGCGGTGCTCGGCATCGTGCTGCCGCTGCTCGCGCTGTGGTGGGGGCGGGCATGATCGGGCCGGATGCGGCGCCTGCCGTGCTGGCCGAAGCCGACAAGAGCGCCTGGCCGCTGTTGCCGGCCGAGCGCAACTGGGGCTCGTGGCGGCTCGGTATCTCCCTGGCGACAGCCTCCGCGGCCACCTGGTGCTACATCATCGGTGAATACGTCGGCTACTACCTCGGTTTCCGTGCCGGGTTTGCCGCGCTGTTGGCGGGTAGCATGATCGGCATGCTGATCGTGGCGCTGGCCGCGGGTCCGGCGTGTATTCGCCTCGGCGTCGACTCGATTGCCTCGGCCAAGCCGCAGTTCGGCTCGCGCGGCTGGATCATCCCCGCGGCAATGCAGTTCGTGTCCATCGTCGGTTGGAACTCGCTGCTGCTGATCTTCTTTGCCAAGTCGAGCATGCAGCTGTTGCAGGCGCTGGGCGTGGCCGATGCCGCGCAGCACGCCTGGCTGTTGCCGCTCATGGTGCTGGGCGTGTCGGCGATGGCGTTCCTGTTCCTGCTGCGAGGGTCCTCCGGAGTCGACCGCGTGGCGCGCGTGCTCGTGGCCCACGTCCTGGTCGGTTTGTGGATGCTGTACATCCTGCTGAGCCGCCGCTGGCCGGAGCTGTCGCAGGCGTTGCCGCGGCTGGCCGCGGCCGATCCGCGGTGGAACTACACCACCGGAGTCGAGATCGGCATCGTCTCGCTGCTTTCGTGGTGGCCGTATCTCGGGGCCATGGTGCGCATGGCGCCCAGCGGGCGCAAGGCCGCGCTGCCGATCATGCTGGGGATGGGGGCGCCGGTGCCGATCCTGTCGGCCATCGGCATCGCCGGCATCCTGGTGCTGCAGGTCTCCGACCCGGCCGCGTGGCTGCGCTCGATCGGCGGGCCCGTTTACGGCGTGATCGCGCTGCTGTTCGTGGCCGCGGCCAACCTCGGTACCGCCGTCACCGGCGTGTACGCCTCATCGATCGGGCTGCGGCACGTGCCGGCGCTGTCGAAGTTGTCGTGGCCGATGCTGCTGGCGATCTCGATCGCGCCGGTTGCGGTTGTCGGCCTCGTGATCCCCGAGATGTTCTTCGCGCACTTCGGCACCTTCCTGGCCTTCATCGGCCTGGGCTTCGCGCCGCTGTGCGGCATCCAGATCGCGGATTACTACCTGCTGCGCCGGCGGCGCATCAGCGTGCGCGGCCTGTTCGAGCGTGGCCCTGGCGCAGTTTATCGCTACTGGGGCGGGTTCAATCCCGCCGCGATCGCCGGCATGATCGCCGGCATCGCGACCTACCTGTACCTGCTGAACCCGACCACCTACGTGAGCCGTGCGCCCTACGAATACCTGACGGCCTCGCTGCCGACGGCTCTGGTCGGCGCCCTGGCGTACCTGTTGGTCACCGTGCTGGTGGTCCGGCCCGCCGGCAGGGGCGATTACAGGTGAACAACGCGTCGCTGCCAGCCTCGGCCGACGTCGTCGTCATCGGCGGCGGGGTCATTGGCACCAGCGTCGCTTATCACCTGACGAAGATCGGCGTCCGCGACGTCGTGCTGTGCGAACGCAGGCAACTGACCTGCGGCACGACCTGGCACGCAGCGGGCCTGGTCACGCAACTGCGGGCGACGCGGCAGATGACGGAGCTTGCGAAGTACACGGGCGAACTGTTCGGGCGGCTCGAGCAGGAGACCGGGCAGGCTACCGGGTACCAGCGGCGCGGCTCGCTGCGGGTGGCGAATACCGCGGCGCGCTATGAGGAGCTGGCCCGTGGCGCGTCCATGGGACGGAACTTCGGCCTGCCGGTCGAGGCCGTCAGCGCCGGGGAAATCAGGGACCGCTGGCCGCCGATCAACACTGACGGCCTCGTCGGCGGCTTCTGGTTTCCGCATGACGGCCAGGTCAACCCGGCCGACGTGACGATGGCCTATGCGAAAGGCGCGCGCATGGGCGGGGCGCACATTGCCGAGCACACGCCAGTCATGCGCATCCTGGTCGAGCACGGCCGCGCCGTTGGCGTGGTGACGGCGCAGGGCGCGGTGCGCGCGCGCACGGTGGTGATCTGCGGCGGCATGTGGTCGCGCGACCTGGCGGCGCAGGCGGGTGTATCGCTGCCGCTGCACGCGGCGGAACATTTCTACGTCGTCACCGAGCCGATTGCGGAGTTGCCGCGAGCGCTGCCGGTGCTGTTCCTCGGCGACGAGTGGACCTATTACAAGGAGGACGCCGGCAAGCTGCTGGTCGGCTTCTTCGAGCCGGTGGCCAAGCCCTGGGGCCAGCGCGGCATCCCTGAGTCCTTCAGCTTCGAGACGCTGCCAGAGGACGTGGACCATATCGCACCCCACCTGGAGGCAGCCGCTCGACGCGTGCCGCTGCTCAAGCAGGCCGGCATCAAGCTGTTCTTCAACGGCCCGGAGAGCTTCACGCCCGACGATCGCTACCTGCTCGGCGAGACGCCCGAGGTGCGCGGATTGTTCTGTGCCACCGGGTTCAACTCGGTCGGCATCCTGTCCTCGGGCGGCGTGGGCAAGGCGCTGGCGGACTGGATCCGCGACGGCCGCCCGCCAGTGGAGCTCATCGACGTCGACGTGCGCCGCATGCAGCCCTTCCAGTCGAACCGCAGGTACCTCGAGCACCGCACGGTCGAGACCCTGGGCCTGCTGTTCGACATGCACTGGCCCTATCGCCAGTTCGTCACTGCGCGCGGCGCGCGCCGCAGCCCATTCCACGATCACCTGCTGGCGGCCGGGGCCTTCATGACCGAGGCGGCCGGCTACGAGCGGCCTGGTTTCTTCGCTCCCGGAACGGTGTCGCCTCAGATCCGTTATTCCTACGGCCGCCAGAGCTGGTTCGACAACTGCCGGGCCGAATGCCGCAACACCGCGCAGAACGTGACCTTGTTCGACCACAGCTGCTTCGTGAAGTACGCCGTCGAGGGCCGGGACGCGGTCCGCGTGCTGAACCATTTGTGCGCCAACGAGATCGACGTCGAGACGGGGCGCATGGTGTACACGCAATGGCTGAACGAGTCCGGCGGCATCGAGGCGGACGTGACCGTGACCCGCCTCGGCGCGCAGTCCTTCCTGGTGGTGACGATCGCCGTCTCGCAGGTGCGCGACCTGACCTGGCTGCGACGACACATCCCCGACGACGCGCATGTGTTCGTGACCGACGTCAGTTCGGGGTTGCCGATGCTGGCGCTGATGGGACCGAAGTCGCGTGCCTTGCTGGCGAAGGTATCGACGGATGACCTGTCTGACGCTGCCTTTCCATTCGGCACCAGCCGCGAGATCGACCTTGGCTATGCCCGCGTGCGCGCGAGCCGGCTGACCTTCGTCGGCGAACTCGGCTATGAGCTCTATATGCCTGCCGAATTCGCCGCACACGTCTTCGACGCGCTCGTCGAGGCGGGCCGGGAATTCGGTTTGCAGCATGGAGGCTTCTTCGCGATCAATTCCCTGCGGATGGAAAAGGGCTACCGGCACTGGGGGCACGACATCGGCGAGGAGGATTCGCCGCTGCAGGCCGGGCTGTCGTTCGCGGTGGCCTGGGACAAGTTCGGGGGATTCATCGGCCGCGAGGCCCTGCTGCGCCAGCGTTTGCAGGGCCCGGTCACGCGGCGATTGGCACTGCTGCGGCTCACCGGGCCGGATGCCCCGCTCGTCTACCACCACGAACCCATCTACCGCAATGGCGTTCTCGTCGGATCGGTGACTTCGGGCGCCTACGGCCATCGCATCGACGCTTCGCTCGGCATGGGCTACCTGAGCTGCGCCGCTGGCGTCACCAACGAGTGGCTGGCCGCAGGGAAGCTGGAGGTCGAGGTGGCCTGGCAGCGCTACCCCGCCGAGGCCCAGCTCGGCCCCTGGTACGACCCGCAAGGGATGCGGCCACGTGGTTGACCCATGACCGTCAGTCGCGCGATCGGCTGGGAGCTCGAGGGCATGCCACGCATCGTGCGCGGCGAGGGCAGCTACCTTTACGACGCCGCCGGCAAGCGCTACCTCGACGGCTCCTGCGGGCCGGCGGCGTTCTGCCTCGGCCACGCCAACGCCGAGGTCAACGCGGCGATCTCGGCCCAGCTTGCGCAGGTGGCCTGCGGCTATCGCTACCTATTCACGAGCGAGCCGCTCGAGCAGTTGACGGAGCTCATGCTGCGCCACTGCGGGCCGGAATTCGGCCAGATCGTGTTCGCCTCGAGCGGCTCGGAGGCGATCGAGGGCGCGATGAAGGTGGCGCTCCAGTACTGGGACGCGCGCGGACAAGCGAGCAAGCGCCGCTTCATCGCCCGCGAGCGCTCCTATCACGGCAGCACGCTCGGGGCGCTGTCGCTGTCGGGGTTCGCCGAGCGGCGGCGGCCCTTCGAGCGCAGTCTGCTCGAAGTCGAATTCGTGTCCGCCGCCAACGAATACCGGCCCCCGGCCGCTGCCGGCGCAGCCGGGCTGGTCGACTACCTGGCCGCCGAGCTCGAGGCGCGCATCGAAGCGCTCGGCGCCGACAACGTCGCGGCCTTCGTGTTCGAGCCCGTGGTCGGCGCCGCCGGCGGCGTCGTGCCCGCGCCCCCCGGCTATGCGCGGGCGGTGCGCGAGATCTGCAGCCGGCACGAGGTGCTGCTGGTTGCCGACGAGGTCATGTGCGGTTCTGGCCGCTGCGGCACCTGGCGCGCACTCGAGCACGACGGCGTGAGCGCGGACGTCATTGCCGTCGCCAAGGGACTGGCCGGCGGCTACATCCCGCTCGCGGCGACGATCTTCCGCCGCGATATCGCCGCCGCGATCGCGCAGGCCCACGGTTCGGTGCTGACGGGGCACACGTACTCGGGCCACACGACCGCCTGCGCGGCAGGGCTCGCGGTCCAGCGCATCATCGAGCGCGACCGGCTGTTCGAGCGCGTGCGCACGCGCGGCGCGACGCTGCAAGCGGAACTGCGCGCCGCACTCGGCCACATTGAGGCAGTCGGCGACGTCCGCGGTCGCGGCTATTTCATCGGCATCGAACTGGTCCAGGACCGCGCGACGAAGCAGCCGTTCCCGGAGCAGCGGGCCTTAGGCGGGGATATCGCCAGCTGCGCCTTCGCCGACGGATTGATCTGCTTCCCCTGCGCTGGCAACGCGGGCGGCGGTCGCGGTGACGCGATCATCGTGGCGCCTCCTTTCAATGCGAGCGACGCCGAGCTTGGCGAGCTCGTCGAGAAATTGACGCGCGCCATCGAGCGCGGCTGCGCGCGGCGCGACTGATCCTGTCGCCGCGGTCGGGCTTGTTGCCGTCGGCGGCAACAGTGGCAAGTACGATCCCTGTCGCTACCGCGGGACCCTGCGGTACCTATGGCGCCGGCTTGCCGAAGCGCACGCAGGCTTCAGCAACGTTCTCGCGGATGAGCTCGGCGAGCCGCAGGGCGCCGCGGCCGGCGTAGTCGCGGTCGGCGAACACGAGGTAGAGCTCGCCCCAGCGCTCGCCGCCCTCGCGCATCGGCAGCGGCTTGAGTTCTCCGCGCGCGACCTCGCCGCGCACCGTGTCCTCGGGGAACCAGGCGTAACCCTGGCCGCTGCTGACGGCGTGGATCGAGGTCGCCTTCTGGCTGACCGTCCAGCTCTGCTCGGCGCCGACCGAGCTGCCGCTGCGCCGCTGGCTGCCGGTGTCGCGGATCACGATGTGGCGGTGCTTGCGCAGGTCCTGCAGCGTGAGTTCGTGCCCGAGCTGGTGCAAGGGATGGTCCGGATGCGCCATCGCTACGAAGCGCAGCCGCATCAGCGAGTCGCCGGCGAATCCCTGCGGAACGCGCGAGCAGATCGCGAAATCCACGCGGCGCTGGATCAGCGCTTCCTCGGTGCCGCCGAGCACGGTTTCGTACAGTTCGATGCGGCACTGGGGCTGCTCTGCGCCGTACTTTGCGAAGCACTCGAGCAGCAGCCAGGTCGGGAAGATGATGTCGACGGCGAGGCGCAGCTCGGGCTCCCAGCCCGCGGCGAGCGTGCCGGCGGCGCCCTCGAGCGCGTTTGCTTCCTCGAGCAGCGCCTTGGCGCGGCGATACAGTACGTCGCCGCTCGAGGTGAGCCGGGCTTTGCGACCACTGATCTCGAAGGCCTTCACGCCCAGCAGTGATTCGAGCTTCTGCACCCCGTAGGTCACGGCAGATTGGCTCTTGTGCAGGGCCGCGGCGGCCTGCGCGTAGCCCCCGGAATCGACGACGGCCAGCAGGCAGCGCCATTGTTCGAGGGAAATCCTGGGTTGGGCGGACATAGAACTAATAAATAGATCGGTATAGCCAATATATTATATTTTTTTATCCATTAATTAAATAGTTCAATGGTCACATCGAGGAGACATCGAACCCGCGCACTTAAGGAGACAACCGTGACCACCCTGCTTCAGCTCAACACCAGCATCAACAACGGCAACGGCGAGTCGAGCCGGCTTGCCCGCAAGTTCGTCGCGGCCTTCAAGCAGGGCCACCCGGACGCGCGCATCATCGTACGCGACGTCGCCGCCGCCCAGCCCGTCCCGCACCTCGACGCGGAACGCTTCGGCGCCTTCATCACCAAGCCGCAGGATCGCAATCCGGCGCAGCAGGCGGTGGTCGATTATTCCGACTCGCTGATCGCGGAGCTCGCGGCCGCCGACGTGATCGTACTCGGCCTTCCCATGTACAACTTCGGCGTGCCCTCACAGCTCAAGGCCTACTTTGATCACGTGGCCCGCGCTGGAGTAACCTTCAGCTACACCGACCAGGGCCCCGTGGGCCTGCTCACGGGCAAGAAGGCCTACGTGTTCGCGACCCGCGGCGGCGTCTACGAAGGCACGCCGCTCGATACGCAGACCGGTTACGTGCGCGATTTCCTGCGCTTCATCGGCATCAGCGACGTGGAATTCGTCTACGCCGAGGGGCTCGCCATCAACCCGCAGAGCAAGGAGGCGGGGCTCGCACGCGCCGCCGCCCGCATCGAGCTGCTCGCGGCCTGAATCATCGAGGAGTAACCGGACCATGAAGACCCGAACCCTGGACCACGTCATCGCGTCGATGCCGACTTCCGACGGCGCCGGCGTCAAGTTGCGCCGGAGCCTGGGCAGCCAGCGCGGGCTGCACGTGGACCCGTTCCTGATGCTCGACGAGTTCTACTCGGACAATCCCGACGATTACATCGCCGGCTTTCCGCCGCACCCGCATCGCGGCTTCGAGACCGTGACCTACATGCTCGACGGCCACATGCGCCACGAAGACCACCTCGGCAATCGCGGTGACCTCGGGCCCGGTGACGTGCAGTGGATGACGGCTGCGCGCGGCATCATCCACTCCGAGATGCCGCAGCAGAGCGAGGGCCGCATGCGCGGCTTCCAGCTCTGGCTCAACCTGCCCGCGCGCGAGAAGATGAAACCGGCGGAGTACCAGGACATCCCTTCGGGCCGCATCCCGGTGGCGCAGCTTGCTGGCGGCGGTTCGGTCAAGGTCATCGCCGGCGCGATCGAGCTTGCGGGCGTGACCACCTCGGGCCCCATCAACAGCGGCGCCACCCGGCATACCACCGATCCGCTGTACCTCGACGTGCGGCTGCCGGCCGGCGCCGTGTTCGAGCTGCCGCTGCCCGCGGGGCGCAACGGCTTCCTCTACGCCTACGAGGGCGAGGCGCAGGTCGGTAGCGGCCAGGAGGCGCGCGCGCTGCCCAATCGCGCGGCCGGCGTGCTGTCGGATGGCGAGCGGCTGCGCGTGGCGGCGGGGCCGAAGGGCGCGCACTTCCTGCTGCTGGCGGCGAAGCCGCTGCGCGAGCCGGTCGTGCAGTACGGGCCCTTCGTCATGAACACGCGCGAGGAGATTGAGCAGGCGGTCGCGGATTATCGCGAGGGGCGGTTGGGCTCGGCGGCCTAGACGCGCCCGCGTTCGAAGCGCATCAGCAGCCAGGTCGCGGCGGTCGTCACGACGCCGACGATCACGAGCGTCAGGAACACGGAGCCGAGCCCGAACTGCTGCTTCAGCCAGCCGATCAGCGGCTCCTGGACGATCGGGCCGATCGAGCCGAAGCCGTTGATGACGCCGGCGGCGAGCGCCGCCTGGCGCCGGCTGCCCACGTCCATCGCGCACGCGCCCGAGAGCAGCGCGTCCGGGCCCATCTCGAAGAAGCCGATCAGGCCCAGCAGCGCCACGAAGATCGTCGGCGTCGACAGCCCGACCAGCCACATGAGCACGGTGAACAGCAGGCAGAAGCAGCTCATGTAGAAGATGACCGGCGTGCGGCGCGAGCCGGGCATGCGGTCGGACCACCAGCCGCCAAAGATCACGCCGAGCAGGCCGATCCAGTCGAACGCGGTCGACAGGTACGCCGACACCGAGGATGACAAGGCGAAGTGCTCGCCGAGGATCAGCGCCGACCAGCTGTCGAGCGCGTAGCGCAGGAACTTGAAGCCGAAGTAGATCAGGCCCATGGCGACGATCGCGCTGACGAATCCCTTCGGCAGCGACGCCTCGCGCGCCGCCGGCGCTGCGGCGGCCGCGCTGGCAGGATTCGGCGGCGGCTCCGGCGTGTCGGGCTCGGCGCTGTCCGCGAGCGACAGGCCGACCGACTGCGGTCGCTCTTTCGCCAGCAGCACGAAGGCCACCGTGAAGGCGAAGAACACGATGCTGGAGCCGTAGAAGGACCAGGCGAGGCCGAGCCAGCCGAGCAGGAAACCGGCCAGGCCCTTGCCGGCGACGGCGCCGAGCTGGTAGCAAGTGCCCCAGATACCGAACAGCGTGCCGCGCTCCGAGCGGTGCGTCCAGTTGGCGAACAGCGCGACGTTGTGCGGCCAGCCGGTTGCCTGCGCGAGCCCGTGGATGCCCATGAGCACGCAGAGCCACAGCAGCTCGCTCGCATGATGCGTGTCGACCAGCCAGCCGAGCACGATGTTGGAGGCCGCGGCGACCGTCATGCCGTAAGCCAGCACGCGCCGACTCTGCATCCGGCGGCCGAGCCAGGCGGCCAGGAACTGGCCGAGCATGTAGCAGACCAGGAAGATCGTCCACGGTAGCGCGATCTGCTCGTCGTTGAAGCCGAACTCGAGCTTCAGCGCATGCTTGACGACCGCGTAGACCTTGCGACACAGGTAGAAGCCCGCGTACGACAGCCACGTGGCCGTGAACAGCTGCATACGATAGCGGCGCAGCAGCGCGGCGTCCGAGGCGGTCGTAGTGTTCACGGCCAGCTCCGGCCGCGCAGGTCGAGCGTGCCCGTGGCGAGCTGCGCCCAGAAGTCCGCTGGGAGCGAGTCGTAGTCGGTGAAGCTCGCGGTGGCGAGCGCCTTGTTGGCCGGGATATCCACCGCGCAGCAGGTCACGAACATCGAGCGCATGCCCGCGGCGCGTGCGGCCATCAGTCCCGCGACGCTGTCCTCGAACACCAGCGCCGCGGCGGGTTCGACGCCGAGCGCGCGCGCGGCGAGCAGGAAGCATTCCGGGTCGGGCTTGCCGACGCGCACGGAATCGGCGCCGATGCGCGCCTCGGTGCCGACGCAATCGGCGACCCCCAAGCCGGCGAGGAAGCGGTCGATAACCGAGCGCGGGCTCGAGGAGACCACGGCCAGCTTCAGGCCGGCCGCCGCCGCGGCGCGCAGGGCCTGCGGCGCGCCCGGTATCGGCAGCACCTCGGTCACGGCGTCGGTTCCAGTGCTCGAGCAGGGCCGCGGCCAGTTCGGCCACGGGCACGCCGATGCCGCTGCGCTCGCGCAGCGTCTGCGCGACGTGCGTCCAGGTGCGGCCGTGCGTCTCGGTGTGGGGTAGCGTGAAGTCGGCGTAGCCGTGGCGGGCCATGACCGCGGGCACCGTGGCGTCGGTATGCATCTCGGTGTTGATGAGCGTGCCGTCGAGGTCGAACAACAACGCGTGCACGGCCCGTGACGCGGACATGGTGGCGCCGGGTGCCGCGCCGGGCGCGGTGGCCCGCGCCAGCCGGTCGATGGCGCCGCGATAGTGCTCGAAGCCCGCCACGGGAAGGCGCGGCACCTTGCCCATGTCGTCCCACCTGCGAACCCGGACCGCCTCGCGCCAATGCGGCTCGCCCTCGAAGGCGGCGACTTCCGCCGCGGACATGGGCCCACCCTGGAGCTTCAGGGTGATGACCGACGCTTCACTGAGCTTCGAGAAGTACTCCGGATCCGTCGCGCACAGGTAGCGCTTCGCCGGCACGTGCAGCCGCACGGGCTCCGACACCTCCGGCCCGAAGCGCTGCGCCAGCCAGCGGCTGCCGCTGCGCTCGTGACGGGCATCCTGCTTCCATTCGGTGATGTCGGCCGGGACGTTCTCGGTCAGGTGGCCAATATCGTGCAGCAGGGCCGCGACCACGAGCGATTCGGCCGCGCCCTCGGCGCGCGCGAAGTGGGCGGCCTGCAGGCCGTGCTCGCTCATGTTGACCGCCTCGCCGAAGTAGCTCTGCGAGCCGCGCCGCGCGAAGAGCGCGAGTATCTCGTCGGTTACGCTCACGATTGTGCGCTGCCGTCGAGTTGCCGCCGCAGCACTGCCGTCACGCTGTAGACGCTGTCGCGCGTCAGGTAGCAGCCTTGCAGGTGGCGCGCATGCCGCGCCGACGTGAATCCGGTGCGGCCGTGGAGCACGCGCCGATTATCGAACACCACGAGCTCGCCATCCTCGAGGCGCGTGGCCAGCTGGAATCGCGGCTCGCGCAGCAGCGCGGCAAAGCGGCGGTAGGCGGCGTAGAAGGCCGCGCACTCGCGCGCCGGCAGGCGCAGCGGCCGGATCGAGCGGTTGTTGTAGTTGACGGCGGTGATCTCGTCCGCGCACGAAAGCTCGATGAGCGGTCGCTCCGCGTACAGGTCGGCGCCCGCTGCCTGGTAGAGGAAGGGCACCGGCGTGCGGGTGAGCCGATCGAAGGCGTCCGCTTCGGTCGCACGCAGGTGCGAGGCGAGCGCGAAGCCGTCCGCGAACAGGCTGTCGCCGCCGTCGGGCGAGGCGATGAGCGTATGCAGGGCCTGGAATCCCGGCACCGGCTCGCGGTAGGGATTATCGGTGTGGAGGCCGAGACCGAGGTCGGAATAGGCGAGGTTCTCCGGCTGTGGCACGGCGCGCACGTCGAAGACCCGCCCGTAATTGGTTTCGGGAACGTAGCCGACAAGCTCCAGGGCCTCGAGGATCGCGTGCTCCCGCTGCGGCAGGCCGCTGACGAAGGCGATCCCATCCTGCAGCAGGCGCGTGAGCCATTCCAGACGCGAGCGGGCGTTGGCCGCCAATTCGGGGAAGCCAATACCGGCGAAGTCGCGGCGCCGGTCCAGCCCGGCACCTTCGAGCCACAGGCGCGAGTGGAGCTCAGGTCGCGCCGGATCACGCGCAGCTCGATGGAGCCAGTTCACGGGAAACACCGTCTGGCGTCCGTCATCGTCCCAGGTGACGGCCAGGGTTTCCCCCTCGAGCCGGGCGGAGCGGATGCGCGGATCGGCCGGGATGTCCATGACATCAACGAGCCGCTGGCCGCTATGCGCATCGCGGTCCTCGGGCAGGTTATCGCGCAGCCACACGCTCGCGAAGTCCTGCGCCGTGCCATCGTCCCAGGTGATGCGCAACGACACCGGCTGCGTGGTGACGCCGGTGGCGGCGGGCGATTGGTGCGTGCCCAGTGACTCGATCAATGCGGCGCCCCGGCTCAGAGCGGAACTGTGGGCGACAAATTACCACAGTCCGCAGCGGAACCGCGCAGCACGCCGGTGAGTGGTGCTCGCTCGAGCGCGTTCCGGATCGACCGCGTCGACGGCTTGCTAGTTCCGGCCGCGTTGCTCGCGCCGCGCGAGTCCCGCGGAGCGGATCAGCCTCGATGCCGCGAGCATCAGCAGCGAGAGAAATCCGAACGAGCCAGTGCCCCCGCTGTTGCTCGACGGGGGCGGGGGCTGGTCACTGGTGGCAATGACGACGGAGGTCGTGGAATGCGGACCGATCAGTGCCCCGCCGGTCGGGCTTGACAGGGTCACGCTGAAGGTTTCGTCCGGCTCAGCGATCGTGTCATCCGGAATGGCAATGGTCACGTACTTGGTTCCGCCTTCGCCGTCCGCCCAGGACACCGTAACGGGCTTGGGGTCAAAGTCGCTGTTGGCACTGGCCGTGCCGGCCACTGGCGTCACGGTCACCGACACCGCACCGCTGGTGTAGAAATTCCGGTCGATCGCAATCTCGGCCGTCCCCGACTCGAATACATCGTAGCGGTCGCTGCTGAACCCGAACTGACCGTAGGGCTTGCCGTCGGGCTCGATTTCGATGGTCGCAGTGCCGGTCCCCACGCCGGCCCCGCCCTGGAAATCACTGAGGGCGACCCCGAAGTACTCCGATTCCTCGGTGACCTTGTCGGCCAGGATGGGCACGTGGACCTCCTGTTCGCTCACGTCGCCGTCGTTCCACGTCAGGCGCCCCGAGACGTTGTCGTAGTCCTGGCCGGCGGTGGCCGACGCTGAGCTGGCCGCAACGGTCTGGTACGCGACGCTGACAGTGCCGGCGTTGCCCCCCGTGCGCCTGAACTTCACGACGACTTCGTGCGACTGTTCGTCCGTGGTCGTGACATTCTGCGATGCGCCGATGACTCCCGGTACGCCGGCGCCGTTCGCGCCGAGCAGCCGCACCACGAAGGGATGGTCCGAGAGAATGTCGACCCCCCCGGCAACCACGCCACCGTCCGGGCGCAAGTAGAGATCATGTATGACGGGGCGGGACCCGGGTGGGCTCGACCCGGCTTCGGTGGGGAGGTTGATGAGCGTGGTCCCGGCCCTGCCAAATGACGCATCGGCGAGTCCGTTGGGCTGAAGCCGCATCACGACTGCATCGGGTGACCCGCTCGGATCCGTCGGATCACTGCCTGCGGCGATGATCGAGCCCGATCCATCAGAGGTGACCCCGAGGGCAGTGACCGCGCCCAGTCCGGCCGCTATGGCCGCGGAGCCGAAGGTCGTGTCGATCACGCCATTCGGGAGCAGTCGGGTTGCAAAGCCGCTGCCTGCGTCCGCGAACCCGCCAACGAGCAGTTGCCCGTCGGGCTGCACGGCCAGCGCGTCGCAGCCGGGCGTAGTGCCGGAAGCCGACTTGAGTGGCACGACCCCGGCCGTTCCAAAGGTCAGGTCCAGTTTGCCGTCGGCCGTCAGCGCGATTACCTTGCAGTCGGACGTGACGAGGCGATAGCCGCTACCCGTCGCGGCGATCTGCACTTCGGTGTCCAGGTAGTTGGCCGGTGGGCCGGTGTAGACGCCGCCCTGCCCGAAGGACTCGTCGATGACACCGTTCGGCAGCAGCCGCAGCACGATCATGCCAATCGGATTGGATTGCGCTCCGGCGACGATGATTCGACCGCTGGCGTCCAAGCCCACGGACGTGGCCTTGCTCTCCCCATGACCGCTCCACCGGAATACTCCCGTGGTGCCAAAGCTGTTATCGAGAGCACCTGAGCGCTCCAGCCTGAAGACGGTCAGCTCGCGTTGCCTGAATTCCCGCGATTCACCCACGCCGATGAGGCTGCCGTCGGAAAGCTGGGCCGAGTCGAGAACCCTCGTGCCGGACGGCAGCTGTGCCTGGAATCCTGGATTGACGGAGCCGTCACCGGACAGTTCCTCGAAGAACGCTGACAGAGTCGGCTGGCTGTAGAAGCAGAAGTACTCGCATTGAACATCGCCGCCGGCCACGAGAGTAGAGTCCGCACTCAGTGGCTGGATCGACCAGGCCGTGCCCTTGAGATCGGCCAGTGGCCCCACTCGACCGAGACTGCCAAAGCTGGGATCGAGGTCCCCCGGCGCGCACAGTGCCTGGTCCGGCGGCAGTCCGAGCGTGATTGCCGCGGCGGGAGCCACGCCTCTCACCAGCAGCGCGACCATTTTGCTGATCAATCTGTTCATGGCGAATTGCTCCCATTCACGGCCGATGCCGTGCCCCTTCAAGACTAAGATGCGTGAAATCGCCGATCGGGTACCGTAAAGTCGAGTGGGATCGCCGTGCTGACGATTCAGGTACCCGTTTCCGGGCCAGGTCACTCGAATCCCGTGTGGGAGTCAGCAACTGCGATTTGGGGGCCAAATTCAGGTGTCGCGACCGAAGCAGGCACTAGTCGAGCGCTTGTTCGAGGAGCACGGCCGTGCCTTGCGGGCGTTCTTTCATCGGCGCCTGCGTCGGCACGCCGAGGCTGCGGATCTGGCGCAGGAGGTCTACCTGCGCATGCTGCGCGTTGCCGATACCGACGCGATCCGTAACCTCGAAGCGTACCTGTATGCGATCGCCGGCAACCTGATGAAGGAGCATGCCCTCCGCGAGCGCGTGCTCTCCAGTGCCGTCGATCTCGAGGACCCGTTCGTGATCCAGCAGCTGGCCGAACTCCCCGATGTCGGCGGTGAGATTGATGCCACGCAGCGTGAACGGCGCTTGCACGAGGTGCTGCAGCAGCTGCCGGCCAAGTGCCAGGCCGCAGTCATGCTTCAGTACCGCGACGGCCTGAGCTACGCGCAGATCGGGGAGCGGCTCGACATCTCGACGAACATGGTCAAGAAATATCTCGGCCAGGCGCTGGTGCACTGCCGGCGACGCATGGCGAGGCTGGGGTGATCCTATGAGTGCGCGCGAAGAGCAGATCCGCGACCTGCTGTGCGAAGAGGCCGCCGGCTGGTTCGTGGCCAACCGCGAGGGCCTCGAAGCCGCGCAGCGCACCGAGTTCGCGCGCTGGCTGCGGGGTTCGCCACAGCACGTCGAGGAGTACCTCGCCATCGCGCTCATGGCGCGGGCGTTGCGGCGCACGCTGGTGGGCGCCGGCAGCGTACCGCAGTACGCGCCGGCCGGACGGGAGGCGCGCGGCCGTGCGGCGGTGCCGCGCTGGCGTTACGCGGTGGCGGCCACGGCCGCTGGCGTCCTGGTGGCGGGCTTGTGGATGTACCAGCGCCTCGCGCCGACTCCGGTGGCAGGTCCGGTGCAATTCGCCACCCGGCATGGTGAACAGCTCGATGAGCGACTGGCGGATGGCTCGGTGCTGCGCCTCAACACCGATACGGCCGTCAGCGTCGAATTCCGCGGCCGCGCCCGCAGCGTGGACCTGCAGGCCGGCCAGGCCATGTTCGAGGTGGCGCATGATATGCGCCGGCCGTTCAAGGTACATGCTCGATCGCTGACGATCACCGCGCTCGGCACGGCCTTCGATGTCTACCTGCGCGAGGACAGCGTCGTGGTCACGGTGGTGCGCGGCACGGTGTCCGTGGAGTCCCTGGGTGCGGCAACAGCCCCTGCCGGGGTGCAACCCGCGGCTGTCCTGCTGGCCGCCGGCGAACAGCTGCGCGTCGGGGCAGGCGAGTGGCCTGGTGGACGGCGCAGCGTCGATGTGCAGCGGGCGACAGCCTGGCTGCGGCGGGAAATCGCCTTCGCCGATGAGCCATTGGGGGAACTGGCTGCCGAATTCAGCCGCTACGCCGCCGCGCCGATCGTCATCGAGTCGGCGTCATTGCGCTCGCTGCCGGTCAGCGGAACCTTCGCCGCGGACGACACCGCCGCGTTCCTTGCGTTCCTGCGCAGCCTGGACGGCGTGCAGGTGGATGTCGGGCCTGAGCGGGTCCGGGTATGGCGCAGATGAAGCCGATGGTGCGCGTCGCGAGGCGCGCGCCGTTTGCCACGTGGATCTGCAGCGTGACGCTGCTCGTGGCGACGGTGGCGATGGCGGCGGGCACGCCGACCGCGTTGCGCGAAGACATCCCGGCACAGCCCCTGCCGCAGGCGCTGGACGCCTTGGCGCGCCAGACCGGCTTGCACATCATCTATGTCTCCTCGGTCGTGCAACGGCAGCAATCCCGGCGAGCGGAGGCGGGCATGGGCGCGTTCGATGCGCTCACGCGACTGCTCGAGGGAACCGGGCTGAGCTATACGGCACTCACCGCAACGAGCGCGCGGATCACGACGGCGCCGCCGGCGGCTGCGCCTCCCGCCCAGGCTGAGCACGGCGGCGCGGTGATCGCTGCGACCAATCCCCGTGAGGAGATCCTGGTCACGGCACGGCACCGGTCGGAGCCGGAATGGTCGGTGCCGCTTGCAGTGACGGTGGTCACGGGCGATCAACTCGAGCACCAGGGTATCGGCGACCTCAGTGCCTTGTCGCTGGCGGTGCCAGGGATGTCGTACAACTTCCTGCGCGGGGGTGGCAGCCTGCTGTCGCTGCGTGGCCTGTCACCTCCGTACAACAGTACTACCGAAAGCAATGTCGCGACACTCTACGACGGTCTGTACGTCTCCAATGCGTTCGTGGTGGACATGAACATGCTCGACCTGCACCAGATCGAAGTGCTGCGCGGGCCGCAGAACGCCCTGGTCGGGCGCAATGCGTTTGCCGGGGCGATCCTGTACGAACCGCGGCGCCCGACCGAGCGATTCGAGTCGCGCGCCGAGGTGGAGGGTGGCAGCAACGGATTCGCCCGTGCAACCGCCTACGCCAGTGGTCCGCTGTCGACTGCGCTCGCCGGCCGCGTCGCGGCGGCGCTCGAGACCTTCGATGGCACCATTCGCAACCGCGCGGATGCGAACGACATGCTCGGTGGCTGGAGGCGCGAAGCCGTCAGCGCCAGCCTGCAGTGGGATCCCGGGGCCCGGCTTTCCGCGAGGCTGTCCGGCTTCTGGTACCAGGTGCAGCGCGACGCGACGCCGCGATTTCCGATCGGAGGCCCGGCGCCGCCCGCCTTCAACTGCGAGCGCAACGGCGACGGCGACCTTAGCAATTATTGTGGCGCGTTCCCGGCGCCTGAGAGCGTGGATATCTCACCTGACGCGCGCGGCCAGGGGAGCCAGACTCGCCTGGGTCGCCTGGAGCTGACCTGGCACGCCCGCTCGGTGCAGGTCACAAGCCTCACC
The DNA here is from genome assembly GCA_963778855.1 of uncultured Gammaproteobacteria bacterium. GTDB lineage: Bacteria > Pseudomonadota > Gammaproteobacteria > Steroidobacterales > Steroidobacteraceae > FEN-1191. Next base: position 260,380 of record CAVZWC010000007.1, on the reverse strand, counting down.
GGATACGTGAGCTCGACTTCCGACTCAAACCCCGATGACTGGGATTTGTCGAGCAGCGGACTGCCGATTCCCGTCGCCAAGATCAACAATCCCGACGTCGTGGTCCGTTTTCAACCGGCGAATATCTATTACAGCGGATCACCGCTTAGCGATCGTGATTGGAGCGAAGACCTGAGGGCGTCGGGAAGCGCGGGAAGCTCGCAATGGCAGGCTGGCGTGTACGCAGCCCGCAATGACCTGACGAACTTCGAGGAAGTCGCCACCGATGCGCGTGGTCTGGCACCGGATGAGATCTTCGCCGGCTCCTACAACGCCACCCTGACACCGCTGGTGCTGCTGCCATGGTTCCGGAGCTCCCAGCACGTCGAGTACTACTCCGTGTACGGCTCGCTGTCCGCGCCGGTCACCGCCACGCTTGACTTCGCGCTGCAGCTGCGCTGGAACCGCGAGCGACTGGACTACCTCGATGGCAGCACGCCGCTGCTCCGGAATTTCAGCACCCCTCGCTTCACGTTGAGCTATCGCGTCGGTCAGGAGGCCCAGTTGTATGCATCGGGCGCTCGCGGTGCGCGCTCGGCGCTGTACGCCGGCCCCCCGGAGGGCAGCTCGGGACTCGATACCAACTGGACCTACGAACTCGGCTTCAAGAGCGGCGCAGCGGACGAGGCCGTCCAGGGGAGCGCCACGGTTTTTTTCGTGAACTGGGACGACATGCAGCTGGCCGGCGCGAATTCTGCCCGCGTCACCGGCTTCGAGCTGGCGGTCGACTCGAGTCCCAGCAGCTGGCTGAGCGTGCATGCGCTGTACGCCTACACCGACGCCCGCTTCCGCGCCGGCACCCCCGACGTAGGGGGGCATCGCCTGCCTTACGCACCGGTTAATGCCGCTTCGCTGCGCGGAACCCTCCACGGGACCCTGCTGGACCGCCAGCGATGGTCATTGGAAGCCGGTGTCGACCTTGTGAGTAGTCAATATGCCTTTGCCGATAATCTCAACTGGTTCGAATCGCGCTCGGTCTGGAACGTGCGCGGCGCCGTCGCTGGCGACCGCTGGGAAGCGGCCCTGTGGGTCCGCAATGCCGGCACACGGCCGTATTCGAGCTTTGCGGCGTACGACGGTGTCGACCGCTGGATCGTCGTCGACCGGGCCAACGGCGGTTACTGGGGAGCAACGCTGGCGTACCAGTTCAGGTAGTCCGCGCCGGTCTCAAGACGTGCAGTAGCCTTGCTCCGGCAAGCAGCAACAGCGAGATGAACTCGAAAGAGCCCCCACCGCCACTTTTCGAATGATCCGCCGCCGATCAGGATGCCGTCGTTATCGAGCGCCTGGGCGGACCAGGCGGGGCCGCTGAAGTCCATTATCGGTCCCACCAGCCCGAGCTTGCCGAAGCTGGGATCGAGATCCCCGGGCGCGCTTACGGTCGTCGACGGCGCCAATCCGAAGACAATTGCCGAGGCGGGCGCCACGCTGCGCATGAGCCGCGCGACCAGGGTCACGATAGATTTATTCACCTGACTTTGCTCCCATCGTCGACCACGAGTGCCAAGTTCCTGTAGAACCAAGATGCTTCCGGTAGACCTTCGGGTACCGGAAAGTACGCCATCGACCGCGGCGTAGAGATTCGGGTACCCGATTGCCGCAGCGGCCACTCGTAACCCGCGTGGACGTGTGAATTTGCGCGTCGGAGGACAGGATCGCGTGGCCGGATCTGACCAGGTGCTGGTTGAACGCTTGTTTACCGAGCACGGTCGCGGCTTGCTGGCGTTTTTCCGCCGGCGCCTGCGCCGTCATGCGGAGGCGGCCGATCTTGCGCAGGAGGTTTACCTGCGCATGCTCCGGGTGGCCGACACCGACACGATTCGCAACATGGAGGCCTATTTGTACGCGGTGGCTGGCAATCTCATGAAGGAGCATGCGCTGCGCGAGCGCGTGTTTGCGAGTGCCGTCGACATCGATGACCCCTTCGTGGCCGATCGGCTCGCCGAGCTTCCGGATATCGGTGGCGAGGTCGACTCAGCGCGACGCGGGCGACGCTTGCAGGAGGTGCTGCGCCAGCTGCCGGCCAAGTGCCAGGAAGCCGTGCGGCTGCAATACCGAGAAGGCCTGAGTTATGCGGAGATTGCCGCGCGGCTGGACATTTCGACCAACATGGTCAAGAAGTACCTCGGCCAGGCGCTTGTGCACTGCCGGCGGCGCATGGCGAGGCTGGGATAAGCTCATGAGCGCGCGTGAAGAGCAGGTACGGAGCCTGATGTGCGAGGAAGCCGCCGATTGGTTCCTCGCTCATCGCGAGGGCCTGGACGTCGCGCGGCGCGAGCAGTTTGCGAGCTGGCTGCAGGCCTCGCCCCAGCACGTTGAGGAGTATCTCGGCATCGCGCTCACGGCCCGGGACTTGCGCCGCGCCCTGGCCGGCGCAGCGATCGAGCAGACGCGTGCGGTGCACGGGCGTGACAGCCGCGGGCTGATGCCAGAGCGGCGCTGGCGATACGCCCTGGCCGCGGCCGCCGGTATCGTGCTCGCACTGGGCTTGTGGATGTACCAGCGCATCGCGCCCCCGCCGCCCCCCGCCCCGATCCAGCTGGCTACGCGGCACGGTGAACAGCTGAGCGAGCGCCTCGCGGATGGCTCGGTTCTGCACCTCAACACTGATACGGCCGTCAGCGTCGACTTCCAGCAGCACGCGCGGCGGATCGACCTCAAGACTGGTCAGGCGATGTTCGAGGTGGCGCACGACCGCCGGCGGCCGTTCACGGTGTATGCTCAGTCGTTGGCGGTCACGGCTGTGGGGACGATGTTCGATGTCTACCAGCGCACGGACAGCGTCGTGATCAGCGTCATCGCCGGCACGGTTACGGTGGCTCCGGTGGAGGCGGCCGGTGCTGGTGCGACATCCCGACGGCCACCAGCAATGCTGGTCGCGGGTGAGCAACTGCGCGTCGGGCCCGGCGAGTGGCCGGGTGTGCGGCGGAGTGTCGACCCGCAGCGAGCGACGGCATGGTTGCGCCGTGAGATATCATTTGCGCACGAGCCCCTGGGCGAGCTGGCGGTGGAATTCACCCGCTATGCCTCGTCACCCATCGTAATCGAGGGCTCCGCGTTGCGCTCGCTTCCAGTCAGTGGAACCTTTGCCGCGGACGACACGGCCGCCTTCATTGCCTTCCTGCGCAGCCTCGACGGCGTGCAAGTGGAGGTCGGGCCCACGCGCACCCGCGTGTGGCACAAGTAAACTCCACGGCGCGAGCTTCCTGGAGCGCCGGTGCGGCGCTGTTCCTGGCGAACCTCGCGTTCGCGTCAGCGTCACCCTCCGTGCTGCACGACGATATTTCGCCGCAGCCGCTGGCTCAGGCGCTGGATACGCTGGCACACCAGACCGGGCTGCAGATCATCTACGTTTCCTCGCTGGTCCAGGGGCAGAAGTCGGGCAGGGCGCCGGCCGGGATGAAGGCAATCGAGGCGCTCGCGCGCCTGCTCGAGGGCACGGGTCTGACTTACACGAGCCTTACTGCGGCGAGCGTGCGGATAACGGCCGCACCGCCCGCCGCTCCTGTACGCGCCGAGAGTGGCGCGCCCCCTGCCGCCACCAGCGCCAGCGACGATATCCTGGTCACGGCACGGTACCAGTCCGAACCGGCCTGGTCCGTGCCGTTGTCGCTGACGGTGCTGACCGGCGAGCAGCTTGAGCGCCAGGGAATCACTGACCTCAGTGCCCTGTCACTGGCGATTCCAGGAATGTCTTATACCTATCTGCGCTCTGGCGGCAGCCAACTCGTGCTACGTGGCCTCGCACCGTGGGACAACGGCTACTACAGCGGCACCGAGAACAATGTCGCCACGCTGTATGACGGCCTTTACGTGTCCAATGCTTTCGTGATCGACATGAACATGCTCGACCTGCGGCAGGTCGAAGTGCTGCGTGGACCGCAGAACGCGCTGGTGGGGCGCAATGCGTTTGCCGGAGCAATCCAGTACGAGCCGGAGCGACCGACCGCGCAATTCCAATCACGAGCGGAGGTCGAGGGCGGAAGCGATGGGTTTGCGCGCGCGTCGGGCTACGTCAGTGGTCCGCTGACAAGCAGGCTTACCGGGCGCCTGGCGGTGGCGCGTGAGATCTTCGATGGCACGATTCGAAACCGGGCGGACCCGGCCCATAATCTCGGTGGGTGGAGACGAGACGCTGTGAGCGGCGCGCTGCAATGGGATGCCGAAGGGAGCCTTTCCGCGCGACTGTCCGGCTTATGGTACGAGGTGCAGCGCGATGCGATGCCGGAATTTCGGATCGGCAGTGAGGTGCCGCCGCCTTTCAACTGCGGCGGCGGCGCGCGTCGGCGGCTACGATAACTACTGCGGCGCCTTCCCGGCGCCGGCAACCATCGATATCTCACCGGACGCGCGTGGTCAGAGTCCTCAGACCCGACTGGGACGCTTTGAGTTGACCTGGCGCGGCCGGTCGATCCAGGCTTCGAGCCTCACCGGCTACGTGGACACAAGGTCCGGTTCATATCCCGATGACTGGGATCTGTCGAGCGGCGGCCAACTGCTGCCCGTGGCCAAAGTCAGCAATCCCGACGTCGTGGTGCGATTGCAATACGCCAACACCTATTTCAGCGGAGTGCCGGTCAACGATCGCGAATGGAGCGAGGACCTGCGGGCCTCCGGGAACGCCAACCGCTGGCAATGGGTGGCTGGCGTGTATGGCGCCCGCAATCAGATGTCGTACCACATGGGCTACGCCACGGATGCACGCGGGCTGGCTCCGGACGAGATGTTCGTCGGCGACTATCACCCCTCTGTCACGCCGCTGGTATTGCTGCCGGCTTACGGGTTTTCGCAGCACCTCGACTTCCTCTCGCCGTACGCTTCCACGGCCTGGAAAGCCACCGACGCTCTCGAGCTCGCGCTGCAACTGCGATGGAACCAGGAGCGCGTGGATTACCTCGACGGCACGCCGGCATTGGAGCGGACCTACGCCACGCCGCGCTACACAGCGAGCTATCAACTCGGCCACGAGGCGCAGGTCTATGCATCCGCCGCGCGCGGCGCGCGCTCGGCTCTCTTCAACGGCCTGACAGGCCTTGGCTCGGGCTTCGACTCCAACTGGACCTACGAGCTCGGAATCAAGAGCGGGGGAGACGGTAGCCCCGTCACAGGCAGCGCCGCCGTGTTTCTTGTGAATTGGAATGAAATGCAATTGGCCGGCGCCAATGCTGCCCGCGTGACGGGGCTGGAGCTGGCGGCCGACGCGAATCCGCTCCGCTGGCTGACCCTGCACGTGCTCTATGGCTACACGAACGCCCACTATCGGGCCGGGACCCTCGATCCCCAATCTGCCGCCGACATCGGCGGCCATCGGCTGCCGTACGCACCGCTCCAGGCCGCGTCATTGCGTGCGATGCTGCACGGATCTGTGCTGGAGCAGTGGCAGTGGTCGCTTGATGCCGGGGTCGACCTCGTGGGCAGCGAGTATGCCGGTACGGACAATCTCAACTGGTTCGAGTCACGGCAGGTCTGGAATTTTCGCTGTGCTCTTTCCGGCGAGCGCTGGGAAGCGGCGCTGTGGGCCCGAAATCTGGGCGAGCGGCGGTACTCGAGCTGGGCAAGCTTCGTAAATGCCGCTAGCTGGATGGTGGTCGGCCGGGCCAACGGGGGTTATTGGGGTGCGGCGCTGGCGTATCGCATCAGGTAAAGGAGCCGGAACATCTCGCGATGCTGCCTTAGGCCTCCGGCACGAGCACAGCTACTCTCTTCCCGCCGAGTTTGCCCGTGATCTGGAAGTTACCAACGGGTCCCGGCGCCTCCCAGTGGCCAACGACGTGGATGATGCCGCCAGCGGTGCCGGGCCCGGTGACGGCGAGGTCAGCCACTAACGACTGATCAGGACCCAAAGTAAGGCTTCCGTTGACGACTACATCGGTGGTGAAGGCGCAGTCTTTTAGGGTAACCTGCCACACGGAATCGGAATTCGTCCGGAATGTGCCGGTTCTGAGCCCTACTCCAATGCCGTCACCCATCTGGCTGCGCTGCAGAGCGTCGGTGGCAGCTGCCACGGCAACGGTTACGACCTGGCGCTCGGGGATGCCGATCTCGTTAGTCCCCCCGGGATCGACGCGCGCGGGGCGGGCGTCTTTGGCCAGTAGCGGGAAGCGCCCCACGGCAGGCCAGACGATCTCGGGCGCGTGAGCGCAACGAGGATCCACGATCTGCAGAGTCTCGATAAACTCCGAAGCGAGGTCTCGCGCACACTGCGAATGCAGGAGCGATCCGTGACCGATCTCAGCCACGGGCAGGAATGTGCTGTTGGGGAATAGCGCGGCCACCAAATGGGTCTCCTCGAGCGGAACGGTAGGGTCCAGATCGCCGCTGAAGACCAACGCAGGCACGAATGGGTACGTCGCAGGTGGCGGCGCAACGGGGGAGGACGGCGTGGGCTTTTGCCAGAACAGGCAGTCACTCCCAAACCAGCTGAAGGACTGTGCCGTTGCGGCCGCCTTCGAAAACGGCGCGAAATAATCTGCGGGCAGGTCCGCGACCGCATCCGAGTATTGCTGCTCGCGTTCGGGTATCGTCGCAGACCAATTCCAAACTTGGTGATGGTCTACGCAGGACGTGGCGTATTGCGCCCCAATCGACTGAAACGTCGTCGGGTCACCCCAATCGCCAGACGGTGGAAACGGGGCGGGAGAGGCTTCAGCAGCGAGCCGGAGCAGGGGCTTGGAATCGCCGCGCCGGAGCGACTCGGCGGCTGCAAGGATCTCACCGGTGCCGGTGAAGTTGCCAGTCAAGTGGGCAATGACGACGCTTAGCAGGGTTTCTTCATCGACTCGTACGTGTGTGAGGTTGCCATAGGCATCGTACCCATTGCCGATGACGGGCCGAAGTCGAACAGCCAGGATCAGCTCATCGAGATCCGCTACCGGGTCACGGTGGTCAGACGAACAGGTCGGTGAGCGCGAACACTCCAGGCGAATGATGCGCGGATACGCCTGCGTACGGGTCTGCTCGAACACAAACGGTTCCAGATTGGGCGCTCCGGAGGGCGAGTCGAGGATGATAGAGCGAAGGTGATTCCCGAACCGGGTGGCATAGGCGCTGACATCGGTACCGCCATAAGACCAACCGAAGTAGTCAACTTTTTCATACCCAAGGGCGGCGCGAACGGCCTCGGTATCCTGCGCAACATCGCCTGTCCCATACCGACTCGCTGCATTTCCCAACTGCGTCGCGCAGTCCGCCAACGCCTGGTTCCACGGCGCCGTGCCCTGTTGCACCTCCAGGCAATTGGTCACGCCGAGCGCTCCAGACAATCCGCGCCCCCGATCGTCGATCAGGAGCAGGTCGTGCACGCCGAGATTTCGCCCAAAGAAATCGAAGGCCAGGCCGCGCAGACCGCTGGTCGCAACGCCAGGTCCGCCAAAGTTCACGAGGATGGCACTCTCGGCCGGACCCGGCTCAGAATGGCGATACAGTTCGAAGTAAATGCGGATGGTGCCTTGATTCGGGTGCATGCGGTCAAACGGCACTCTCACATAGCCGCACACCGCTCCCAGGTCTGCCGCTTCGGGTACGCACGCAGTCCGGGCGACGCCGGAACTGAGTGAGGGCGGCCGGGGCGCGACCACGTTGGCGGATTGCCCCGATGTCGTTGAGATCACGCCTAGAAGCAGAACAACGAGTGTCGCACTGATGATTTTCATGCTTACGCGCCACTGGCGGCAAACTTGCCCACGAGTCTCGTACTCAGAGCACCGCTATGAAATCCGGATGGTGTCCGGCGGGAAATGGCGAACCGGGAATGGAGGTGAACTTGCCGCCGGTAAACGTATATCCGGAAATATTTGCCGCGCCGTCGTTGCAGGCATAGAGAAATTGATTCGACGGATCGACGGTCACGGAATAGACGTTAGCCCCGGCGGCTCCGGGAGCACTGGTTACGAGGAACAGGCTCAAGTCAAAATTCCCGTACCAAGCCACTCCATCGCCAGTTGCCACGAACAGCGAACCCTCCGTGCGATCCGTGGCCATGTAGTTTTTTGCAGTCAGAGCACGGGGTGAACCTTTGGCTGTCAGTCTCCCAGTTCCACTCCAGGTCGCCATTACCGAGATCGAGGAATTCATGCCATCAGAATTGGCCGTCAAAAGAACTCCTTGCTCGAACGCGAGACCATGAGGGTTGTCCCCAACTGAAAATGGCGAACCGACTACGGGCGTCAGCTCTCCTGTCTGCGCATTGACTAAGAATGTCGAGACGCTACCCGCACCGCCATCGTTGGCCACGTAGACTACTTTCCCAGACGGGTCCACCAACACGTCGGATGGATTTGGTCCCGTCGGGTAGGTAGGTGTCATCAACGGCGTCAAGGCGCCCGACTTCACATCTACGGCATACGCCGCAAGGTTGTCCGAGCCCTTATTCACGACATAGAGGTACGCACCCGATGGGGTAAACGCGAGCGCCACAGGATTAGTTCCGGCCGCAAACGGTGAGCCTGGCACGGGAGTCAATGCACCGCTCGTGGTATCGACCGCGTAAGCCGATACGTTGTTGCTGATCTGGTTCACGACGTAGAGATGCTTCAGGTTCGGGCTTCCCTTGATCATATAAGGCGACGTACCCGTGGCCACGGGCATTCCGATAGCGGTGAGTGCCCCCGTCGTCGGATCGATGGAGTAGGAAGAAATCGTGTCGTCTCCGCCGTTGGCGGCATAGGCGAAAGGCCCCGTGCCTGCACATGCGACCGAGACACCAGTGACGTTTGCGGTGCCGACCGTGCCGGCACCGCCGGTGACGACGCACAGTTGGGTAGGGGAGGCAGGCTGGTGTTCCACGGTCACGAAGTAAGCGGCCCCTTGGCCAAATTCTGTCGGAAAAGTGAAAGTGCCTGCCGTGGAAACGGGGACAGAGGCCAGCGGTTGGGCGCCGCTGACGTTGATGTCCAGGATCAGGCCCGAGCCCGTGAGGCCGGTGACCGTGCCGCCGAGGCTATAGCCCGTCGAGGCACTGCACGACACCGTCACGTTGCTCGGATTGCTCATACCGGCCGTGCCGGAGCCATTGGCGACCGTACAGTGTTGCGCCGGCGCCGAGGGCTGCGACTGTACCGTTACGTCATAGCTCTGTCCGGCGACCAGCGCAGTCGAGAAGAAGAATGGCCCCGCTGCTGTCACCACGAGATCTTCGGCGCCGTTGCGCAACACCAGGCCGGAGCCCGTAAGACCGGTTACCGTTCCACTGATCGCATTCGCGACCGGCACATCGCCGCCGCTGCCGGATCCACCGCCACCGCCCCCGCATGCCGCAAGCACGCCCAGTGCGAAACCTGGGACCGCCGCGCGAATGAACGGCGGGATCAGAACTGTTATGGTCTTTTTCACGCCGACGTGCTCCGGCAATTTTCGTCGCGATGAAGGGTTCTGGGTAGTACGATGCGCGCTGTTACAGATCGGGTACCGGAATGTGCGCTGTGGAACACGAATCGAAAATGTTGGTACCTGATTCCAGCCGCAGCCACTCCTAGCCGCCCGTCGGACCCCGGTTCGTCGGGCGGTGCCCCGGTTCTGCCATTGTTGAAGGCGACATGCGTAAACCAGGACCGAATACTGCCTTCGGCCGTATCTTCATGATTGATCGCGCGAAAGTGACTGCCTCTTCATCGGTCACTGCAATCTGGCACCGGGCGACGGTGATCACCGCCTGTCTCCCGCTGCTGCTTCGCGCCACTCCGGGGTCCGCGCACCAGGACGATTTGCGCATTACTGCAGGCCCAGCCCGGTGCACGGTCGGTCCGGTGTGGGCAGCGCTCGAAAATGACGCGCTCGGCATCGAGCTCAGCGACGCGGGCGGTCAGTTGCATTGGCGTCAGTTCGACAATCGCCTGGCATCAACGCACCAAGCGCCGGGAGGTGAGCTGTTCTCGCTGCAACTGCGCGATGGCCGGTCCATTCGCGCCAGTGATATGCAACTCGAGGGCGAGGTCCATTGCGCGCCGCTGGCGGCGAATGCGGGCGCGGCGCGCGCCGCCGCCCGGTACGCCGGCCAGTCATTGCACGCGCTGCTGCGGGACGCGACGAGCGGGCTCAGCGTGGACTGGCGACTCGAGTTGCGCGATTCGGGCCTCTACGTGCGCCAGGAGGTGCGCCTGGCCGCGACGCGCGAGCTCGACCTGGCTGCAGTCACCATGGTCGATCTCGACCTGGACGGCGCCACCGTGGCCGGCACGGTCGACGGCTCGCCGATCGTGACCATGGACGGGTTCTACGGCTTCGAGCATCCGATGGCGGTGGCCAGCGTGCTCTCCGGCCGTGCCCGCATGGAACTCAGGCGCGTGCTGCCGCTGCGCGCCGATACGGGCGTCGCCTATTCCTCGGTGATTGGCGTCGCGCCGCGAGGGCAGCTGCGGCGCGCCTTCATGGACTACCTGGAGCGCGAGCGCGTACATCCGTTTCGTACCTTCCTGCATTACAACTCCTGGTACGACATCGGCTACTTCACGCCCTACACGCAGGACGATGCTCTGCACGTGATCGAAGCCTACGGCCAACAACTGGTGCGCGCGCGTGGCGTGCGCATGGACTCCTTCCTGTTCGACGACGGCTGGGACGATACCAGCCGGCTGTGGCAGTTCAGCGACGCGTTCCCGCATGGCTTCGCGCCGCTACGGGAAGCCGCCGCGCGCTACGGCGCCGCCCCCGGTATCTGGCTCTCGCCCTGGGGCGGCTACGGGCCGCCGCGCAAGGCGCGGCTGCAGGCGGCGCGCAACACTGGTTACGAAGTCGATGACCAGGGGCTGGCGCTGTCGGGACCGAAGTACTACACATTGTTCCACCGCACGGCGCTCGAGCTGCTGCGCAACTATGGCATCAACCACTTCAAGCTCGACGGCACTGGCAGCGCCAACAAGGTCACGCCGGGGAGTGAATTCGACAGCGACTTCGCCGCCGCGATCGCCCTGATCGACGACCTGCGCCGGGCACAGCCCGACCTGTTCATCAACCTCACCACCGGTACCTGGCCCTCGCCGTTCTGGCTGCGCACGGCGGACTCGATCTGGCGCGGCGGCGAAGACCACGGCTTCCTCGGCGCCGGCAGCAACCGGCAACGCTGGATGACCTATCGCGACGCCGACGCCTACGGCGGCATCGTGCGCCGCGGTTTCCTGTTTCCGCTGAACTCCGTGATGCTGCACGGGATCATCTACGCGCGTCATGCGCAGGGGTTGTCCACCGATCCGGGCAACGATTTCGCGGATGAGGCCTGGTCATATTTCGCAAGCGGCACGGGGTTGCAGGAGCTGTACATCTCGCCGGATCTGCTGACGCCGGTGAACTGGGATCAGCTGGCCGCGGCCGCGCGCTGGGCGCGCGATCGAGCCGACACGCTGCGCGACAGCCACTGGATCGGCGGCGACCCGGCGCGCGCCGAGGTCTATGGTTGGGCCTCGTGGTCGGCGCAGCGCGCGGTGATTGCGCTGCGAAACCCGGCCGCGGTGAAACAGGCGCTGCAACTCGATCTGGCTGCGACCCTCGAGCTGCCGCGCGGCGCGGCCCGCCGCTGGCGTGTCACCACGCCGCGCACCACGCCGCGTTCCGGCGGCGAGCCGCGGCATTGGTCAGCCGACACTGCGGTGTCGCTTGAGCTGAAGCCCTTCGAGGTGCAGTTGTGGGAACTGCGCCCAGAGTGATTCCGAACCCGACGGGTCGGCGGCTGCGGATCATCGTGATCGGCGGCGGCTTCGCTGGGCTGTGGGCGGTGCGTGGTCTGCGCAGCGCTAAGGCCGACGTACTGCTGGTCGACCGCAGCAACCATCACCTGTTCCAGCCGCTGCTGTACCAGGTCGCGACCGCCGGCCTCGCGGCGCCATCGATTGCGGCTCCACTCCGCCACATCCTGCGCCGGCAGGCGAACGTCACCGTGCTCATGGGCGTGGTCAGCGAGATCGACGTCGACACCAGGATGGCCGTGGTCGACGGCGTCGCCCATGGCTACGACTATCTTGTGGTCGCTGCGGGCGCTGCGCACGCCTATTTCGGTCGCGATCAGTGGGCCGCCGACGCTCCGGGTCTGAAGACGCTCGAAGACGCACTCGCGATCCGAAGCCGCGTGCTGAGCGCATTCGAGCGTGCCGAGGCCGCGACGGATGAGGGCGAACGCCGCGCTTGGCTTAACTTCGTGATCGTCGGTGCCGGTCCCACCGGCGTCGAGCTCGCGGGCACGCTGGCGGAGATTGCACGTCACACCCTGCGCCGTGAGTTCCGGCGCATCGATCCGACGAGCGCGCGCGTACTGCTGGTCGAGGCCGGAGCGCGCGTGCTGCCGGCGTTCCCGAAATCACTGTCGGCCGCCGCGCATCGCCAGCTCGAAAGGCTCGGTGTCAGCGTGAACCTCGGACGGGCCATCACGGCAGTCGACACTGCGGGTGTCGTCATCGGCGATGAGCGCGTGGCCGCGCGCACCGTCGTGTGGGCGGCGGGCGTGGCTGCCTCGCCGCTCGGGCGTCTGCTCGGTTGCCCCGTCGACCGCGCCGGCCGCGTGCCGGTCGAACCAGACCTCAGCATTCCCGGCCACGGCGAGGTGTTCGTCGTCGGCGACCTGGCGAGCGTCAAGGCGGGCGGGGTGCCCGTGCCGGGCATCGCGCCGGCGGCGAAGCAGATGGGCCGGCACGTTGCGCGCACGCTGCGAGCGCGCCTCAGCGGCCAGCCGGCGCCTCCGTTTCGCTATCACCACCACGGGTCGCTCGCGACCATCGGCCGTCGCGCGGCGGTCGTCGACCTTGGTCGGCTGAGATTCTCGGGCTTGCTCGCCTGGTGGTTCTGGCTGGGCGCACACGTCTACTTCCTGATCGGCTTCCGCAACCGCCTCGTCGTGCTGATTGACTGGGCGGCGGCCTACTGGACCTATGGGCGCAATGCGCGAATCATCATGGGTGGACCGGTTGAGGCGCGCGCGACAGGAGAAGAACAACACATTACATAATCCACTCTATAGAGTACGCATGCATTGACTTCGACCGCGTGGCTCGCGCTCGCGGCCTTGCCCGGCGCAGCGCTGGCGCAAACCCACTGCGGAACGCACTACTTCGAGAATTATTCCGCCGACATCGGCGCGAGCGTCGCCGGCCACATGTTCATGCTCGACGCGAACAACCAGGTGCGCGAACTCGTCGCGGCCAACCGCAATCCGCTTGCACTCGCCGTGCTCGGCTGGGTGCAGGATGCGCGCGGCGAGGTCTACCTGCTGGCCATTGGCACCGGCACGTTGACGGGCACCACCGGGATGGTGCTGCGGATCGATCCTTAGTCGAGTGGCAGGCGGCTCGTCTCGCGCGCGGCCAGCACCGCGAGGGCGCTGAGGGCCAGTGCCACGGTGAGGTAAATTGATATCGCGAACGTCGAGCCGGTAGCGCGCAGCAGCGCGGTGAAGGCCATCGGCGCGAGCCCGCCGCCGATTATGCCGACGAAGGTGTACGCGAGCGAAGAGCCCGCGTAGCGCACGCGCGTGGGGAACTGCTCGGCGATGAACGCGGCCTGCGGACCGTACATCATGGCGTGGAGCACGAAGCCGAGCGCAACCGCGGCGCAGATCAACGCGGGCGCACGGCTGGCCAGCAGCGGCAAATAGGCGAAGCCCCAGGCGAGCGTCAGCGCCAGCCCGGCGGCGGTAACCGGGCGCCGACCTTGGGCGTCCGAGAGCCCACCGAACAACGGAATGGCCGCCGCGCTGAATGCCGAGCCGATCGACACGGCGATGAGCGCCAGGCTCCGTGGCTGGTGCAGCACGGTGGCGAGATAGCTCAGCGTGAAGGCGACCAGCAATGAATACTGGACGTCGGCGCCGATGCGTGCGCCGCCGGCGATCAGCAGCGCTCGCCAGTGCCCGGCCACGACCTCGCGCACCGGCGCGCGCGCCACGATGTTCCGCGAGCGCAATTGCTCGAACAGCGGTGTTTCCTCGACGCCCGTCCGCAACCACAGTCCGAACGCGATCAGCACCGTGCTCGCCAGGAACGGCAGCCGCCAGCCCCAGTCCTGGAAAGCTTCAGGCGGCATCGCGAAGGTTATGAGCGCGATTAGGCCGGTCGCGAGCAACGTGCCAAGCGCGGGACCGACCTGGGCCCAGGCGCCGTTGCGGCCGCGACGATCGGGCGCACCGTGCTCGAGCGCGAGCAGCACCGCGCCGGCCCACTCACCGCCCAGCGCCATGCCCTGCACGAAGCGCAGCAGCACCAGCAGCAGCGGGCTCGCGAGGCCCGCGCGCTCGTAGGTGGGCAGCAGGCCCATCGACACGGTCGTAACGCCCATGAGCAGGAGCGTGGCCACGAGCACGTAGCGGCGTCCGCGGCGGTCGCCGAGCCGCCCGAAAAGAATGCCGCCGAACGGCCGCGCCAGGTAACCGACGGCGAAGGTCGCGAACGCGAGAATCGTGCCCGCGAGCGGATCGAAGGAGGGGAAGAAGATCCGGTTGAAGACCAGGGCGGCCAGCGAGTTGTAGACCGCGAAGTCGAAGTACTCGAGCGCCGTACCGACCATGCTCGCCGCCGCGATTCTGCGCATGCTGGTCATTGGGCTACCCGCCACCGGCGCCGGAGCCGTCGTCGGCGCGGCCGAAGCCGCCGCCGCCGGGCGTCTGGATCACGAACACGTCTCCGGGACGCAGCGCGACTTCGTAGGTGGCACCGAATTCCTCGCGCGCGCCGCCGACGCGCTCCACCCAGTTGCGGCCGAGGGCACCGGGCCCGCCGCCCTGCAAGCCGAAGGGCGCGACGCGGCGATGATTGGCCAGGATCACCGCGGTCATGGGCGCGAGGAAGCGGATCCGGCGCTCGGTGCCATTGCCGCCGCGATGGCGGCCGCCTCCGCCGGAGCCGGCGCGGATCCCGAAGCTCTCGAGCCGCACCGGAAAGCGCCATTCCAGCACCTCCGGGTCGGTCAGGCGCGAGTTCGTCATGTGCGTCTGCACGGCGTCGCAGCCATCGAACGTGGCTCCCGCTCCCGAGCCGCCGCAGATCGTTTCGTAGTACTGATGCTCGTCGCTGCCAAAGGTGAAATTGTTCATCGTGCCCTGGCTCGCGGCCAGCACGCCGAGCGCGCCGTAGAGCGTGTCGGTGATGACCTGCGAAGTCTCGACGTTGCCGGCGACCACGGCCGCGGGATAGCGTGGGCTCACCATCGAGCCCTCGGGCAGGATCAGCCGGAGCGGGCGCAGGCAACCAGCGTTCATAGGGATGTCCTCAGGTACCAGCGTGCGGAACACGTACAGCACCGCGGCGCGCGCGACCGCCCGCGGCGCGTTGAAGTTGTCGGGCTGCTGCGGGCTGGTGCCGGTGAAGTCGATCGTGGCCTCGCGCCGCACCGGGTCGATGCGGATCGCGACCTTGATGCGCGCACCGCCGTCGAAGGGGTACTCGAAGTCGCCATCCTTGAGCGCGCCGATCGCGCGCCGCACGAACTCCTCGGCCTGCGCCTGCACATGGCCCATGTACGCGGTGACGACGTCGAGGCCAAATTGCGCTACGGCGCGCCCGAGTTCGTTGGCGCCCATCTGGCAGGAAGCGACCTGGGCGCGCAAGTCGGCGATGTTCTGATCGATGTTGCGGGCGGGGCAGGGGCCGCCGCCCAGCAGCGTCCGCAGTTCCTGCTCCAGGAACAGTCCGTCGCGCACCAGCGGCACGCTGTCGAGCAGCACGCCTTCCTCGTCGATGTGCGTCGAGCGCGCCGGCATCGACCCGGGCGTGATGCCGCCGACGTCGGCGTGATGGCCGCGCGCGGCGACGAAGAAGTCGGGCTGCGACGAGCTCTCGCCGCTGTAGACCGGCATCACGGTCGTGATGTCGGGCAGATGGGTGCCGCCGGCATACGGCGCATTGACCACGTAGACGTCGCCGGGCCGCATCGTCTGGCGGTGGCGCTCGACCACCGCCTCCACGGATTCGCCCATCGAGCCCAGGTGCACCGGCATGTGCGGCGCGTTGGCGACCAGCTGCGCACTGCCATCGAACAGCGCGCAGGAGAAATCGAGTCGCTCCTTGATGTTGACCGAGTAAGCGGTCCGCGCCAGCGCCACGCCCATCTGCTCGGCAATCGCCATGTAGAGGTTATTGAAGAGCTCGAGCCGTACCGGGTCGACCGCGGTGCCGAGCGCGCGAAGCCGCGGGCGTGGCGTCACGCGCCGCAGTACCAGGTGGTCGAGCGGGGTCAGCGTTGCGCGCCAGCCAGGCTCCACGACCGTCGTCGCATTCGCGTCGCGGATCACGGCCGGCCCGTCGATCAGGTCGCCCGGGCGCAGGGCATCGCGATCGTAGAAGGGCGCCTCGCGCCAGCCGCCTTCGCAGTAGACCGGGTGCGTCGCCAGCGGTCTGAGGGTGCCAGGGCGCACGCTGAAGACTGGCGCCGCCTCGGCCGCTTGGCGCGCCGCGCCGATTGCCTCGACGCTGATCGTTTCGACAACCAGGGATTTGCCAGGCATCAGGAAGCCGAAGCGCGCGCGATACTGGCGCTCGAATTCGGCGCGCATTGCACTTGCGGTACCAGAGGGCAGTTCGAGCGTGCTGTCGGTACCCTCGTACTTGAGCGCCATGCGCGCTTCGAGGCGAATGCGCGCTGCGGGAATGCCCTGGTCCAGCAGCTCGCGCTCGGCCGCGGCCGCGAGGCGCGCATAGTCCAGCGCCAGGCGCTCCACGCCGGCTACGTCGAGCCGCGCTTCCACGGCTTGCGGGCGGATCACGCGCACGTCCGCCTGGCCGATGCCGTAGGCCGACAGTACGCCCGCGAGCGGGTGGACGAACACGGTCGACATGTCGAGCGCATCGGCCACGAGGCAGGCATGCTGCCCGCCGGCGCCGCCGAAGCTCGTGAGCGTGTAGGCGCCGACGTCGTAGCCACGCTGCACCGAAATCTTCTTGACCGCGTTCGCCATGTTGTCGACCGCGATCTGGAGGAAGCCGCGCGCGAGCTCGGCTGGGCTACTGGGCTCGCCGGTGGTCTTGCGCGTGGCTTCGCCGAGCTCTTGCGCGAGCGCCGTGAACCTTGCCGACACGCCTTCCGCATCGAGTGGCTGGTCGCCGCCCGGGCCGAAGATCTTCGGGAAGTACTCCGGCCGCAGGCGCCCGAGCATTACGTTGCAGTCGGTGACCGTGAGCGGCCCGCCGCGCCGGTACGCGGCCGGACCGGGCAGGGCGCCCGCGGACTCGGGCCCGACGCGCAGGCGCGTGCCGTCGAGCCGGCAGATCGAGCCGCCGCCGGCCGCGACCGTATGGATCTGCAGCACCGGCGAGCGCAACCGGACTCCGGCGATCTCGGTCTCGAAGGCGCGCTCGTATTCGCCGGCGTAGTGCGTCACGTCGGTGGAGGTGCCGCCCATGTCGAAGCCGATAATCTGCTCGAACCCGGCTGCCGCTGAACACTGCACGGCACCGACGATGCCGCCGGCGGGCCCCGACAGGATTGCATCCTTGCCCCGCAGCCGCTGCGCGTCGATGAGCCCGCCCGAGGACTGCATGAACTGCAGCGGGATGCCTGGCAGTCGCGCAGCCAGTTGGTCGACGTAGCGGCGCAGCACGGGCGAGAGGTAGGCGTCAACGACGGTGGTGTCGCCGCGCGAGACCAGCTTCATGAGCGGGCTGACCTCGTGCGAGACCGAGACCTGGCTGTAGTCGAGGCTACGCGCCAGCTTCGCCAGCGATGTTTCGTGCTCGGGATAGCGGTAGCCGTGCATCAGCACGATGGCGCAAGCGCGAAATCCACGCGCGTGCATGGCGCGCAGTCGCGACTCGGCGTCCGCGTAGTCGAGCCCCTGCACGATGGTGCCGTCGGCGCCGATGCGCTCGCGGACCTCGATCACGTCTTCGTACAGCGGCGCTGGCCGCTCGATGTGCAGCGCGAACAGGGCGGGACGGTTCTGGTATCCGATCTTCAGTGAATCGCCGAAGCCCGCCGTGGTGACAAGCAGCGTGCGCTCACCCTTGCGCTCGAGCAGCGCGTTGGTGGCGACCGTCGTGCCCATCCTGACGACTTCCACACGATCGGCCGGGATCGGCGCGCCTGCCCCGAGGCCCAGCAGCACGCGCATGCCCTCGATCGCGGCGTCGTCGTAGCGGCCGGGGTTCTCGGACAGCAGTTTGTGCGTGACGAGCGCGCCGTCGGGGCGCAGCGCCACGATGTCGGTGAAGGTGCCACCGCGGTCGATCCAGATCTGCCAGGTCGCTGTTGGCACTGGACCCGGGCTGCTGCGCTGCGCAGGATCTCAGGGCTTGGGCGCGGCCGCGCGCTGCATGGCCGCGATCTTGCAGGCCGACTGCAACCAGGCCTCGCCGGTCGTGTCGGGAATGACGTCTTCGAACTTCGCCTCCACTTCCGGAAAGCTCGTTGAATACAGCGTCTCTCCGGCGGCGTCCTCATAAAGGACTCGCAGCAATGCCCGCTTGTGCTGGTCGCACTCGAAGCTGTATTGCAGCTTGATCCGGCGCAACGTTTTCGCCGGGGCAACCGGATTGACGATGTCCTTCTTGTAGCTCTGCCGGAACCAGGCCTTGACGAGCGTCCCTGAGCGCACGACGCTGGTGGTGTCGATCTCCACCGTGCCCTTGATACTCGCGCCGGCCGGGGCCTTGCCGATCACGGGCGCCACGTAGCCCCATTCGGCGGCTACGCCAGCGCGCGCAAAGACGGTCAGCACGACTGAAAGAATGCACATCTTCTTCATATAGCTTCGACCACGCGCAATGCCACACATCGACTAATCACTTCAGGTACTTGTCGAACCAGGCGAGCGAGCGCTGCAGCGCGTCCTCGGAGTTGGACGGATCGCGCAAGCCGTGGCCCTCGCCGGGATAGATCATGATCGCGGTCGGCACGCCCATGGCCTTCATGGCGTGCCAGAATTCCTGCGTCTGCGGTGCCGGGCACTCGATGTCGCGCTCGCCGACATAGGCGAAGGTCGGGGTGCGCGCGTTCTTGATGAAATTGACGGCCGAGGAGCGCGCGTACACGGCCGGGTCGTCATACACGGAGGCGCCGAAGTAGGGCAGCATCCATGCGTCGATGCCGTTCTGCCCGTAGTAGCTCTGCCAGTTGCTGATGCCGGCAGCGGCGACCGCGGCCTTGAAGCGGTTGGTCTGCGTGATCGCGAACATGCTCATGAAGCCGCCGTAGCTCCCGCCCTCGAGCCCGAGGCGCGCGTCATCGATCGGCGCGGCGCGCTCGGCGGCGTCGATGCCGGCCAGGATGTCGCGCAGGTCGCCGTAGCCGAAATCACGCATGTTGGCCATCGTGAAGCGCTCGCCCTGGCCGAAGCTGCCGCGCGGATTGGGACGGAACACGGCCCATCCTCGCTGCAGCATCGACTGCTGCAGGCTGACGCCGCGGTACGAGGGCTGCTCAGCGGCGGCCGGGCCGCCATGCACGATCGTCACCATCGGCAACTTGCCGCTCGCATGTTCCGGCAGCAGCAGCCAGCCCTGCGCCTCGAAGCCCTCGTTCTGCCACTTGATGCTGCGCGCCTCGAGATGGGCGTTGAGCCCGTCATTGACGTGCGTTACTGCGCTCCAGCGCCCGGGAGGGCCCACGATTATCTCGGGCGGTGCCGTGAAGGTCTCGCGGGCGGCCGCCAGCACGCCGCTGGGGCAGGCCCAGGATCCGCCGGCGTCGTTGCCGTCCAGCGTGTCCAGTCCGCTCCACAGCACGACCGGCGTCTTCGCGATCTCGAGGCCCGAGCCCAGGTCGACGATCTGGTCCTGGTCGCTGACGAGCAGTTGCGCGCGCAGCGTCCCCTTGCAGCTCCAGTCGAGCCCCAGCGCCGAAGCCTTCATCTCCGGTGTGACATTGAGCGCCGTGCCGCCCTCCACCGGGATCGTGTAGACGTCTCCACCGACCGAGCCGAAATCGCTCATGAGCCCGCCAATGAAGGCGACGGTGCGCCCGTCCGGCGAAACACGCGGCCGCGTCAGTTGCTGGTGCGGGCTGGAGGGCGCATAGATCACGCGCCCGTTATTCTGAGAAAAATAGTAGAGCTTCGCGACCCACCAGTTGTTGTCGCCATCGCCCGGTGCGGCAGTGCCGATGAAACCGCCGTCCGGTCGCCAGTCGTATTCATAGACAAACAGCTCCGCGGGCGAGGCCCATTGCAGCTTGCCGCCGTCGAGGATCGCGATACGCTGCTCCGGCGGCGCCGCGTCGAGATCGCCGGCCACCGGTGCGCCGGCCTCCGTCGCTCCGACTTCCTTGCGCGCGTTCTCGACCGCAAGCATCGCAAGCTTACCGTCATGCGAATACTTGAGGTCGACGAGGGTGCCGGTGAAATCGAGGACCTTGGCCAGGCGCGTGCCGTCGGGCGCGACGGTGAAGAGCGAATAGTTGTGGCTGCCCGGCGTTCGCACCGTGAAGCTGAGCCGGCTGCTGTCCGGCGTCCAGGCCAGCGACCCGGGCCAGCATTGCGGCACGCGCCCGCAAGGCAGCGGGATGTGCGTCTCTTGCGTGCCATTGACGCGCCGGATCACGAGGTCGCGCACCACGGGGTAGTAACCACCAGGAGGCGAATTGCCCTCGACCGCGGCGACGAAGGTCGAGTCGGGTGAAATGCGGACCTCGAGGTAGATGTGCAACGGCCGCTCGGGTGGCGGCTGCGCCGATGCTCGCGGCTGTGCCGGTGCCGGCGGCTGGGTCGGCGCTGACGGTGCGTCTGGCCTTGCAGGCAGGCTCGTCAGGGCGAGTATCGCCAGCGCTGCGCGTGCAGCCAAGACCAATTGCCGTCCGTGCCGTCTCGTCATGGTGCCCCCTGTAATACCGATTCTGGCCTAATCCCCTGCTCAGAATATCCCCATTTCGAGGCCCGCGGCCATGGTCGTGCCCAGCTCGCGGCAGCGCGCGAGATCCGCGGCGCCGATCCGCTTCGGTCGCAGGATCGCTTCCGGAGTCTGCGCGTGCGTGCAGACCACCAGCGGCGGGGAGATCTCGCGCAGGCGCCAGCCGGTCGCGATGCGCGCGAGCTGCTGGGCCGCGTTGCTGCCGTCGCTGCCGGCACAGATCATCTGTGCGTACGGCCGGCCGTTGAGCCGCTCGAGCACGGGGTAGTAGCAGCGGTCGAAAAAATCCTTCATGAGCCCCGCCATGGCGGCGAGGTTCTCCGGGCAGGCGAACAGGTAGCCGTCGGCGCCCAGCACCGCTTCGGGGCCGGCCTGCGGCGCCGCCAGGATCTCGGTCGCGACGTTTCCGGCAGCCGCCGCGCCGGCGACGGCAGCGTGCACCATCTGCTCGGTGCCGCCGGTCCGGGAATGATAAACGATCAGCAATTTCTTCATGCGGAGCGAAACCCGGCACGCGCACGCTACCGCGCACTCAGCGGATCATGTACACCTTGGTCACGGTCTCGTGCACGGTGCACACGCCGCGCCAATCCTGCGGAAAGAAGGCCACGGTGTCGGGAGCGATCTCGATGACCTCGCCGCCTTCGTGAACGTAGGTGCTGCGGCCGGAGAGGAAATGGCAGAACTCGTCGCGTGTCACGTGGCAGTTCCAGCGGCCTGGCGTGCAGCGCCAGATGCCGCACTCGCTACGCCCGCCGGGGCCTTTGTGGAGCAGCTTGCCGGAAGTGTGCGAAGTGCCCTCGATCATGGTCGGGATCGGGCCCCAGTCGACGAGTTCACGCTGCGCCAGCGGATCGCGCAGCACGGGTGCCGCGAGCGGCGGCGGGGTAGCGGTCGCACTTGCGGCAGCTGCGCTGGTTGGCTGCGGCGCGTCGGCCTCGGCCGTCAGCATGTAGGTGTTGCGCATGGTCTCGTGCACCGTGCACTCGCCGCGCCAGCCGGCCGGGAACATCACCAGCGTGCGCGCGCCGATCGCGACGCGCTCTGCACCGTCGCTCAGGTAATCGGCGCGGCCGGAAACGAAGTAACAGAGCTCGTCGCGCGGGATCGCCAGCCGCCAGCGGCCCGGCGTGCACACCCACAATCCTGATTCGGGCTGGTTGTTCGGGCCCTTGAACAGCACGCGCCCGCTCGATTGCGAGGCGCCCGCGATCGAATCCGGCTGCGCGCCCCAGGAAACGAGGTCGCTGCGCGTCGAGGCTGCCGCGAGGTGCGGGGCCGTGGAGTCGAGTTCAGCCACGAATGCGATCCTGCCCGAGCAGGCCCGCCAGCAGCCGCGCCGCCTTGGCCGGGCCGTCCTGCGCGTGCATGCGCGCGCTCGTCTCGGCCAGGCGCGCGCGCATCGCGCGATCGTTCAGGCAATCGTGCACGCGCGCCGCGAGCGCCTCCTCGGTCCAGTCGGCGCGATTGAGCTTGTAGCCGTAGCCGGTCTCCTGCACGCGCGTGGCGTTGTCGTGGCCGTCCCAGGCGAAGGGCATGACGATCGCCGGCTTGCCGAAGTACAGGCACTCGGTGAAGGAATTGTTGCCGCCGTGGTGGATGACCACGTCGACCTGCGGGATGACCGAGGGCTGCGGAAACCAGCCGTCGACGATGACGTTGGCGGGTAGTTCGTTGTACTGATCCTTGTGGCCGCCGACGTTGACGAGCGCGCGAACCGGCATCTTGCCGAGCGCTGCGATCAGCCGCTTGAGCAGCCTCACGTCGCCGGCGCCGAGGCTGCCGAAGGAGAGGTAGACGAGCGGCGAGCCGGCCTGCGAACGGAACTGCGGCACGGCGTAGGGCTGCTCGCTGCGCACGCAGCCCTCGAGGTACTGGAATTGCGCCGGCGGCAACGCGTGCGCGACCGCTTGAAGCGCACGGCCTCCGGGTACAGCAGCAGGTTCAGGTAGGGCGAGGCCTCGAAGAACTGGCCGAGCGGATAGGGCTTCTCGCCCTGCTCGGCGAGGAAGGCGTTGAAGCGTTCGTGCAACGGGCCGATGACCTCGTTGAAGCGCGCGCGAAAGCGCGCGTGGCAGGCGTGGTCGTCGGCGCCGCAGCCCGACAGATGCGGCGGGATCGCCGGATCCTCGATTTCGTTCTCGGAACAGGAGACGATGCGCACCCAGGGCACGCCGTGCTGCTTGATGGCCGGGAACAGGATCACGTTGTCGACGCAGATCAGGTCGGGACGGATCTGCGCCAGCACGCCCGGCAGGTCGCGCTGCGCGTAGCGCGCGCTGTCGACGATCGCGGCCCAGCACTCCTGCACGTAGTTGTCGATCTGCTCGTACGGCGTCTTGTAGAAATTGGGCAGGTGGCCGTTGATGAAGTCTTCCCAGAAGCGCGCCATCTGTTCCGGCGGCATCGGCTCCGAGAGGTTGACCGGATAAGCCTCGAAGCCGTAGCCGCGGTAGACCTCGACGAAACCGGGGTCCGAGAGGAACACGGCCTTGATCCCGGAGCGCGTCGACGGCCTGTGCAATGCCGACGGAATTGAGCGCCGGGCCGTAGGCGGCCTCGGGGAAGAAAGCGATCGTCCTGGTGCGCGGCTCGGCCATGAGCCGGATATTTCAACATAGCGGCAACGACCCGGTACATGTTTTAGTATTGGCTAAAACCAAGGGGTATCGCCGCATTGGACATCATAGACGTCACCGCATCAGGGCCTGCCGAAGGCAGCGCCCCGGCCCCCGATCGCCTGGTCGCCGGAAATCCGCGCCAGCAGGTCTGGAATGCGTTTTCCGACCCCGAAGGCCGCTTTCACGTGGGTCGCTGGTCATCGACGGTGGGGGCCTGGCGGGTCAATTACACCGAGCGCGAACTGTGCCACCTGCTGAGCGGCGTCGTCCGGCTCAGCGACGATGCGGGCCGGCAGCGCACCTACCGCGCGGGCGACACATTCATGATCGACAAGGGGTACTCCGGCATCTGGGAAGTCATCGAGCCCTGCTCCAAGGTCTACGCGATCTATGAATAGGAGCGCGTTCGAAGGCATCGACTGGCATGCGAGTGCGAGCGCGCTCAAGCCACGTGGCGAGGCCGTGATCGACGGCAAGCGCGTCGGCGCCATCGATGGCGCGACTTTTCCATCCTTGAGCCCGATCGACGGCCGCCAGCTCGCGCTCGTGGCGGCGGGGGACGAGCGCGACATCGACGCGGCGGTGGCGGCGGCGCGCGCGAGCTTCGAGCGCGGCGACTGGGCGGGGCAGTCGCCGGCGGCGCGCAAGCGCGTGCTGCAGCAGTTTGCCGGGCTCATCGAGGCGGCCACCGAGGAGCTGGCGCTGCTCGAGACGCTCGACATGGGCAAGCCGATCAGCGACTGCGCTTGCGCGTCGACGTGCCGGCCACGGCGCGCTGCATCCGCTGGTACGGCGAGGCCATCGACAAGATCTACGGCGAGATCGCGCCCACCGCGACGCGACGCGCTGGCGCTGATCACGCCGCGAGCCGGTGGGAGTGGTCGGCGCCATCGTGCCGTGGAACTTCCCGATGATCATGGCGGCCTGGAAGATCGGGCCGGTGCTGGCCGCCGGCAATTCGCTGGTGCTCAAGCCCTCGGAGAAGTCGCCGCTGTCGGCGCTGCGACTCGCCGAGCTCGCGCTCGAGGCGGGGATCCCGCCGGGGGTGTTCAACGTCGTGCCGGGCTTCGGCCACACCGCCGGCAAGGCGCTGGCCGCTGCACATGGACGTGGATGCGATCGCCTTCACGGGCTCGACCGCAACCGGCAAGCTGGTCGCGCAGTACGCCGGCGCAGTCGAACCTGAAGCGCGTCTCGCTCGAGTGCGGCGGCAAGAGCCCGAACATCGTCATGGCCGACTACCCGGACCTCAAGCGCGCGGCGCGCGCGGCGGCCGGCGCGATCTTCTTCAACCAGGGCGAGATGTGCTCGGCCGGCTCGCGACTGCTGGTGCAGGAGGGCATCCGCGACGCGCTGCTGGAGGAGATCGTCGCGGTCGCGAAGTCCATGGCCCCGGGCGACCCGCTCGACCCGGCGACGCGGCTCGGCGCGCTCGTCGACGAGCCGCAGACGCGCCGCGTCATGGAGTACATCGACGCGGGCCGCGGACGAGGGCGCGCAGCTCGCGGTCGGCGGCACGCGCGTGCGGCAGGACAGCGGCGGCTGCTACGTCGAGCCGACCGTGTTCACGGGCGTGCGCCCGGAGATGCGCATCGCGCGCGAGGAGATCTTCGGGCCGGTGCTGGCCACGATCACGCTTCCGCGACCTCGACGAGGCGATCCGCATCGGCAACGACGTGGTGTACGGGCTGGCCGCGGCCGTCTGGACGCGCGACATCACGGCCGCGCACCGCGCGGCGCGCGCGCTGCGCGCCGGCCTGGTCTACGTCAACTGCTACGACGCCGACGACCTTACGGTGCCCTTCGGCGGCTTCAAGCAATCCGGCACCGGCCGTGACAAGTCGCTGCACGCCTTCGACAAGTACACCGAGCTGAAGACCACCTGGATCGATCTGGCGTGAACGCCTCGCCGTTGCGCTTCATGGCCACGGCGCCGCGCGGCCTGGCCGACCTGGCGGCGCGCGAGCTGCGCGAGCTCGGCGCCGCCGAAGCTCAGTGAACGCAGCGCCGGCGCGCGCTTTGCGGGCGACTTGCGCGTGGGCTACCTGGCCTGCCTGCACTCGCGCGTCGCCAGCCGCGTGCTGCTCGAGATCGCTCGAGTTCCAGGCGCCCGACACTGAGGCCTTCTACCGCGGCGCGCGCGAATTCGACTGGCGCGCACACGTCGATCCGGCCGGCACGCTCGCCTGCGAGTTCACGGGCCAGCACCCGACGATCACGCACAGCCAGTTCGGCGCGCTCAAGCTCAAGGACGCGATCTGCGACCAGCTGCGCGAGGCCAGCGGATCGCGACCCGACATCGAGCTGCAGCGGCCGTCGGTGCGCATGCGTCGCGCACGCGCAGCGGCCCGCGGGTGTTGCTGTACGTCGACCTGGCCGGGGAAGGGCTGCACCGGCGTGGCTACCGCCTGCGCGGTGGCGAAGCGCCGCTGCGCGAGAACCTCGCGGCCGGGCTGTTGCTGCGTGCCGGCTGGCCGGCGATCGCGTCCGCCGGCGGTGCCTTCCTCGATCCGATGTGCGGCTCGGGCACGCTGCCGATCGAGGCGGCGTTGATCGCCGCCGAGCATCGCGCCGGGATTGCGGCGCGACTACTGGGGCTTCAGCGGCTGGCGCGGTCACGATGCCGCGCTGTGGTCGCGACTGGTCGATGAGGCTCGTGCGAGTGCGCGCAGCGAGCGTGGCCAACGTGATCCGCGGCAGCGATCGCGACGCCGCGGTGCTGCGCAATGCGCAGGGCAATGCCGAGCGCGCCGGCGTGGCGGCCCTGGTACGCTTCGCGGCCGGCGAAGTGACGCAAGCCCGACCCGAGGGCGCGGCCACGGCCTCGTCTGCACCAACCCGCCGTATGGCGCGCGGCTGGGCGACGAAGCAGCCGCGCGAGCCGCGCACCGCGAGCTCGGTGCCGTGCTGCGCGAGCACTTCGGCGGCTGGCAGGCGGCGGTGCTGACCGCGAGCGCGGAGGGCGCGCACGAGCTCGGGCTGCGCAGCTTCCGCACGCACGAGCTGTGGAACGGCGCGCTGGCCTGCCGGCTGCTGCGCATCGACCTCGCTGATCCGGGCTCGCCTGCCCGCGCGCCGCGGCGAACGGCGCGCGCCGGACCCCGCGCTCGCGGCGAGCGCCGGGCGCGCAGATGTTCGGCAATCGCATCGCCAAGAACCTGCGCCTGCTCGGCAAGTCGGCGCGCCAGCAGCAGGTCAGCGAACTTCCGCCTCTACGACGCCGACATGCCCGAGTACGCGCTGCGCGGTCGATCGTTACGTCGAGGCGGACAGCGGCGTAGTGCATCTCTACGTGCAGGAGTACGCGGCGCCCGATTCGGTCGAGCCGGGGGCGGCTGCGCGGCGGCGCGCCGAGGCGCTGGCGGCGCTGCCCGCCGCCACCGGGGTCGATCCGCGGACACATCCACCTGCGCGTGCGCCGGCGCCAGCGGGGCACGGCGCAATACGCGCGGCTGGAGCAGCCGGAACGCTATCTCACGGTGGAGGAGGGCGGGCTCAGGTTCCTCGTCAACTTTGAGGACTACCTCGACACGGGCCTGTTCCTCGATCACCGGCTGACGCGCGATCGCCTGCGCGCCGCCGCGCGCGGGCGGCGCTTCCTGAACCTGTTCTGCTACACCGCCACCGCCACCGTGTACGCCGCGGCGGGCGGCGCGCGCCAGCAGTCTCAGCGTCGACCTGTCGAACTACCTACCTCGACTGGGCGGCGCGGAACTTCCGCCTCAATGCGCTCCCGCAAGGGCCAGCACGAACTGCTGCGCGCCGACTGCCGCGACTGGCTGGCGTGCCGCCCCGGCGGCGAGCTGGGATCTCATCTTCCTCGATCCGCCGACCTTCTCGAACTCAAAGCGCATGAGCGGCGTGCTCGACACGCAGCGCGATCACCTGGAGCTGCTCGGCGAGTGCATGCGGCTGCTGGCGCCCGGCGGTCTGCTGCTGTTCTCGACCAACGCGCAGCGCTTCAAGCTCGATGAGGCGGCAGCTGAGCGCTGGCCGGTGACCGACATCTCCGCGGCGACGATCCCCTTCGACTTCAAGCGCAATCCGCGCATCCACCGCGCCTGCGAACTGCGCGCTCGGACCTAGTTGGCGTCGTTCGACTCCGCCGCGTGCCGGCGGTCGGCATCCTGCTGCCCGGCGGCCTGCACCTGGTCCTGCACCTTCTTTTCAGTCTGCTGCGCCTGGCGGGCCTGTTCGGCCTCCGCCGCGGCGCCCGTTGCGCCCGTAGCGGCGGTCTCGGCCAGTCCGCACCCGGACAAGCAGAATACGGTCAGTACGATCAGGCTGGCTCGGATCATGGCGGCCTCCGGTGTCGATCGGGTCCATATATAGCGTATAGGCCGCTCCAGCCTCCACGGCAATGGCGAGCCGGCCAATCTGTGCACCGCGTCCGCGGGGTTCTGTTGCGATGGCGCCACCCGTTCCGCGGCCTTCCCGGCCAAATTGCCTAAAGTCCGCGACAGCGGTAAGGTGGCGTGAACCGCCCGGACGATTTGAGGCGAGGCGGTGCAGCAGCAAGGCTGGCCAGGGGAGACCATCATGCGAGCAGTCGGGACGCCGTCGGGTGCAAGCGGGATCGTGGCTTTCAGGGTGATGTTGGCGGCATTGCTGGCAGGGCCGTGGATGCTGGCACCGGTCACCGGGCTGGCGCAGACGCCGCCTACCACTGCCGCGTCCGCCGCGGCGGCCGGCACGGGGCTCGAAGAGATCGTGGTGACGGCGACCCGCCGCGAGGAATCGATGAGCAAGATCGCCGTGAGCGTCACGGCGCTGACCCAGAAAGCGCTCGACGATCGTGGTGTCAAGGACATCCAGTCCCTAGCCAAGTTCACGCCGGGCATCAACGTCGATAATTCCGGCACCAACAACATCGCCATACGCGGCATTGCCTCGAGCGGCGGCGCCGGCACCACCGGCATCTACATCGATGACACGCCGATCCAGATGCGGGCGCTGGCCTTCAATCCGGACGAGGCGCTGCCCAAGGCCTTCGACGTCGAGCGCGTCGAGGTGCTGCGCGGCCCGCAGGGCACGCTATTCGGCGCGGGCTCGATGGGCGGCACGGTGCGCTACATCACCGCCAAGCCCAGCCTGACCCAGACCAGCATTTACGGGCGTAGCGAATACGCGATTACGAAGGACGGCGATCCGAGCTACGAGGCGGGCATCGCCGTCGGCGGCCCGTTGATCGACGGCAAGTTCGGGGCGCGCGTGTCGGTCTGGTACCGCAAGGACGGCGGCTGGATCGACCGCATCAATCCCGACACGCTGGCGGAGGTGCAGCCATCGCACGAACTACACCGACACCACGATGGCGCGACTGGCCGCGATCTGGGCCGTCAATGACAACTGGACCGTGTCGCCGAGCGTCTACTACGAGTACCTGAAGAAGAACGACGCGCAGAACTTCTGGACGCTGTATTCGAATCCGTCCAGCAAGAAGTTTGTCAGCGCCAACCCGAGCCAGCTTTATTCACCGGACAAGCTCTACCTGCCAGCCCTCAAGATCGAGGGCAACTTCTCCGGCATGACGCTCATCTCGAATACCTCGTACTACCATCGCGAGAACACCACTGGCTACGACGGCACGCTGTACAACCTCGGCTTCTACCAGAATTTTTTCTCATTCGGCTACTTGGACCCGCTGCTGATCGATGCCCAGGGGATCCACCTCAACAATCCGCTGTACAACCCGACCGGGATCCCCGGGGCGGAGGGCTATAGGGCGAAGGGTGAGGTCGACAACACGCAGCAGAATTTCACGCAGGAGATCCGCCTGCAGTCGAGTGACCCGAATTCGCAGCTGGTCTGGACCACCGGCCTGTTCTACGCGAGTAACCGACAGGACTATCTCGAGCAGATCATCGATCCGAATGTCGGCAACCTGCTGCAGGCGATCTACACCGGTACCGGAAATGCCATTCCCGGCTACGGGCCCAATGATTACCTGCTCGATTTCTTCTGCTGTGACGCTAACGGCAACGGCTTCGGCTACGACCCGGCCTACCCGATCGATTCCTACTTCCTGAAGACCCACGCCAAGGATGAGCAGCTGGCATGGTTTGGCGAGGGCAGCTATCGATTCACGGAGCAGTGGAAACTGACCGTCGGTGCGCGCTACGCGCGCATGAAGTTCGAATTTAACTCGATTACCGGTGGGCCGCAGCTCTACGACTTCACTACGGCGCTCGGCAGCAGCAAGACCGAGAATTCGTTCACGCCCAAGGTCAGCGTCTCGTTCCAGGCCGACCCGAACAACCTGTTTTACGTGACGTATGCGAAGGGCTTCCGGCCGGGCGGCGGCAATAACCCGGTGCCGTACGCATCGTGTTCCGGCGATTTCCAGACCTTCGGTATCCCGGGTGCGCCGGCGACCTACGATTCGGACTCGGTCGACAGCTACGAGGTCGGATCCAAGAACAACTTCAGTAACCGCGTCAGGCTGGCGAGCAGCGTCTATTACATCAAGTGGCACAACATCCAGCAGACGGTCGTGCCGCCTGTGTGCCAGATTTCCTTCATTTCAAACCTCGGCGAGGCCACGGCCAAGGGCCTCGACTTCCAGGCAGATCTGGTCATCACGCCGGGCCTGACTCTCGACCTTACGGCTGGCTACACCGACGCGCGCTACACGCAGGATTCGCGGCTGTCGCCCGACCTGTCGCTGCCTCCGATCGTCTCGAACGGCGACGCCATCGTCGGCCTGGGTGGTCAGCCGGGTTCGCCGTTCACAGGTTCCGTGGGCCTCGAGTACCGATTCAACGCCTTCGACCACGAGTCCTTCGTGCGCGCGGATTACGAATACGTCGGCGCGCCGAAGTGGAATGGCCCGTCGCAGGACCCGGCCTCCGGGCAATACGACCAGGGCAATTACTCGCTGCCCTCGACCAGCTTCCTGACGCTGCGCGGCGGCCTGGAGCTGGGCGAGTGGGGCGCATCCCTGTTCGTCGACAACGTCACCGACACGCATCCGGTGACCAACTACGACTGGACAATCGATCCGGGCGATGGCAACCCGGCCGGCGCGCCGCCGTCCTACCTCAATCGTGTGCAGCGCAACTACACCTTCAGGCCACGGACCTTCGGTTTGACCTTGACGTACCGGCACTGAACTTGAGCCTCCAGGGGCCACGTGAGCGCGTGGCCCCGGGCGGGTGGTACGGCCCGCAGCCGGCAGCATTCGGGAGGAGAGCTCAATGGCACGCAACCGGCGGGGCAGCAAGGCCGACCGCGAACTCGGCATGGACCGTGCAATCACGCGCCGCGACTTCGTCCAGGGCGTGGCGGTGGGAAGCGCAGGACTGCTGGCGGCGGCCTGGCTGCCAGGCTGCGGCCAGCGCGGGCCCTCGCTGCCGGTCGCGGCGCAGGACCGCCCCGGCTATTACCCGCCGCGGCTTACGGGCCTGCGCGGCAGCCATCCCGGCTCTTTCGAGAACGCGCACGCGCTGCGTGACGGCAAGCCCTTGCCCGACCCGGTCGACCTCGACGAGCAATACGACCTCGTGGTCGTTGGCGCAGGGCTGAGCGGCCTGGCCGCGGCGCACTTCTACCGCAGCGCGCAGCCCTCGGCGCGCATCCTGCTGCTCGACAACCACGACGACTTCGGCGGCCACGCCAAGCGCAACGAGTTCGAGCTCGGCGGGCGGATGCAGCTCATGAATGGCGGCACCTTCCTGATCGACAGCCCGCGACCCTACAGCCCGGTGGCCGACGGCGTGCTCAAGGCCATCGGCATCGACGCCGCGGCACTGGCGCCGCTGTTCGCGAAGCAGGATCCCGACTTCTACGACTTCCTCGGCTCGACCGAGACCGGTTTCTTCTTCGATCGCGAGACCTTCGGCGCGGATCACCTCGCGGTCGGCTTCCGGCACCGGCCGTGGCGCGAGTTCCTCGCCGGCGCGCCGCTGTCCGCGGCGGCCAAGCGCGATGTCGAGCGCCTCGAGGACGGCAAGCGCGACTACCTGCCCGGGCTCAGCTCGACCGAGAAGAAGCGCAAGCTCATGAGGCTCAGCTACCGGGACTACCTGCGCGACCTGGTGAAGGTCGATCCGCAGGTGCTGGCGATGTACCAGGCGCAGACGCACGGGCTCTGGGGCGTCGGCATCGACGCCGTGTCCGCGCTCGACTGCTGGGGCGTGGGGCAGTCCGGTTTCGATGGGCTCAAGCTCGAGCCGCATTCGATCCCTGGTATGGGATTCACACCCGCCGGTTACATCGATACTGGCGGCTCCGTCCGCCTGCACTTCCCGGACGGCAACGCGACGATCGCGCGTGGGCTGGTCAGGAACCTGGTTCCCGCCGCCGTTCCGGGCACGACGATCCAGGACCTGGTCACCGCGCGTGTGGACTACGCAAGGCTCGACCGGCCCGGCGAGCCGGTGCGGCTGCGGCTCAGCAGCACGGTGGTGCGCGTGCGCAATGACGGCGCGCCGGGCGAGGCGCGTGGCGCGCGTGTGACCTACGTCCGTGACGGCCGTGCGCTGACCGTGCGCGCTCGCGACTGCGTGCTGGCCGGCTACAACATGATGATCCCTTACCTGGTGCCGGAGCTGCCCGAGGCGCAGCGCCAGGCCCTGCACGCGCTTGTCAAGACGCCGCTCGTCTACACCAGCGTGGCGGTGCGCAACACGCACGCCTTCGCCAAGCTCGGCGTGCGGCGCGTCCACGCGCCCGGCGGCTACCACAGCTCGCTCACGCTCAACGCGATGCTCGATTTCGGCGACTACCACAGCACGCGCTCGCCCGACGATCCGACGCTGGTGTGGATGCAGCGCACGCCCTGCAAGCCGGGGCTGCCCGAGCACGAGCAGAACCGCGCCGGGCGCGCCGAGTTGCTGGCCACTTCCTTCGAGGATTTCGAGCGCAACATCCGCGACCAGCTCGGCCGCATATTGGGCGCCGGGGGATTCGACCCTGCGCAGGACATCACCGCGATCACGGTCAATCGCTGGCCGCACGGCTACGCGCCCGAACACAACTCGCTGTGGGAGCCTGAGCTGCCCGAGGCGCAGCAGCCGCACGTGGTCGGGCGCGCGCGCTTCGGCCGCGTGGCGATCGCCAACTCGGATTCCGGTGGCGGCGCCTACACCGACGTCGCCATCGACCAGGGGCGCCGCGCCGTCGACGAACTTCTCGGCTCACGGCCGCGGGCATGAGATGCTGCGCGGCTCGCTCACCGCACTGACGCCGAGCGCCGCGCACGCACCCTCGTATTACGCCGCCACCGTGCGCGAGCAGGTGGCGACCGAGCCGTTCGCGGGCCCGGCGCGCGCCGACGCCTGCGTCGTCGGCGGCGGCTACGCCGGCCTGTCGACGGCGCTGCACCTGGCACGGCGCGGGGTCGAGGTCGTGCTGCTCGAGCAATCGCGCCTGGGCTGGGGCGCTTCCGGCCGCAACGGCGGCCAGGCCCACGTCGGCATGCGGCGCGACCAGCAATGGCTCGAATCGCGCGTCGGACTGGCGGACGCGCGCCGCCTGTGGGACTTCGCGCTCGGCGCGCGCACGCACCTCGACTGGCTGATCTCTACCTACGCGATCGATTGCGACCTGCGGCTCGGGCACCTGCACGCCGACCACCGCGCGCGCTACACGGCCGACTCGCGGCGCCACGTCGAGCACCTGCGCAACACCTACGACTACCAGCACATTCGCTTCGTCGATCGCGAGGAAGTCGCGGACATGGTCGGCTCGCCCGACTACCACAGCGGCAGCTTCGACGAGCGCGCCGGCCACCTGCACGCGCTCAACTTCGCGCTCGGCATCGCCCGCGCCGCGGCCAGCCACGGCGCGCGGCTGCACGAAGGCGTTGAGGTCACGCGCCTGCGGCCGCTGGCCGGCCGCTGGCAGGTCGAGACCACGCACGGCGAGCTCAGCGCCGGCCGCGTGGTGCTGGCCTGCAACGGTTACCTGCGGCGCCTGGCGCCGGAGGTCGAGCGGCGCGTCATGCCGATCAACAATTTCATCGCCGTCACCGAGCCGCTGGGCGAGGAGGGCGCGCGCCGCGTCATCAGCAATGGCGCCGCGGTCTCTGACTCGCGCTTTGTCGTCAACTACTTTCGCATCACGCCCGACCACCGGCTGCTGTTCGGCGGGGGCGAGAACTACAGCTACCGCTTCCCGCGCGACATCGCCGCCTTCGTGCGCCCGCACCTGCTCAAGGTGTTCCCGCAGCTCGCCGCGGTGCGTTACGAATACGCCTGGGGCGGGACGCTCGGCATTACGCCGACGCGCATGCCCTGGGTGCGCGAGCTCGAGCCCGGGCTCGTCAACGCCAGCGGATTCTCGGGCCTGGGCGTCGTGCTCGCGCCCTTCACCGGCAAGGCGGTCGCCGACGCGCTGTGCGGCGAGCGCGACGCCTTCGAGCTGCTCGGTCGCGTGCCGGTGCCGCCCTTCCCCGGCGGCCCGCTGCTGCGCTCACCGACGCTCGTCGCGGCCATGCTCTTCTACGCCCTCCGGGACCGGCTCTGAGGGCTTCCAACAGGTAAGGTAAATCATGCATGAACATACATCGCGCGGAATCGCAACCCTGAACGAATGGACGGCCTTCCAGGCCGCCAACCCCGACATCCAGTCGATCGATGCCTTCATCATCGATCTCAACGGCCATACGACCGGCAAGCGTCTGCCGGCCGCTGACGGCGCCAAGCTCTACAAGGACGGCGTCATGTATTCGGCCTGCGCGCTGATCGCCGACTGCCGCGGCCTCGGGCACAACGCCGGCGGCATGGGCCAATCCGACGGCGATCCGGACGGCGTCGCCCGGCCCCTGAGTGGCCTGCTGCAGCGCGTGCCCTGGACCGCCACGCCCACGGCGCAGGTGGTCTGCCAGATGACCGACGTCGCGGCGGGCAAGCAGCTGTGGTTCGACCCGCGGCAGATCCTCGCCGGTGTGCTGGCCCAATGCCAGGCCGCGGGCCTGCATCCGGTGGTCGCCTGCGAACTCGAGTTCTACCTGATCGATCCGCGCCGCACGGGCGACGGCGGCATCAGCGTGGGCGCGTTGCCCGGCCGCACGCCGCCGCGCCGCGCCGGCAATCTTTCGCTCGATGCAGTCGAAGACATGGCCGTGTTCCTCAATCGCGTCGACGAGGCCGCTGCGGCGCAGGGGCTGCCGGTCTGCGGCGCGGTGGCCGAGTACGGCGTCGGCCAGTTCGAGGTCAATCTGCGGCACGTGCCGGATCCGATGCTGGCCGCCGACCAGGCCGTGCTGCTCAAGCGCCTCGTCAAGGGCGTCGCGCGCTCGCTCGGGCTCGAGGCCACCTTCATGGCCAAGCCGTTCATGTCGCAGCCCGGCAATGGTATGCACGTGCACGTGAGCCTCGTCGACGAGGCGGGCCGCAATCGTTTCGGCGCCAGGGACGGCGAGGCCCTGCTGCGCCAGAGCATCGCCGGCATGCAAGCGCTCATGTACGACTCGATGGCGCTGTACGCGCCGAATTTCAATTCGCAGCGGCGCTTCCTCGGCCCCTTCGTGCCCACGAGCCGGGATTGGGGGCGCAATAACCGCAGCGTCGCCTTCCGGGTCCCGGTGGGGGACGCGGAGGCGCGGCGCATCGAGCACCGCGTGGCCGGCGCGGACGCCAGCCCGCACCTGACCCTGGCGGCGATCCTCGCTTCCATGCTGCACGGGATCACCAACAAGCTCGAGTCCACCGAACCCGTGGACGGGCGCGCGATCGACACGGACGATTCGGACTTTCCGGGCGACCTCATCGTCGCGCTCGAGCGGCTCGTGCATTCGAAGCTCGTCGCGCAGCACATCCCCGAGCGCTACCTGCGGCTCTACGAGCAGGTCAAGCGCGGGGAATATGGGGAGCTCATCGAGGAGGTGTTCAACCGCGAGTTCGATTTCTACGCCTAGGAGGCGAATTGACTTAAGGCGGCGCCGGGCTCGCAGTCGGCGCACCGCCGCGATTTTTCTGAAAACTGATGTTCTCTATAAAAAACAAATAGATAGAATTTAACTTAAGATCAACTTAGCATTCGAAACGCCCCCCCCGCAGGGGACCGGATGGGGCCGGCTATGGTCTAATGATCTGATTAACGAGCCCTTTTGTGGCACGCCGGTCGGTTTCCCGTGCTGGTGCGCCGGAGCCCTGTCATGCCCGCCCGACGACCACTGATCGGCATCCCCGCTGACCGACGCCTGATCGGGCCCCAGGCCTACCATCTCGTCGGGGAGAAGTACGTCGTGGCGGCGCTCGACGCCGCCGGCGCGATTCCGGTGATCATCCCGGCGCTGGGCCGCGAGCTCAACTACGAGGGGCTGCTCGACTCCGTCCATGGCCTGCTCTTCACGGGCAGTCCCTCGAACGTCGAGCCGCACCATTACGAGGGCGAGCCGAGCGTCGAGGGCACGCTGCACGATCCGCACCGCGATGCCACCAACCTGCCGTTGATCCCGCGCGCCGTGGCCGCGGACGTGCCCGTGTTCGGCATCTGCCGCGGCTTCCAGGAGATGAATGTCGCCTTCGGCGGCACGCTCTGGCAGCGGTTGCAGGAGGTGCCGGGGCACCGGGACCATCGTGAGGACGCGACCCAACCCTTCGAGCGTCAGTACGCCGACGCGCACGAAGTCGCGCTCGCGCCGGACGGGATGCTGCGCCGGCTGGCCGGCGGCGCGGAACGCATCCGCGTCAATTCACTGCATTCGCAGGGCGTGCGCGAGCTGGGCGCGGGACTGACGGTCGAGGCGCGCGCCGACGACGGGCTCGTCGAGGCCTTTCGCGTCACCGCGGCCAGCAACTTCGCGCTCGCGGTGCAGTGGCACCCGGAGTGGCGCGTGCTCGAGAACAAGTTTTCCACGGCGCTGTTCGCCGAATTCGGCGCGGCCTGCCGTGCCCGGATGTAGACCCTCAGGTGACTTATGTCGAATGAAATCCAGCAATTCTTCCGCGAGCACGGCATCTCCGAGGTCGAGGCGATCATCCCCGACATGGCGGGCATCGCCCGCGGCAAGCTCATGCCGGCGGAGAAATTCGCCGAGGACGCGGGCATGCGCCTGCCCGAGAGCATCTTCCTGCAGACCGTGACCGGCGATTACCCGAGCGACACCTCCTCGGCCATGAGCCCCGAGGAGATCGACATCGTGCTCAAGGCCGACCCGAAGACAGTGCGCGTGGTGCCCTGGGCGGCCGAGCCGACCGCGCAGGTGATCCACGACTGCTTCTATTCCGACGGCCGCCGCGTGACGATGGCGCCGCGCCAGCTGCTGCAGCACGTCATGGAGCTCTACGCCGCGCGCGGCTGGGAGGCCGTCGTGGCGCCCGAGCTCGAGTTCTACCTGGTCGAGCCCAACATCGACGCCGACTACCAGCTCAAGCCGCCGGTCGGGCGCTCCGGGCGCGCCGAGCCGGGCCGCCAGTCCTACAGCATCGCCGCGGTCAACGAATTCGACCCGCTGTTCGACGACATGTACGCGTTCTGCGAGGCCCAGGACATCGAGATCGACACGCTTATCCACGAGGACGGCCCGGCGCAGATGGAGATCAACCTGCTGCACGGCGACCCCCAGAACCTCGCCGACCAGGCCTTCCTGTTCAAGCGCACGGCGCGCGAGGCGGCGCTGCGGCACAAGATGTACGCGACCTTCATGGCCAAGCCGCACGCCAAGGAACCGGGCAGCGCCATGCACATTCACCAGAGCATCATCGACAAGAAGACCGGCAGCAACATCTTCAGCAATCCGGACGGCACCGCCTCGCCGCTGTTCTTCGCGCACATCGCCGGGCTGCAGCGCTACCTGCCCTCGGCGATGAGCCTGTTCGCGCCCAACGTGAACTCGTACCGCCGCATCGCCCGCTACCAGCTGGCGCCGGTCAACGTGCAGTGGGGCTACGACAACCGCACCGCGGGGCTGCGTGTGCCGGTGTCCGATCCGGCCGCCCGCCGCGTAGAAAACCGCCTCGGCGGCGCGGACGCGAACCCCTACATCGCGATCGCCGCCTCGCTGGCCTGCGGCTACCTTGGCATGGTGCAGAACCTCAAGCCGAGCGAGCCGATCACCGGCAGCGCGCAGGACCTGCCCTGGGATCTGCCGCGCTCGCTCGATGAGTCGCTCAAGCGCCTCAAGGACTGCCAACCGCTCATGGACCTGCTCGGGCTGCCGTTCGTCGCGGCCTACACCATCGTCAAGCAGGCTGAGCACGAGGTGTTCCTGCAGGTCATCAGCTCCTGGGAGCGCGAGCACCTGCTGCTCAACGTCTGACGGCAATGACAGGCCCGTTGCGTCGGTGCGCGCCCTGGGCCATGGCCTTGCTGGCCCTGGCGGCCTGCGGCCAGCACCGCGGCAGCGCGCCGGCTGCCGCCGCGCCGCGCGGCGCCGCGGGTGGCGACGACGAGGCCGTGCTCAACATCTACAACTGGGCGGACTACATCGCTCCGGACATCGTGCCGAACTTCGAGCGTGAGTACGGCATCAAGGTCCACTACGACATGTTCGATGCCAACACGGTGCTGCAGACCAAGCTGCTGACCGGCAACACCGGCTATGACATCGTCGTGCCCTCGGCCACGTTCATGTCGCAGCAGATCAAGGCTGGCGTGTTCCAGAAGCTCGACAAATCGCTGCTGCCGAACCTGAAGAACGTCGATCCCGAGCTCGCGCGGCGCATGGACCCCTTCGACCCGGGGCTCGAGCATTCGGTGAATTATTTCTGGGGCACATCTGGCGTGGGCTACAACGTCGACAAGGTCAAGGCAGCCATGCCCGACGCGCCGGTCGACAGCCTGGCCATGTTCTACGATCCGGCCGTGGTCAGCCACTTCAAGTCCTGCGGCGTGATCATCGTCGACGAGCCGGCCGAGGTCGTCAGCACCGTGCTGATCTACCTGGGGCGCGACCCGCACAGCGAGCAGCCCGAGGACCTCGCGGCGGCCGAGAAGGTGCTGCTGGCGATCCGCCCCAACATCCGTTACGTCCAGGCCGAGCAATACGTCGAGGACCTCGCCAACGGCGAGATCTGCCTGGCGCTCGGCTGGAGCGGCGACGTGCTCAACTCCGCCGCGCGCGCCCGGGAGGCCAACCGCGGCGTCGTCGTCAAGTACCACATCCCGAAGCAAGGGGCGCTGCTGTTCTTCGACATGATGGCGATCCCGGCCGATGCGCCGCATCCGCGCAACGCGCACCTGTTCATCAACTACATGCTGCGGCCCGAGGTGGCGGCGCGCAATTCGAGCTTCGTCCACTATCCCATAGCCAATGTCGCGGCCTACCCGCTGATCGATCCGGCCGTGCGTGCCGACCGCAGCATCTTCCCGCCGCCCGAGACCATGCAGCACCTGGTGCCCGACCTGCCGCACTCCCAGGCCTACATGCGCGCCCTGACCCGCACCTGGACCCGCTTCAAGACGGGGCACTAGCGATGAGGCTGTTTCTCCCGGCCCCGCGTTGGTATATTGACCTGATACCAACAGGGGCCGGTGCCTGACCGCGCCCACGGGCCTGCGCCCGGCATGGGGAAACTTGAACACACCGCTCCCTGGAGCCCGAACATGACGCCCAAGCTGGCCCGCTACGCCCTGCTCGCCGTCGCCAGCCTGGCGCTCGGCGGCTGCGGCTCCAGGCACGGTGAGGCGGCGGCCACGGGGGCCGGGCACGCGGCGAAGCCGGGTGCGGGCGAGGCCGAGGAGAAAATCCTCAACGTCTACAACTGGTCCGACTACATCGAGCCCGACGCGGTGCCGAGACTTCGAGAAGGAGTACGGCATCAAGGTGCAACTACGACGTCTTCGACTCCAACGAGGTGCTGCGAGACCAAGCTGCTGGCCGGGCAGACCGGCTACGACATCGTCGTGCCTTCGGCCAATTTCCTGGCGCGGCAGATCAAGGCCGGCGTCTTCCAGAAGCTCGACAAGTCGCTGCTGCCGAACCTCAAGAACGTCGATCCCGAGATCGCGAAGCTGCTTCGATCCGCTCGATCCGGGCAATGCAGTACGCAGTCAATTACTTCTGGGGCACCTCGGGGGTCGGCTACAACGTCGACAAGATCAAGGCGGCGCATGCCCGACGCGCCGGTGGACAGCTTCGCGCATGTTCTACGACCCGAGCGTGGTCTCGACAGTTCAAGGACTGCGGCGTGACGATGCTCGATGCGCCCGAGGAAGTCGTCGACACGGTGCTCATCTACCTCGGGCATGCCCGGCCAACAGCGAGAAGCCCGAGGACCTCGCGGCCGCCGAGAAGGTGCTGATGGCGATCCGCCCCTACATGCGCTACATCAATTCCTCGAAATACATCGAGGACCTGGCCAACGGCGAGATCTGCCTGGCGCTCGGCTGGAGCGGGGATGTCGGCCAGGCGCGCGACCGCGCGCGCGAGGCCGGCAAGGGCATCACGGTCAAGTACCTCGATCCCGAAGGAAGGCGCGGTGATGTTCTTCGACATGCTGGCGATCCCGGCCGATGCCCCGCACCCGAAGAACGCGCACCTGTTCATCGACTACCTGCTGCGGCCCGACGTCGCCGCGAAGAACTCCAGCGCCGTGCACTTCGCCAACGGCAATGCCGCCGCCTAGCCGCTCATCGATCCGGTCGTCCGCAACGACCGCGGCATCTTTCCGGCGCCGGAGACTGCCGCGCACGCTGGTCGCCAATCTGCCGCGCTCGCAGCCCTACACGCGGCTGCTGAACCGCATCTGGACCCGCTTCAAGTACCGGCGAGTAGCTCGCCATGGCTGAAGCGCGCAGCAAGGCTCCCGAGCCATGGCGCGACCCGCACGCCGAGGCCTACGTCCGCATCGAGAACGTCACCAAGAAGTTCGGCGACTTCGTCGCCGTCAACAACGTCTCGCTGCGAGATCTTCAAGGGCGAGATCTTCTGCCTGCTCGGCGGCTCGGGCTGCGGCAAGACCACGCTGCTGCGCATGCTGGCCGGCTTCGAGCAGCCCACCGTCGGGCACGATCTACATCGACGGCCAGGACATGGCCGGCATCCCGCCCTACGAGCGGCCGGTCAACATGATGTTCCAGTCCTACGCGCTGTTCCCGCACATGACGGTGGAGCGGAACGTCGCCTTCGGCCTGGAGCAGGAGCGGCTGCCGCGCGCCGAGATCGACCGGCGCGTCGCCGAGATCCTCGACATCGTCAAGCTCGGCGAGCTACGCCAAGCGCAAGCCGCACCAGCTCTCCGGCGGCCAGCGCCAGCGCGTGGCGCTGGCGCGCTCGCTGGTCAAGCGGCCGAAGCTGCTGCTGCTCGACGAGCCGCTGGGCGCGCTCGACAAGAAGCTGCGCGAGCACACGCAGTTCGAGCTGATCAACATCCAGGAGAAGCTCGGCGTCACCTTCGTCGTCGTCACCCACGACCAGGAGGAGGCGATGACGCTGTCCTCGCGCATCGGCGTCATGAACCGCGGCGAGATCGTCCAGGTCGGCACGCCGCGGAGATCTACGAATTCCCGGCCTCGCGCTTCGTCGCCGACTTCATCGGCTCGGTGAACATGTTCGAGGGCCAGCTGACGGAGGACGAGCCCGACCACGTGCGCGTCGAGCTGCGACGGAGCTCGGCAGCGCCGGTCTACGTCGACCACGGCATCAGCGCGCCGCCGCAGGCGCTGTGCTGGGTGGCGATCCGGCCGGAGAAGATCGTGCTCGGCCGCGAGCGCCCCGCGGGCGCCGACAACTGGGCGCGCGGCACGGTCCACGATATCGCCTACCTGGGCGACATGTCGGTGTTCCTGGTGCAGCTCGACTCGGGGCGCGAAGTGCGCGTCACGCAGGCGAACCGCACCCGCAAGCCGGAGGAGCGGTTCGCCTGGGACGAGGCCGTGTACCTGACCTGGGACGCATCCAGCCCGGTGGTGGGCCTGAACTGAGATGGCGCGGCGTCCGGCAGTCGCCGAGCACGCCGCTCGCCGGCAACGGGCGCAGCAGCGCGCGCCTGACGACGCGCTGGGAGCCGCTGTGGCTGCTGTTCCACCGGCTGCGGCCGGCGCGCTGGTCGGCCTACATCCGCGACCACTGGATCGGCAAGCCGCTGGTCACCGCGGTGCCGATGATCTGGCTGGTGCTGTTCTTCCTGGTGCCGTTCATCATCGTGTTCGGCATCTCGTTCTCGCAGTCGGTGCTGGCGATTCCGCCCTACGAGCCGCTGTGGAGCTGGGTGGACGACAAGGTGCTGGCGCTGCGGCTGCACCTCGGCAACTACGACTACCTGTTCACCGACGCGCTCTACGTCAGCGCCTACCTCTATTCGCTCAAGGTGGCGGCGGTCTCGACGCTGTTCTGCCTGCTGCTCGGCTACCCGATGGCCTATGGCATCGCGCGCTCGCCGCCGACGCGGCGCAACGTCTACCTGATGCTGATCATCCTGCCGTTCTGGACCTCGTTCCTGCTGCGCGTCTATGCCTGGATCGGGCTGCTCAAGAACAACGGCGTCATCAACAACGTGCTGCTGTGGCTCGGCGTCATCGACCAGCCGATCACGATGATGCAGACCGACTTCGCCGTCTACATCGGCATCGTCTATTCCTACCTGCCGTTCATGATCCTGCCGCTGTACTCCAACCTCGAGAAGCACGACCGCACGCTGCTCGAGGCCGCCGCCGATCTCGGCTCGCGGCCGTGGAAGGCGTTCCTGCGCATCACGCTGCCGCTGTCGATGCCGGGCATCGTCGCCGGCGCGCTGCTGGTGTTCATCCCGGCGGTCGGCGAATACGTCATCCCCTCGCTGCTCGGCCGCACCGACCAGCTGATGATCGGCCGCGTGCTGTCGGACGAGTTCTTCGCCAACCGCGACTGGCCGGTGGCGAGCGCCGTGGCGATCGCCATGCTGATCCTGCTGGTGGTGCCGATCATGATCTTCCAGCGCTACCAGAGCCGGGAGCTCGGCGCACAAATGATCGGCGGGCGCAAGTTCTTCGTGCCGACGATGCTGGCCTTCGGCTTTGCCTTCCTCTACGTGCCGATCCTCTCGATGATCGTTCTTCTCCTTCAACGACTCGAAGCTGGTCACGGTCTGGGATGCGGCGAACTCGCCGACCCTAAGTGGTACGGCGTGCTGTTCCAGAACGACCAGATCCTGGGCGCGGCCTGGCTGTCGATCAGGATCGCGACCCTGAACGCCTGCATCGCGGTGGTGCTCGGCACGCTGGCCGGGCTGGTGCTGGCGCGCTTCGGGCGCTTTCGCGGCCGCACGCTGCTGGCGGCCATGACCACCGCGCCGCTGGTCATGCCCGAGGTCATCACCGGGCTGTCGATGCTGCTGCTGTTCGTCGCCATGGAGCAGCTGATCGGCTGGCCGGCCGGGCGCGGCGTCACCACGATCACGATCGCGCACGTCACCTTCTCCATGGCCTACGTGACCGTCATCGTGCAGTCGCGGCTCGCCAACTTCGACGACTCGCTCGAGGAGGCGGCGATGGACCTGGGCGCGCGGCCGGCGAAGGTGTTCTTCGCATCACGCTGCCGCTGATCATGCCGGCGATCGTCTCGGGCTGGCTGCTGGCCTTCACGCTGTCCTGGGACGACGTC
Source organism: uncultured Gammaproteobacteria bacterium (assembly GCA_963778855.1). Lineage (GTDB taxonomy): Bacteria > Pseudomonadota > Gammaproteobacteria > Steroidobacterales > Steroidobacteraceae > FEN-1191. The sequence continues at coordinate 217,502 of CAVZWC010000007.1, read as the reverse complement.
GTGATCTCGCAGTTCGTCGCCGGGCCCGGCTCGACGACGCTGCCGATGGTGATCTTCTCCAAGGTGCGCCTCGGCGTGAGCCCGGACGTCAACGCGCTGGCGACGATCATGGTGCTGATCGTCGCCACCGGCGTAGTCTGCTCGACCCTGTTGATGCAGCGCCAGGAGAAGCGCCGCCAGCGCGAGATGCAGCTCGCCAACGAGTGATCGCTCCCGGGCGCAGATGAGCGCGAGCAAGCTCCCCGACGTCGGCACCACCGTCTTCACGGTCATGTCGCGCCGCGCGGCCGAGACCGGCGCGGTCAACCTCGGCCAGGGGTTTCCCGACTACCCGATCGACCCGCGGCTGGCCGAGCTGGTGCAGCAGGCGATGAGCGCGGGACACAACCAGTACGCGCCGATGCCAGGCGTGCCCGCGCTCCTGGAGCAGATCGCGGCCAAGCTGCAGCGCAGCTACGGCGTGACCGTCGACGCGGAGCAGCGAGATCACCGTCACGCTCGGCGGCACCGAGGCGATCTACTCCGCGATCCAGGCGCTCGTCGGGCCGGGCGATGAGGTGATCGTCTTCGACCCGGCCTACGATTCCTACGACCCGGCGGTGCGCCTGGCCGGGGCGCGCTGCCTGCACCTGCCGCTCGCGCCGCCGGCATTCCGGCCCGACTGGGAGCGCGTGCGTGCGGCGGTCAACGAGCGCACGCGGCTCGTGATCATCAACTCGCCGCAGAACCCGGCCTGCAGCTGCCTTTGGCCGAGGACCTCGACCAGCTCGCCGCGGTCCTGCGCGGGCGTGACTGCAGCGTGCTGGCCGACGAGGTCTACGAGCACGTGGTGTTCGACGGCGCCGCCCACGCGAGCGTACTTGGACACCCCGAGCTGCGCGCGCGCAGCGTGGCCGTCTACTCCTTCGGCAAGACGCTGCACGCGACCGGGCTGCGCGTCGGCTATGCGGTGGCGCCGCCGGCCACTGACGCGCGAGATCGCGCAAGGTGCACCAGTTCAACACCTTCAGCATCCCGAACTTCCTGCAGCAGGCGATCGCGGCTTACCTGCGCGAGCAGCCGCAATGCGGCCTCGACCTGGCCGGATTCTTCCAGCGCAAGCGCGACCACCTGGCCGGCCTGCTCGCGGGCAACGGCCTGCAGGTGCTGCGCTCGGCGGGTTCCTACTTCCAGCTCGTCGACTACGGTGCGGTTACGCGCCGCGCGGACAGCGAGCTGGCGTTGGCATTGATCGACGAGGCCGGCGTGGCCACGATCCCGTTCTCCGTCTTCTACCGCGATCCGCCGCCGATGACCTTGCTGCGACTGTGCTTCGCCAAGCGCGACGAGACCCTGGCCGAGGGCGCACGCCGGCTCGGCGAGTGGGCGCGTCGCGGGCCGCAGGGCAGCTGAAGGGTACAATGGCCTGATGGACAAGTTTACCCGCCTCAATCATCCGCCCGAGGTGCCGCTGCCGGCCGGCAATCGCGCCGTGGTCGCGCCGATTTACCAGAGCGTCAAGTTCGAGTTCGAGACCGTCGACGAATCCGTGGCGAACTGGCGCGGCGAGGCGCCGGGCTTCAATTACCTGCGCTCGGGTAACCCGAACGCCCGCCAGCTCGAGCTGACGCTGGCCGGGCTGCAGGGCCGCGAGGACGCGCTGGTGTGCTCCACCGGTATCGGCGCGGTGGCCCAGACGCTGTTGTCGCTGGCGCGCCAGGGTGACCACATTCTCGGCTTCGTCGAGCTGTACGGCCCGACGCGGCTGGTGATCAGGCGGCTGCTGGGCCGGTTCGGCGTCACGCATACCTTGCTGTCGATCGAGGACCTGCCCGGCATCGAGCGCGTGCTGGCCGCCACGCCGACACGGCTGGTGATGTTCGAGAGTCCTACCAACCCGATGCTGCGCATTGCCGACATCGCGGCGATCACCTCGCTCGCGCGCCGGCACGGCGCGCTGACCGTGCTGGACAACACGCTGGCCGGCCCGCACCAGCACGGGAACTTCGAGGTCGATTACTTCGTGCACAGCCTGACGAAGTTCGCCAGCGGCCACGGTGACGTCATGGGCGGGGCGGTCATCGGCAACGCGAAGCAGATCGCACCGCTGCGGGCGGACTTCAACATCCTTGGCGGCGCCCTCGACCCGCACGCCGCGTTCCTGGTCCAGCGCGGGCTCAAGACCTACGCGGTGCGCTATCGCGAGCACTGCCGCAACGCGCAGCGCGTCGCCGAATTCCTGGCCACGCACCCGGCGGTGGCGCGAGTCTATTACCCGGCACTGTCCACGCATCCCGGCCACGCGCTGGCGCGCTCGCAGATGACCGACTTCGGCGCGATCGTGACCTTCGATCTGCACGGCGGCGCCGAGGCCGGCCGCCGCTGCGCGGAGGCGCTGCAGCTGTTCGCGATGGCCGCGAGCCTCGGCGCCACCGACTCGCTGGTGCTGCCGCCGCAGCTGCTCGCCGGGCGCGACCTCAGCACCGAGCAGCTGCGCCTTGCGGGCGTCGGCGCCGGCACGGTGCGGCTCGCGATCGGGCTCGAGAGCATCGATGACCTGCTCGCCGACCTCGAGCAGGCGCTCAGCGCCTGCTGAGCGCCATGCCCGCCGCGGACGCCTAGTCGGCTTGGGTAATTCCGAGGCGCTGCAGCAGCCCGGCCGCCGCACCGCCCAGCAGTGGTGCGACGATGAACAGCCACAGTTGCGACAGCGCCTTGCCACCCACGACCAGTGCCGGACCGAGCGAGCGCGCCGGGTTGACCGAGGTGCCGGTGATGCGGATGCCGAGCAGGTGGATAACCGTCAGCGTCAGCCCGATCGCGAGGCCGGCCGTGGCCGGATGCGAGCCGCGACCAGCATGCCAAGGCTGACGGCCGGGTTGATGTGGCAGCCGGAGATGGCGCCGATGCCGTAGGCCGCGGCGACCAGCGCCAGGCCGAAGGCCAGGGCGATGCCGAGCACGCCGACCTGCGGGCCGGCGATCACGGCCGTGCCGCAGGCAAACAGCACCAGCATGAATGTACCGATGAACTCAGCGACGAAACTCTTCATGGACCCCCCAATAGTTCTTGTCTCAAAGATTGCCGATCAACGCATCCCCGAACTCGCTGCACTTGACCTTGGTGGCGCCGGACATCAGGCGCGCGAAGTCATAGGTGACGACCTTCTGGCCGATGGTCCTGTCCATGGCGCCGATGATGGCGTCCGCGGCCTCGCTCCAGCCCATGTAGCGCAGCATCATCTCGCCCGAGAGAATCACCGAGCCCGGGTTCACCTGGTCGAGATCGGCGTACTTGGGCGCGGTGCCGTGCGTGGCCTCGAAAATGGCGTGGCCGGTGATGTAGTTGATGTTGGCGCCGGGCGCGATGCCGATGCCGCCGACCTGCGCCGCCAGCGCGTCCGAGAGGTAGTCGCCGTTGAGGTTCATGGTGGCGACGACGTCGAACTCATCGGCGCGAGTGAGCACCTGCTGCAGCGTGATGTCGGCGATGGCGTCCTTGACCAGCAGCCTGCCGCCCTTGAGCGCCGCGGCCTGCTCGGCCGCGGCCGCCGGCTCGCCGCTCGCCGCCTTGGTGCGCTCCCACTGCAGCCAGGTGTAGACCTTGTCGGCATACTCGCGCTCGGCGAGCGCGTAGGCCCAGCTGCGGAATGAACCTTCCGTGTACTTGAGGATATTGCCCTTGTGCACGATGGTCACGCTGCGGCGGCGGTTGGCCAGGGCGTAGTCGACGGCGGCGCGGAACAGCCGCTCGGTGCCCTCGCGCGACACGTTCTTGATGCCGATCCCCGACGAATCCGGGAAGCGGATGCGGGAGTAATGCTTGGGGAAGTTCTGCTGCAGGTAGGCCATGAACTTGCGGTTGTCGTCGGTGCCGGCCTCGAACTCGACGCCCGAGTACAGATCCTCGGTGTTCTCGCGGAAGATCACCATGTCGACCTTCTGCGGTTCGCGCACCGGCGAGGGCACGCCCTTGAACCAGCGCACCGGGCGCAGGCAGACGTACAGGTCGAGCAGCTGCCGCAGCGCCACGTTGAGCGAGCGGATGCCGCCGCCGACCGGCGTCGTCAGCGGCCCCTTGATCGACACTAGGTACTCGCGGCAGGCCGCGACGGTCTCGTCCGGCAGCCAGCTGTTGAAGCTCTGGTAGCTCTTCTCGCCGGCGTAGACCTCCATCCACTCGACCTTGCGCTTGCCGCCGTAGGCCTTGGCCACCGCGGCGTCGAGCACGCGCACGCTGGCGCGCCAGATGTCACGGCCGGTGCCGTCGCCTTCGATGAACGGCACGATCGGCCGGTCCGGCACCTGGAGCTTCTGGCCGCTGACCGTGATCTTCTGGCCGGCGGCCGGCGGTACCGGCTTGGCGCTGGTGGGCGTGCTCATGGGGCGGTACGGTGCTCCGGGGTGCTGCAAGAAGGGGCGCAAATGCTACCACAGTGGCGCGCGACGTCCCGGCTGCGGCACACTGGGGCGGCATGGCCAGGCCGCACATCGATCTGCCGGACAAGCTGCGGGTGCGGGGTCGCGGGCATGTCCGGCTCAAGGAAGCCGCGGCGGCCCACACCCATGGCTGGCGTGAGGCACCGGCGCGTGCCGCGACGCTGCGGCTGGCCGACGAACTCGGGGAGCTGCAGTACAAGTTGCACGCTGACGGCCGCTACGGGGTGCTCGTGGTGCTGCAGGCGATTGACGGTGGCGGCAAGGACAGCACCATCCGCCACGTGTTCTCGGCCTTCAATCCGCAGGGCTGCACCGTGCACGCGTTCAAGGCGCCGAGCACCGAGGAGCTGGCGCACGATTACCTGTGGCGCGTGCACGCGCACGCGCCGCCGCGCGGCGAGATTGCGGTGTTCAACCGTTCGCACTACGAGGACGTGCTGATCGCGCGCGTCGACGGCCTGGTGCCGCGCCCGGTCTGGCAGGCCCGCTACCGGCACATCAACGAATTCGAGCGCATGCTGGTCGAGAGCGACATCCACGTCGTCAAGATCTTCCTGCACCTGAGCAAGGCGGAGCAGCGGCGCCGTTTCGAAGTCCGCATCCGCGACCCGCGCAAGCAGTGGAAGTTCGATGCCAAGGACCTCGACAAGCGCCGGCAGTGGGCCGCGTACCGCCAGGCCTTCGGCGACATGCTGGGCCGTTGCAACACCCATTACGCGCGCTGGTACGTCGTGCCGGCCGACCACAAGTGGCTGCGCGACCTGGCGGTTACGCAGATCATGTACGCGGCGCTGAAATCCCTGGCGCTGCGATTCCCGCCGCCGCGCTTCAACCCGCGCCTGCGCGTGATCTAGCCGCGTGTTGTCGGTTGGCCGGCCGGCCGCGAGGCTAGCAGGCGTCGAGCTCGCGGCGCGCGGCTGACAGCCACTGCTGCTGGGCCTGGCGGTAGTGCCGCGGCGCCGCCCGCGCATGCTCCAGCAGCCCGTCGAGGGTCTGGCGCGCGGCCTCGCGCTGGCCGAGCCGGAGCTGCAGTTGCGCGTAGCGCAAGGGCGCCTCGGCGCCCGCGTAGTAGCCGGCCACGGCGGCGTATTCCTCGAGCGCCTTGCCCAGGTTGCCTTCGCCCTCGAGCGCGCGGGCGTAGAGCAGGTGACCCTCGGGCGACTTGAAGTCCGGGTTGCGGGCGATCAGCTCATCGAGGGTGGCGCGGGCCTCGGCGGCGCGGCCGGCGGCAAATTGCGCCTGTGCCAGCCCGAGCATCAGGTTCGGGTCGTGCTCGTACAGCCCGCCAAGGGCCTGCTGGTAGACCTCGGCGGCGCGCGTGGCCTGGCCCTGGCGCAGCAATTCCTGGGCGTAGCGCTGCCGGCTCGCGACATCGCCGCTGCGCTGCGCGGCCGCCGCATAGGCGCGCAACTGCTGCTCGGGGTCGAGCGCGCGCCGCACGCCACGCAGCGCGCCGCGCGTGGCGCGCGAGCGCAGCAGGTCGGGGATGACCTCGACCGCGAGGTAGGCGATCGCGCCCGGCAGCGAGAGCAGCGCCAGCACCCAGATCCAGAGGCTGTTCCGGCCGGTACGGATGCAGTGCACGATCAGCAGCACCTGGACGACGAGTACGAGGATGAATAGGGGGCTCATGGCGCGCGCGGAAGCATAAGCGCTGGCGGGCTGCCAGCGGAAGCGGTGCACGCACATGGTAAGATTTTCCGCCATGCGTCTGACGGCCTTCTTGCTCGGTGGACTGTTGCTGGCGGGCGCGGTCCGGGCCGAGCCGGCCCCCGGCGGCGCGGCCGGCGCCGATCCCGGCAAGCCAATACGCATCGGCCTCGTGCTCTCGGGCGGCGGCGCGCGCGGCATGGCGCACGTCGGCGTGCTGAAGCTGCTCGACGAGCTGCAGCTGCACGTCGATGCGATCGCCGGCACCAGCATGGGCGCCGTGGTCGGCGGCCTCTACGCCAGCGGCATGTCGGCGAAGGACATCGAGGCGCTGCTCCAGTCCCCCGAGTGGCAGGACGCGTTCCGCGACCGCCCGCCACGCAAGGATCTCAACTTCCGGCGCAAGGAAGAAGACCGCGAGTTCCTCGTCGACCTGCCGCTCGGCATCCAGGGCCGCGAGCTGCGCATTCCCACGGGCCTGCTGCAGGAGCAGAAGCTCACGCAGCTGCTGCGCAAGGCGACGCTCCCGGTCGCGCGCGTCACGCAATTCGACCAGCTCAGGATCCCGTTCCGCGCGGTCGCCACGGACCTCGAGATTGGCACGCCGGTGGTCATGGACTCGGGCGACCTGGCCACGGCCCTGCGTGCCAGCATGTCGGCGCCCGGAGTGTTCGCGCCGGTCGAGCGCGACGGGCGCCTGCTGGTCGACGGCGGGCTGGTCGAGAACCTGCCGATCGACGTGGCGCGAGCCATGAACGTCGACGTGCTGATCGTGGTCGATGCTGGCTATCCGCTGCAGCCGCGCAGCCGGCTCAATTCGCTGACCAGCGTCTCGAACCAGGCGCTGGCGATCCTGGTGCGCCGCGACGTCGACCGCCAGCGCTCCACGCTGACGCCGCAGGACGTGCTGATCCAACCCGCGCTCGGCGATCGGTCCTCCTATGACTTCCGCTCCGTCGGCACCGCCATCGACGCCGGCGAGGTGGCCGCGCGGAACCTGCAGCAGCGGCTCATGGCGCTGGCGAGCGCGCCGCGCGCACCGGCCAGTGTGGCGGGCGCGAGCGGCGCGGCGCTGGCCAATGCGGGACTGCCGATCGTGAGCTTCATTTCCACCGAACCGGGGTCGCAACGCTACCGGACCCTCGTGAACCGGACTTTCGGCGACCAGGTCGGCAAGCCGCTGGATCCCGACCTGGTCGCGCGGCGCCTCCGCGGGATCTACGGCACCGGCAACTTCGAGGTGCTCGATTACCGCCTCACCCAATCCGCGCAGGGCGCCGAGGGGCTCGCGTTCACGGCGCACCGCAATTCCTGGGGACCGAACTACCTGCGCCTCGGGCTGTCGTTGCAGGATGACTTCCAGGGCAATAGCATCTTCAACGCCGCGGCCCGCGCCACCTTCACCGAGCTCAATCCGCTGGGCGGCGAGGCGCGGCTCGACCTGCGAGTCGGCGCCTCGCCGCGCGCGGCGGTCGAGTTCTACCAGCCGCTGTCGCCCGAGCGCACCTGGTTCGTCGCTCCGCACACGCAGGCCGAGGCGCACGACGTGCCGCAGCTGCAGAACGGCGACATCATTGGTGAATTCAGGGTCCGGAATTTCGACTACGGCATCGACCTGGGGCGCGCGCTCGGCAACTGGGGCGAGCTGCGCGGCGGCCTGATGGACACGCGCGGCAGCACCTACGTGCGCTACGGCGACTTCAGCGTGCCGGAGGAAAGCTACCACCTGCCGGCCGGCTTCCTGCGCCTCACCTACGACCAGCTCGACAGCGTCAGTTTCCCGCGCAGCGGTCAGGCGCTGGCGCTCGGCTATCGCGCCGAGTTCCCAGGCAGCGGCGCCGCTGGCTCGGACCTCGCGACGCTGGATTGGCGCGGTGCCTGGTCGCGCGGCAAGAACACGCTCATGGGCTGGGTGTCCGGCGGCAGCACGGTCGGCGGCAGCGACACCAACGTGCGCGAATATTTCCTGCTCGGCGGATTCCTGAACCTCTCCGGCCTCGCCACCCAGTCGCTGGCCGGGCCGGAGTTCGCCATGCTGCGCGGGATCTACATGCGCAACGTCGGCACTGGCGGCGAAGGCATACTCGAGGTGCCGGCCTACGTCGGCGTTTCGGCCGAGCTCGGCAATGTCTGGCAGCAGCGCAGCGACATGAGCTTCGGATCCGCGCGGCGCGACGCCTCGCTGTTTTTCGGCGCCGACACCTACATCGGACCGGCCTACCTCGCCCTGGGCTACGACGAGGGCGGCACCATGGGCCTGTACCTCTACCTCGGCCGCACGTTCTAGAGGCCGCGGCTCGAGGCCAGGTTCTCCACCTTGGTGTAGATGAGGGCGGGGCGGTCGCCCGGGCGCGAATACTCGTGCTTGCGGCTCATTTCCGCCATCGCGGCGTCGCGCTCCGCGGCGGTGTGGAACCAGTGGATGCGCTGCCAATCCGCGCCACAAAGCTTCGCAAAGGGATCATTGGCGCGCAGGCTCACGCGCACGCCATAAGGCCGCGGCAGGCTCCCGGGGGGCTGGCTCAGGTTGTGGACGTTGGAGTAACCCATGGCGACTTCGTAACGAACTACCGGGGAGGTTATTCTATCGGCTATTGGCTTCGGGAGGAGCAATGAAAGAGTCCGTGAGCGCGACGACGCACTTCGTCAACGGCCATACGATCCGGCCGCCGTTCCCGGCGGGGCTCGAGCAGGCGTGGTTCGCGCTGGGCTGCTTCTGGGGCGCCGAGCGACTCTTCTGGGAGCTGCCTGGTGTGTATTCAACCGCGGTCGGCTACGCCGGCGGCACCGTCGACGATCCGGATTACCGCTCCGTGTGCGGCGGCCGCACCGGCCACGCCGAGACCGTGCTCGTGATCCATGACCCGAAGGCGATCGCCTACGGCGAGCTGTTGCGCGCATTCTGGGAATCGCACGATCCCACCCAGGGCATGCGGCAGGGCAACGACGTTGGCCCGCAGTATCGCTCGGTGATCTTCTGCGCCAACGCGGCGCAGCGCGCGGCGGCCGAAGCGAGCCTGCGCAGCTACGGCGCGGCGCTGCAGGCCACTGGGCGTGGCCCGATCACGACCGAGATCCTCGAGGCGCCGGTGTTCTACTACGCCGAGGACTATCACCAGCAGTACTTGGCGAAGAATCCGAACGGGTACTGCGGGATAGGAGGGTGTGGGGTTCCCTTCAAACTCGCGGAGTTACAGGTGGGTGAGAAAGCGTAGTCTCTGATTCCACCCTGTTATCCGCGGAGGGACAAAGGGTTACCAACTGCCTAAGTAGAAGATCCGCGAATTCATGCAGGGAAACGCCAGCTGATTTCGACGTCAACGTCTACGGGAAGCCTACCGATGTACCGCTCGCAGGATAGTCCGCGGCGAAGCCAAGAAAGCGCCGCCGCACCTGGAACGGATCCTCATAGGCGAGCCGATGCAAGTAGTGTCAATCGAGGAAGTTAGTTGCGACGAGTGCGGCCAGCTGTCGGTCCGGCCATTGCTCGAGGCGGGGGGAGACATGGCTTTCATTTGGCGCGCGGCCAATGGAATTCGCTGGGATGACATTCAAAAACGACTGGTGCATGTTCCGGATTCATCACCCGATCCCGCCGCGTGGTTCGGCAGAATTCTCTCTGCGTCAAGGGACGAGTACGGATACCAGCTGGCGGTAACCCAAGCGACGCGATGGATTGGAGTGCCCAAGCAGGCCAGAGAAACCATGGATAGGTTGGCGCTGGCAGACAGGTAGTCGCTCAAGGTGTGCGACGGTATAGCGCTCCATTAGTAATGCTTGACGTTACTAACGAGTGGCGTTAGTATGTCCTTGTGATCAAGTCCTTCCGAGGCAAGGAAGCCGAAAAGGTCTGGAGCCGTGAGTACTCCAAGCGTATTCCGCGGGACGTCCAAGAGCGTGCATTGATGAAGCTGCAGCAACTGAATGCGGCCGGAGACCTGAAAGACCTTTCGATTCCGAGCTCGAATCAGCTCGAGGCTCTGAAGGGTGATCGCAAGGGCGAGTACAGCATTCGGATCAACAAGCAGTGGCGGATCTGTTTCAAGTGGCGTGACGGGCATGCTTTCGACGTCGAGATCGTCGACTATCACTAGGCGGGAATAAGGTTATGGCGATGAGAAAGATCAAGCTTACTCACCCGGGCAAGATTCTCCGGGAGGAGTTCATGGGGCCAGTAGGCCTAAGCGCGTATGCGCTGGCCAAGGCTCTGGACGTTCCGCTGCCTCGTGTAAACGACATCGTGCGCGAGAAGCGGTCGATCTCGCCGGAAATGGCCGTGCTGCTCTCGGCGTATTTCGGCACCTCCGACGGTTATTGGATCAATTTGCAGGGGCACTTCGACCTGGAAATGGCCAAGGACAAGGTCGGCAAGCAGGCCGCCAGGATCAGCCCTCATCCTCACGGTGCGGACGGCAGCTTGCAGCCCGTCTGATGTCCGTACTGGTCTACCGGTGGAACGACGCTGAGGTCTACCGGAAGTCGACCGAGCGGTGGTGCGGGCCGATGGAACTCCGGAGCGTCCGTGGTAATTCCGGCTTCAGCGCCGACTATCACCAGCAGTATCTGGCGAAGAATCCTGATGGCTACTGCGGGATTGGCGGGTGTGGAGTTCCCTTTAAGTCCGCGGAGTAACGGGTGGCGGAGAATGCCTAAGAGTCAATTAACCAAGCGTTCTGGCGTGGGACCAGAGGGTTAAACGAGTAGGTCAGTTCATTCCGGTCATCCGGCGCCAGCGAGTACTTCTCGATGAGATCGTGGCCGCGCTCTACGCGGGGAGACCCGCAGCTTGCTGCAGGCCGTCAAGCGTATTCCAGAGCGCATTCCGCCGGATTTCATGTTTGAGCTGTCCGCTGCCGAGTGGCCTGCTTTGAGATCACAAGCTGTGACATCTAAACCCGGGCGCGGTGGACGACGCTATCCCGCGTGCGCATTTACGGAGCACGACTGTTGCGGCGGCACCGGTGATCGCGTCGCTTCCTGCTCGGTCGCCGACGAAACTCTGATGCCAGCGTCGTCTCTCTCGATAATCCCAGGATAGGGTGGAAAGGCGCTTGGAAACCGCCGATTGCAGCCGCTCGAATTATGAGCGGTAGACATTCGGTAGAGGCGCAAAGAAATGCTTGGAGGTTCCAAGCGGGACTCCCGATGCCGTTCGGAGGTGAGCTGCGGCGTCTCATTGTCAGATGTCCAGACGGCGTTCGCTCATCCACTTGACGATCGCGGGGTCCCGATGCGAGAAGAAGGAGCTGGTCCCCGTGTCCAGTGCAGCGATTCGAGCCATGTCCGCTTGGGACAACTCGAAGTCGAAGATGTCGAGGTTTTCCAACATCCGCTCCTTGCGCACCGATTTGGCCAAAGCCACGATGTCGCGCTGCACCAGCCAACGCAGAACGATCTGGCCGACCGACTTACCATGCACGCGGGCCAGGTTGATGAGAACGTCATTCTGAAACAGGTTGTTGCGCCCTTCGGCGAACGGCGCCCAGGCTTCGGCCTGCACACCGACCTGCCGCATGAACGCTGCGGACTCAGTCTGCTGCTGGAACGGGTTCACCTCCACCTGGTTCACTGCGGGGGCCACCTCGTTGAAGGCACTAATATCCATCAGACGGTCCGGTTGAAAATTGCTAACGCCGATGGCGCGCAGTTTTCCAGCGCGATGAGCCTCTTGCATGGCGTGCCAGGAACCGTGAACGTCGCCAAAGGGCTGATGGACCAGGTACAAGTCGACGTATTCGAGCTGCAGCCGGCGCAACGATTTGTCGATGGCCAGCTTGGTGCGTTCGTAACCCGTGTCCTGCACCCAGAGCTTCGTAGTCACGAAGAGTTGCTCGCGCGGAACCTTGCTGCTTCGGATGCCCCGGCCGACGGCCTCCTCGTTCAGGTAAGACGCCGCCGTGTCGATGTGGCGGTATCCGGCCCCGATGGCGTCGACGACACAGCGCTCGCACTCCTTGGCGTCCGCAATCTGGAAGACGCCAAAGCCGACTATCGGCATGTGAACCCCGTTTTTCAGGGTCACGTCCTTCATTGGCAACTCCGTTTGTGTCGTCTGGTCCGAAACTGGCCGAGCGGGTCAGTTGGCTCTTGGCCCAATGCTATCATTGAGAAATCCAGGACAAGGGTGAAAGGGGCGTAGAATCAGTTGCTTGACGTTCATGGCATTTCCGGTGGCAGCAATTCGGTAGAGGCCGGCGGCTGTTGTGGCGAAACAAGACCGGTTCCCCAGAGCGGCGCGTTTCACAGTCGACAAGAGGGAACGAGTCATGACAAAGCTAAGAGCTGTACTGTCGCTTGCACTTGGCACCAGCCTTGCAGGTGGACTTCTGGTCGTGGCAATCCCGGGTACGGCTACGGCGCAAACCAGCTGGCCAGGCAGCAAGGTTAGCGAACCGACACCGACGGTGGCGGGCATGCCGGCGGAACTGGCCAAGAACCTGGCGAACTTCGACGACCTCGACTTCCACGTCTACACCGGGCAGCAGTGGGAAAACTTTCATAAGAGCCACGGCGAGAACATCGTTGTGCACTATCCGGATGGCCACACCACCAAGGGCCTCCCAGATCACGTTAAAGAACTGAAGTTCATGTGGACCTTCGCGCCGGACAACCGCATCACCGAGCACGTCGTACGGTTTGGCACGGCGGATGCCCAGTGGACGGCGGTCATGGGATTTCTCGATGGCACCTTCACCAAGCCCATGGCCATGGCGAATGGCACCATGATTCAGCCTACCGGCAAGGCGTACCACCTCCCGATGGCGACGCTTGGCCATTGGAACAAGCAGGGGGTCATGTACGAGGAATATTTGTTCTGGGATAACGCCACGCTCATGCAGCAAATCGCGGTCGGCAAGTAACCGTCGCCAAGTTCGAGTGCGAACTTGGAGAATTGCTTCAACCGGACCGATGCTTGGTCTTCCGGTGGATCGACGGTAACGTTTATCGAAAGTCTACCGATCGACTGACCACGACGAGATGACTCCGTGATTTCCGCGCTGAAAATCGCTTCAGCGCCGACGTTTACCAGCAGTACCTCGCGAAGAATCCAAACGGGTACTGCGGGATAGGGGGCTGCGGAGTTCCCTTCAAGCTCGCGGAGTTACAAGTCGGTCAGAGGGCATAGCCGACGGTTCGCCGAGGGATTCCGCTTGAGACCAGAGGACTACCAGTTCTCTGCGTCGAAGATCCGCGCATTTACTCAGCAAGACGCCAACTGATTTCCGTGGCGGCGTCTACCGCACGAACGGCGCTGCCCGCCTACACAAGGAGCAGGTGCCTTGCCGGGCGCGCGCTGATGACCCGGACACTGCCCAAGGTGGGCGTTCGGACCGGGGTTGCCATTCCGGCAGCCATCCGCGACCATTCCTCCACCCCCGCTCGGGTTCGTGGATATGGCTGCCGCCGACGACACAAGCCCCGATTCCAGTGCCGCCGGCTCCCGGCAGCCGACGCTGTTCCTGAGCTATGCCTCGCAGGATCGCGAGGCCGCCATCAGCCTGCGTGATGCCTTGCTCGGCCTCGGCTTCGAGGTGTGGTACGACGAGAGCGAACTGGGCGGCGGCGAGGCCTGGGACCAGAAGATCCGCAGGCAGATCCGCGACTGCGATTACTTCATGCCAGTGGTCTCTGCCCAGACCGAGACGCGCCTCGAGGGCTACTTCCGCCGGGAGTGGCGCCTGGCAGTCGAGCGCACGCAGGACATGGCTGATGATCACCTGTTCCTGCTGCCGGTTGTCATCGACGACACTGACCAAACCGTGGCGCGGGTGCCCGAGCGCTTCCTCAGCGTGCAGTGGATCAAGCTGCCGGGTGGCCGGCCCGGCGCGGCGCTCGAGGCCCTGGGCCGGCGCATTGTTTCCGGCGAGGCCTTGCAACCGCCAACGCCGCGCAAGGCACGGTCTGCACGGGGCGCCGGGCGCGCTGTAGCTGCGAAGCCCGACTACCCGCCATTCCCGCCCGCGCAACCCGGGCCGCGGATGCAGCGGGTCCTCGCCCTGCTCGGTTGGGGCGCGCACTGCGCGCTGGTTGCCTTCCGGCGACTGCCCCGGTTGATCCGGATCGTCGCAATCATCTGGCTGGTCGCGATGCTGGCCGAGCGCGGCTGCTCGAGCAGCCGCCACGAACCTGAAAGGATCTCGCCGGCCAAGGCCGCGAAGCTCAAGGCCATTGCGCAGCAATACCAGGGTAGCTCGAACAAGTCGGACATCGCCGCGCTCGGCGCGCAGATCGCCAACGAAATCGCCAAGGACTCCGGTGGCGCTCCCGACGCCTCGGGCCCGCTGCTGGCCATTCCGTTCACTGCTCCGGCCGGCCCGGACGCTGCCGGCAAGTTCGCGGATTCGACCTTCGCGACGGTTTACGGCCGGCTGGCCATTTCGCGGCACGGTCATGTCACGCTGGCGCAGCAGCCGCTGGCCTCGGGGGAACTCGGCGCGGCACTGGAGCGCGGGCGAGCGCAGGATGCGACCTACGTGCTTTACGGCAGCATCGAGCGGGCGGCGACGGCGCAGGTGCTGAACATCACGATCGCCTCGGTGGAGGATCACTCGATCATGTGGTCCCGGTCTTATCCCGTGACGGGCTCCGACCCTGCTGCGATTGCCGCGGAAGTGGATTTGAAGGTGCCGTCGCTGGAGGAGTGAGTGTCTGCGGGAAGAGGTCGCCATCGCTGTCGCGGACGACCTGGAGGCCGGCAAATGAAATGGCTGCGATCGGCGGGTCTGATTTGCACCCCGTTCGCGGCGTCGCTGGCACTTGCCGGCACGGATCCCGCCGACCCCGTAGCCAGGGACCCCGGGCAATTCGATCCCGCGCGGCCAATCAGCCGGGAGTTGCAGGCCAACGTACCCGATGGCTTCACCGTCGCCGCTGCGGGCGACCTGTGCAGTCAGGCACGCGCATCTTCGCGATCGGCAGCAATCAGGAGCTCACCGCAGCGGCGCTGCAGCCTGACACGTTCGGCCAGGTCGACGGCGTGTTCACCCACCCGGCAAACAGCGTTGATCCGCTCAAGGCCGGTCGCGTCTCCGGTGGCGGACTCCTCACGAAGTCCTCAACTCCCGCAGCATTGCCAAAAGCTCGTCAGCGTTGACTGGCTTGCTTACGATACGCAGCAAGGGATCGCGCGCGAGGTCCTTGACTGCCGACGATGTGTCACCCGTCATCAGGACGGATATGAGTGGCCGACCGAGTGCCGCCCGCAGCGACGCAATTATCTGTATCCCGGTCTCGCCGTCCCCTAGGTGATAGTCGGTCACCAGCAGGTCGATGCGCGGATCCAATGCTGCTTGCTGCAATGCCTCCGCCATCGTGGCGGCCACCACGACCTGGTAACCATCGCTCTTCAACAGCATTCTCGCCGCGCTCAGCACGGCGGGGTCGTCCTCCACCAACAGGACGCGAGCCGGCACCTTCCTGATCTGCACCGGTTCTTTCGGCGCGACACGCTGCGGCGGGTGCGTGGCTGCATGACAGGCAGGTAGCGTTAGCGCGAACCTCGAACCCTTGCCAACCTCCGACTGCACGTCGAGCTTGACCTCAAGCAGCTTCACGATGCGCTGGACGATGCTCAAGCCCAGGCCGTAACCCTCGCGCGTGGAGTTGCTGGGGACCCCCACCTGGAAGAACTCGTCATAGATGTAGCGCAGCTGCTCTGTCGGTATGCCGATGCCGGTGTCGAGCACTTCGATGCGCACGAGGGAAGCCTGCTCATGCAGGCAGCGCAACGCCACCCAGCCTGCGCGCGTGTTCTTGATGGCGTTGGAGACGAGGTTGCGGAGCACTTGTCCCACCAGCGTAGGGTCGCTGTGGACCGATTCCTCGCACGGCGTCACCTCGAGCGCGAGTCCCTTGTTGTTCGCGAGCAGGGCGAACTCCTGGCGCAGCTCCTCAAATAGCGTGCTGACCCTGAAATCGGTGGGATCGGGCTTGATGGCCCCGGATTCGAGCTTGCTGATGTCGAGCAGTGCATTGAGGAGCCGCGACATTCCGGCGATCGCCTGCTCCTGTTGCGCGATTGACTCGCGTGCCGTGGCGTCCATCGACATCCGCCGCAGCGTGCCGTTGAGAAGCGCCAGCGTCTGCAGCGGTTGCCGCAGGTCATGGCTCGCGGTGGCGAGGAAGCGGCTCTTTGCCAGGTTGGCCCGCTCGGCCAGCTCGCGCGCGGCCCGTACCGCTTGCTCGTGCTGGGCGCGAACGATGAGCTCGGAAAGCAGGCCCAGGTACAGGTCCGTGAACTGCAGTTCCAGGTCTGAAGGGCGATGAGGCTGGCGGAAATGCGTGGACAGTATGCCGGTCGGGGTCCCGTCGTGCCCACGAATTGGCGTCGATTGGACGGCGCGAAAACCCTCGCGCGCGGCAACGGCGCGGTGGGATGAATACCCGGGGTCCTGCTCGACATCCTCGATGATCACTCGTTCGCCCGCCCGCAGCGCGCGGCCACATGACGATCGCTCGTCCGGGCCGACATTCGCAAAATGCTCGAGAAAGGCGGGAGAAAAACCGCGCTGCGCCACGATCCGCAGCACACCGCTCGCCGGATCGCACAACTGGATGTCGCCGAAATCTGCGCGCTGCAACGCGATCGTGGCATCCAGGACTTCCTCGAGCATCCCGGGGAGGTCGGCAGCCACGACGAGCCGAGTGCTCATTTCGTGCAGGCGGCGCATCACCTCGAGCTGCGTATCCCGCTCAGCCTCGACAAGTCTGCGGTCCGTGACGTCGCGAATCGCCGCCGCGACCAGGGTTCGACCGTCATCATCAATCGGGCTCAGGCTGATCTCGACTGGAAATTCGGTGCCGTCATGGCGGCGCCCAAAGAGGTTCAATCCGGCACCCATGGGACGGAACCGCGGGTTGTTCGTATAGGCCTGCCGCAGTGGAGGGTGCTCGCCGCGCAGGCGCTCCGGCATCAGCTGCTCGACGGGCTTGCCGACGAGTTCATGGTGGGCATAGCCGAACAGGAACGAGGCCTGGCGATTGGCAAACCGGATCACGCCTGAATCGTCGGCGATGATCATGGCATCCGGCGCCGCATCCAGTGCGCGGTGTGCCAGTTTGGATGAAGTGGACAGCATGACCTGCTTCCCGGCTGCGCCCGGGCGCCGTTGCCCAGCCGGAGAGCCAGTCTTCAATTCTTAGGTTCGCTAAGCGACTTATCCGGCAACACTGAAGCCTAAACCGCATCAAGTCGGCTGGCAAATGAATCGTCGGTAACCACCCCATCGAGCGCTTGCCGAACCGGATCGAGCTTGCCTAAGGGCCAACCAGCGTCCCCAGCCAGCTGATCACCTCTCCAGCCAGGGCAATACGGTGATCCTGGAAGCTATGGTCGCTTGGAAGCGTTACGGCGGTGACTCGCCCGCCTGCGCGCGTCACAGCTTCAGCGAGCTGGCGGTTCTGTTCGCCATACGCCCTGGAGGCACCGATGACCAGAAGCGGACTATGGGTGAGGTCCCTGGCCCACGACATGAAATCCCAGTCGGTGCGATGCGCCATGACCTCTTCGGCCGTACTCGCTGCGGTCGCTCCATGCAGTGAGTTTCCGAGATCGTCAAATTCGCGGGCAACCAAGGCCGCCCGCGCGGACCCATCGGCATTCGCAAAGGCACGGCCGCTGGCTCCGACATTCCAGGCATCGATGAGCAGGACACCAAGCAGGCGCTCGTCATGGCGCACATGTGCGGCGCTCGCGAAGCCGCCCATGCTGTGGCCGCCCAGGACGATGCGGTGTCTGTCGATGCCGAACTTGTCCGCGATGTCGGGTCGCCGCACGAAGCTGATCGCGGCATCCGCGTCTTCCAGGACATGCGCAATGGAGAACACTCCTGGACTGCCCCACGACCCGCGATAATGCAACGTCAGCACATTCCAGCCTGCACGACGAATGGCCTGGGCCAGGTCGAGGTTTTGCTCGTTACCGGGGAATCCGTGCAACAGCACCAGCGTCGGGTGCCGGCCGGCGCCGCCCGCCAGATAGAACAGGGCGTTCATTCCTGATCCATGGCTCGGTACCAGCACCTGGGCCGAGCGCGGCGGATACGTGGCATCCGGGGACGGGTCGCTGATGACCGACGGTGGGATGGGCGTACCCTCTCGGTTGGCAAGCGTAACGCCGGATGACGCGAACACCAGAGCTGCCGCCAACAAGCGCTTCATTTGAGGCCCCCGTTCGATATGGCCGTGACGATTGTGTGAATCATACAGGCTGGAGTGGAGTGGCCATCGAACTTGACCCGCATTCGATGTCTTGGGTTGAATGACGCGCTACGCTGCTCGACAGGAGGGCTGCTCCATGTTTACGCGACGCGATCTTCTCCTGGCCGGGGCTTCAGGATTGGCGGCGACTGCTGCGGGCAAGGCGCCAGCAGGGACAGCGGTGACACCAGCTGCGCCGCCTGATTGCGAAGGCAGGGCGCCCGGGCCCGCTCGAGGGGTGACCCGGGCGCAGCGCGCCGGTGCTGCGCGCGCACTTGCCTGCCGGAAATTTGGCTATACTTAAGCGCCCGGGGGAGGAATCCCGGAAAAAACTTAATTCGAGGACGCGCAGATGCACCTGAAGAAGACACTGCTGGCCATCAGCCTTGGCCTGGCACTTACGCTCGTTGGCTGTTCCAATTCCGGCGCCGACGCCGCCAAGGCCGCCAAGGCCGCCAAGGCCAGCCTCGAGGAGGCCGTCAAGGATTCCGTGGATGCCTACATCTACGCCTATCCGCTCGTGACGATGGACATGACGCGCAAGCAACTCACCAACGTTCCCGACGCGACCAAGATACCCGGTCGCGGTCCGATGGGGCAGATGGTCAAGCTGCGCACTTACCCGGCCGTCGACGACCACGCCGTCACCGCACCCAACGCCGACACGCTCTATACGATGTTCTGGGTCGATGTCTCGAGCGAGCCCTGGGTGCTGAGCATCCCGGACATGGGAGATCGCTACTTCCTGCTGCCGATGCTCGATGGCTGGACCAACGTGTTCCAGGTGCCCGGCAAGCGTACCACCGGCGACAAGGCGCAGAAATACGCCATCACCGGCCCGGGCTGGTCAGGCACGCTCCCGGCCGGCGTGACTGAAATCAAGTCGCCCACGGGCCTGGTCTGGATGCTGGGTCGCATCTATTGCACGGGCACTCCGGCGGATTACGCCAAGGTGCACGCGCTGCAGGACAAGTTCCAGCTCGTGCCGCTGAGCTCCTACGGCAAGCCCTACAAGCCGCTCGCGAACGAGGTCGATGATAATTTCGACATGAAGACCGGCGTGCGCGACCAGGTCGACGCGATGGGGATCATGGAGTACTTCAAGTACTTCGCGAAACTCATGAAGACCAACCCGCCGGCGGCGGCGGATGCGCCGATGGTGGCGACGATGGCGAAGATCGGGCTGGTACCGGGCCAGGATTTCGACGACAGCAAGCTCAGCGCGCTCGACAAGGAAGCCATCAAGGCCGTGCCCAAGCTGGCACAGGTCAAGATCCTGGAGTTCTTCAAGTCGATCGAGCCCACCAATGGCTGGCGCGTCATCAACAAGAACATTGGCGAATACGGTACTGACTACCTGCAGCGCGCGCTGGTCACGGCGATCGGGCTCGGCGCCAACAGGCCGCAGGATGCGATCTATCCGACGGCGCTGAAAGACGCGGATGGCCACGACTTCGACGGCACCAAGCACTACGTCCTGCATTTCGACAAGGGCCAGACGCCGCCGGCGAAGGGCTTCTGGTCGATCACGATGTACGACGCCGACTATTTCTTCGTGCCGAACGCGCTCAATCGCTACACGATCAGCACGCGTGACAAGCTGGCGACCAACGCCGACGGCTCGGTGGACATCTACCTGCAGTCCGACTCGCCGGGCAAGGGCAAGGAAGCCAACTGGCTGCCCGCGCCCAAGGCGAAGTTCATCCCGATGATGCGGCTCTACTGGCCGAGCGAGACGCCACCCTCGATCATCGACGGCAGCTGGAAGCCGCCAGCGATCAAGCTCGCTCCCTGAACCGGGGCGGCAGCTGACAAGATAGCGGTCGCGACTGGGCCGGGCTTGCCTAGAGCAAGCCCGGCTCCAGTGGGAATGTGCTGAGGAGCTCGTGGCCCGTCGGCGTGACCAGCACCTGGTCCTCGAGCTTGACGCCCTCGCGGCCGCCGACTTCGCCGATGTAGCTCTCGACGCAGACGGTCATGCCGGGCACGAACACGCCATCCTGCAGCAACGGGTCGTCGACGTCACAGTAGATCGCCGGCCACTCGTCGACCATGCCGACACCGTGGGCGATGCAGCCGTAGTTCTGCTCGCGGAAGCGCTCCGGGATCTTCCAGGCGCGCGCGGTAAAATCGCGGAACGCCAACCCAGGCCGCAGCAGCCCTGAGTTGAACGCGACCTGCTCGGCGGCCAGCCCGTAGATCATCTTCTGGTCGCCCGTAGCCGGGCCGTCGCCGCACAGGAACGTGCGGCTGACATCGCTGCAATAGCCGTAGGGGCCAACCATGTCGGTGTCGAAGGCAACGAGGTCGCCGGCCTCGATGCGGCGGTCCGAGACCTCCTGGAACCAGGGATTGGTGCGCGGCCCTGAGCTCAGCAGCATGGTCTCGATCCACTCGCCGCCGTGGGCGATGTTCACCCGGTGCAGCTCGGCCCAGAGCTCGCGCTCGCTGATTCCCGGCCGCAGCGCCGCGCGCATATGTTCCATGCCGACGTCGGCCACCGCGAGCGACGCGCGCATGCAGGCGATCTCATCGGCGTTCTTGATGGAGCGCGCGAGTTCCATGATCCGCTGGCCCTCGATCAGCTCGAAACCCTGCTCGCGCAGGGCTGTGGCGCCGAGCAGATCGGCACGATCGATCGCGAGCCGCTGCCGCCCGCGGCCGGCAAGACCGTCGACGAGATCGCGGATCTCCCGCGCCCAGCGTCGGCTCGTGGCTGGCGCGTGCTCGGCGGCATCGAAGAAGGCATGGATCGTCACCGGCCGAACCTCGGCAATGAACGGCGAGTCGGGGGCGCGCGCGAGGCAATTGCGGTTTGCGTACTCGAACAGGACCGCGCGGCCCGAGGCCGGCACGAGGCAGTAGCGCCCCATGTTGTGCAGCAGCCAGACCGTCATGTTGCGGCTGTCGGTGGCATAGCGGATGTTGATCGGGTTGATCAGCAGTGCGGCGGCGCAGTCATTCTCTCGCAGCAACTGCTGGACGCGGCCGTAGCGATAGGCGCGCAGCGCGGCCATGTCGGGGGTGGTCGCGGTCACGGCATTCGCCTGCAAGAACCCTACGGTGCCGCGTTTGGTCCGAGTTTCGCGTCGAGGAAGTCCGCCGTCGCCGCATAGACACGCAACCAGGTGGCGTGGCGCAGGAAGTCGTGGATCTCATCCGGGATAACGAGTTCCTGGAAGTCGACACCGTGCGCACGCAGTGCCGCGGCGAGGCGCACGGCTTCGGAGAAATCGACGTTGTGGTCGTCATCGCCCTGCACCAGCAGCACGGGCGAACGCCACGTGGCCACGTCGGCAATCGGCGAGGCGGCCAG
The DNA here is from genome assembly GCA_963778855.1 of uncultured Gammaproteobacteria bacterium. GTDB lineage: Bacteria > Pseudomonadota > Gammaproteobacteria > Steroidobacterales > Steroidobacteraceae > FEN-1191. Next base: position 195,920 of record CAVZWC010000007.1, on the reverse strand, counting down.
CGCGGTAGCCAGCACCGGGGGCGTGGCGTCAAGCGCATAGAGCGGCATGTTGCCGCGCTCCGTCGACAGCGTCCACTGGTGCCAGTCGTGCACCCCGTGCAGGTCGACGCCCGCCTTGAAGAGATCGGAATTGCGCGCCAGGCCGAGGGCCGTCATGTAGCCGCCATAGCTGCCGCCCCAGAGGCCGATCCGTTCCGGATCCACGTCGGCGCGCGCGCGCAGGAAATCCGCGGCCGCAAGCAGGTCGTTGTACTCGGTCGCGCCGTCGGCGCCGATGCCGTTGGCCTCGCGGAAATCGAGTCCGTAGCCAATGCCGGCGCGGTAATTGAGCGCGAGCACGACGTAGCCGCGGCCCGCGAGGTACTGGTTGAACGCGTAGGCGTTGCTGTAGTAGTCCATGTAGTGCCAGCCAGGCAACATCTGGCGGATCGGGCCGCCGTGCATGAACACCACGGCCGGGTGCCGGCCCGCGCCGCCGCCGCTTGCCGGCACGAACAGCACGCCGTGCGCGGAAATGCCCTCGCGTTGCGGCAGATCGACCGGGCGCGGCTCGACCAGGGCCGCGGCCGGGAAGTCGCGCGATAGTCCCTCGGCCATGAGGTCCTGCATCGGCCGGCCGGCCGATAGCACTGCCAGGTGCCCCGGAATGCGCGCATTCGACCGCAGGAAAGCGACCGTGTGGTCGTCGGCGAGCAGCGCCGGCAGCGTCTCGATGCCCTCACCCGTCGTGAGCTGCTCGATGCGGCCGCTGGCCGCCTCGAGTTGCCACAGATGCCGCCGATCGATGTCGAGGGCATTGGCTGCGTACACGATGCGGGTGCCGTCGACGCTCGCGCTTGCGTACTCGATCTCGAAGTTGCCCGGAGTCAGCAGCCGCGCCGGTCCACCGGACGCCTGCACGGAGTAGAAATGCAGCCAGCCGTCGTTCTCCGCCGGGAATACGATGACGTCGCCGCCGCTCCAGAACAGCTGTTGATCGGAGCTCAGGGCATGAAACACGCTTCCCGGACCCTTGGGTGCGCGATAAGCCTCGTTGACACGGCCGTCGGCAAGATTCGCGACACGGATCGACCAGGGAGAACCCGTGCGGTGGGGGATCAGCCCTACTTCGTCGTTCGTGGCTGGCGTACGCAGGAACGCGATGCGCCGGCCGTCCGGCGACCAGCGCGGATCGAAATCGAAGCTGAAGCCGGCATCGAGCCAGCGCAGCGCCTGGTCGGCGAAGCCGTAGACGCCGACGAGGCTGTGGTCCTTGCGATTGCAGACGAAGGCCAGGCGGCTGCCGTCGGGCGAGAACCGGAGCGAGTCGACGCTGCCGCGGACCTCGAACAGCGGCTTCTCCTTGCCGTCCTTGCCATCCTTGCCGTCCGCGGCCGCGTATACCTTGCCTGCGCGCAGGAAAAGAATGCGCGCCCCGTCCGGTGAAGCGACCGGCGCGTGACCGTCGCCGAGCTTGACGGGTGGTCGTCCGCGAAAATCGACCAGGTAGACCTGCTGCACGACGCCCGCGGTGATTTGCGCGGGGTTGGCCGCCGGCTTGTCGGGGTACTCGGCGTCGCCGCCCAGCACGTACAGGAGCTGATCATGCTTCGGGACGAAGGCGACGTCGAAGACGTCGAGGCCGTCATCGGCCGTGTAGTGCGTCAGGGGCCTGCCCGCAAAGGATCCATCGACCGAACGCGCCTCGGCGAGCCAGACGTTGCGCCGGCCACGTACGTTGCTGACCCAGGCGACCGTGCGGCCGGATCCCGCCGCGACGATGTCCGCGGCGAAAGGGGCGCCCAGGATCTGCTCCAGCGTAAATGGCGCGGGCTCGGGTCGTGCTACCAGGGGCAGCAGCAATCCAAGGACCGCAGTAGCCAGCCGTGCGTTGATCACGTGTCGTGCCCCCGGACAATGGTTTGAACGATTATGCCATCGTCACAGGCTGCCGAGCAGCAGCGTCGCGATCCTGTCGGGCTTGTCGATCATGACGTCGTGGCCGCAATCAATTTCCGAGGTGTCCCAGCCGCGCGATCGCGCCTGATCGTAGAAGCGACGGAACGGTGAAGCGCCTCCGGCCCAGCCCGTGGCATAGAGGTAGGAGATGCGCTTGATCCGCTCGATTCCGCCACGCAATTGCACCGGCTGTCGGAAGCAAGCGACCGACTGCGGCGTGCATTGCTGGTCGACCCAGGCCCGATCCGCGCTGTTGACGCCGAAAGCTTCCGCGCTGAACGGCAGGCACTTCCAGCCATCGACCAGGGAGCCATCGGGGACAGGCGCATAGTCCGTAAGCGCCTTGCCATGCTCCGGCACGAAGGCGTCGAGGAACACGAGTGATCGTATCCGTTCCGGGATCCGATCGGCGGCGACCGACACCACCATGCCGCCGTAGGAGTGGCCGCAGAGTACGAAATCGTCGAGTTCATGCCACCGGACGAGATTGAGGACATCGAGGACGTGCGTCTCGAGATCGACGGCGGGCGCAAGCAGGTGCGAGCGCTCGCCGACGCCGGTCAGAGTGGGCGCATGAACCTCGTGCGCATGCTGCTGAAGCATCCGGCGCACGCGATCCCAGCACCAGCTGCCGCGCCAGGCTCCATGCACCAGAACGAAGGTAGCCATCGTGCCGGACTCGCCACCCGAAGGTCATTACGTGTATGGTCCGGGCAGCATACGCTATCCGACGGATCGATCGGGCGGCACCGGGTAGCGCAGCCGGTGCCGCCCTGGGGAAGACATGACTCTGGAGCAGCCCCTCTTCGCCAGCCAAACCACCGCGGTGGCCGATGACCTGGCGTTCCTGGATGTCGGCGAGGTTTCGCGACTGCTCAGGGCGAAAAAGCTCTCGCCGGTCGAGCTCACCGAGGCCTGCCTCGCGCGCATCGAGCGATTGAACCCGGTGCTCAACGCATTCATCACGGTGACCGCCGATGCGGCGCGCGCGGCGGCGAAGCAGTCTGAAGCCCGGCTGCTAAGGCGCAGCGGGCTCGGGCCCCTCGATGGCATACCCATGGCCCTCAAGGACCTTATCGACACTGCAGGGGTGCGCACGACCAGCGCCTGCGGAGCGTTCAAGGATCGGATCCCGACACAGGACGCCACCGTGGTGCGCAAGCTCAAGGCGGCGGGCGCGGTCATTCTCGGCAAGCTCAACATGCACGAATGCGCTTTCGGCGGCAGCTCGGTGGCGAGCTACTTCGGGCCGGTGCGCAATCCCTGGGATGTCGAGCGGCTGTCCGGCGGATCTTCCGGCGGCTCGGCCGCCGCGGTCGCCGCCGGCCTTTGCTACGCCGCGCTGGGATCCGACACCGCTGGATCCATCCGCGAGCCGGCGGCCTTCTGCGGCATCGTTGGCCTCGTGCCCACCTATGGTCGCGTCTCCAACCGCGGCGTCATGCCGCTCTCGCGCACGCTCGACCACGTCGGTCCGATGACACGCACGGTGGGAGATGCCGCCACCGTGCTGCAGGTCATCGCAGGCTACGATCGCGAGGAGACGACCAGTGTCCGGCGGCCTGCCGGCAGGTTCAGGCCCGGGACGGCGCGTCGCTTGAAGCCACGCATTGGCGTGCCGCGGGCTTTCTTCTACGAGGACCTGGATCCCGCCGTGGAGCAGGCCATCGAGGCCGCGCTGTCCGTGCTGCGCAAGCTCGGCGCCGAGATCCGCGAAGTGCCCTTCGAGGTCTGCCGCGACCGTACCGTGGCCCGCGCCGAGGCTTACGCGTTCCACGCGGAGCACATCGCCCGGGCGCCGGAGCTCTACAAGCCCGATACCCTGACGAAGCTGCGCATGGGCGCCTCGATCGACGCGCCGGCCTACATCCAGGCGCACCGTGAGATCGATGCGTTGCGCCGCACGGCGCCGGACATTTTCAAGGACATCGATGTGCTCGTAACACCCACGAGCCCGGTCGTGGCACCAAAGTTCGCGGACTGGCCGGCGAAATTCGAGGACGTCGTGGCAGCCGAGACCACGCTGCTGCGAAACACGCGGCCCTTCAATCCGCTCGGCATCCCCTCAGTGTCGATACCGTGCGGCATGGCGGGCGCTGGCCTGCCCGTTGGCATGCAGATCAGCGGACCGCCGTGGGCCGAAGCCAGGATCCTCGCCGTGGCGGCGGCCTTCGAGCGCGCGACGAAATGGCACGGGATGCATCCCGCGCCGCAGTTCAGCGCGCCCAGACCTGCGAGGCCACGCGCATGAAGTTTCCGCTCATGATGGCCTGCAGCTTCGCTTCGCCATAGCCCAGCGCGCGCAACTGCTTCGCAGCCTCCGGCAGCACGTCGGGTGAAAGGAAGTCCATCTTGACCGACGGCGGATATTGGCGCGGCGGCCAGTACCGCGCGCTGGTCACGGGGTCGAGGTCCGCGCCGTTGCCGGGATCGTAGTCGAGGCCGATGCCGACGTGCTCGGTGCCTACGAGCTTTGCCATGTAATCGATGTGGGCGACCAATTGTTCGACCCTGGCGGCGCCGCCGCCCAGATAGAGACCGAGGCCATTCACGCCGACCACCCCGCCGGTCGCAGCGACCGCCTTGATCTGCTCGTCGGTGATGTTGCGCTCGTGATCCTGCAGCGCCCGCGCGTTGGCGTGGCTGAAGATGCAGGGCTTCGTCGACAGGCGCATGGCCTCGAGCCCGGAGCTGATGCCGCTGTGGGCGCAGTCCACGACCATGCCGACGCGGTTCATCTCGCGCACGACCGCGCGCCCGAAGTCCGTCAGCCCGTGGTCCTCGTCGTGGCAGCCGCCGCCCGCGTCGTTGTTCAGGTTGTACGCGATCAGCATCTGGCGCACGCCTAAGCCGTAGTAGAGCTCGACCATCGACAGGTCGCCGTTGAGCGCGCCCATGCCCTCGATGTCGAAGGTCAAGGCCATCTTGCCGGCGCGCCATGCCGCCTGCACCTGCGCCAGCGTCGGGCACAGCACCATGTCCGTCCGCGCCTCGATGCCTTTCGTGTACGCGGCGATCGCGTGGATCGTCGTGCTCCACGGCACGGGATCGTAGCCGACGTTGATCGACAGGTAGCTCACACCGGCGGATCGCCAGCGTCCGAGCATGGCGACATCCTGCGGCCCGGCATAGCCGAAGCCGGCGTGGTTATCCCAGTATCGGATCCGTTGATCCGTCGCGGCGGCAAGGCCCTTTCCCGCCAGCAGCGTTGCGCCCATTGCGAGCGAGCCCTGCAGCACGGTTCGACGGGAAGGCATGTCGCGGAGTCTACACGATGGACTGCCCAACCTTGGACTCGTCGGGGCACAGTCGATAGCCAACACCCGCCTCGGTGATCAGGTAGCGCGGCCGCCCCGGCTCGGGCTCGAGCTTCTGCCGCAGCGTCTTGACGTAGGAGCGCAGGCCACGCGCGTCGCCGAGCTTGCTCGGACCCCAGGCCTGCGTGATCAATTGCCTTTGAGTGACGATCATGCCCGCATTGCGCGCCAGGCACTCGAGCACACGGAATTCAAGCGGCGTCAAATGCAGCGCGCCGTCGGGGCCCTGGGCCGTGCGCGCCGTGAGGTCGATGCTGACCGCGCCCAGGTGCAGCGTCGGCAGTGCATCGCCGCCGCGCGTACCGCGCCGCAGTGCGGCGCGCATCCGCGCCAGCAACTCCGGGGTGCTGAAGGGCTTGGTTACGTAGTCGTCGGCACCGGCATCGAGCGCCGCGATCTTCTCGGCTTCCATGGTACGGGCCGACAGCACCAGAACGGGCACCGGGGAGAAGGTGCGGATCTCACGAATCACCGCGGCGCCGTCCAGGTCGGGCAGCCCGAGATCGGCGATGACCAGGTCAGGCCGGTGGCTACGCGCCTCGATGATGCCGCGGCGTCCCGTGCTCGCGGCCACGAAGCGATAACCGTGCGCCGTCAGCAGCGTATCGAGGATCGAGCTGAGTTCCGGGTCATCCTCGATGACCAGTACCAGGAACATGGCCGTCGTCATGTCGTACGCTCGGTGGCCGGCAGCGAGAACACGAAGCGCGCGCCGCCTTCGGGTCGCTGCGAGGCACTGATCCGGCCGCCGTGGGCGTTGACTATGAAGCGGCAGATGGCGAGGCCCAGCCCGGCGCCGCCGGCACTGCTTTCCTCGTGGCCGCGCTGGAATTTCGCGAACAGCCGCTCCGGATCGCCGGCCGGCAGGCCCGGCCCATCGTCCTCGACGGTCACGCTTACGCCATCCTCGGCCGGGATCGCGCTGACGCGGATGTGGCTGCCGGGAGGCGTGTGCCGGGCCGCGTTCTCGAGCAGGTTGGAGAACACTTGCGTGACCAGGGGCGCGTCGACGTGCACCGGCGGCAGGTCGCCCGGAAGCGCCACCTCGACCGGATGGCCCTGCAGCCGAGCGCCGACGCGATTGAGCGCGGTGCCGACGAGATCGTCCACGGTCTGCCAGTCGAGCCGCAACTTGACCTCGCCGGCCTCGAAGCGCATCAGGTCCAGCACGTTGGAAATGATCTCGGACATCTCCTGCGCCTTGGATTCAATCGAGGCCGCCAGCCGCGTGCGGGTCGCGGCATCGAGGCCGAGCTGCGGATCGCGCAGCGCGCTGCTGGCACCGGCAATGACCGCGAGCGGGGTGCGCAGGTCGTGGGAGATCGATCCGAGCAGGGTGTTGCGCAGGCTTTCGGTCTCGGCGGCGACGCGCGCGTGTTCGGCCTCCTCGGCCAGCAGCGCGCGCTCGATGGCAAGCGCAATCTGGCCAGCAAAGGTCTCGAGCAGGTGCTGCTGTTCCGGCAGCAGCAGCCGGCGCCGCTGTCCCGGCGTGACGGCCAGAACGCCGAGCGTTCCGCGGGTGCCGTTGAGCGGCAGATATTGCGCGCTTGCCGCAGGCAGGGTGTCGGTCCCGAGCCCGGCGGGCCGGCCATGATCAAACACCCATTGACCCACCGACAGGTCCGTCGCCGCTGCCGCTACGCCGCGGGGCAGCGTTCGCAATTGCTGCACGTGCCCCTGCGAGTCCGGAAACAGGACCTCGGCCTGCGCCGTGAAGGTCTCGGCGACGTGCTTGACGGCAATCTTCGCGAGAATCTCCTGCGTGCGCGCCGCGGCGAGCTCGCGGCTCATGGCATACAGCAGCGCGGTGCGGCGCTCGCGGGCGCCCGCCACTCGCGTCTGCGCCCGCACGTTCGCAACCAGGCTGGCGATAATCAGGGCAACGAGCAACATGACCGCGAAAGTCACGACGTACTGCAGGTCGGAAACAGCAAATGTGAATCGCGGCGGCACGAAGCAGAAATCGAACGCCGCCACGTTGACGATTGCGGTCAGGATCGCCGGTCCGCGGCCGAGCCGCAGCGCCGCGACGGTGGCGCCAAGCAGGTAGACCATGACCAGGTTTGTGAGCTCGAAGTGGGGATACATCAGGGCCGCGACCCCGGTGCAGAGGCCAGAGACGAACAGCGCGGCCCAGTAGCGGTCCCAGCGCACGTCGGTCGGAGTCGGCCGCTCCGCCCGCCGCCGCGAGTCGGCTTCCGCACGCCGCGCGATGACCGATACGTCGAAACCGCCGCCGTGGCGCACGAGTTTCGCGGGAGTCGAGGGCCGCAGCGCGGCGCGCCAGCCGCGGCGCCGGGCTGCGCCGACGACGATGCGGGTCACGCCGCGTACCCGGGCGTAATCGATCAGGGCCGCCGAGGCCGAAGGCCCGTCGAGGGTCACGGTCTGCGCGCCCAGCGACTCGGCCAGCCGGAGCACGTCGATGCGACGGTTGCGCGCTGCCTCGCCGAGCCGTAGCAGATCCGGGGTCTCGACCGACACCACGAGCCATTCGGCGTCGAGAGCGTCCGCGAAGCGCTTGCCGACCCGTACCAGGTGTTCTCCCTGCTCGTCGGGCGCCACGGCGATCAGGAACCGGTCACGCGCCAGCCAGGGCTGCGAGGAACCGTCTGCCGCCGTGTAGGCGCGCGCTGCGCGATCGACACGGTCGGCGGTGCGGCGCAGGGCCAGCTCGCGCAGCGCCAGCAGGTTGGGCATGCGGAAGAAGCGCTCGATGGCCGTCGCGGCCTGGTCGGGCACGTATACCCGGCCGGACTGCAAACGTTGCAGCAGGTCGTCCGGTGGCAGGTCGATCAACTCAACCTCATCGGCCTCGTCGAAGATCCGGTCGGGAAGCGTTTCCTGCTGGCGAATCCCGGTGATGCCGGCGACCACGTCGTTGAGGCTCTCGAGATGCTGCACATTGAGCGTGGTCCACACGTTGATGCCGGCATCGAGCAGCTCCTCGATGTCGTGCCAGCGCTTGGTGTGCCGGGGCCGGGGCTCGCCATCCATCAGGTTGGAGTGCGCGAGTTCGTCGACCAGCATCGTCACGGGGGCGCGCCGCAACGCCGCGTCGAGGTCGAACTCGTGACGCGTCATGCCGCGATAACTGACCCGAAGCGGAGGCAGCTGTTCGAGGCCTTCGAGCAGCCGCTCGGTGTCGGCACGGCCATGCGGCTCGACGTAGCCGACCACGATGTCGACGTGGTCCTTGCGCGCGGCGCGCGCTGCCTCGAGCATCGAGAAGGTCTTGCCGACGCCGGCCGAGGCGCCGAAGAATATCTTGAGTCGCCCGCGGCGCGCGCGCGCCTCCTCGCGCTGCACGGCGGCGAGCAGCTTGTCGGGATCACGGCGCTCGGAATCGATCATTCGATGGCGATTATCGCAAATCGGCCACCATATCGGCGGAGGATCAGAACCGGAACAGGGCCTCGACCGCCGCCGAGCCCTGCCGATCGCTGGTATCGGTGTAGCCGAGGCCCGCGACGTAGGAACCGGCATCCTTCACGAAGGCGGAGTCGTGGTTAGACCAGTCATTGCGCAACTCGAAGCGCAATTCCGTGGACTTGACCGGCGCGTAGCCGAGCGTCAGCGTGACTTCGTTCCATTTCTGGACCAGGCCGGTGCGATAGCCGTCGGCGTCGTCGAAATACTCCCCGCGCAGCGACGCGCGCCAATGGTCATCGAACTTGTAGTTCAGGTAGGCCGCCACGCCTTCCCAGCGAGCGGTGGCGGCGTTGTTCGGCGTGTAGCCGGTGTTGGCCGTGCCCTGCTGCTGCCCCAGGTCATAGTTGACCACCAGCGTCAGGGCGTCCGAGGCATTCCAGGTGCCGATGACATCGAGCAGCGTGCGCATGCCCTGCGGCCCCGTGGAGACCAGGCCACCGACGCGTTCGCGGCCGAGATAACTGTTGACCGCGAGGGTGAAGGTCTTGCCGGGCGTGAGGGTCATGCCAAGTTCTGCGGTCTTGTCGCTGTTCGTGTCCTTCAGGGTGTCCCAGCCGTTCACGATGCCGGCGATAAAGGTCAGGTGCTCGCTGGCGACGAAGGTGGCGCGCACGCCGGTGTGGGTGAAGGGCACGGCATCGAAGAACAGGATGGAGCGTGAGGAGTTCGCGTCGGGTCGCGGATCGATCGTCTCCGCGCCGGCGAGCGACACGTAGCGCCCGGCAATGACCGTGAGCGCGCCGCTGGCGTACTGCACGTAGGCGTTCGGGAAGTCGAACTTCTGCCTGGCACCCGGGTTGATGTCGTAGGGCGCGAACACGTCGGGGTCGTCGCCGGCAATCAGGTTTGCCAGGGCCCCGAATCCTTCCTTGGGCTGGTACGCCACCGTGAGCGCCAACTGGTGCAGCGAGAAGCAGTCCTGGCAGTTGTCGAACGAACGCGTGTATACCGGAGCCGTGGGCGTGCTGGTGCTGAAGAGCGGCGCGCTGTCCATGTGCTGGTAGGAGACGTCGACGTAGCCGTCGACCGAGATGCCGGATGCCGCCAGTGTCGCCGCGAGTGTGGGCGCGGACGCGGCGGGAGCTGCCGCTTCGGCGTCGGCGCCCGCGGCAGTGAACGGCGCCAGGCAGAGGATGGCGCCCAACGTGGCCAATAAAACCCGAAGCGTCCGCATGTTGATCTCTCCTGGCGCGCTCAATGGAGCTGGTCCAGGGAGAGGTTGAGCTCGAGCACGTTGACGCGCGGTTCGCCGAGGTATCCGAGCACGCGATCCTGCCGGTGGCTGTCGATCAAGGCCTGCACGCGCTCGACGGGCACGCCGCGCGCACGCGCCACGCGGGCGGCCTGGTAGCTGGCCGCGGCCGGGCTGATGTCCGGGTCCAGGCCGCTCGCCGAAGTCGTGACCAGGTCGACAGGTACCGGCAGCGCGTTGCCGGGGTCAGCCTCCCGCAACGTCTTGAGGCTGGCCTTGACGCGATCGATCAGCGCGGGATTCATCGGACCGAGGTTCGAGCCGCTCGAGGCCAGGGCGTCATAGGGATGCGGGCCTGAGGCTGAGGGGCGGGCCCAGAAATAGCCGGGTGTGGAAAAGTTCTGGCCGATCAGTCGCGAGCCGATGAGTTTTCCATCGCGCACCACGAGGCTGCCGGCCGCCTGCTTCGGAAACGCCGCGGTTGCAATGGCCGTGATCACGGCGGGATAGGCGAGGCCCAGCACGAGCGTCATCATGATGATGAGTGTCAGTGCGGGCCTTAGGGTTCGTGTGATCATTCGTCCTCTCCTCAGGCCCAGCCCGCGGCCGCGATCAGCATGTCGATCAGCTTGATCCCCGGGAAGGGCGCGATGATCCCTCCCAATCCGTAGATCAGCAGGTTCCGGCGCAGCAGCGGACCGGCACCGAGCGCGCGATAGCGCACGCCCTTGATGGCCAGCGGGATCAGCAGCACGATGATCAGGGCATTGAAGATGACGGCCGACAGGATCGCCGAGTTGGGCGTGGTGAGGCGCATCACGTTGAGCGCCCCGAGCTGGGGGTAGGTGACGGCGAATGCCGCCGGGATGATGGCGAAGTACTTGGCGACGTCGTTGGCGATGCTGAAGGTCGTCAGCGCGCCGCGCGTCATCAGCATCTGTTTGCCGGTCTCGACGATCTCGATCAGCTTGGTCGGATTCGAGTCGAGGTCGACCATGTTGCCGGCTTCCTTGGCGGCCTGGGTGCCGGTGTTCATCGCGACGGCAACGTCGGCCTGAGCCAGCGCCGGGGCGTCATTGGTGCCGTCGCCGGTCATGGCCACGAGGCGTCCCTGCGCCTGGTGCGTGCGGATCAGCTGCAACTTGGCCTCGGGCGTCGCCTCCGCCAGGAAGTCGTCAACGCCCGCCTCGGCGGCGATCGCCGCCGCGGTGAGCCGGTTGTCGCCGGTGATCATCACCGTCTTGATGCCCATGTGGCGCAGGTCGGCGAAGCGCTCCTTGATGCCGCCCTTGACAATGTCCTTGAGTTCGACCACGCCGAGCACGCGAGGCCCGTCGGCTACTACGAGCGGCGTGCTGCCGCGTCGCGCGACGCGGTCGACGAGTTCGCCGACGGCGCTTGGGAACGCCTGGCCCAGCGACACCACGTGGCGGACGATCGCGTCGGCCGCGCCCTTGCGCACGAGACGCGTGCCGAGGTTCACGCCGCTCATGCGGCTGTGCGCCGAGAACGGCACGAAGGTCGCGTCCAGCGCCCTGAGGTCACGCTCGCGCAGCTGGAAGCGCTGCTTGGCCAGCACGACGATGCTGCGGCCCTCCGGGGTCTCATCGGCCAGCGAAGCGAGCTGCGCCACGTCGGCCAGTTCCTGCTCGCTGACGCCAGTGGCCGGCAGGAAGGCGCTGGCCTGGCGGTTGCCCAATGTGATGGTGCCGGTCTTGTCGAGCAGCAGCACGTCGACATCGCCCGCGGCCTCGACCGCCCGGCCGGAGGTGGCTATGACGTTCGCGGCCATCATGCGGCTCATTCCCGCGACGCCGATCGCCGCCAGCAGTCCGCCAATGGTCGTCGGGATCAGGCACACCAGCAGCGCGATCAGCGCCGTCAGCGTCACCGGGCTCCCGAGCTTGCTGATCTCGACGCTGAAGATGGAAATGGGCAGCAGGGTGGCGATGACGACCAGGAACACCAGCGTCAGGGCGACGAGCAGGATCGTCAGCGCAATCTCGTTCGGCGTCTTCTGCCGCTTGGCGCCCTCGACCATCGCGATCATTCGGTCGAGGAAGGTCTCGCCGGGATTGACCGTGATCCGGACGATGATCCAGTCCGAGAGCACGCGCGTGCTGCCCATGACGGAGGCAAAATCGCCCCCGGATTCCCGGATCACGGGCGCGGATTCCCCGGTGATGGCGCTCTCGTCGACCGACGCCGCGCCTTCGATGACTTCGCCGTCGCCGGGTATCACGTCGCCGGCTTCGACCAGCACCACGTCGCCCTTGCGCAGGGTGTCGGCCCTGACCATGACCGTGTCGCGCCGGCCCAGCCTGGCGTCAGCGAGCTTGCGCGCCGTCACGGTCTGCCGCATGCCGCGGAGCGCCGCGGCCTGGGCGCGGCTGCGACCCTCGGCGATCGCTTCCGCGAAGTTGGCGAACAGCACGGTGAAGGCCAGCCAGATGGTGATCGCGAGGATGAAAGCCGGAGAGGCCTCGCCGCGCCCGGCGAGCGCCTGCACGTAGAGCGCCGCCGTCACGGCGGTGCCGACGTAGACCACGAACATGACGGGGTTCCGCCACTGCACGCGCGGATCGAGCTTGGCCAGGGCGCCGTACAGAGCCGGGATCAGCAGCTGACGGTCAAAAAGCTTGAAGTCCTGGCGAGCCATGTGATGACCTCAATGCACCGCGGCGAGCATGAAATGCTCGACGATTGGGCCGAGCGCGAGCGCCGGGACGTAGGTGAGCACGCCGATCAGAAGTATCGAGCCGATCAGCAGCGCGACGAACAGCGGCCCGTGCGTCGGCATCGTCCCTTCCGTGACCGGGACGCGCTTCTTCATCGCCAGCGAGCCCGCGATCGCGAGCGCGGCCACGATGGGGCAGAATCGCCCGAGCCACATCGCCAGCCCGGTCGCGATGTTGTAGAACGGCGTGTTGGCCGAGATGCCGCCGAAGGCGCTGCCGTTGTTGTTGGCGGCCGATGAGAACGCGTACAGGATCTCGCTGAAGCCGTGCGGCCCGGGATTGGCGATGCCGACGCGGCCGGCCGGGAGCGCCACCGCGACGGCCGTGCCGATCAGCACGATGAAAGGCGTGGCCAGGATGAAGATCGAGGCCAGCTTCATCTCGGTGGCCTCGATCTTCTTGCCGAGGTACTCGGGCGTGCGGCCGATCATGAGCCCGGCGATGAACACGCCGAGTATCGCGAAGATCAGGATCGTATACAGGCCGGTGCCGACCCCGCCCGGCGCCAGCTCGCCGAGCTGGATCAGGAACAGCGGCACGAAGCCGCCGAGCGGCGTCATCGAATCGTGCATCGAGTTGACCGCACCGCACGAGGTCGCCGTGGTCGACGCCGCGAACACCGTCGAGGCGGCGATGCCGAAGCGCGTTTCCTTGCCCTCCATGTTGCCGCCCGACTGGGTGCGGCTCGCGAGCTGATCGACGCCCTGCCGGGCGATCAACGGATTGCCGCGCTGCTCGCTGTAGTAGCCGGTCGCGACCAGCGGCACGAACAGCACCAGCATCGCGGCCAGCAACACCCAACCCTGGCGTTGGTCCCCCAGCATGCGCCCGGCGCTGTACGTCAGCGCAAACGGGATGAGGATGATCGCGAGCATCTCGAGCAGGTTCGAGACTGCTGTCGGATTCTCGTAAGGATGGGCGGAGTTGGCGTTGAAGAATCCGCCACCGTTGGTGCCGAGCTCCTTGATCGACTCCTGGGAGGCGACCGGCCCCATCGGCAGGGTTTGCGCCGCGGCGCTCGCGTGCTCGAGCGGGCTCGCCGTGAGGTAGCCGCGGAAGTTCTGTATCACCCCGGTGGCGGCGAGCGCGATCGCCAGCGCGGCCGCCAGCGGCAGCAGCACGTACAGCGTCGAGCGCGTCAGGTCGACCCAGAAATTGCCGATCGTGCTGGCGGTGTGGCGGGCGAAGCCGCGCACCAGCGCCACGGCGACGCAGATGCCGGTGGCCGCGGACAGGAAATTCTGCACCGTCAGCCCCGCCATCTGCGTGAGGTAGCCCATCGTGCTCTCGCCCGAATAACCCTGCCAGTTGGTGTTGGTCGTGAAACTGACGGCGGTATTGAAGGAGGAGTCGGGTGAAACCGCGGGCAGGTGCTGCGGATTGAGCGGCAACCACTGCTGCAGGCGCTGCAGCGCGTACACGAGCAGCGCGCCGAAGGCGTTGAAGACCAGCAGCGCGACCGCGTAATGCGACCAGGTCATTTCAGTCGCCGCATCGATGCCGCAGGTCCGGTACACGCCCGCTTCCAACCGCGAGCCCAGGCGCCGCGCGATGCCGGGCTTTCCCTCGATCACGTCCGCCAGGTAGCGGCCGAGCGGGGGCGTGCAGAGCAGCGCGAGGCCCAGCAGCGTGGCGAGCAGCAGCCAGAACATGAGCGGTGCCATGGTCAGAACTTCTCGGCCCACAGCAGCGCGTACAGCAGGTACGCGAACAGCAGCAGTGCCAGCAGGCCGCCCAGCCAGTAGGCGATTGTCATGACTCGCCCCCCAGGCGGCCCAGGGCGCGCGTGAGCCCGAGCGTGAGCGCGGCCAAGCCAGCGAGCAGCAAGATATAGATGAGATCCATAATGCGGCCCTCGGGAGGACCTGGGCGCAAATGCTAGGCGCCGGCGTGTGAAAGGGGCGTGAAGAAAATTGCCACCTTCGGCCGCCGGCGCCCGGCTCCGCCCTGTCAGTCGTGGCCGAACGCTATGGCCCGGTGCAGTCCCGGGGCATCAGGGCTTTTACGTATCAGACCTGGCTCAGGCGCCGGGCGCCTTCCAGAATCGTCGCCTCGTCGCGGGCGAAGCTCAGCCGCACGATGCCGTGGTCGGTGCCGTCGCTATAGAAGGCTGAAAGCGGGATGGTTGCGACCTTGTGGTCGCGGATCAGGCGCAGCACGAAGTCGCTGTCGCTCTCGCTCGAAAAGCCGCTGAAGCGCGCCAGCATGAAGAACGAGCCGCCGCTCGGCAGCAGTTCGAAGCGCGAAGTCGCCAGCGCCGCGGCCAGCTGGTCGCGCTTGCGCTGGTAGAAGGCCGGCAGCCCAAGGTAAGTCTGCTCGTCCGCGAGCATCGCGGCGAAGGCGTACTGCATGGGCGTATCGGCCGCGAACATCAGGAACTGGTGCACCTTGCGGACCTCCTCCATGAGCCGCCTCGGTGCCAGGCAGTAGCCGACGCGCCAGCCGGTCACGTGGTACGACTTGCCGAACGAGGAGACAATCACGCTGCGCGCAGCGAGCTCGGGGCTGCGCGCCATCCCAAAGTGCAGCGCGCCGTCGAAGACCACGTGCTCGTAGACCTCGTCCGACAGCACCACCACCTGGGTGCCGCGCGTGAGCGTCGCGAGCCGCTCGAGGTCCGCGGCACGGAACACGGTGGCGGTCGGGTTGTGCGGCGTGTTGACGATGATCATGCGCGTGCGCGGCGTCAGTGCCCGCGCCACCTGGTCCCAGTCGATCGCAAAGGTGGGCGGCGCCAATCTTATGGGAACCGGCGTCGCGCCCTGCAGTCTCACGATTGGCGCGTAGCTGTCGAAGGCGGGATCGAAGTAGATGACCTCATCGCCCGGATGCACCAGGGCGCTGATCGCAGCATACAGGCCCTGGCTCGCGCTGCCGACCACGGTCACTTCGTCGCTCGCGTCGTAGCTCGTGCCGGTGAGCTGGCGGGTCTTTGCAACAATGCCCTCGCGCAGCGCCGGGAGCCCCGCCATCTGCGAATACTGGTTGTGGCCGGCGCGCATGGCCGCGGCGGCCGCGTCCACGAGCCGCGGGTCGCACTCGAAGGTCGGCGCGCCCTGCGCGAGGTTGAGCGCCTGGTGCTGCGCGGTCAGCTCGGCAATGACCGTGAAGATCGTGGTGCCGACGTCGGGCAGCTTGGAGCGTGGGGTGGTGGAACTGTCCATTGCGGTGTTTCGGCTAACGATCGACCATGCGGGCCATCTCTTCCGGGTAACGCTCGCCTTGCACGTCGACCCGCGATGTGGCGGTCTCGATGGCGCGGAGGTCATCGGCCGCGAGCGCGATCGATGCGGCGCCGAGGTTTTCCTCGAGGCGGCTGAGCTTCGTGGTGCCCGGTATCGGCACGATCCAGGGCTTCTTCGCGAGCAGCCAGGCGAGCGCCAGTTGCGCCGGCGTCACCTGCATGCGCTTCGCGATCACGTCGAGCGCGTCGACCAGGGCCTTGTTGGCCTTGCGCGCCTCGGCCGCGAAGCGCGGCATGTTATTGCGGAAGTCGTCCTTGGCGAACTGCGTGCGCTCGTCGATCTTGCCGGTCAGGAAGCCCCGGCCGAGCGGGCTGAAGGGCACGAAGCCGATGCCGAGCTGCTCGAGCGCGGGTAACAGCCCGGCCTCGGGTTCGCGCCACCACAGCGAGTATTCGCTCTGCAGCGCCGTGACCGGCTGGACGGCGTGCGCGCGGCGGATGGTCTGCACGCCGGCCTCCGACAGCCCGAAGTGGCGCACCTTTCCGGCCTGGATCAGGTCCCTGACCGCGCCGGCGACGTCCTCGATCGGCACCGCGGGATCGACGCGGTGCTGGTAGAGCAGATCGATGCACTCGATGCGCAGGCGCCGCAGCGAGGCTTCCACCACCTCGCGGATGTGCTGCGGCCGGCTGTCGAGCCCCGGTTGCTTGCCGTCGACGATGCGGAACCCGAACTTGGTCGCGATCACGACCTGCGCGCGGTACGGGGCCAGCGCCTCGCCGACCAGCTCCTCGTTGGTGAAGGGCCCGTAGATCTCCGCGGTGTCGAAGAGAGTGACGCCGCGGGCCACGGCCGCATGGATCAGCGCGATCATCTCGCGCTTGTCGTGCGGCGGCCCGTAGGTGGCGCTCATGCCCATGCAGCCGAGGCCCAGCGCCGATACCTCCAACCCGCTCCCGCCCAGTTTCCGCTTCAGCATGCTCCCTCCTGCGCTGCCCGCGACCGGCGCTTCAGTGCGGCGTATTTGCGCACTTCGGCGCCAACTGCGCAAGCGGCCGCGGCGCCTCCTCGTGCTGCAGGTCGGAGAACAGCAGCTCGTTCATTGCAGGGCGTCCAGGAATTCGCCCGCCACGGCGAGATAGCGGTCGATATCCTGCGGCGCGTGCGCGAACGAGGCCTGCGGCCCCGCCGAGGCGACCGCGTCCCAGACGCCGCGATTCGCCATGAATACGCGGCGCGTGTCGATGAGCTCGACATCGAGCGAGCGAGCCGCCTCGGTACCGTTCCGGGGCAGGGCAGGCTCGAGGCAGTATCCCGAGCGCGGACCGGCACGGAACGCCTTCCACGGCAGCCCGCGCCGCGCAAACCCGGCATCGAGCCCGTCAGCCAGGCGGGTGCCCAGCGAGCGCACCCGCGCATAGGCATCGGGGGTCAGCAGCTGTTCGAGCGTGGCGCGCGCGACCGCCACGGCGAGCGCCGTCGCGAAGGTCGTGCCGCCCGTGGCGATGCCGCGCGGGCCGATGTCGACGTCGAGTTGCCGTGCGTACTGCTCCGCCAGCCTGGCGTTCATGCCGTACAGGCCGAAGGCCACGCCGCTGCCCAGCCCTTTGCCCAGCACGACGAAGTCGGGCTCGAGCGTCCACTCCCTGACCAGTCCGCCATAAGCGAACTGGAAGCTGTGCGCCTCGTCGAGGCACAGCAATGCGCCATGGCGCGCGCTGAGCTCGCGCAGGCCGGCGTGGAAGCCCGGTTCCGGCAATACGACATTGCAGTTCGTGAGCGCGGGCTCCGCAAGCACCAGCGCCACGTCGCCGGCGGCGAGCGTGCGCTCGAGCGCGGCGAGGTCATTGAATGGCACCACGATCGTGTGCGCAGCCGAGCCGGAGGGGAGGCCGGCCGTGTCCGGCACGCTGCGGCCGTGCTCCTCGCGCACCAGGGTCTCGTCGAGGTGGCCATGGTAATGGCCGCCGAAGATCACGATCTTGCGGCGGCCGGTGACGACGCGAGCCACCCGGATCACCTCGACGTTCGCGCCGGTCGCGGAGAGCGTGAACTGCCAGTGCGGCAGGCCGACGCGCGCATCGAGGAGTTCCGCGACCGCGATCGCGTCCTCGGTGGGCAACAGGAACTGGGTGCCGCGCTGCGCCTGCCGTGCCAGTGCTTCGGCGACTACCTCGTTGCCGAAGCCGACCGTCATGCTCAGGTCGCAGACGTTGAAGTCGAGGTACTCGTGGCCGTCGACGTCGACGAAGCGGGCGCCCCGGCCGTGATCAATGAAAAGCGGCGCCGTGCGGTAGAGCCCCCGCATCCAGGCCATCGGCACCCCGTTCGGCAGGTGATCGAGCGCGCGCGCGTGGAGGGCGGCGGAGCGCGGCCGGCGGCTGGCGAACGTCGCATCTTCAGCGGCGCGCAACTCGGCCAGCCGGCGGTGGTCGATGCCGGCGGCGATCGGCGCCGCCGGGTTCATTGGTTCGCGTAGAGCTTGATCAGTCGGTACAGGAAGGTGCGCCCTTCCATGACCGAGCGCACGCGCACGCGCTCGTTGAGGCCGTGTATGTGACCGTAGTCGGGATCGACGAAGATGCCATCCAGCCCGTAGGTGGGAATACCTGCCGGGTTCATGAACTGGGCGTCCGAGGCGCCGGGCTCGAGCGTGGGCACGACCGGCACGCCGGGCCAGAGCTCGTGCGCCACCTGCTTCACGGGCCCCAGGATCCGCGGCGTCAGCGGCGCCGGCTGCGCGACCGGCCCGCGGACCTCGGGGATGCTGACTGTGACCGCGGGATCGTCGGCAATCTTCACCAGCTGGTTACGGATCTCCTCGACCGACACGCCGGGGAAGATGCGGCAGTTGATGTTGGCGCGCGCGCGCTGCGGCAGCGCGTTGGGCGCGTGGCCGGCCGACAGCATCGTCGCGACGCAGGTCGTGCGCAGCATCGCGTGCCAGTTCGGGTTGCGGTCCAGCACGGCGAGCGCGGCGCTGTCTCCCGGATTGGCGACGATAGCGGCCATCGCCGCGCCGTCCTCGCCGCCGTAGACCTTCGACATGCCGAGGAAGTAGCCGCGGTTGGCGTCGTCGAGCTGCACCGGGAACTCGTAGCGGCTGACGCGATCGACGGCCCTGACCAGGTGATAGATCGCATTGTCGGGCACCGGGCGCGAGCTGTGGCCGCCGGCATTCGTGACCTCGAAGGTGTAGTGCTGCGAGACCTTCTCGGCCGCCAGGATCTCGAGCGCGATACGATTGCCGTGCTCGTCGAGGTCGCCGCCGACTCCCTCGGTGAGCGCGAATTCCGCGTCGATCGCCGCGCGCTCGTGGCTCGCGAGCCAGCCCGCGCCGTTGAGCGCGGCGTTGGTCTCCTCGCCGCAGGTCAGCGCGAGCTTGATGCTGCGCTTCGGCTTGAGGCCCTGCTCGCGATAGCGCACGAGGTTGTCGACCCAGATCGCGGCCTGCGCCTTCATGTCGCTGGTGCCGCGGCCGTAGAAATAGCCGTCCTCTTCAATCAGCGTGAAGGGATCGCGCGTCCAGTCCTCGCGCCGGGCCTCGACGACGTCGACGTGGGCCAGCATGAGCACGGCCCTGGCGGACGGGTCGGTGCCGTGCAGGATGGCGAGCAGCCCGCCTTCCTTCGGGTGGCCTTCAGGGACGAAGACGCGCAGGTCTGAGTCGGGATAGCCGGCGGCGCGCAACCGGGTGGCCATGCGCTGCGCGGCGAGCGTGCAATCGCCTGCAGACAGCGTCGTGTTGGTCTCGACGAGCTCGCGGTAGGTGTCGCGGAAGCGCGCCCAGCCGTCATCGCCGCTCGCGGCGGCGGCGGCATGCGCGGGCGCGGCGCCGAACAGCACGGCCGCAAGCAGGAGCGATGCGCGGAGGATCGGGGTGGGGAGGGCGGCTGACAGGGGCCTGCGGTTCATCGTGGCGGCGCGAGCGTGAAGGATGGCGTTCATGTTAACGCGCGCCGCCGAGCAATGGCCACAGCTCGCGGTGCGCGCGCAGCAGGCCGACGACGAATTGCGCATGGCCCGGGTAATAGCCGTTGCCGATCTCGAGCGTGGCGCCGGAGCCTGCGCCTTCCGCGGCCAGCGCGGCACGCGCGAAGTCCGTCGCCATACTGAAGAACAGGATGTGCCCGTCGACGTGCGTCGCCAGCACGCAGGCCATCTCGGCGCCGGGCACGTCGACGCAACTGGCGGCCAGGTCCGCCGCCACGTCGACGCGCGCGCCGAAGTCGACCGCATCGGTTGCATCGGCCTGCACGGTTCGCAGCGTCGGCAGGCCCAGGTCCGCGACCTGCCGCAGGCGCTCGGCATCGGCGTCGGCCACGATGACTTCCGCCGCGCCAGCTTCCGCCGCCGCCACCGCCGCGAGGGTGCCGCTGTTCCCGGCGCCGACGATCAGTACCCGACTCCCGCGCTGGGTGCGCGCGTGCACGCGCGCTGGAGCGCCGGCCACGTCGAAGGCGGCGAGCGCCACGGGCTCGGGGATGTCGTCCGGCATGGCCGCCCACGGAGCGTGCCGGCAGAGGAAGGCCGTGCCGCGCGCCGATACGGTGTTCGAGCGCGGGTCGACCGGGCCGAGTTCATCGAGGCGCAGCGGCGTCAGGCTCAGGCTCGCCAGCGAGGCGATCCGCGTGCCGATCGCCGGCGCGACGTGGTACGCGGATCCGGCCCGGCGCACGCGGCCGGCGAGCATGCCCCCGGAGTTCGTGACCGGATTGTGCAGCTTGCCGCGCCGTCGCACGAGCGCAAGCAGGTCGGCGCGCACGGCCTCGAGGTCGCCGGCGCGCGCCTGGCGAAGTTGCCGCATGCTGCTGGCGTCCACGTGCAGCTGCTCGACCGCGATCTCGAGCTCCGTGGACTGGCAGGGCAATGCGGCGTCGAGCTTCTCGGCCTGCTGTGGCAGCACCCCGCGCTGGCCGACGACCCGCTGCAGCCCGTAGAGCTCGGCCGCCAACGGGCTCAAGGATCAACCCGCCGCGGACAGGCGCGGCACCGCCGGGTCAGTGCGGCTCACTGCCCGGTTTCGGGTCGGCGAGCGGGTAGCTCTTTGCGCCCTCGGCCGGGGGCGGACTGGCCGGCGCCGCGGCTGGGGCGGGCGTGGCCACGGCGGGCGCGCCGTGCGCAGCGGCGCTGCCGCCCGAAGTTCCGCTCGCTCCCGCGGCCGACATGTCGGCGACGATCGCGGCGATGAAGCGCCGTGCCGATTCCGAGTTGGTCGTTACATGGCCGCCGAGGATGTCGTCGGTCGTGACGTCACGGCCGTAGAAATTCTGGTTGGCCTTGCGGTCGAAGGTCAGTGCCGTGCCGTCGAGCTGCACGCCCGCGAACAGGCCGCGGTTGCGCGAGTACGAATAGACCTCGGAGGTGATGCCGGCGGCGGCCTCGCCGCTGCGCCCGAGCGGGCCGGCCGCGACCGAGCCGCCGACGCCGAGCGTGAAGTCACCGCTGGCAAATTTCTCGACGCTCTTGCGGCTGGCGAAGATCAGCACGATGTCGGTCGACTGGGCGCCGATCTGGAAGCCCCAGCTGCCGCCGGTCAGCGAGATGAACACCGGGTTGCTGAAGCGGCCGGCGCTGTCGCGCGCCACCAGCGCGCCGTTGCCGTGGCGGCCGCCGAAGATGAACGCGCCCTTGATGACGTCGGGGATGACGGCCACGCCGTAGGCCCGGTCGAGCAGCCAGGCCGGGATGTTCTGGTCGGCTTGGGCGTGCAGCTCCTCGAGCACCTGCGTGGCCGTGATCAGCCGCGCATCCTCGCGGCTTTGTGTGAGCGCCGCGGCCGGCGGCAGCAGCGCCAGCAGCAGGACGTAACCGAGTGCCCGCCGTGGCAGGAATGATTTCATGGTTGATCCCCTGATTTCGTGGTGGCCCGCATGGGCCGCGATGATCCTTCAGAACCAGAAGGAAATAAAGGCCTGGAAGATGTTGGCATCGAGCGTGTACAGCGGCTCGGTACCCGGCGGCACGTTCTGCACCCGCAGGTCCCGGAAGTCGTCGTAGTTGATATGCATGTGGTTCCAGTTGAAATTGAGCGTGCCCTTCTGCAGCCAGGCGAAGCGCTGGATGTGGTACTCCCAGGTGGCGCCGATGCCGTAGGTGATGCTGTCGAAGGTCGCGAGCTCGCGATCGCGCGCGAGATAGTTCTGCGAGTTGGCGTAGGGATACAGGTCGCTGTAGAAGTCGGCGTGGTTCTGGTGGTAGTAGCGGGCGTGCGCATCGAAGGTCCAGTCGCGCAGCACCGGCTGCGTGTAGGCCAGGTCGCCGTTCTGGGCGTGGATGCCCCAGGTGTCGGAGTAGTAGCGGTAGTTGCCGGTCACGGCGGCGCGCCACGGCAGGTAGTACTTGAGCACGACCGAGCCGGCATTGCCGGAGCGCGTCTCCGGGTAGACCTGGGCCTGGTAGGCATAGCCGAGCGGCTCGGTCGGGTCGAGGTAGCGCGCCTGGCGGTAGGGATTGGCGAGGTACCCCTGGCTCTCGGTGGCCTCGTACAGCAGGTCCAGCAGCAGGTTGCGCGTGAGCACCTGCGTCACGCCGACGTTCCAGCCATGGCGGTCGGCCGGATCGTTGCGCGTCGTGCCGCGCTCGCCCACCTTGTCCCAGCCGCGGGTGTAGCCGAAGCTAACCGTCGTCAGGTCGCCGAACATGTCCTGGCTGATGCTGGCGAAGGCCGTCTGCGCCTTGTAGTCCGGTTCCTTGCTGTAGATGTAGCCGCCGCTGTAGGTCGACTTGCCGTGCAGCGCGTCGACGCTCAGGCTGTTCTGGGTGCGCGTCTCGGTGTAGGGGCTGGCCTGCGTCACGACGTCGACCGAGGCGCTCGAGATCATGTCGACGTAGTAGTTGTAGGCGGCCGAGAAGTTGTCGCCGAACTTCTTGCGCACCAGCACCGAGGGGCCATCCACGGTCAGGCCGCCGCCTTCGTAGCGGTGGTAGAGCAGGTCGGCGCGGTCGTCGGGCAGCACGCCGGCGCGGGCGCCGCCGAGCAGCAGCAGAGCGGCAGCGACGATGCGCGCGCGCCGCCGGCCGTCCGCAGCACGCGCCTCAGTTGCAGCCACAACCGCCGCCCACGGTGCCGGTGGCGCCGCGCGCACCTTCGCGCGACTCGAACACGTGCTCGATGTACGCGGTCGATACCGGGTTGGGATTGAAGGCCATGATCGGATCGGCGAGGTGTTCGCGCTCGTAGGGCTTTACCCAGGGCTGTATCGGGCTGCAGGCCCCGAGCGCCAGCGAACCCACCGCCAGCAGCAGGCCACGCATGCGCAGCCGCAGCCGACGCCGTCCGCAGGCACCGCCCTTACTCACGGATCAAGGCCCGGATCTGGTTGAGGTACTCGTTCTCGGCGCCGGCGCTGTAGCCGCGATGGATGTAGCGCACCACGCCCTTGCGGTCGACGATCACGGTATTGGGCATGCCCTCGACCTCGTAGAGCTTGCTGACCTTGCTGTCGGTGTCGAACAGGATCGGGAAGGTGACCGGCGTCGCCTTGAGCCAGTTGACGGCAGCGCCCGAGTCCGGCTCGACGTTGACGCCCAGCAGCGTGACGCCCTTGGCATGGTACTGGCGATTGAGCTGCTCGAGGATCGGCATCTCCTGCCGGCACGGGCCGCACCAGCTGGCCCAGAAATTCAACAGCACGATCTGCCCCTTCAGGTCGGCCAGCGCCACGGGCTTGCCGGCGTTCGAGTTGAGCTGGAACGCCGGCGCCGGCGCCCCGGCCTGCAGCGTCGCGGCGTCCACCGCCGCGCCCAGGGCGCCCAGCACAATCAGGGACAACAGGCGGATGCAAAAGTTCATGGCTTGCCTCGCATGCTAAAAGTACACCGTGGCGCCCAGATACGCCGTGAGGTTGTTCCGGAAGCGATTCGTGCCCAGGAAATCGGACTTGAAGAGAATGTCCTGGGCCTCGATGCGGATCGCCAGCCAGTCGTTCGGCAGCACCTGGAAGCCGGCGCCGAAGTTGCCGGCGAACTTCTGGTCGCCCTCGAACTTGACGGCTCCGAGGCCGCCGAGCAGGTAGAAATAACTGGTCATGGCCTGCTTGCGGCCGAGGAAGATCTCGCCGGGCAGGAAGTTGTAGCCCAGCGACAGGTTGTAGTACCGGAATTTGCGCTCCTCGGCGGTCAGCAGCTGGATGTTGCCGCCGAGGGTCTCGAAGCTGGTCTGCCCGGCGTCCGCCTCGCCCGCCGAGGCCTCGAAGAAGAAGTCCTCGGTGAGGTGGTAGTCGATCATGACGCCGGCCACCGGCGCGGCGGTGTAGCTCTCGATCGAGATCTCGCCATACTTGGCGCCGATCTCCCAGTTCCGGGCCGCGATCTTGGGCACCTTGATCTGGCGCCGCACGACCTGCGGCTCGATCACGGTCGGCGGCGGCGCGGCCTCCGCGGCCGCGGCGGCGGCATCGGAGGCGGCGTCCGCCTTCTGCGCCGCGGCCTCGGCGTCGACCTCGTGATGCCACGGCCAGAGCCGCTGCAGGCTCGCGCAGCCGCTGGTCGCCGTCAGCGCCACGGTCAATAGAAGAACGCGAATCCGATTTTCCATTCCGTTTCCACCTCGTTCGAGTCGCCGTTGGTGAATACCGTGTGCGAGCGGTACTCGGCACGCAGGAAGGTGCGGCGCGCCAGGTAGTAGCGCGCGCCTATCCCCACGTAGGCAGTCTGGTAATTCTTCTGGATCGGCGCCACCAGCGTCGTCTTGGGTTCGACCCGCTCGAAGCCAGTGCCGAGCGTGACGAACGGCGAGCAGCGCCATTCCGGCATGAACACGTGGCTCAAGCCGAGGTCGGCGATGTAGCCATTGTAGGTATTGCCGAGGAACTGCGCGACATAGGCCTCGATGGCGAGGTTGTCGGTCAGCGAGCGCGTCGCGAGGCCGCCGATCATCGAAGCGCCGCCGTAGTCGCCGGCCAGCACGCCGAATTCCCAGTCGTGCGAGCGGAAGCCCTCGCGGTTGCCGCGTTCGAAGTGGAACGGCGAGCCATCGGCGAGCGTGGTCCGGAGCAGCGAGTCCTCGGAGGCCCAGCCCTCGACGCCGCGCTCGGTGCGCACCTTGTACCACTCGGTGCGCCGGAACAGCACGTCGACCGATTCGCCACGCGGCACCACCTGCGTGACCGGGAAGCCGCGCCCGGGGCCGGTGTGCAGCTCGAGGTAGGGCTCGGTGACGAACAGCTGCAGCAGTTCGTGCTTGGCGGCGTGTGCAACCACCGGCAGCGCGAGCAGCAGCAGTGCCAGCGGGCGGAGCAGCTGGCTAATTGAGCGGCGCGGCAAATGGGTTGTTGTAGTACTGGGCGCCAACATCCACCCATTCTGCCACCAGTCGCAGTTCAGATGCAGTCATGTAAGCCTTGTGATTCACCGTGCCGGCCACGTTCCCGGTCAGCACCGGGAAGAATTGCGAGGCGCTTGCCGATCCGGGCGTGATCGAGGCCGGCGCCTGCACGTCGGTGCGCACCGGTACGCAGGCCGCGTCGAGGCTGAAGGTCGGGGTGGTATGGGCGCTCACCAGCTGCACGTAGGCGCGCAGCTGCTGGGTCGGAAGCTGCGCCGGGTCGGCGTCGAGCTCCAGGCCGCCGGCCGCCGGGACACCGAGCGTGACGTTGCTCGGCGTCGTCGAGCCCGCGGGCGTGCAGCTCACGGTGGTGGTGCGGGTCGCAGTGTGGCAGATCGTGCAAGTGTGCGTGGCGCGGTCGACCGTCCACAGTGGATCGATATGCGCCGGCGAGGTGGCGGCGGCGCCGGCCGCGCTGGCGGCGTAGTTGGTGGTGATGCGGCAGACCGACGACCAGCTGTTCTCGCAGGTCGTCGGCACGTCCGGGGCCGGCGTGGACAGCGTGCTGTAGACCAGGTTGATGCTGGTGTCGCCAGGCGCGCCAGTACCCTTGTAGACGACGTCGACGCTCGGCGCGGCGGCGTCACAGGGCGTGGCGCTGCAGTCGGTGCTGGTGCCATAGAGCTCCTGCGCCATGGTCCGGCCGCTGGCATCGCCGGCGTAGATCGAATTGAAGAGGTCTGCGCGTCCGTGGGTGGTCGTGCTGGTCGCGGTGCTGGCGTTGTGGCAGCCGTTGCACTGCAGGACCTCCCCGGGGCGCAGCTGCAACCAGCTGCTGTGCTGCGGGAAGGCATTCAGGCGGTGGGCGCTGGCGTCGGTGATCTCGAGCGTGAAGGCAATGTTGGCCGGCACCTTGACCCGCACCGAGCCGTCGGCTTCGATCGGGACGTAGCCGATGATCTCGCGCATGTAGCCCGGCGAGTGGTCGAGGGCGATGTTGCGGTCGAAGTTCGGGAAGCCGTCATTGAGGCGGGGGTCGCCGAGCGAGACGATCTTGATGATCCGGAGGAAGCGGGCGCCGCGCTGGTCGGCTGGCGTGGTGCTCATGCGGGCGATCGTCTGCGCATTGGTCTCGGTGCCGATGGCGTTGCTGTTGGTAGCATCGGCCCAGTCGTAGATGCTGCGGACGTCGATGATGCCGTCGCCGTCGCCGGCCAGCGCGCTGCCGCCCAGCGGCGGGATCCAGGCGGGCGGCGCGCGCGCCTGCAGCGTGACGATGTCGGTCAACATCACGCCCTCGGTGGGCGGTACCACCGGCTTGTAAGTGTTGTTGCCGGGATTGAGCAGCCAGGCGCTGTAGAGCGGCGGCGCGATCTGCGGGTTCGGCGCCGCCAGGTTGGCGTCGGTGCAGGGCACGATCCGGCCGCTGGCGTCAAGCAGGCGGCACTGTTCCCAGCTCACGAGGACTCGGCCGGTGCCGTCCCAGAACGGGTAGGCCGAATTGAAGCGACCGCCGGGCGAGGGTCCCGGGATCGTGCGCACGTCGTTGGGCGTCGCCGCGAGCATCGCCGGGCAGGGATTGGTGCCGCCGGGCGGCACCGGGCCGCCAGCGGCGGCCGTTCGCTGCAGGCACTCGGCGTAGGTATTGACGTTGATGATGACGAGATTGCCGCCGAAATCCGTGCCGGTGTCGGTCGGGCGGATCAGGGCGATGACGCGGCCGTCCTGCATCTGTCGCGCCTTCACGTACTGCACGTTGCCCGGCTGGCCGGTGGTCGGATCGACGGTGCCGACGTTGTGGCTGTGGGGGCCGAACAGAACCTGCTGGTCGGTACCGTCCGGATTGATCGTGTAGAGGTGCATGCCATTGGCGAACTGCAACAGGCTGTGCGCCCAGCGGGTGTAGAGGATGCGGCCGTCGGCCATGACAGTCGGATTGATGTCGTGGTTGGTATTGACGGAAATCTGCTGGAAGGCGCTCGGGCCGGTCTGCGTCGGGTCGAGCACCGTCAGGTTGAACGCGGATTCGAGGATGTCCTCCGACTGCGCCTCGAAGCCGGGCTTGCCCTCGGTCAGCAACACGAGCTTGGAGTCGCGCTGGCGCGTCGAGGCGATCAGGATGCGGCCGTAGGGGTGCGCGCTGTCGCTCGGCAGGTAGTGCGGCGAGACGTCCTGGCCCTCGCTGGCGGTGACGTCGTCGGTGACGCTGTGCAGGTTGCTGCTGGCGATGTCGTATTCCCAGATGCGCCAGTTCGGCGGCTCGAAGTCGCGCTGGCCCTGCGCTATCGGCCCGCGCATCGCGAACACGAGCCGCTTGCCGTCGGCCGACACGTCCAGGTCCTTGATGTCGTAGAAATCGGTGCCGGTGACGCTGGCGGTGATGTTGTGCTCCGGGCTGCTCTGGTCAGCCCGCTCGCGGATGTAGACGTCGGCCTTGCTCCAGTAGCGGCGGAAGTGGCGCAGGTCGTCCTTGTCGCGCATGACTCCGAGCTCGGCGGGGTCAGTCGGTAGCGTGCGCTTGATGTAGGCGATGCCGTAGTCGGTACTGCTGCCGCCGGCGTGCTGGCCATCGCCCAGGTCGACGGTGCCGCGGTCGCTGCATGCGGCCAAGGCCACGGCCGCGAGCAGGCCGCACAGTCGACGAAATTCACGGTTCATACCAAAGCGCTCCACCCGGCGCTTCCGGGTTCGCAAACTGCCAACTGCGTCACGTTCGCGCGGGCCCTCGACAGCATAACTAGCGGCATATTGGGGCGCGCGCCATCCGCATGTCCAGCGTGTACAGGTAAGTGAACGCACGGGCGGTCGCCGTGACCCGGATCGCAGATCATGAACGGCATCGTGGTCTTGCGACACAGGTGCGGGCGCTGTCGGTAACTGGCGACGTCCGGTCAATGAGACATTACAGCAGCATTTTGCGGCTGGGTATATTGCCGCGCAGTGGTGGCAAACCCGAGTCGCCGCATGGGAGAGAGCATGGGACAGCGTGAGTACGATCGCCAGCGGCGCCATCCGGCCGTGGTCGCTGGCGCATTGTTGCTGGCGCTGCAGCTGTGGGCCGCGGCCAGCGCCGGCCCGCGCGAACAGGCGCGCCGCCTGTACGACCGGCTCGCGGGGGTGCCGCCCAGCGCCAGCGTGCTCGACCAGATGACCAGCGACATCGCCGCGAACAACGCCGCCGCCGCCGCGCAGCTGGCGATGGCCGACAAGGGCTTCTACAACGTCACCTTGCGCAACTTCGTCGCGCCCTGGACCAACCGTGACCGTTCGGTGTTCGTGCCGCTCAATGACTACACCGCCACCGTCATCGGCATGGTGCGCGACGACGTCGACTTCAGCACCGTGCTGTCGGCCGACCTGCTCTACGTCGGCAACGTCTCCGGCGCGCCGGCGTACTCGGCCGCCAACAACGACCACTACCAGTACCTCGACGACAACAACGTCGACCTGAAGTCGGCGCTGCGCCCGGCCACGCAATCGGGCCTGCTGGGACTGCCGGTGACGGCGACCGCCGGCATCATTACGACGCGCACCGCCGCGCAGGCGTTCTTCATCGCCGGCACCAACCGCGCGATGTTCCGCTTCACGATGATGAACTTCCTGTGTCGCGACATGGAGCAGCTGCAGGATTCCTCGCTGCCGACCGATCGCATCCGCCAGGACGTCAGCCGCTCGCCGGGCGGGGACAGCCGCGTGTTCCTGAACAGCTGCGTCACCTGCCACGACGGCATGGACCCGATGGCCCAGGCCTTCGCCTACTACAACTTCGACGCCACCACCGGCCGCATGGCCTACACCGCCGGCGCCGTGCAGCCGAAGTACCTGATCAATTCCGACAACTTCAAGCTCGGCTTCGTGACCACCGACGACCACTGGGACAACTACTACCGCCACGGCGCCAACCAGGTGCTGGGCTTCGACGCGGCGCTGACGGGCAGCGGCAACGGCGCCAAGTCGCTGGGCCAGGAGATCGCGCGCAGCGACGCCTTCGCGCAGTGCCAGGTGGAGAAGGTGTTCCGTGCGGTCTGCCTGCGCGAGCCGGGCAATGCGGCCGACCGGGCGCAGGTCACCGACATCAAGAACCGGTTCCGCAGCACCGGTTACAAGCTCAAGCAGGTATTTGCCGACACCGGCATCTACTGCATGGGCAACTAGGCCACAGGGAGCGAACCGTGAACCCGATGCCGCGCCTTTCCCGCCTGTTGCTGCCCCTCGCGCTGGTGCTCGCGCTGGCCGCCTGCTCGGGCGGCGTCAGCACGACCCCGATCGCGAACGCCCAGACCGCGACCGCGGCCACCTATACCGGGCCGGCCCCGGGCACGGCCGACGTCCAGGCCTTCAAGGTCAACCTCTGGCAGTACATCGACACCTCGAACCGCTGCGGCAACTGCCACAAGGCCGGCGGCCAGACGCCGATGTTCGCGCGCTCCGACGACGTCAACCTCGCCTACAACGACGCGCTCAAGGTCGTGAACCTGGCGCAGCCCGACCAGTCGTTGATGGTGCTCAAGGTGGCCGGCGGCCACAACTGCTGGCTCTCGAGCCCGCAGGCCTGTGCCGACATCCTCACGACCTGGATCAAGAACTGGGCCGGCGGCCTGGCCGCGGGCGCCACGCAGATCAAGCTGCAGGCCCCGGTCGTGAAGGACGTGGGCAGCACCAAGACCTTCCCCGCGAATGCCACCGACAACGGCAGCGCCTCCTTCGCGCAGACAATCTACCCGCTGCTGAGCCAGTTCTGCTCGCGCTGCCACAGCGCCGGCGCGGCGACGCCGCAGACGCCTTATTTCGCCAGCAGCGACGTCGTCGAGGCCTATGCCAACGCGCAGGCCAAGATCAACCTCGACACGCCGACGCTGTCGCGCTTCTACGTGCGGCTGCACGACGAGAGCCACAACTGCTGGACCACGCCCGGCGACACCGCGGTCAGCTGCCCGAAGAGCGCCGCGACCATGCTCGCGGCCATCCAGGCCTTCGTTGCCGGCATCGCCCCCACGCAGGTCGACCCGAGCCTGGTGCTGTCGAAGGCGCTCTCTCTTTATGATGGCACCATCGCCTCGGGCCAGAACCGCTATGACAGCGGCATCATCGCCCGCTGGCAGTTCAAGGAGGGCACGGGCTCGATCGCCGACGACACCAGCGGTGTCGACCCGGCGCTCAACCTGAGCCTGAGCGGCGACGTCGGCTGGGTCGGTGGCTGGGGCCTGCGCTTCGGCCCCAATGGCGGCGCGGCGCGTGGCGGGGCCGCGAGCCGCAAGATCTACGACAAGGTCAAGAGTGGCGGCGAGTACAGCGTCGAGCTGTGGGCGGCGCCGGCCAACGTCACGCAGGAGGACGCCTACCTGGCGAGCTACTCCGGCAGCACTTCGCAGCGCAACTTCACCGTCGGCCAACACGCCTACCAGTACGAACTGTTCGCGCGCTCGAGCGCGACCGACGCCAATGGCGCGCCGTCGCTGCTGACGGCCGACATGGATCGCGACGCGCAGGCCTCGCTGCAGCACCTGGTTCTGACCTACGACCCGGTCAATGGCCGGCGCCTGTACGTGAACGGCAATTACACCGGCGACCTCGACCCGACCAGGGGCGGGACGGTCGGCAACTGGGACGACAGCTTCGTGTTCCTGCTCGGCAACGAGACCTCGGGCACGCGCAAGTGGCAGGGCACGATCCGCTTTGCCGCGGTCTTCGATCATGCGCTGACGCCGGAGCAGGTGCAGCAGAACTTCGCCGCCGGCGTCGGCGAGCGCTACTTCCTGCTGTTCAACGTCACCGCGCTCACGGGCGTCCCGCAGTCCTACGTCATGCTCGAGGTCAGCATCTACGACAGCTACGCCTACCTGTTCAGCAAGCCGACCTTCATCAGCCTCGATCCGGCCGCCAAGCCCGGCAGCATCGCCATCAAGGGCATGCGCATCGGCATCAACGGCGCCGAGGCCAAGGTTGGTCAGGCCTACGCGCGGCTCGATACCACCGTGACCAACAACAACTACACCGCGGGCGTCGGGCAGCTGCTGTCGCCGATCGGCACGGTCATCGCGCTTGAGAAGGGCGCGGATTCAGACTTGTTCTTCCTGAGCTTCGACCAGATCGGCAGCCGCACGCACGTGCGCACCGACCCCGCCGCGCCGCAGCCAGCGCCACCCGCGGACTTGCCGGAAAGCTCGCAGCTCGGCGTGCGCGTGTTCAACGAGCTCAGCGCCTCGATGGCCGGGATCACCGGCGTGTCGGCTAACGACGCCAACGTCAAGGCCACCTACCAGCTGGTCGAGCAGCAGCTGCCGAGCGTGCCGACGATCGAGTCGTTCGTGGCCTCCAACCAGGTCGGCGTGGCGCAGCTGGCGATCCAGTACTGCGACGCGCTGGTCGAGTCCAGCCGCGCCAGCAGCTTCTTCCCCGGCCTGAACTTCGCCGCCGCGCCGGCCACCGCTTTTGCCAACACTGCGCCCCTGATCGACCCGCTGCTCGCGCAGGGCGTGGGCACCGGCATCGCCACGCAGCCCAACGATGTCGACGTGCGCGCCGAGCTCGACAGCCTGGTCACGACGCTCTCGAGCTGCGGCGCGAGCTGCGCCACTTCGGTGCGCACCAAGACCATTGCCAAGGCGGCCTGTGCCGCCGTGCTCGGCAGCGGCACGCTGCTGATCAAGTAGGCGGACCCGCAGGATTCCACGAGGCCGACCATGAAGATCCGACGCCGACCGCCCCCGGGCCCGAAGCAGCCGCTGCGCCACCCCGACCATCCGCGGCCACTGACGCGACGCGAGTTCCTCGGCCAGGGATTCATCACCGGCGGCGTCGCGCTCGCGGGCGCTTCCGTGTTCGGCCTGTTCGCCGATCCGCGCCGGGCCTACGCAGCGTTGTCGCCCGACATCGCCCTGCTCAAGCTGCCGCCCTCGCAGCCAGGGGGCCTGTGCGACATCAAGCTCGGCGCCGGCATGATCCCCTTCATCTGCTTCGACCTGGCTGGCGGCGCCAACATCGCCGGCTCCAATGTCCTCGTCGGCCAGAAGGGCGGCCAGCTCGACTTCCTCACGACCGCCGGCTACAGCAAGCTCGGCATACCGGGCAACATGACGCCGAATTCATCCCTGGGCGCCGGCAGCTTCGTCGACCGGCAGCTCGGCCTTGCGTTCCATTCCGACAGCGCCTTCCTGCGCGGCATACTCGAGCGCACGGCCACGACCACGCGCGCGAACGTGAACGGCACGGTGATCCCGGCGCTGAGCCAGAACGACACCGCCAACAACCCGCACAACCCGATGTACGGCATCTATTCGACGGGTTCGCGGGGCGACCTGCTGACGCTGATCGGCACCGACACCAGCGATTCCGGCGGCAACTCGATGGCGCCGTCGTACATGATGGACGACACCGCGCGACCCACCAAGGTCGATCGCTCCTCGGACGTGACCGGGCTGGTCGACACCGGCAAGCTGGTCGGCCTGCTCTCGCAGGCCGACGCGACCAAGGTACTCGAGTCGATGGAGCGCATTAGCAAGAAGAAGCTCGACAAGACGACGATGCGCAGCGTTCCCACGGCCGACCAGGTGGTCAAGGACCTGGTGCAGTGCGGGTACGTGCGCGCCGCCGACCTGGCCGACCGCTACGGCAACTCCAAGCAGGCCCTCGACCCGGATATCGACCCCATGATCGTCGGGCCCACCGGCATCTTCACCCAGGCCGAATACGACGCCGACGACGACATCCGCAAGACCGCCGCCGTCATGAAGATGGTGGTCAACGGCTATGCCGGCGCGGGCACGATCGAAATGGGCGGCTTCGACTACCACACCGGCGACCGCTCGACCGGCGAGATGCGTGACCTGGGTGCCGGGCGCTGCATGGGCGCCTGCCTCGAGTACGCAGCGCGCCGCAAGCAACCGCTCATGCTCTACGTGTTCAGTGACGGCTCCCTGTCGTCGAACGGCATGATCGACAACAGTGCTGGCGGGCGCGGCAAGGGCGTCTGGACCGGCGACAACCAGTCGACGGCCGCGGCCTTCTTCCTGGTATACAACCCGAAGGGGCCGATCACGGCAATCAGCAACCAGATCGGCTACTTCACGGCCGATGGCTCGGTCGCGAGCGTCGGCAGCCCCGGCGCCAACGCCGTCAACCTGCTGGCCGAGATGGTCGTGCTCAATTATTTGGCGCTGCACGGGCAGGCCGGGGCCTTTCAGGCCCTCAAGTGGGCGACGGGCGTGTCGACCGGCCTCGGTAGCTCGAGCACATACGACAGCCTGATCGGCCTGCCGCAGATCGTCTGAGGGCGAGGGCACCGGGCATAAGGGGATCGCCTGTGGGATGATGTCAAATGGTGCCCGGCACCGGATAATGATCGTCCCAATGCCCGACAAGGATTCGCCCGCAGTGATCCGCCCCCGACGCACGCGCATCCCCGGCGCGCTGCTGACGCTGCTGACGCTGCTGGCGCCGTTCGCTTCCATGGCCGGTGGGGCGGCCGCGGTCGGCGAAATGGCGCCGGACTTCGCGCTGCCGGCGGCCTCCGGCGGCAACGTCCGCCTGTCCGAGCACCGTGGCGAAGTCGTGCTGCTGACCTTCTGGAGCAGCCAGTGCTCCGTCTGCGTAACGCAGCTCGAAGCCCTGAGTGAGCTGCAGTCCACCTATCGATCGGCCGGCCTGGTGACCTTGGGCGTCAGTGTGGAGGACGACACCAAGCGCGCGCGGCGCTTCGCCAATGCCCACGCCGGCCGGTTCCCGCTGCTGATCGACCGCCACAAGAGCGTCAGCCGCGCCTACCGCATCGAGGAGTTGCCGACCACGGTGCTGATCGACCGCCGCGGACGCGTGCGCTACCTGCAATCCGACTACCACGGCAACGACAATTCCTACGTCGCGCAGGTGCGCGAGCTGCTCGATGATCCCTTGTAGACATGGCCGCTATTACCGGTTCCCGCAAGACCTGGACTGCCCAACATGACTAAACCACGCACCACCTGGCGGATGATCGCGCGCCTTGGCCTGGCACTCGGCCTCGCCTGCAACCTGGCCCGGGCCGCCGAGCCGGCCGCCACCGCCACCGCGCCTCCCGCCGCCACCGCCGCGCCCGCACCGCAGGCCGCGCCCACGGCACCGGCCGTCACAGCGCCTTCGGCCGCCACCACCCCTGCTGTCACGGGTGGCGAGGGTGCCGGAGCAGCCGGCACGCGCGCGCTCGACGAGCAGATCCAGGACCTGAAGCAGTCCGTGATCGACCTCAACCGCGACCTGTTCGTGCTGGAGGAGGAGTTGCTGTTCCCGGCGAACACGCAGGTGGCGGTGTTCGTGTCGATGGACGTGGGCTCGTTCTTCGCGCTCGATTCGGTGTCGCTCAAGATCGACAACCGCGAGGTCAGCAATTACCTGTACACGCCGCGCGAGGTGGTCGCGCTGGTCAAGGGCGGAGTGCAGCGGCTGTACGTCGGCAACCTCAAGGCGGGCAGCCATGAGCTTGTGGCCCTGTTCTCGGGCAAGGGCCCGAACGAGCGCGATTACCGGCGCGGCGCCTCGGCCAAGTTCGAAAAAGGTGTCGGCGCCAAGTACCTGGAGCTCAGGATCTCGGATCGGGTGCGCAGCCAGCAGCCTGAGTTCGAGATCAAGGACTGGGAGTAGCGCGCCGATGCGGCGGCCCGAAGCGCTGATCCTGCTGCTGCTCGGCGGGCTGCTGGCTGGCTCCACGGCGCGCGCCGCGCACGCCAGGCCGCCGCCGGCGCCGGCAGCGCTGCCGCCGGTATTCGTGCAGGACCTGCACTACGGCGACGTGCTGTTCCACTTCTACGCCGGCGATGAGTTCGACGCGCTGGTCCGGCTCGAGGCCTACGACCACTGGCAGCGCATGCCGCACCACCAGCAGGACGCGGCGCTACTGGCCGGCGGCCTGTACCTCTCGCTCGGCATGCACAACGAGGCCGGGCGGCGCTTCGAGACCTTGCTGACCAGCCGCGTGCCGGTGGCGGTGCGCAACGAGGCCTGGTTCTACCTCGGCAAGATCTGGTACGTGCGCGGCTACTACGACCGCAGCGAGCAGGCGCTCAGAAACATCAGCGGCGAGCTCACGCCGAACCTCGAGGGCGAGCGCCAGCACCTGCTGGTCAACGCGTTGATGCGCCAGGGTCGCTATGACGAGGCGGCCGTGCCCCTGCGCAACTGGCACGGCCCGGAAGACTGGATGGCCTACGCGCGCTTCAACCTCGGCGTGGCGCTCGCGAGCCAGAAGCGCCTGGCCGAGGCCGCGCCGGTGCTCAGCGCGGTCGGCACCATGAACGCCGTCGGCAGCGAGATGCAGGCGCTGCGCGACAAGGCCAACCTGGCGCTCGGATACGCATGGCTGCAGGCGGACAGCCCGGGGGCGGCGCGCACCGCACTCGCGCGCGTGCGCCTGGTCGGTCCCTACGCGACGCGCGCGCTGCTCGGCATGGGCTGGGCGGACGCCGCGCTCGGCGAATACCGCAATGCGCTGACACCCTGGACCGAGCTGCACAGCCGCAGCCTGCTCGACGCCGCGGTGCAGGAGTCGTACCTCGCGGTGCCCTACGCCTACGCCAAGCTCAACGCCAACGCCCAGGCCGCCGAGGCCTACGAGGCCGCCGTCAAGTCCTTCGACGCGGAGTCCGACAACATCGACGTCGCGGTGGCGCGCGTCTCATCGGGGCACATGCTCGACGACCTGCTGGGCGCTGACCCGGAAGCGCAGCGCCTGGGCTGGTTCTGGCAGCTCAAGCAGCTGCCCGCGGCGCCGGAGTCGCGCTACCTCTACAGCCTGCTGGCCGACAACGACTTCCAGGAAGGGCTCAAGAACTACCGCGACCTCGGCTACCTGTCGGGCACGCTGGGGCGCTGGGACCAGAACCTGGACGCCTACCACGACATGGTCGATGCGCGCCGCCAGGCCTATGCCGAGCGGCTGCCGCGCGCCGACGCGCTGCTGGCCAGCAATGCGCCGGTGCCGATGCTGGCCGAGCGCGCGGCGATCGACGCACGGCTGACGGCGATCGAGACCGGCGCCGACGTCGCCGCGCTCGGCAGTCCGGCCGAGCGCGCGCAGTGGGCGAAGATCCGCCAGCTCGATACGGCCGCGGCCGACGCCAGCGCGGACAACGCGCCGCTGGCGACCGAGCGCGACAAGATCCGGCTCATGAAGGGCGTGCTGTACTGGCAGCTCGACGCCAACTTCAAGGAGCGCGACTACGCCGCGCGCCGCGAACTGCGCGCGCTCGACGCCCAGCTCAACGAGGCGCAGAACCGCTGGGTGCGGGTGCAGCGGGCGCGCGGCAGCGTGCCCACGGATACCGACGAATTCGCCGCGCGCATCGCCGCGCTCGCCGGGCGCGTGGCCCGCTTGCGTGCCGACCTCGATCGGTCCGCGCAGCAGCAAAAGCAGTTCCTCGAGCAGCTGGCGAGCGAGGCGCTGCTGGAACAGAAACAGCGGCTCGAGGCCTACGAGGTGCAGGCGCACTACGCGCTCGCCGACATCTACGACCGCGCCAGCGCGCCGGGGACGACGCCCGCCGCGCCGGGCGCGGAGGCACCGGCGACCGGGCCCGACGCGGCGCCGTCGTCGCCGGGCGCGACGCCTGCGGAAGCGGCGCCGACGGATGCGGCGCCGCCCGGCGGCACGCCGCCGCCCGCGGATTCCACCGGGTCATGAAGCTATCGCGCTGCCTCGCCCTCGCCCTGGCCCTGGTCGCTGCCGTGATCGGCTCTGCCGCGCCCGCGACGCCGCCTGCCAAGGCACCGAAGACCGTCGGCGACCTGCCCCAGCGCGACATCGTCGTGCGCACCGACGCGGCCGTCAGCGGCGGCGGCGCCAAGGCGATGGAGAACTATCGCAAGTTCCTGCAGCTGCAGAACACCGACGCCAGGCTGCGCGCCGAGGCGCTGCGGCGCCTCGGCGACCTGAACCTGGAATCGGGCGAGCTCGAACGCATGGCCAACGAGGTCACGCAGCTCGACATGCCCGCGGCCGAGGCGATCAGGCTCTATTCCACGCTGCTGCAAGCCTATCCCGACTACCCGCGCAACGACCAGGTACTCTACCAGCTGGCGCGCGCCTACGAGACCACCGGCCAGGGCGACAAGGCGCTCGCGACCCTCGACCAGGCCGTGGCCCGCTACCCGAAGGCGCGTGACATCGCCGAGGTGCAGTTCCGCCGCGGCGAACTGCTGTTCTCCGCCAAGCGTTACGGTGAGGCCGAACCGGCCTACCAGCAGGTCATCGCGCGGGGCCCAGGCGGTTCGACCTTCTACGAGCAGAGCCTGTACAAGCACGGTTGGTCGCAGTTCAAGCTGCTGCAATACGAAGCCTGCCTGGGCTCCTTCGTCAAGCTGCTCGATCGCACTCTGGTCGACCGCAAGAGCGGCGCGGCGCGCAAGCGCGAGAGCCTGTCGCGCGCCGATCGCGAGCTCACCGACGACACGCTGCGCGTCATGAGCATCGCGTTTTCCTACCTCGACGGGCCGCAGAGCATCGACGCGCTGCTGAACCAGCACGGCCCGGCGCCCTATGCCTGGATGCTGTACTCGCACCTCGGTGACCTGTACGTGCAGAAGGAGCGCTACCAGGACGCGGCCACGACCTACCGCGCCTTCGTGGCGCGCGACCCCGCCGACGACCACGCGCCGATGCTCTCGCACCAGGCCATCGATGCCTACGCCAAGGGCGGATTCGCCGACCTCGTGGTCGAAGGCAAGGCCGAATACGTGCGCAGCTACGGCTTCAACACGCCGTACTGGCGCAACCGCGAGCGCAGCACCTCGCCCGAGGTGGTCGCCGAGCTGAAGTTGAACCTCAAGGACCTGGCGCAGTACTACCACGCCAATGCGCAGAAATCGAAGCGGCCAGAGGACTACATGGTTGCGGCCGACTGGTACCGCAAGTTGCTGACGAACTTCCCCGACGATGCCGACGCCAGCGAGAGCAACTACCTGATGGCCGAGGCGCTGTACGAGGGCCATCAGTACGCCGACGCGGCCACCGAATACGAACGCACCGCCTACCAGTACCCGCCGGGACCGCGCTCGGCGGCGGCCGGCTACGCGGCGCTGGTCGCGCTGCGGAAGCAGGAGGAGCAGCTGCCGGCGGCGGCGCGCGCCGAAGTGCACAA
The DNA here is from genome assembly GCA_963778855.1 of uncultured Gammaproteobacteria bacterium. Lineage (GTDB taxonomy): Bacteria > Pseudomonadota > Gammaproteobacteria > Steroidobacterales > Steroidobacteraceae > FEN-1191. The sequence continues at coordinate 157,744 of CAVZWC010000007.1, read as the reverse complement.
GCGCGCCGTGGATTCCTCGGTCCGCTTCGCGGAGAAATTCCCGGGCCATCCCGAGAGCCCGGGCATCCTCACGCGCGCGGCCCAGGACGAGTACGCCGCGCACGACCTGCCGCGCGCGATCGAGCTGGCGCAGGCGCTGCTGGCGCGCCAGCCGCCGGTCGATGCCGCGCAGCAGCGCATCGCCTGGTCCATCGTTGGCCAGGCGCACTTCGACCAGGGGGCCTACGACCAGGCCGAGCCTGCCTTCCAGCACGCGTTGACGCTGGCGGCCGCGGGCTCGCCCGAGCGCGCCGACCTCAATGAGCGCCTGGCGACCTCGGTGTACCGACAGGGCGAGGCCAAGCGCAAGGCCGGCGACGAGCAGGGCGCGGCGGCCGATTTCCTGCGCGTGGCCACGGTCGCCCCGGAATCGAAGATCGTGCCGACCGCGCGCTACGACGCGGCCGCCTCGCTCATCAATGCCAAGCAGTGGGACCCGGCGGTCAAGGTGCTCGAGGCCTACCGCCACGATTACCCGCAGAGCGAATATGCCTCCGAGGTCACTCGCAAGCTGGCCGTCGCCTACCTCGAGCTCGGGCGCGGCGCGCAGGCCGGCGCCGAATTCGAGCGCATTGCCTCGGCGCCGGGGCAGGAACCGGCGGTGGCGCGCGAGGCCACGCTGCGCGCCGCCGACCTGTACGAGAAATCCGGCGACCTGGTGCGCACCACGGCGATGCTCGAGCAGTTCGTGCAACGCTACCCGCAGCCCGCGCTCGACGCCATCGAGGCGCGTGCGCGGCTGGCGGACCTGGCCGCGAAGGCCAACAACCCTGCGCGCCGCGACTACTGGCGCAGCGAGATCATCAAGGCCGACGCCGCGGCCGGCGCGCAGCGCACCGATCGCACCCGCTTCCTGGCGGCGAGTGCGCAGTTGGCGCTGGCCGAGCCGGCGCGCGATGCCTTCCGTGCCGTGCGGCTGCGGGCGCCGCTGAAGAAATCGCTGGCGGCGAAGAAGGAGGCGATGGAACGCGCGCTCGCCGGCTACAAGTCGGTCGTGGCCTACGACATCTCTTCGACCACGACCGCGGCGACTTATGAGATGGCGGAGCTGTACCGCACCCTGGGACGCGACCTGCTGGCCTCGGAGCGGCCCGCGAAGCTCAGCGCCGACGAGCGCGAGCAGTTCGACGCGCTGCTCGAGGAACAGGCCTTTCCCTTTGAAGAGCAGGCGATTGCCCTGCACGAAGTCAACGCCAAGCGCGCGCTCGACGGCATCTACGACGAGCCGGTGCGCCGCAGCTTCCAGTCGCTGGCCGAGCTCAGCCCGGCCCGCTACGGCAAGACCGAGCAATGGACCGACCTGCTGCGCACTCTGGTCACGCCGGCCGAGGGCACGATCGACCCGAAAGCCGCCGTCGATTTCGCGCAGGGCGTGGCCGCGGCGCTCGGTGGCAAGACCACCGAGGCCGAGCTCGACTTCAAGCAGATGGAGCAGCAATTCCCGACGTTGCCAGAGCCGTCGATCAACCTCGCGATCGTGATGCGCGGCGCCGGCGACCTCGATGGCGCGGCGGCGGCGCTGCAGCGCGCCACCGAGCGCTCGCCGAACTACGCCGTCGCCTGGAACGAACTGGGGCTGGTGCGGCGCGCGCAGGGCAAGTTCAGCGACGCTCGCGCGGCCTATACCAAGGCCATCGGAGTGGACGCCAGCTACGCGCCGACCTACCGCAACCTCGGCGTGCTGCTTGACCTCTACCTCGGCGATCCGACCGCGGCACTGGCGCAGTTCGAGCAATACCGTAAACTGACGGGCGAGGACAAGCCCGTGAGCGGCTGGATTGCCGAGTTGCGCCGGCGTACGGGTGTCGCGGCGCCGCCCCCGGCGCCGGCAGCGGTGCCTGCGGCGGCACCCGCAGCGGCGCCCCCAGAGGCGCCCCCCGCGTCGCCTCCAGCGACGCCTGGCACGACCGACGCCGCAACCGATGGAGGTGTGAAATGAGAGGCATGGTGATCCTGGCGCTGCTGGCGCTGGCTGCCGGTGCCCGCGCCGACGAGATCGAGCCGGCGGTCGCGACCTCGAGCACGGCGCTCGTGCCGCCGCCGGCGGTTCCCGCCCCGGCGCCGGCGGCCGCCTCGGGCAAGGGCGCGGCCGGCGCACCGGCCGCCAAGGGTGCTGGCAAGGCTGGCGCGGCGAAGCCGCCGGCCGGCCCGAAATCGACCGCAGCCCCGAAATCGACGGCCCACGATCAGATCGAGCTCGAGCGGACGCAGATCACGGGCAACAGCGAGCTGCCGAATGTGATGTACGTCGTGCCGTGGAAGAGGCCCGACCTGGGTGATATCGCCGGGCGCCCGGCCAAGAGCCTGGTCGACGAGGCCCTGGCGCCGGTTGATCGTGACGTGTTCCGCAGGCAGAACCGGTACTTTTCCGCGCTGCAGGCCGATACGGCGCGGGCTGCGCCGGCCGGTGCGCCCGCCCCGGTGGGCGGCAAAGCGCCGCCCGTCGGGGATGAGAAGTAGGTCGTGGGTCAAAAGCGGTGCTTGGTCTTTAATTCGAAGGCTTGATTCGGGCATGGGAGTCTGATGATGCAATCTTTCAGCATGATCGTTCGTTTCTTCCAGGGCGGCGGGACGATGATGTACCCGATCGCCGTGGTGCTGGTGATCGGTGCGGCCATCGCCATCGAGCGCTACATCGTCCTCACGCACACCTCGATCCGCAATCGCGGCCTGTGGAACGAGATCGCGCCGCTGCTGGCGCAGGGCAACTTCAAGGGCGCGGTGCAGATCACGAGCAAGTCAGACGCAGTGATCGGCCAGATCCTGAGCTACGGCCTGGCGCGCATCGGCTCGGCCCGCAGCCGTGACGACATCGAGAAGGCCATGGAAGAGAGCCTCATGGACGTCGTTCCGAGGCTCGAGAAGCGCACCCACTACCTCGCGACCTTCGCCAACCTGGCAACGCTGCTCGGCCTTCTGGGCACCGTGGTCGGCCTGATCCGCGCCTTCGCGGCGGTGGCAACCGTCAACCCTGCGGACAAGGCCAACCTGCTGTCGGCCAGCATCTCGGTGGCCATGAACTGCACCGCCTTCGGCCTCATGACCGCGGTGCCGCTGCTGGTCATCCACGCGGTGCTGCAGACCAAGACCACCGAGCTCGTCGACAGCCTGGAGATGGCGTCGGTCAAGTTCCTCAATGCCGTGACCGAGCGCAGCGCGCCGAACGCGTCCTGAAGCAGCGCCCGCCGCCGAGGCCCGAACCCGCATGCGCCGCTCCCAGGCACTGAGAAAGCTGATGCGCCGGCAGCGCCGGCCGTCGGAACTGCTGCTGGTGCCGATGATCGACATCTTCACCGTGCTGGTGACCTTCCTGCTGATGACGGCGATCTTCTCGCGCACCGTGGTGCTCGACCTCAAGCTGCCGTCCAACGATTCCAGCGTCCCGGAGCTGCCGCAGGGGCTCAACCTCGAGGTCATCGTGCGCAGCGACTCCCTGACGGTCGCCGACCGCGGCACCGGCCCGCTGCACGCGCTGCCCAACACCGCCCAGGGCTATGACCTCGACGGCCTGACGGACTACCTCAAGCTCGTCAAGGGGCGCTACCCGGACAAGATCGAGGCTACGATCCTGCTCGAGCCGCAGATCGCCTACGACACCATGGTCCAGGTCATGGACCACACGCGCGTGGTCCAGGTGAACGCCGGGCTGAGCACGGTGCAGGCCGAGCTGTTCCCCTCCGTGTCGATCGGCGACGCGCCGGTGCCGGTGGCAGCCGGCGGGGGTGCGCGATGAGCATGTCGAACCGCGCGCGGCGCATGTTGCAGCACCAGATCCGCAACCGCGCCAACGCCGAGCTCAACCTGATCCCGATGATCGACATCCTGAGCGTCATGGTGTCGTTCCTGCTGGTCTATTCGGCCGAGGTCGAGGTGGTGCAGAACAGCAAGGCCATCGACATCCCGCAGTCGATCTCCGAGCAGCGCCCGCGCCAGACGGTGGTGGTCATGCTGACCAAGGACGAGCTGTTCGTGCAGGGCGAGCGCGTCGCCAGCCTGGCCGAGGTCAGCGCCAGCACCGAGCCGCTGATCGCGCCGCTGCGCGACGCGCTCAAGCGTCCCTCGCTGGTGGGTGAGGTCATGACCGACAAGGAGATCGCCGAACGCGAGATCACGGTCATGGCTGACAAGCAGATTCCGTATGCGGTGCTGAAGAAGGTGATGAGCACCTGCACCGACGCCGACTACGGCCGCATCTCCTTCGCGCTGGTGCAGAAGGATACCGCCGTCGACATGGAGCGGCTGCGACGCCGGCAGCCCTGAGTCCGCCACCGTGCAACTCAATCCCTACTACCGCAGCTTCGTACTCGCCTGGGAGACCGACCCGGACGACCAACGGCGCTTCCGCGGCCTGCTGCTGATCGGCCTGGCCGTGGTGCTGGTCTTCGGACTTGTGCTGCCGCAGATCGAGCTTCCCAAGGGCGCGCACAACCTGCAGGAGGTGCCGCCGCAGCTCGCCAAGCTGATGCAGGAGGAGAAGCCCAAGCCGCCGCCGCCGAAGCCGGTGGAAAAGCCCAAGCCCAAGGCTGAGCCGGTGCCCGTGCCCAAGCCGGTCGACACGCGCAAGAAGATGGAGAACAGCGCGGCGATGAAGGCCATCAAGGACGAGCTCGCCGACCTGCGCGACCAGGTCGATACCAACGCGTTGCGCAACCGCAAGCTCGACGCGGCGGTTGGCGCGGACGCGCGCTCGGAGCGCTCGCTGATCACCTCCAAGGTGGGCAGCGGTTCGGTGGGCATCGCCAACGCGAGCACCAGCCGCGGCTTCGGCTCCGGCGTCGGGCTCGCTCTCGGATCATACCGCCACCGCGGTCAATTCCCGCCTCGCCAGCGATGTCGGCGCCAGCCACGCCACGCGCATCGGCAACAGCAACAAGGCGGCGCGCAGCCAGGAGGAGATCGAGCTGGTCTTCGACCGCAACAAGGGCGCAATCTACGCGCTCTACACGCGGGCGTTGCGCGAGCGCGCCGACCTGCAGGGCAAGATGGTGCTGGAGCTGACCATCTCGCCGGGCGGCGACGTCACCGACTGCCGCCTGTCTCAGCAGCGAGCTCAACGATCCCGAGCTCGAGCGCAAGATCGTGGCGCGCGTGAAGCTGTTCAAGTTCGAAGCCAAGGATGTCGAGATCATCACCGCGCGCAAGACCATCGAATTCTTCCCCCAGTGAGCCGTGGGCGCAGCCCATGAACCTGCAATCGGAAATCGACTACTTCGCGGAACTGCCGGCGACTGGCCAGGCGCGGCTGCTGGCGCTGGTGCTGCATGAACTCAGTTCTGCGGCTCGCGCCACCTACGGCGCCGGCCCGGAGCAGGTGCAGGACGGCGCGCGGCTGCGCTTCGTCAACGAGATCACCGCGCGCCTGGCGCGCTACATCGAGCAGGTGCTGGCCGACGAGCCCGACCGCCCCGGCGAGGAAGTCCTGATCCGCATGCTGCTCGCGCCGCGCACAGACAAGGCGGCCGAGAACCTGGTCGTCACCGCCTACCGGCGCGCGATCCAGGGCTTCGACCGCAACGACACCACCGTCACGATGCTGCCGGGGTAGGGCCTGTTCACACCTAATACGTCGATGCGGCCGTGCCCGATTCTGCGCAGGGCAAGGCGCGACGACCGATATGTACTTGATGTACATGAGGAAGGAGCAACGCCGCCCTGCGCAAAATCAGGCCGGCCCGCCTGTATCGATGCGTGCCCGCTGGTATTGGCATAGGCACAGGCACAAACGGGGGTTGCGCTCAAAAGGCTTTCATACGGCGTTGCTCGGCGCTTACGTGGAACAACCACGCTGCGCGCCTCGCGCCTTGTCTGAAAGCCTTTTGAGCAGCAACGCATCGACGTATTAGGTGTGAACAGGCCCTTAGCACCGGGTCACGCCTCGGGCGTGTTATTTTCCCGGCATGCACGTGCAGCCGCTGACCCAGGTGCTGATCCTGCTACTGGCCTCGGTGGTTGTGGTGGCGATCGCCCGCCGCCAGGGCCTGCCGCCGATACTCGGCTACCTCGTGGTAGGCATGCTGCTCGGGCCACTGGCCTTCGGCCTGTTGCCTGGGGGCGAGATGACCCAGGCCTTCGCCGACATCGGCGTCGTGTTCCTGCTGTTCACGCTGGGCCTCGATTTCCTGTGGGCGCGCATGCTGGCGATGCGGCGCGAGGTATTCGGCCTCGGTGCGGCGCAGCTGCTGGCCGTCGGGCTCGCCGCGGCGCTGCTGCTGCACCTGGCTGCGGTCGCCTGGGCGCCGGCCGCGGTGCTGGGCGGCGCGATCGCCATGAGCTCCACGGCCATCGTGCTGCACCAGCTCACCGACCAGGCCGAGCTCAACCGCACCCACGGCCGCCTGGCCTTCGCAGTGCTGCTGTTCCAGGACCTGGCCTTCGTGCCCCTGCTGGCGCTCGCCAATGCGCTGGCGCACGGCGGCGTCTTCGGCGGTGCCGGCCTGCTGCGGCTCGTGGTCGAGGGATTGCTGGCCTTGATCGTGGTGCTCGCCATCGGGCGCTGGTTGCTGCGACCGTTATTCTACGAGATCGCGCACAGCCGGCTGCGCGAGCTGTTCACGCTCACGGTGCTGCTGGTGGTGCTCAGTTGCGCCTGGATCACGCAGAAGGTCGGGCTGTCGATGGCCCTGGGTGCGTTCCTGGCGGGCATGATGCTGGCCGAGACCGAGTACCGCCACCAGGTGGAATCTGCGGTGCGGCCATTTCGTGAGCTGCTGCTGGGGCTGTTCTTCATCTCGGTGGGCATGCTGCTCGATCTGCACCTGCTGTACCAGAAATTCCTGCTGATCTTCGCCCTGCTGAGCCTGCTGCTGCTGCTCAAGAGCCTGCTCGCGGCGCTGGCCACACGCCTGTTCGTGGACAGCAACTTCAAGGCGGTGCGCACCGGCGTGGTGCTGGCCGGCGGCGGCGAGTTCGGCGTTGCCATGGTGACGATCCTGGTGCCGAACCGCACGCTGGTGCTCGCGGAGTTCAGCCAGCCGCTGCTGGCCGCCATGGTGCTGAGCATGCTGCTCAGCCCGCTGCTGATCCGCTACAACCGCCGCATCGCGCGCGCGCTGCTGGGCGAGCGCGGGCCGCCGGCGAGCGCGCTCGAGCGCGAGGCCGCCGCCGAGCACGCGCTCGCGCGCCGCGAGCACGTCGTGCTGTGCGGCTTCGGCCGCGTCGGCCAGAACATCGCGCGCGTGCTCGAATCGCTGGGCTACGAGTACCTGGCGCTCGACCTCGATCCGGCGCGCATCCGTCTCGCGCGCCAGGCCGGCGACGCGGTGCTGTACGGCGACAGCGCCGACGAGGAACTGCTGCGGCAGGCGGGCCTCGACACCGCCAGCGCCGTGATCATCACCTTCGCCAATCCGGCCGTGTCGGTGGGCATCGTGCGCAGCGTGCGGCGGCTGCGCGCCGACGTGCCGGTGCTGGTGCGCACCCAGGACGACGTCGGCCTGGCGGAGCTCAGGCAGGCCGGCGCCACCGACGTCGTGCCCGAGACGCTCGAGGCCAGCCTGATGCTCGTGGTGCAGGTGCTGTTGCTGCTGAAGCTGCCGGCATCGAAGGTCATGCGCACGGTCAGCGACATCCGCGCCAGCCGCTACGCCACGCTGCGCGGAGTGTTCCGGCACGAGGGCGCGCAGGTGGTGGACGAGACGCATTCGTTCCGCGAGGAGCTGCGCTCGATCGTGCTGCCGCCCGGGGCCTGGGCGGTCGGCCGCCGGCTCGATGAGGTGCGCATGCAGGGCGCTGCCGTCGGCTTTGCCGCGGTGCGCCGCCACGGCATAACCGGGCGCCAGCCCGACGGCAGCACCGAGTTGCGCGAGGGCGATATCGTGCTGATCCACGGCACGCCCGAGGCGCTGGAGCATGCCGAGGCCGTGCTGCTGGCTGGCTAGGGCCGGCTCGCGCTTGCGGGTACAATGCGCGGCCCGCAACGGCCGCCGACAGAACGCGACATGAACCGCGACGACCGCCACTTCCCGCCGCACCACAGCCCGCTGCGCGAGGACATACACGCGCTCGGCGCGCTGCTCGGCGAGGTGCTGCGCGAGCAGGGCGGCGACGAGCTCTACGAGCTCGTCGAGGGCGACCGGCAGACGGCGATCCGGCGCGCCGGTGCGGCTGAGGTGGCCGTGGAGCTGCGCCAGCGCGTCCAGGGCCGGCGCCCGCAGCTGGCGCGCGACCTGCTGCGCGCCTTCGCGACCTACTTCCAGCTCGTCAACGTGGCCGAGAAGGTGCACCGCATCCGCCGCCGCCGGCAGTACTTCCTCGCCGACAGCGGCCGGCCGCAGCCGCAGGGCGTGGTCGCGACCCTGGCCGAGCTCAAGGCGCAGGGCATGGGCCTCGACGAGGTGCTGGAGCTGTTGCGGCAGCTGCGCATCGAGCCGGTGCTGGTCGCGCACCCGACCGAGTCGGCGCGCCGCACCGGGCTGCGGCGGCAGCAGCGCGTCGCCGACCGCCTGCTCGAATTCAGCAACCCGCTGCTCGCGCCGCAGGAGCGGCAGCAGCTGCTGGAGCGCATCCGCGCCGACGTCACGATCGAATGGCAGACCGCGGAGCACCCGCGCGAGCTGGTCACGGTGGCCGACGAGCGCGAGCACGCCATCTTCTACCTGGCCGAGGTGCTGTACCGGATCGTGCCCGCGTTCTACGAGGAGCTCGCGCTGGCCCTGGCACGGGTCTACGGCGCCGACGCCGAGTCGCTGGAGCTGCCGTTGCTGGTGCGATTCGGCACCTGGGTGGGCGGCGACATGGATGGTGCCGCAGACGTGCACGCCAAGAGCATCCGCGAAACGCTGGCGCGGCAGCAACAGGTCATCATCAACAAGTACTTCGAGGAGTGCCAGGCGCTGGCGCAGCAGCTGTCGCAGAGCGCAGTGCGCGTCGCCGTCGCCGACGCGGTCACGCGGCGCATCGGGGAATACCGCACGCTGCTGCCCGGCGCGCCCGGCCTGACGCCGGCGCGCCACGATCGCATGCCGTACCGGGTGTTCTTCGGGCAGATCGCCGAGCGGCTGCGCAACACGCTCGACGGCCGCCCCAACGGCTATGACCGGCCGGCGCAGTTCCGCAGCGACGTCGGCCTGGTCGCCGACAGCCTGCGGGCGCATCGCGGCGCGCATGCCGGCTGCTTCCTGGTGCGGCGCCTGCTCACGCGCATCGACACCTTCGGCTTCCACCTGGCGACCCTCGACCTGCGCCAGCACGCCAGCGTGCACGACGCCGTGCTGGCCCAGGGACTGGACGACCCGCAGTGGACGCAGCGCGGCGCTGCCGAGCGGCAGCAGCGCCTGGCCGAGGTGCTGGCGAGCGACACGGGCCCGAAGCGCGCCTTCGACGCGCTCGGCCGGCGGACGCTGGCGGTGTTCGAGGCGATCATGCAGGGGCGCCACCGCTATGGTCCGGACGCGGTCGGCCTTTACATCGTCAGCGGCGCGGCCACGGCGGCCGACGTGCTGGCGCCGCTGGTGCTGGCGCACTGGGCCGGCGCCCGCGACCGGCGCAACAACACGGCCGCGATCGACGTCGCGCCGCAGTTCGACTCGGTGGCGACGCTCGAGGGCTGTGGCGAGGTCATGCGGCAGCTGCTCGCCGAGCCGGTCTACGTGCGCCACCTCGCGGCGCGCGCGCGCATGCAGACGGTGCTGATCGGCTACTCCGACAGCAATCGCGACAGCGGCATGGTGGCTTCGCGGCTGGCTGCCTACCAGGCGCAGCGCACGCTGGCGGCGGCGCTCGACCGGGCGCAGGACCGTCACCTGCTGTTCCACAGCCGCGGCGGCAGCATCCCGCGCGGCGGCGGGCGCATCGACGCGCTGCTGCGCGCGGCGCCGGCCGAGTCGGTCAGCGGCGTGCTGCGCTTCACCGAGCAGGGCGAGGGCATCGCGCAGAACTTCGGGCTGCGCGCCAACGCCATGCGCACGCTCGAGCGCGCCTTCCATGCGCTGGCGCTGGCCACGCGCGCGGTGCGCAGCGGCGCCACCGCGCCGGAGGCGGCGGAAATCGGCGCGGCCGCGGCGCAGCTGGCCGATGCGAGCCGTGCGGCCTGGCGCAGCCTGCTCGAGGGCCCCGGCTTCTTCGAGTTCTTCCGCGCCGCCACGCCGATCGACGTCATCGAGCGCATGCGCATCGGCGCCGTGCATCGCCTCGAGCCGCAGCAGGCCGCGAGCATCGAGGCCGTGCCGGCCGCGGCCTGGGTCTACGCCTGGTCACAGTCGCGCCACATGCTGCCGGGCTGGTACGGTGCCGGCGCCGGGCTCGAGGTGGTGCGCGCGCAGCGCGGCGCCGGGCTGCTGCGCGCCGCGTACTCAGGCTGGACGTTCTTCCGCAGCCTGGTCGACGACATCGAGGCGATGCTGGCGCGCGCCGACATGGGTATCGCTGCCTGCTACGACGAGCTCGCGCCGCCCGAGCTGGGCACCGTCGCCACGGCGATCCGCGACGAGTTTCGCCGCACCAGCGCGCTGGTGCGCGAGATCAAGGGCAGCAAGGAGCTGCTTGATGGCGATCCCACGCTCCAGCGCAGCATCGCGCTGCGCAATCCCTACGTCGATCCGATGAACCTCATGCAGATCGACCTGCTGCGCCGCTGGCGCACGGGCGGCCGCTCCGACCCGGCGCTGCTCGAGGCGCTGCTGGCGAGCGTCACCGGCATCGGCCTCGGGCTGCAGACCACGGGATAGGCCCTATCGGGGCGGCGCACGCTCAGCGCAGGCAGACGATCAGCCGCGCGTGATAGTTGCGCCACTCGATCGGGATCACGATCGGGCGCGCGGCGTCCGGGTAGCCGAGCTGGCCGTCGCGGCCGGCGACCGCCTCCGGTACCGAGATCTGGAATTGCTGACCGAACTCGCGGCGCGCGTTGCCCGCCAGCGTGTTGGCGACCTCGCCGACCAGGTCGCAGAGGTTGGCGTGGCTCATGTCGGTTTCCTGCATGCGCATCAGCATCACGCTCAGCATGCTCTTGGGCGCCGTGAAGGCCACGAGCCCGGTGCGCTTGCCGCTGACGCGGATCACGCCGGTGTAGTCGGAGACCTCGGGATTGCCGTTCAGCGCCAGGTATGGCGTGCCACAGCTGGCCGGCTGCTGCACGGTGGTGCCAAAGTAGTGCAGCACCGCGCTCACGAACACCCCGACTTCCGCTGCCAGCGACATGGCCCGCCGTCAGCCCCCGCCGATGAGCTTGCGCAGCGCATCGTTGAGCTGGCGGTCGGTGAAGGGCTTGCAGAGGAAGCCGCTGGCGCCGCGTTCCAGCGCCTCGATCGCCGTCAGCTTGTCGGCCAGCGCGGAGATGACCAGTATGCGCAGCTGCGGGTCGCGCTGCGCCAGCTGCGCCACGCACTCGGCACCGTCCATCTCTGGCATCGTCAGGTCCATCGTCACGAGCGTCGGGCGCAGCCGCTCGTGCATCTCCAGCGCCTCGACGCCGTTGTGGGCCGAGCCCACGAATTCGATCTCCGGGATCTCGTTGGCGCGCTCGATGCGGCGGCAGATCACGTTCGAATCGTCGACCACCAGCAGGCGATGACGCGCCGGATCCATGGCTTGCATCCGCCCGCCGCGCCGCTCAGGCCGCGGTCGGCGCCACGGCCTCGTCGGGCGCGCGGCGCGGGAACACGGTCTTGAAGCGCGTGTACTTGCCGGTCGCCGTGGCGAGGCCGATGCGGCCGCCGCACTCGCGCACCGTGGAGTTGACGACGTCGAGGCCGACGCCGCGGCCGGCATGCTCGGTCACCGCGGCGGCGGTCGAGAACCCGGACTGGAAGATCAGGCGGAAGGCGCCGCTGCGGTCGAGGGCCGCGGCCTGCTGCGCGTCGAGCAGGCCACGCTCGAGCGCGCGCTCGCGGATCCGCTCCGGGCTCAGCCCCTGGCCGTCGTCCTCGACCAGCAGCGAGTACTCGCGCGCGTTGGCGTCGTTGAAGCGGATGCGCACTGTGCCCACGGGCGGCTTGCCGGCCGCGGCGCGCACGGCGCTCGGCTCGATGCCGTGGACGATGGCGTTGCGCACCATCTGGATGCACAGGTCGCGCACCGGCGCCTGGTATTCCGCGGGCACGCGCTCGAGCCCCTCGCACACCAGCCGTACCGCGCGCTCGCCGGAAGCCGTGATCTCGCTCGCCAGGCGTTGCAGCGACTGCTCGAGACCGGCCGGCCGCGGCGGCGCAGCCGCGACCTGCGGCGCGATGACCGCGGTGTCGCCGTGGCGCTCCGGCGGCAGGTCGTCGGCTGCCGCCGCCGTGGACCGGGCCAGCAGCAGCTGCTCCTGCATGCTCGTGACCAGCTGCGCGTGGTCCAGCAGCTCGTCGAGCCGCACCACCGCCGGCACGAAATCGTCGCCGCCCAGTGCTGACCGCGCGCGCAGCGCGTCCAGCAGGTCCTCGACGGCATGGGTGCGCTGGACGAAGGACTGCAGTCCCAGCGCCGCGGCTTCGCCCTTGAGCGTGTGCATCTCGCGGAACACGCCCTGGATCTTCTGCTGCAGTTCCGGCTGCGACCTGCCCGGGCTGCGCAGCAGGGCGTTGCAGCGGCGCACGCCGACATCGACGCTGTTCAGGTACGCGCCCAGCTGCAGCGGGCCCGCGCGCAGCAATTGCAGCAGCAGCGCCGAGTGCGAGTCCTGGTCGGTGCGCAGCTGCTCGAGCTCGCGCTGCAGCAGCACGCGCTCGGTGACATCGGCGACCGCGCCGAACACCAGGTCGTTGGAGCCGGCCGCGCCGCGCGCGCGCCGGAACGAGAACGACAGGTAGCGCAGCTCGGCCGGCCCCTGCGCCCTGGGCAGGCTGACCTCGACCTGGCCGAGGGGATTGACTGACTCGATCAGCTCCTCGTTGACCTTGCCCTTGCGCAGCAGGCCCAGGTACTTGCTGGCGGCGAGCAGCGTCTTTTCGCCCACCAGCGGCCGCAGCAGCTCTTCGAAGCTCTGGCCGGCCGGCGCGGGCACGTGCAGCAGCGCCGGGAGCGAGTCGGAGTGGGCGCCACCGATGCGGCCATCGCGGGTGACCAGGAACAGGCCTTCACGCACCGTGCCCAGCAGGTTGCCGACCTGGCGCTCGGCCTCGGCGGCCGCGTCCGCCGCGCGCCCGGCACGTACCGCGAAGTACAGCGTTGCCGCGAGCAGCAGGCTGGCGAGGCCCGCGCCGCCGAGCAGCAGGCTGCGCAGCGAGTGGCCGTCAAGCACCACCGCCTCGCGCAGCTGCGCGGCGAGTGCGCCGAGCTCGGCCTCGAGCGCGCTCGTGGCGCGCGTCTGCGCCGCGAGCAATTCGTCGACGGTGCGCTTGAGCGCGGCGCCGGCGGGGGTCAGCGTCGAACCGGTGGCGGAATCGGCGTAAAGGCCCGCCTGCCCGGCCTGCACCAGGCGCGCCAGGCCGGCATCGAGCGGGCGCCAGCCCTCGAGCGCGCGACCGTAGCGACCCGCGGCCTCGCTGGCGGGGGCCAGCCCGCCCTGGCGCATCGCGACCTCGAGGCGCTCGTAGGCCTGGTTGCTCGCGGCGCGGCTGGCCTCGAGCGCGCGCAGCGAGTTGCCGACGTAGGTGCGGGTCTCGAGCCCGCGCTGGATCAGGGTCAGCTCCGAGCGCAGGAATTGCGGCTGGGCGCCCAGGCCCGAGGCGAGCTGCAGCGCCGTCGATGCCGATTGCAGCCGGGCAGCGAGGCGCACGCCGGAGAACAGCAGCGCGGCGAGCACGGCGCTGCAGGCGGCCGCCGCCGCGATCGGCAGCCATCGGTTGCGCTGGTTGTGGAACAGGCCTGCCATGTGCGACTCCGCGGCTGTGGATGGCGAGATCAGGGCTTGAAGCTGATGCGCAGGCGTGCGCGCTGCGGCTTCGCCGGCACGCCGAGCGCGCTGGCGTCGAAGCGGCCGCGGCGCACGGCCTGCAGGGCCGCGGCGTCGAACACGGACGGCGGGCTCGACTCGACCACGTATGCATTGGTGGCGCGGCCGGCGGCGTCGAGCGTGAACTCGACGATCACGTAGCCCTTCTGGCCGGCTTCGAAGGCGCGTTGCGGATAGCTCACGTCCAGCGGCGCGGCCGGCCGCGCCGCCAGGAAATCGTCGGCCGGGGCCGCCGGCGGGGGCGCTGGCGGCGGAACGACTGCCGGGGCTGGAGCTGGCGCCGCGGCGCGCGCACGCGCACGCGCAGCCTCGGCTTCATGCTGCGCCCGGCTGCGCTCGGCCAGCGCAGCCTGCAATTCCTGCTGCGCGGCGATTGTCAGGGGGTGGTCGCGGTTGAGCTGCTGCATCTGCTGCACCAGCGCCTGGGCGCTGTCGGCCGCCGGCTCGATCAGCACCCCGGAGTTGATCGCGGTGTGCACGCGTCGCGCCAGCGCGACCAGCCGCGCGTCAGCCTGCTGCGAATCCATCGACTGCTGCAAATTGGCGAGCGTGGCGCGATCGGCGCCGCTCGCCGCCAGCTGCACCAGCAGCCGCGCGGCGCTATCGCCGTCGCCCGCCGCGATCGCCGCGCGGACCTGCGTCGCCAGCCAGCGCGGCCGTGCCGCCGCCAGCTCGGCCTGCAGCCCGGTGAGCGCGTCGTCGGCGATTCCTTGCCCTGCGAGAGCGGCCAGAAGCCGGCTCGCGTCATCGAAGCGGCCGGCCGCGAGATCGGTGCGGACGCGCACGCTGGCGACGGCGAACAGCCGGCGCATGCCATCGCGCGCCTCCTCATTGCGCGGATCCAGGGTTAGCACGCGGGCGTAGAGCTCGAGGGCGCTATCACCCGTCGCCGCGGCGTCGGCTGGCGGCAATTGGCGCCGTTCCTCGCTGAAGGCGACGCGCGCGTCGGAAAGCAACTCGACCACCGGCCGCCCTGCCGGCGCCGGGGCGGCCGGGAGCGCGGTCGAAGTCGATAGCGAGGCGGCGCCGCGCGGCCGGGAACCGTCGGAGTGCAAGGCCGGTCCGGGCGCGCCGTGCAGGAAATACCAGGTGGCGGCCGCAGTCGCGAGCGCCGCCAACGCGAGCGCAATCCGCATCGGCCAGGATCCTGCCACCACGCGTGCGGCGGGAGCGGCGGCGGCTTCGGCGCTGGCCGCCTGGCCCAACTGCCGGTCCACGGCCTCGAGGGCCGCTTCGAATTCCGGGCCCGTGATGGCCTGCCGCTCGACGACCGCGCAGATCGTGCCCCGCGAGCGCGGGCCGGCCCAGTCCGCTGCGGCGCCGTCGGCGCATACCACGAGCAGCGGGGCCTGCGGATATTGCTGCTTGACGCGCGCGGCCTGGGCGCGCGCATCGGCGCGCGCCGTGGCGTCGATCAACAGCGCCCAGGCTCCGGCGCCGGGAGGCGCGATCTGCTCGGTCGAGTCGATCGGGCGCGTGCGGTAACGAGCGCCGAGCACCGGACCGAGCTCCAGCAGCAGCGTGTCGTCTCCGGAATAGAGGTACAGGACGGGCGCGCGCGCGAGCGCGCCCGGCCTTGTGGCCGGCGCTGCCTCGGCGCTGGGCGTGGCGGATGGTGCAGTGCTGGACACCGCTTCAGCTCTCCGGATTCATGGCGCCAAATGTGTGATCCGGCGCAGAAAGTTGCGTCACACGGGTTCACAAATCCGATGCGACAGAATACGCCGCGGCGGCGGCGGAGCGCGCCGGTGTGCTGTGCGTCACACTTCGGGGGCGCCGGGCTCAGCCACGCACGGTCGCGCAGAGTTCGGCGAGCGCCGCGCCGAGCTCGGCGATGTCGGCGCTGCTGTGGGCAGCTGAAATGAAGCCGACCTCGAAGGCGCTCGGCGCGAGGTAGATGCCGCGCGCGAGCAGCGGATGGAAGATCGCGGCGTAGCGCTGTGCGCAGCCGGCGGGGAACCGGGCCGGGCTGCGCACCGTGGCGGTCGCGCCGCGCTGGCCGCCCGCGGCCGTCAGGCACAGCCAGAATATCGACCCGACCCGCTGCACGAGCAGGTTCGGCACCGCGGCCAGCAAGCGCTCGAGTTGTGCCCCGCGCTCCTCGAGCCGTGCGTACACGCTGCCGTCGGCGAGGGCGCGCAGGGTCGCGAGCCCGGCGCACATCGCGATCGGATTGGCGCTGAGCGTACCGGCCTGGTAAACGGGACCTGCCGGGGCAACCAGCTGCATGAGCTCGCGCCGGCCGCCGTAGGCCCCGACCGGGAAGCCGCCGCCGATGATCTTGCCGTAGGTCACGAGGTCGGGTTCCACGCCGGCAACGGGAGCGTAACCCTGGAAGCCGACGCGGAAGCCCGAGATCACCTCGTCGAGGATCAGCAGCGCGCCGTGGCGCGTGCACTGCTGCGCCAGCGCGCGCAGGAACTCGCCCCGCTGCGGCAGCAGCCCGTAGTTGGCGGGCAGCGGCTCGATGATCGCGCACGCCAGCTGCGTGCCATGGCGATCGAATACTTCAGCGAGCGCGCGCTCGTCGTCGAGCGGCGCGATCACGGTCTCGCTCATGGCGAGTGCGCCGAGGCCGGCGCTGTCCGGCAGTGGCGCATCGGCGAGGCCGGAGCCGGCACGCAGCAGCATGGCATCGGCGTGGCCGTGGTAGCAGCCCTCGAACTTCAGGATCTTCGAGCGTCCGGTCGCGGCGCGCGCCACGCGCAACGCCGACATGACCGCCTCGGTGCCGGAATTCACGAAGCGCAGGTTCTGCACCCAGGGCACGCGGCTGACCACGAACTCGGCGAGCTCGAGGCTGTACGGTTCGGCCGTGCCGAGGCTCCAGCCACGGCCGAGGGCCGTGCTGACGGCTGCATGAACGCCAGCATCGGCGTGGCCGAGGATCAGCGGCCCGAAGGCCATGCAGAAATCGAGATAGGAGCGGCCGTCGACATCGCGCAGGCGCGCGCCCTGGCCGCCGGTCATGAACACCGGCGTGCCACCGACGCTGCGAAAGGCGCGCACCGGCGAGTGCACGCCGCCGGGCGACACCTGCAGCGCGCGCGCAAACAGCTGTTCCGAGCGGCTCACAGGCCCAGCAACTCGCGCGCCTGGCGCGTGCCGTAGCTGATGATCATGCTGGCACCGGCGCGCTTGAATGCGGTCAGGATCTCGCGATGCAGCGCCGCGCGCGGTGCCAGTCCCTGCGCGGCCAGCGCCTCGAGCGCCGCGAACTCGCCGCTGGTGTGGTACACGGCCCAGGGCTGGCGGAACTCGCGCGTCAGCTCGCGCAGCAGGTCGAGGTAGGGGAGCCCCGGCTTGACCATCAGTATGTCCGCGCCCTCGGCCGCGTCGCGCGCGGCGCACAGCCAGGCGTCGCCGGGGCGCGCCGGGTCGAGCTGGTAGCTGGCGCGATCGCGCAGCGCGCTCTGCGCCTTGGGCGCCGAGTCCGCCGCCACGCGAAACGGGCCATAGAGCGTGGACTGGAATTTCACGGCGTAGCTCATGAGCACGGTGCGCTCGAGCCCGTGGGCGTCGAGCGTGCGACGGATCGCGCCGATGCGCCCGTCCATCATGTCGCTCGGCGCTACGCAGTCAGCGCCGGCCTGGGCGTAGGCGAGGGCGGCGGCCGCGAGTTCCTGCACGCTGGCGTCGTTGTCGACGTGGTCGCCCTCGGCGTTGAGCACGCCGCAGTGGCCGTGCGGTGTCGAGGAGCATAGGCAAACGTCGGTGGCGAGCCAGATGTCCTGGCCGAAGCGCTGCTTGAGTGCGCGCACCTGGCCGGCCGTGAACGACCAGTCGATGTGGTGCTCGGCGCGTGCGCGCGGCACGCCGAACAGCAGAAAGGCGTGTACGCCGGCGCGCAGGTCGGCCTCGACCTGGCGCAGCAGCGAATCGGGAGTTTCCTGCGCGACGCCGGTCAGTCCGGGCACCGGCTCGGGGCGGGTCGCGCCCTCGGCCACGAAGCAGGGCTGGATCATCTGGTCGAGCCGCAGGTGGACTTCGCGCGTCAGCGCGCGCACGTGCTCGTCCTGGCGCAAGCGCCGCAGCGTCAGGGGATAGGGCTTGTCCATCCCGCCATTGTGCCGGACTCGCGGCCGGCGAGGTCATGGCAGTGTCAGCGGACTGGCGGCCGGCTGCTTATGCGCGAAAGACATGAGTGACGGGCTCGATGATGACAGCGGACGCTGCGGCATCGCCGCTACACTTCGTCCCGGGACAGCGGAGACCCGAGGCGATGAAGACGGCCGCGGACGTGCTGGAGGCCATCGGCAACACGCCGCTGCTGCGGCTGCGCGGCGCCAGCGCGCTCACCGGCTGCGAGATCTACGCCAAGGCCGAATTCATGAATCCCGGGGGTTCCGTCAAGGACCGCGCCGCGCGCGCCATCGTGCTCGATGCCGAGTGCCGCTCGCTGCTGCGGCCGGGCGGCACGGTAGTCGAAGGCACGGCCGGCAACACCGGCATCGGGCTGGCGCAGGTCTGCCACGCGCGGGGCTATCGCTGCGTGATCGTGATGCCGGACAACCAGTCGGCCGAGAAGTATGCGCTCATGGAGGCCATGGGCGTGCAGGTGCACCGGGTCAAGGTCGTGCCCTACAGCGACCCAAACCACTACCAACGCGTGGCGGGGCGCATGGCCACCGCGATCGACGGCGGATACTGGGCCAACCAGTTCGACAACACCGCCAATCGCCGCGCACACTTCGAGACCACCGGACCGGAGATCTGGGAGCAGACCGAGGGCCGCATCGACGCCTTCGTCGCCGCCACCGGCACGGGCGGCACGCTCGCGGGCGTGTCCTCATACCTGAAGTCGCGCAATCCGCGCGTGCGCACGGTATTGGCCGACCCACCCGGCAGCGCGCTCTACGAATACATCCGCAGCGGCGTGCCCAAGGCCACCGGCAGCAGTTCGATCACCGAGGGCATCGGCATCGGCCGCGTCACGGCCAACATGCAGGATTCCCCCGTGGACGATGCGCTGCACGTCACCGACGAGGAAGCCGTTGCCTGGGTCTACCGGCTGTTGCGCGAGGAGGGCCTGTTCGTGGGCAGCACCAGCGGCGTGAACGTCGCTGCGGCGGTCCGGGTCGCGCGCGAGCTGGGCGCCGGCCACGTGGTCGTCACGGTGCTGTGCGATTCGGGTGCGAAATACCTGTCCCGCCTGTACAACCGCGAATGGCTGGCGCAAAAGGGCCTGCTCGGGGCCGTTGCCGCCGGCGCCGCCGGCTGAACCAAGTGTACGCCGCGCTGTCCAAACCCTGGTTCGCGTGGCTTGTGCGGTCGCACTGGCGCCGCCGGGCAAACGACTAATAATGATGCGAATGCCAGCAATCCCACCCGTCTGGCGCCTGCCCGTGTGGGTTGGCGCGGGCCTGGCGCTCGCGCTTCTGGTGTACCTGCTCCGCATGGCCGTCGGCGGCGGAGGCGGCGGGGGACAGTCCTACGATACCGCCAGCCCAAGCCGCGGCGACATCCGCCAGGTGGTGGCCTCCTCGGGAACGATCTCGCCGCTGATCACGGTGCAGGTCGGCTCCCAGGTCTCGGGACAGGTGATCGAGGTCGACGTCGACTTCAACAGCAAGGTCCGCAAGGGCCAGCTGCTCGCCGTAGTCGATCCGTCGACATTCCGCAGCAAGGTGCAGGCGGCCGAGGCCGACCTGACGGTGCAGCGCGCGACCATCGGCAGCAATGAAGTGCAGGTCAGCAATGCGCAGGTCGTGGTCGAGCAGGCGCAGCGGGACTTCACGCGCACCAAGACGCTCGCCGACCAAGGGCTGCTGTCCGTCAACGACCTCGAGAAGGCGCGCAATGCGCTCGAGCAGGCACAGAACGACCAGAAGATCGCCGCGGCCGCGCTCAATACTTCCCGGGCGCAGCTGGTCAAGATCCAGTCACAACTCGACCAGGCGCGCATCGACCTGCAGCATACCCAGATCCTCGCGCCGGTCGATGGCGTCGTGATCGACCGTGAGGTCGACGTCGGCCAGACCGTCCAGTCGGCGATGACAGTGGCGACGCTGTTCCGGATTGCGCGCGACCTGTCGCAGGTCCAGATCGAGACCCGGGTCGATGAGGCCGACATCGGCGCCGTCCGCGAGTCGACCCAGGCCAGCTTCACGGTCGATGCCTATCCCGAACGCGTGTTCCGCGGCCACATCGCCCAGGTGCGCGTCAACGGCAACGCCACCGCGAACGTCGTGACCTACAGCGTCATGGTGCAGGCGGACAATCCCGGGCTGTTGCTGCTACCCGGCATGACGGCAAACGTGGAACTCGTGGTGGCCGAGCGCAGCGGCGTGCTGCGCCTGCCGAGCGCGGCGTTGCGCTTCCGCCCCGGCGCGCTTAGGGCTGCGGGGTCCGGCGCCGACCGTGGCTCCGGTGGCGGCGCGACTCAGCCGGCGCTGGCGGAGCTGACGCCCGAAGTGATGCACAGCCTCGGATTGACGGCCGAGCAGCAGGCCGCGGTGGCGGCGGCGCTGCGTGGACTCGCCGCACGAACGCGCGCAGCCCCAGCCACGCAGGCCGGCAGCCCGCTCAACAGCGGTGGCCCTCCGCCCGGCATGCGACGCCCCGGGGACGCGGCCGACGCCGCTGATATCAACCGCCAGCGCACCATCAACGCCCTGGCCGCGGTGCTGAGCGCCGCGCAGATGCAGCAGTACCTGGCGCTCGGCCGTGGCGCGAGCGAGCGAGCCGCGACGGTGTACGTGCTCGCCGCCCACGGCCGGCCCGAGCTGCGCACGGTGCACGTCGGCTTGGCCGATGACAATTACACCGAGCTGGTCGACGGCCTGGGGGCGGATGATCGCGTGATACTGCGCGCGCGCCCGGCGCGGACCTGAGGATGGGCGCGCCGCCACTGATCCACGCGCGCCATCTCGGCAAGGTCTATGAGCTCGGCGGGCAGCCGCTGGCCGCGCTGCGCGACGTTTCCTTCAGCATCATGCCCGGCGAGTTCGTCGCGGTCATGGGTCCGTCGGGCTCGGGCAAGTCGACGCTGCTGAACATTCTCGGCGCGCTCGATACGCCCGACAGTGGCTCGCTGACGATCGACGGTGCCGAGGTCAGCGACATGGATCCGGACCAGCTGGCCGCGCTGCGCAACCGCACCGTCGGCTTCGTGTTCCAGCAGTTCAACCTGCTGCGGCGGACCACGGCGCTCGACAACGTCAAGCTGCCGCTTCTCTATTCGGCGCACCGCCCGGCGGACCTGCGTCAGGCGGCGCGCGCCAGCCTCGAGCAGGTCGGGCTCGGTGACCGCACCGACCACCAGCCCTCGCAGCTCTCGGGGGGCCAGCAGCAGCGGGTCGCGATCGCGCGCGCGCTGGTCAATTCACCGCGGCTGCTGCTCGCCGACGAGCCGACCGGCGCGCTCGACTCGCAGACTTCGGCCGAGATCATGGCGCTGCTCACGCGGCTCAACGCCGCCGGCCTGACCGTGATCGTGGTGACGCACGATCCGGAGGTGGCGACCTATGCGCACCGGCTGCTGCGCATGCGCGACGGCCGCATCGTCGCCGACACTCCCAGCGGCGCCACCGCGGCCTGAGCGCGCCACCGCCGAAACCCGCACCACGTGGACACCCCCTAGCCATGGACCTGCGGAAGGCCGGCGAATATGCCCAGCTCGCGCTCACGGCGCTGCGCCTCAACAAGCTGCGCAGCGCGCTCACGGCGCTCGGCATCATCATCGGCGTCGCCTCGGTCATCGTCATGCAGGCGATCGGCGACGGCGCGGCGATCGCCCTGCAGCAGCAGGTGGCGGCGCTCGGCACCAACGTGATCAACGTGCTGACGGGCTCGATGCGCATCGGCGGCCGGCAGCTCGGCGCGGGCGGCGCCGTGCCGCTCTCGGAGAAGGACATGCGCGCGATCCGCGAGTCGGTGCCGGGCGTGGTCGCGATCTCCGGCCAGCTCAACGGCAGCGTCACGGCCGTGCACGGCGCCGCCAACTGGAGCACGCAGGTCAACGGCGTGCACGCGGAGTACTTCGACGTGCGGCCCTGGCCGCTCGAGTCGGGACGCTATTTCACCGCGGCGGAGGTCGCCGCCGGCGCGCGCGTGGCACTCATCGGCTCCTCGGTGCGACGCGAGCTGTTCGCCGACGGCGCCGACGCCACCGGCGAGGTGCTGCGCGTCAACAACGTGCCGCTCGAGGTCATTGGCACGCTCAGCACCCGCGGCCAGGCCGGCGGCAGCGATCCCGACGACGTCATCGTGGTGCCGCTGACGACGGCACGCTCGCGGCTCGTGGGCCGCGGCGCCGTGACGGTGCCGGACACGGTCGGCAACATCGCGGTCCGGATCGCCGACGGCTACGACTTCATGTCCGCGCAGCAGTCGATAGTGAACGTGTTGCGCCGGCAGCGGCGCATCGCGCCGGGCGCCGACGACAATTTCACAATCCGTAATTTCGCCCAACTGCTGCAGGCGCGCAACGACCAGCAGCGCACGATCGGCTACCTGCTGGCCACGACCGCGGCGATGTCGCTCGTGGTCGGCGGCATCGGCATCATGAACATCATGCTGGTGTCGGTCACGGAGCGCACGCGCGAGATCGGGCTGCGCATGGCCGTGGGCGCGCGCGGGCGCGACGTCATGGCGCAATTCCTGACCGAGGCGGTGCTGCTGTGCCTGCTGGGCGGGCTCATCGGCCTGCTGCTCGGCGCGGGAGTGACGGCCATCGTCGCCTGGCTCGCGGGCTGGGCGGTGTCGATCGGAGCCGGTACGGTGGTGATCGCAATCCTGTCCGCCGCGGCGGTCGGCGTGATCTTCGGCTTCGTGCCGGCGCGCCGCGCCGCGCGCCTCAATCCGATCGACGCGCTGCGATACGAATGATGAAGCCACCGCGCCGCTCGCCACTGCCGTGGCAGTCCGCCAAGTCTGCGGCCGACGATCCCGGCGCGCCGGAGCGCGTGGCGGCGATCCTGCGCAGCCCGAGCTACACGCCGGGCGGCGAGGACCCGTCCTTCCTGCGGCGCGAGGACCAGCGCGGCGAGCGGTTGCAGATGGATTACCTCAAGCCCGAGCTGCTGCTGCAGGCGGCGGGTATCCGCCACGCGATCGTGGTGTTCGGCAGCACGCGGATCGAGGAGCCGGCCGCGGCCCAGCGGCGACTGGTGGGCGCGCGCGCCGCCGCAGCGGCGGCGCCGGGCGACGCCGAGCTGCGGCAGCGCGCTGCAAGTGCCGCACGGCTGGCCGGGTACAGTCGTTTCTACGACATCGCGCGCGAGCTCGGGCGGCTCGTGTCCTGCTGCAACCCGGATCCGCGCCACGCGCGCACCGTGATCATGACCGGGGGCGGCCCGGGCATCATGGAAGCCGCGAATCGTGGCGCCTTCGACGCCGGCGCACAGACCGTGGGCCTGAATATCGACCTGCCGCACGAGCAGTTCCCCAATCCCTACGTGACGCCCGAGCTGTGCTTCCGTTTCCACTACTTCGCGATGCGCAAGCTCCACTTTCTGCAGCGCGCCCGCGCGCTGGTGGCCTTTCCGGGCGGCTTTGGCACGCTCGACGAGCTGTTCGAGGCGCTGACGCTGCTGCAGGCGCGCAAGATGGCCGCCGTGCCGGTGGTGCTGGTCGGCGCCGAATACTGGCGGCGCCTGGTCGACTTCGATTTCCTGATCGCCGAGGGCGTGATCGACGCCGAGGATGCCGAGCTGTTCTGGTTCGCGGAGGACGCCGCCGCGATCTGGGACGGCATCGTCGCGTGGTATCGTAAGGCCGGCGAAGATCCGTTTGGGGCTTAGGGCCGGCGATGGAAATCTCGTTTCACGGCGCCGACCGCGGCGTCACCGGTTCCTGCCACCTGCTCGAATGCGCGGGCGCGCGCCTGCTGGTCGATTGCGGCATGTTCCAGGGCAGCCGCGAGCTCGAGGAGGAGAATTCGGCGGCGCTCGACTTTGACCCGGCGCAGCTCGACTTCCTGCTGCTCACGCACGCGCACCTCGACCACTGCGGCCGCCTGCCACTGCTGATCAAGGGCGGGTTTCGCGGCGAGATCGTCGCCACGGCGGCGACCCGCGACCTGGCGCGCATCGTGCTGCAGGACGCGGCGCACATGGCCGAGGACGACGCGGCCTGGCGCAGCCACCGGTCCGGCGGGCGGCCGGTGCAGCCGCTGTACACGCAGGCCGACGTGGCCGCGGCCATCGCCTGCTTCGGCCGCGCGGGCGCCTACGGCCAGGAACTGACGCTGGCGGCGGGCATACGGGCGAGCTTTCATGACGCCGGGCACATCCTCGGCTCGGCGCATGTGCTGGTGCGCGCGAGCGAGCAGGGCCGCGAGCGGCGCGTGCTGTTCTCGGGCGACATCGGCGGCGCCGGCCGGCCGGTCATCCGTGATCCGGCGCCGCCCGAGTGCGGGATCGTCGTCATGGAGAGCACCTACGGAGACCGTCGCCATCGTTCGCCGGCCGAGTCGGTGCGCGAGCTCGTCGGCGTCATAAACGCCACCGTGGCGCGCGGCGGCAATGTCGTGATCCCGAGCTTCGCGCTCGAGCGCACCCAGGAGATCCTGTACTGGCTGCGTGCAGCGATTGCCGCGGGCGAGCTGCCGCCGCGGCTGCCGGTGTTCGTCGACTCGCCGATGGCCGTGTCCGTCACCGAGGTTTATCGCCAGCATCCGGAATGCTTCGACCAGGAGTCCGCCAGCATGATCGCCGCCGGCCAGGACCCGTTCGGATTCGCGAGTCTGCGGCTGCTGCGCGGCACGCAGGAGTCGATGAGCCTGAACCGCATCAGCGGCGGCGCGGTGATCATGGCCGGGTCGGGCATGTGCACCGGTGGCCGCGTGCGCCATCACCTGGTGCACAATTTGCCGCGCCCGAACGCCAGCATCGTGTTCGTCGGTTTCGCCGCGCAGGGCACGCCGGCGCGGCGCATCATCGACGGCGCGCGCAGCATCCGGCTGTTCGGCGAGGAGCTGCCGGTGCGGGCGCAGGTGCATACGATCAATGGATTCTCGGCGCACGCCGACCAGGCCGAGTTGCTGGCCTGGCACGCGAAGGTGGGAGGAGCAGAGCGCACCATGCTGGTCCACGGCGAGCCCCGGGCGATGGAAGCGCTGGCCGCGCGCCTCACTGGCGTTCCGGTGACGATGCCCGCGCCAGGCGCGAGGCTGGTCCTGTGAGCGCGATCGCGGCGCGACCGGGCGCGCGACGCGCGCTCGCGGCCCTGGGCACGCTGCTGGCCGCGGCCTGCGCCCGGCCGGCCACGGCCGAATGGCTGACGCGCGTCGACGACGGCATCATGGGCACGCGCATCGTCGTCGAACTCTGGAGCGAGCAGCGCGATGCCGGTGAGCAGGCCATCGAGGCAGTGCTGGCCGAGATGCGCCACATCGACACCGACATGAGCACCTACAAGCCCGACAGCGAGGTCTCGCGCGTCAACGCCCGCGCGGCGCACGAGCCCGTCAGGATCAGCAAGGAATTGTTCGACCTGCTCGAGACCGCGCTCGAATACTCGAAGATCACCGACGGCGCCTTCGACATCACCTATGCCAGCGTCGGCTTCATGTACGACTTCCGCGCGCGCCACCATCCGAGCGACCAGCAGATCGCCGCCGCGCTGCCGGCGGTCAATTACCACCACCTGGTGCTCGATCGCGCCACGAGCACGGTGCGCTTCACGCGACCCGGGGTGCGCATCGACCTCGGCGGCATCGCCAAGGGCTACTCGGTCGATCGCGGCATCGAGATCCTGCAGCGCCGCGGCATCAAGCACGCGCTGGTCTCCGCCGGCGGCGACAGCCGCATCATCGGTGATCGCTTCGGCAAGCCCTGGATCGTCGGCATCCGCCATCCGGACCGCAAGGACGAGGTCATCGCGCGCATCCCGCTGGTCGACACGGCGATCTCGACCTCCGGCGACTACGAGCGCTACTTCGACGAGAACGGCGTGCGCTACCACCACATCATCGACCCGCGTACCGGGCATTCGGCGAGCGCCGTGCGCAGCGCCACGGTGCTCGCGCCCACGGCGACGCGCACCGACGGACTGTCGAAGACCGCCTTCGTGCTCGGAGCCGAGCAGGCACTCAAGATCTACGCACGACTCGGTGACGTCGAGGCGGTACTGGTCAAGCCGGATGGTAAGGTGCTGTACTCGCAGGGACTGGAGCCGGCGCGCCGGCCGCCCTGAGCCGCGGCGGCCCTGACCGAGGGAGGAGTGACATGCGCCTCGAGGACATGCGTCGCAGCGACAACGTCGAGGACCGGCGCGGCCTGCCGCTCGGTAGCACCGGCGTGCGCGTCGGCCTCGGCACGCTCGTGCTGCTGGTCGTGGGTTACTTCCTCGGGCTCAGCCCCGGCACGATACTGAGTCTCATTGGCGCCACCGATGGCGGCGGCCAGGCCACGGGCGCCGTCGCGCCGGCGCAGGTGCCCCGCGGCCGTCCCAGCGACGCCCAGGGCGACTTCGCCGCGGCGGTGCTGGGCGAGACCGAGGACGTCTGGACGCAATACTTCGCCGCCGCCGGCCAGCGCTACGACCCGCCGACCCTGGTGCTGTTCACGGACCAGGTGGCCTCGGCCTGCGGCGCCGCCAGCGCGGCGGCCGGGCCGTTCTATTGCCCCGGCGACCGCAGGGTGTACATCGACCTCGGCTTCTTCAACCAGCTCTCGAGCGAGTTCGGCGCCCCGGGCCAGTTTGCGCGCGCCTACGTATTGGCCCACGAGGTCGGCCACCACCTGCAGGAGCTGCTCGGCATCACGCGCCAGAGCGCGCAGGCGAGCGCGAGCGCGGGAGCGGCCGGCGCCAGGCGCGTCTCGGTGGCGGTCGAGCTGCAGGCCGATTGCTTCGCCGGCGTCTGGGCCATGCACGCCCAGCGCGTCATCGAACCTGGTGAATTGCAGCAGGCCTTGCAGGCTGCCGCCGCCGTCGGCGACGACACCCTGCAGCGTCGCGTTCAGGGACGCGTGGTGCCGGAGACCTTCACCCACGGCAGCGCCGAGCAGCGGCAGCGCTGGTTCCAGCGCGGCTACGACGGCGGGCGGCTCGAGAGCTGCGACACCTTCGGTGAGGCCTCGCAGCCCTGAGGGCTACTTCGGCGGCGCCGGAGGTGTCGCGGCGGCCGGGGCGGGGTGCTTGGCCTTGTAGTTGCGCACCTCGAGGTTGAACTTGTCCGCCAGCTTCTGCAGCTTCTCGACCTCCACGTTCTGCCGGTCCACGTAGTCCTTGCTGATCTTGACCTTTTCATCGTCCTTCATGTCGGCGCCGCCGGCGGCGATCTTTGCATCCTGCTCGGCCTTGAGGCACTGCGTGTAGGTCTCGACCGCGGCGTTGTTCTCCTGGATGGCATGCTTGGCGACCAGCATCTCGTCCATCGTCGCCGTGTTGCCGTCGGGAATCTTGACGTCGTTGGCCGGCGCGGTGCACTCGGCGCGGGCGGCCGTGGCGGTCGCGGCGGCGATCAACAGGGCTGGCAGCAAAACTTTCATCGGTGTGTTCCTTGTATGTATGTATATGGCGGGCCAAGCCCGGGGCTCCCCTGCACAGGGTGCATGTTAAGATTCCGGGGCGCCTGATGCCAAGCCCGGAAGACTGCGGGGCCGGTGACGGCGACTCCAGGCTGCGAACCATCCGGCGCCACCCCTGCCAGAGGACTCATGGCCGTCAAACCCATACTGCGCATGGGCGATCCAAGGCTGCTTGCGGTCAGCGCGCCCGTGCGCGACTTCGGCACGCCCGGGCTGCTGCAGCTGGTCAGCGACATGCACGAGACCATGGTGGCCGCCAACGGGGCCGGGCTGGCCGCGCCCCAGATCGGGGTGGCGCTGCGCGTGGTCATCTTCGGCGGCGGCCTGAGCTCGCGCTACGCCGACGCCGACGCCGACGCCGTGCCCTATACCGTGCTGGTAAACCCCAGGCTGCGGCCCCTGCGCGGTGGCCGGGCCGAGGACTGGGAGGGATGCCTCTCGGTGCCCGGCATGCGCGGACTGGTCCCGCGCCATCGCCGCCTTCGCTACCGCGGATTCGACCAATGGGGCCAGCCCATCGACCGCACCGTAGCCGATTTCCACGCGCGCGTGGTGCAGCACGAGGTCGATCACCTCGACGGCGTGCTGTACCCGACGCGCATCAGGGACCTGCGCAATTTCGGCTTCGCCGAGGAACTGTTCCCGGGACAGGTGCTGAAGGACGACTGAGGCGCGCTCAGCTGCGCGCCCGGCGCGGTCCGGACTCAGCCCTTGCCGCCGAGCTCCCCGGCCAGCGCGCCAAATCCCCGATCGCGCGCGACGTCGGCAGCCGTGGCGCGCTTGTTGTTGCGCAGCAGAGTGCTGGCGCCGCCGGCGAGCAGCACCTTGACCGCCGCGGAGTTGCCGGCCCGGCTCGCGGCGATGAGCGCCGTGTCGCCGTCCTGGTTCTGCGCGTTGATGTCCGCGGAACGCTGCAACAACATGCGCACCATTTCGCCGCTGCCGAGGCTCGCCGCCAGTATCAGCGGCGTGTCGCCGTCGGAGGAACGCACGGCGACACGCGCATGCGCCTGCAGCAGCATCGCGACCAGCGCGTCGTGGCCCGTGGCGATCGCGGCCATCAGCGGCGTGCGCCCGTCGCGGTCGGCGCTGTCGACCTCGACCCCGGCGGCCAGCAGCAGCTGCGCGGCATCGGTCGCACCGGCGCGCGCCGCACGCCACAGCGGGGTCTCGCCGCGCCCGTCCGCGAGGCGGGGCGAGGCGCCGCTGGCCAGCAGCAGCTTGACGAGCACGGAGTTGCCGGTGCTGGCCGCGGCGAGCAGGGGCGTCTCGCCGCGTTCGTCGGCCAGGTCGGCCTTGGCTCCCGCCGCGAGCAGCGCCTGCGCCACCTCGGCGTGATTGGCCTGGACGGCCGCCAACAACGGCGGGGATTCCGATGCGGCATGCGTTTCGGCGGCGACACCGCCGGCCAGCAGCACATTCACGAGGCCCAGCTCGCCGCGCGTTGCCGCCAGCGCCAGCACCGTGCGCCCACGCTTGTCGGGCGCCTTGGGATTTGCGTGCGCGGCGAGCAGCACCTTGAGCGAGTTCTCGGAGCCGGCGTGCACGGCGACGTGCAGCAACGTATCGCCCTGCGGCGTGCGCGCGTCGGCGTCGGCGCCGCCGGAGAGCAGGCTCTGCACGCTGGCCGGGTCGTCGCGCGCGACGGCGAGCGCCACGACCGGCCAGCCACGATAGAGGTCGCCGGGGCGCGCGGCGTCGTACTTGCCGGCGTTGGCCTTGCGGCTGGCGTGCGTCGCCTTGCTCTTGACGCCGAGCGTGCGCAGTTGCGTGGCCGCCTGGTCGGCGTCCGCGAACTGCGCCGCGTCGAGCGCGCTGTAGTCACGGGCATCGAGGGCGTCGAGCCTGGCGCCGGCCAGCGCCAGCGTCTTGATCGCGCCCGCGCGGTCGGCACGGGCCGCGTAGAACAGCGCCGTGCGCTGTGCCTTGTCGACCGCACCCACCTGCGCGCCCTTCGACAGCAATAGTTCGAGGATCTGGCTGCCCTCGAGCTGGGCCGCGAGCATGAGCGGGGTCACGCCAAAGGTGTCGGCCTGGTTGACGTCACTCCCGGCGTCGATCAGCAGCTGCGTCGACTTCAGGGCGCCGGCCGCGACCGCGTGCGAGAGCACCGAGGCGCCGAATGGATCGCGCAGCGCCTTGAGTTCGGGGCCCAGGGCTGCCAGGCACGCGTAGTCGCCGTTGCGCGCGCTCCAGATCGCGAGCTCGACACGCAGCTCATGCTCGCCGAGGCCCGCCCATTCCGGGCTCAGCGGCAGGCGGCGGGCGCGCACATCCTCGACTGCGGCCGGATAGCCGAGCGCCGCGGCCTTGTGCAGCAGCGCCTGGGCGTCGCCGGGCGCGGCGGCGGGATCCTGGGCGGCCAGGGCGGCGAGCACGTAGGCCGCGGTCGCGTTGTTCTGCGCGGCACTCTTGGTCAGCCAGCCCGTGGCCGCGGCCCGGTCCACGGCCGTGCCCAGGCCATTCAGGTTCACGAGCCCCAGCAGCAACTGCGCCTCGGCATTGCCTGCCGCGGCGGCCTGCTCGAGCTTGGCATGGGCACTCGGGAAATCGCGGGTGCGCAGCGCCGCCTTGGCGCTCTCGAGCACGTCGGGCGGCTTGCCCGCGGCCGCCAGGCCCGGGCCGCAGGCGAGGGCCGGCAGCGCCAGCAGTGCCAGCAGCGCTCGCGCGGCGCCTGCCATCAGGCGGTACCGTACTTGGTTTCGATCTGGATGCCGACTTTCTTCAGGAACTCGTTGGGCAGCACGCCGCCGGCGCTGATGATGACGGCCTTGTTCCTGATCTCGAGCTGCTCGCCGCCGTGCTCGAGGATCACGAGGTCATCGTGGATGTGGCTGACGTTCGAGGACAGCAGCATCCTGAGGTTGCCGCGATCGGCCGCCGCCGCCACGCGCTGGCGGTTCTTGGGCTTGGCGCGGCCGAAGGCCTCGCCGCGATACGAGAGCGTGACCTGCGTGCCGGAGACCTCGGCGATGCTGGCAGCGGCCTCGAGCGCGCTGTCGCCGCCGCCGACCACGAGCACTTCCTGGCCGACGTACTGGTCGGGATCGATGAGCCGGTAGACGACCTTCGGCAGATCCTCGCCGGGCACGGCCAGCTTGCGCGGCGTGCCGCGCCGGCCGATCGCGAGCAGCACGCTCGAGGCGCGGTAGGCCGCCTTGGTGGTGCGGACGACGAAGCCCTCATCCTCCTGCTCGATGGCCTCGACGCGTTCGTTGGTCTGGATGCGCAGCTGCTCCTTCTGCATGATCTCGGTCCAGACGCCGAGCAGCGCTTCCTTGGAGGTCTGCCGGAAATGGAACTTGCCGACCAGCGGCAGCTGTACCGGCGCGGTCATGACCAGCTTGCCGCGCGGGTACTTGTAGACGCAGCCGCCCAGCGATTCCTGCTCGACGACGCGATAGCTCAGGTTCAGCGACTTCGCGGTCAGTGCGGCGGCCATGCCGGCCGGCCCGGCGCCGACGATGAGCACGTCGAGGCGCTTTCCCGGCTCCCGGCGGTTCGACTTGGCGATCGCCTCGACCGCCTGGATGCCCTGCACGAGCGCGTTACGGATCAGGCCCATGCCGCCGAGTTCGCCGGCGATGAACACGCCCGGCACGTTGGTCTCGAAATTCGGGTTGAGCACCGGCAGGTCGATGCCGCGCGTCTCGGTGCCGAACACCAGCGTGATCGCGTCGACGGGGCAGGCCGTGCGGCAGGCGCCGTGGCCAATGCACTCGGTCGGCGCCACCAGGTGCGCCTTGTTATTGAGCAGGCCGAGCACTGTGTGCTGCGGAAACTCGGGGCAGGCGCGCACACAGGAGCCGCAGCCGATGCATTTTAGCGGATCGATGCTCGGATGGAGCGAGGCCGGCTCGAGCAGGCCCGCCTCCTTGGCCTCGACGTGCACTTCGTGGCTCTTGCGCTCGAAGCCGAAGTGACGCCGCAGGTACCACATCATGATCAACATGAAGGGCGCGGCGTAGACGGCGATGTGGCTCAGCTTCATATTAATTCACGGCGCAGCAAGCCAGGATTGCAGGGGCGTTTCCATCGGGCAGACTAACCACAATGCGCCCCATGTTCCGTGAGTCTGCGCACGTGTCAAGCTGTATCCAGAGTGTGACCTGTCCCGCAGACGCGACACCATGCCCTCCCGGCAAAAGGCGCTACAATCCGGGGCTGTTATGTCTGCTCCCCCCTGAAGGGACGCCAATCCCATGAATACCGGCAACGGATTCTATTTCGCCGCCGGCGCATTGGCGGTGGTCGCGCTCCTTTTCGTGCTCTATCCCTGGCTGGCCGGGCAACCCAGGGCGACGCTGCTGAGCGCATTGCCGCGCTGGGTGCCGGTCGCGGGCGCAATCGCGATCGCCGCGGCGCTCGCACTTTACATAAGGCTCGGCAGCCCACAGCTCAACGATCGCGACGCCGCCGCCGAAGGCCCGTCAACCGCGGCGCGCGGAGGCACGCCGGCCGTGGGCCCGGGTTCCGCCAGCGCGGCCGCCGGCTCGATGGGCTCGGCCGTGAGCGGGCTCGAGCGCCGCCTTGCCGCCGGCGGTGGCAGTGACGGCGACTGGGAATTGCTCGCCAAGTCCTATGAATTCCTCGGCCGCGCGGCCGACGCCGCGGCCGCGCGCCAGAAGCGGCTGCCGGCGGGCGCGGGCTCTGCAGCGACCGGAGCCGCGGTGATGGGCGCCCCGGCGATGGGTGCCGCCACGGCGATGGGCGCGCCCGCCCCGGTCGCGACGCAGGCGCCGCTGTCGCCGGACGCGCTCAAGCAGGCGGCCGCGGCCGAGGAGGCGCGCGGCAGGCGTGACTTCGCCAAGGCACGCGCGATCTACGCCTCCCTGGCCGCGCGCAAAGAAATGAACGCCGACACCTGGGCGAATTACGCCGACGTGGCCGGCGCCCTCAATAATAATTCCCTGGTCGGCGAGCCTGCGACCTATGTCGCCAATGCCCTGCGCCTCGACCCCCGGCACCCAAAGGCCCTGTGGCTGCAGGGCACCCTCGAGCACGAGACCGGCCAGTACCAGGCGGCGGTGAGCACCTGGCAGCGACTGATCGCCGTGATGGACCCGGGTTCCGCGGACGCCAAGGCCATTGCCGCCAATCTCGCCGAGGACCAGAAGCTGGCGGGCGGCGCGCCGGCGCCGGCAGCGGCGACGGCGGGGGTGCGCGTGCGCGGCGAGGTCGACGTGGCCGACGCGCTCAAGGGACGGATCCCGGCCGGCCTGACGCTGTTCATCGTCGCCAAGTCGGTCAATTCGCCCGGGCCCCCGGTAGCGATATTCCGCACCACCACGGGCAGCTGGCCGCTGCAGTTCCAGCTCGACGATTCGCAGGCCATGCTGCCTTCGCGGCGGCTGTCGACGGCGGGCCCGGTGACCGTCGAGGCGCGTACTTCGCGCACCGGCCAGGCGATGCCCGCCGCGGGCGACTTCCAGGGAGTCACGGCCCCGATCGATCCGGCCGCCAACAAGCCGGTGCGCGTGGTCATACAGCGGGTCATCGGCTAGGACTTGCACATGCGGGCGCGATTCGTTACGCCGGTGCGCGTGTTCGGCTTCAGCGTCGTGGTCGCCTTGGTTTGGGGCTACTACGGCCACCTCGACCGCTACATCACGCCCGATCGCGGCCTCGGCTACGCGCTCGGCATCGTCGGCGGCTCGCTGATGCTGGTGCTGCTGCTCTATCCGGCGCGCAAGCGCGCCGAATGGCTGCGCTTCATCGGTGGCGTGCCGATCTGGTACCGGACGCACATGACGCTCGGCATCCTCGGGCCGCTGCTGGTGCTGTTCCACTCCAACTTTTCGCTCGGCGCCACCAACAGCAACGTCGCGCTGTTCTGCATGCTGGCGGTGTCGGGCAGCGGCCTGGTGGGCCGCTACATCTACGGCCGCGTCTATGGCGGCTGGCACGACCACAAAGCCACGCTCGAGGAACTGCAGCACCGCGCGGACCAATTGCGCAAGCAGACCAATGCGATCACCATGCTGCCCGATTACCTGAGTGCGATCGAGTCGGAGGAACAGCGGCTGTTTCGTCCTGCCAAGACCCCGTTTGGCGCCGTCCTGTATCCGGTCACGATCGGATTGCGGTCGGTGCTGGCGCGCTGGCGACTCAACAAGCACATACGCCAAATGGTGCTGGAGGCGGCGCGGCAGTCGCCGACGCTCGCGGCGCACGGGCGCCGCCTGACGGCGACCGCCATGAGCTACGCGACGCGGCGCCTCGACGCTGTGCGGCGCGTGCGCGAGCACGACCTGTACGTGAAGCTGTTCTCGTGGTGGCACCTGGCGCACGTGCCCTTCTTCGTCATGACCCTGGTGGCCGGAATCGTGCACGTCGTCTCGGTGACCGTGTACTGAGCGGCGGCGAACGAGGATCACTCATGGCGCGAAGGGCGCAATCGGCTTGGTTGGTCGCTGCGCTGCTGCTGGCCGCGCTCGCGGCGCCGCGCGCGCAGGCGGCGGCGGTCGAGAGCCTGTTGATGCCCGGCCCGGTGGCTACGGCTCACGCCAAGCTCGAGGAGACCTGCAGCAACTGCCACGACCGCACCGACCGCTCGCGGCAGAGCGCGCTGTGCCTCGATTGCCACAAGCCGATCGCCGCCGATATTCGCGACCATAAGGGCTACCACGGGCGGATGCCCAACGCGGGCGCCGGCAAGTGCGTCGGCTGCCACACCGAGCACCTCGGTCGCGCCGGCGACATCGTGCGTTTGAACACGGAAAGTTTTGACCACGCGCAGACCGATTTCCCGCTGGCCGGGGCGCACCGCGCGCTGGCCTGCGTTGCCTGCCACAAGGCGGGCGAGGCCCATCGCAAGGCCACGCCCACCTGCATCAGCTGCCACAAGAAGGATGACTATCACGACGGCCAGCTCGCCAGCACCTGCGCCGACTGCCACAACCAGGACAGCTGGATCGGTGCCCGCTTCGACCACGGTAAGACCAAGTTCGCGCTGACCGGGGCTCACCAGGCGCTGAGCTGCGGCAGCTGCCACCTCGCCGGGCACTACAAGGACTCGCCCAGGACCTGCGTCGGCTGCCATGCCACCGACGACGCACACCGCGGCGAGCGTGGTGACGACTGCGGCAAGTGCCACACGACCAGCGAGTGGAAGACGGCCAAGTTCGACCACCAGAAGGAAACCGGCTACGCGCTGCTCGGCCAGCACGCCAGGATCGACTGCCTCGGCTGCCATCGCAGTGGCGTCTACAAGGACAAGATCCCGAAGGACTGCTACGGCTGCCACAAGACCGACGATTCGCACGCCGGGCGCTTCGGCGCCAAGTGCAACGACTGCCACGACAATGACGTCTGGCATCCGGTCAAGTACGATCACCTGGCGAAGACCAAGTTTGCGCTCGAGGGCGTGCACGCCAAGCTCGGTTGCCACGTCTGCCACACCGCGAACGCGGCGACGCAGAAGCTCGGCACCCAATGCATCGCCTGCCATCGCGCCGCCAACCCTCACGGGGCGCGCTTCAAGACCTCCTGCGACAGCTGCCACGGCCAGGAGCAATGGCGCACCGGCATCAGCTTCGACCACGACCTGACGTCGTTCCCGTTGCTGGGTTTACATAATGTCGTCAGCTGCGCGCAGTGCCACCGGACGCAGGCGTTCAGCGACGCCAAGTCGCGCTGCATCGATTGCCACCGCAAGGACGACGTCCACAAGGGTGGGCTCGGGGACAAGTGTGACACCTGTCACAGTCCCAATGGCTGGGCGCTATGGGAATTCAATCACCAAAAAGCGACAGGTTTCGCTTTGACCGGTTCGCACGGTAAGCTCAAGTGTGCGGATTGCCATCGCAAGCCTGCGGCGGAGGTGAAGTTGTCACCGGCTTGTGTGGCATGTCATCTTAAGGACGACGTGCACACGGGGCAGTTCGGACGGCAGTGTGACCGCTGCCACACGACCGTGACGTTCAAGGGAGGACGTGCTAGGTAATGCAGACGCGGCCGGAAAGTTCCAGCCCGAAGCGCCAGGCCCTGGCGGCGCGTGCTCGCGCTGGCGTGGTCGTGGCGGCGCTGCTCGCCGTGCTGTCCTGCCTCGGCGGCCATGCCCGGGCCGCCGAGTCCGAGACCGGCACCGTGCAGCGCACGAGCTTCGATCACCTCACGACCGGCTTCGAGCTGCTCGGCCAGCACCGTGACCTGCCCTGCGAGTCCTGCCACGTCAACGCGATCTTCAAGGGCACGCCGCGCGACTGCCAGGCCTGCCATGGCGTGGGCACCTCGGTGCGCGCCTCGGCCAAGCCGGCCAACCACCTGCTGACGACCAATGCCTGCGCGTTCTGCCACACGCCCGTGGCCTGGAACCCGGCCGTCAACTTCAGCCACAGCGAAGTGCTCGGCAGCTGCGTCGAGCTGCCACTACAGCGGCAGCCCCGTGGGCGGCACGGGCCCGAACCACATCGTCACCGACCTCGATTGCAACGTCTGCCACTCGACCGCGGGCTGGGCCGGCGCGGTGTTCAACCACAACGGGCGCACCACCGGCTGCGCGAGCTGCCACGACAACGTGAAAGCCACGGGCCAGCCCTCGAACCACGTGCCGACGATCCCGGCCGGCGTTGGCACCTGCGAGGGCTGCCATTCGCCCACCAACTACACGACCTGGCACGACGTGACCGGAACCGTGGCGATCCACGCCACCGCGGCTGGCTGGTCCTGCCAGAGCTGCCACGAGACCGCGCAGTTCATGGGCATGACGCCGAGCACGGCGACCGCGGCGCACGATTCGCGACCTTCGACCGCGCTCGACAAGAACCATCCGCCGACTGGCGACTGCGGCGTCTGCCACGACACCGTGTCGTTCTCGGCGGCGGCATCGTTGCGGCCTGCCAACCACATCCCGACCAGTGCGCCCTGCGCCCAGTGCCACACCACGCCCGGCCAGAACTCGAGCTATTCGGTGACCGGCACCCACCAGGGCGTCACGGAATGCCTGAGTTGCCACGCGCCGGCCGTCGCGGGCAGCTTCGCCAACGTCAAGATCACAACCACGCCCGGGCAATCACATTCCCGTCGGCAACCTCGATTGCAACGGTTCGGGTTGTCACACGACGAGCAACGTGAACCCAGGCGGCTTCCACATCGGCGCGGCCAGCATCACGGCGCCGACGCTCAACGTGGCGGGCCACAGCACGGTGGCCGGGCAGGTCGCGGCCTGCACGAGCTGTCACGAGACCGCGCCCTTCATGGGCATGATCGCCAGCAGCAACACCACGGCGGGCGACTCGCGGCCGAACGCGACGCTCGACAAGCTGCACCCGACCGGTGGTGACTGCAGCGGTTGCCACAGCACGACGCCGACATTCGCGGCCAACCAGACCGGCAACGCCAAGCCCTCGAACCACATCCCGACCACTGCGCCTTGCGCGCAGTGTCATACGACGGCCGGCAACTACACGACCTACTCGGTGACCGGCACGCACCAGGGCGTGACCAATTGCCTGAGCTGCCACGGCTCGACGGTGGCCAACACCTTCGCCAACGTCACGATCGTGACCACGCCGGGCAATCACATACCGATCGGCGGCCTCGACTGCAACGGCTCGGGCTGCCACACCACGGCCAAAGTGACGGCCGGCGGGTTCCACATTGGCGCGGCCAGCGTCAGCGCTCCGACGCTGAGCGTGGCCGGGCACACGACGGTCGCCGGGCAGGTGGCGGCCTGCACGAGCTGCCACGAGACCGCGTCCTACATGGGCATGATCGCCAGCAGCAACACGGTTGCGGGCGACTCGCGGCCGAACGCGACGCTCGACAGCCTCCATCCGACTTCGGGCGATTGCAACACCTGCCACAGCACGGCGCCCACCTTCACCGCCAACGTCTCCAACACGCCCAAGCCCACCAACCACATCCCGACCAGCGCGCCCTGCGCCCAGTGCCACACGACCGCGGGCAACTTCGCGCTTTATTCGGTGACCGGCACGCACCAGGGCGTGACCGACTGCCTGAGCTGCCACGCCTCGACGGTGGCCAACACCTTCGCCAACGTCAAGATCGTCACGACGCCCAACAACCACTTCCCGATCGGCAACCTCGACTGCAACGGCTCGGGCTGCCACACCACCGCGAAGGTTACCGCGGGCGGCTTCCACGTCGGTTCGGCGAGCATCAGCGCGCCGACGCTGAGCGTGGCCGGGCACACGACGGTGGCCGGGCAGGTGGCCGCCTGCACGACCTGCCACGAGACCGCGCCCTACGTCGGCATGATCGCGAGCACGGTCAGCACGGCCGGGGACTCGCGGCCGACCGCCTTCGACAAGCTGCACCCGACCACTGGCGACTGCGGCGGCTGCCACACGACCACGCCGACCTTTGCGAGCAACCAGACCGCGGGCTCCAAGCCGGCCAACCACATCCCGACCAACGCGCCCTGCACGCAGTGCCACACGGTGCAGAACAACTACGCCTCTACTCGGTGACCGGTACGCACCAGGGCGTGACCGACTGCCTGAGCTGCCACGCCCCGGCGGTGGCCAACACCTTCGTCAACGTCACGATCGTGACGACGCCGGGCAACCACATTCCGATCGGCAACCTCGATTGCAACGGCTCGGGCTGCCACACGACCGCCAAGGTGACCGCGGGTGGATTCAAGATCGGGACCGCGAGCATCAACGCGCCGACGCTGAGCCTGGCCGGGCACACGACGGTGGCCGGACAGGTCGGGACCTGTACCACCTGTCACGAGACCGCGTCCTTCATGGGCATGATCGCCAGCACCAGCACCACCGCGGGCGACTCGCGGCCGAACGCGACGCTCGACAAGCTGCATCCGACCACTGGCGACTGCGGCGACTGCCACACCACGACGCCGATCTTTGCGAGCAACGTTTCCACGGGCACCAAGCCCGCCAACCACATTCCGACCACCGCCACCTGCGCGCAGTGCCACACCACCGCGGGCAACTTCGCGCTCTATTCGGTGACCGGCGTGCACCAGGGCGTGACGACCTGCCTGAACTGCCACGGCTCGACCGTGGCGAACACCTTCGCCAACGTCACGATGGTGACGACCCCGGACAATCACATGCCGATCGGCACCCTCGACTGCAACGGCTCGGGCTGCCACACCACCGCCAAGGTGACCGCGGGCGGATTCAAGATCGGTAGCGCGAGCATCACGGCACCGACGCTCAACGTCGCCGGGCACGCCACCGTGGCCGGGCAGGTGGGCGCCTGCACGACCTGCCACGAGACCGCGCCCTACGTGGGCATGATCGCCAGCACCAACACGGTCACCGGCGACTCGCGGCCGAACGCCACGCTCGACAAGAGCCATCCGACCACCGGCGACTGCAGCGGCTGCCACACGCACGACGCCGACATTCGCCGCCAACCAGACCGGTGGATCGGCCAAGCCGTCGAACCACATCCCGACCACTGCGCCTTGCGCGCAGTGCCACACGACCGCGGGCAACTACGCGGTGTACTCCGTCACCGGCACGCACCAGGGCGTGACGACCTGCCTGAACTGCCACGGCTCGACCGTGGCGAACACTTTCGCCAACGTCACGATCGTGACGACCCCGAACAACCACATGCCGATCGGCAACCTCGATTGCAACGGCTCGGGCTGCCACACCACCGCCAAGGTGACCGCGGGCGGATTCAAGATCGGCAGCGCGAGCATCACGGCACCGACGCTGAACGTCGACCGGGCACACCACGGTGGCCGGTCAGGTGGGTGCCTGCACGACCTGCCACGAGACCGCGCCCTACGTGGGCATGATCGCCAGCACCAACACGGTCACCGGCGACTCGCGGCCGAACGCCACGCTCGACAAGAGCCATCCGACCACCGGCGACTGCAGCGGCTGCCACAGCACGACGCCGACATTCGCCGCCAACCAGACCGGCAATGCCAAGCCTTCGAACCACATCCCGACCACTGCGCCCTGCGCGCAGTGCCACACGACCGCGGGCAACTACGCGGCCTAC
This sequence comes from uncultured Gammaproteobacteria bacterium, assembly GCA_963778855.1. Taxonomy (GTDB): domain Bacteria; phylum Pseudomonadota; class Gammaproteobacteria; order Steroidobacterales; family Steroidobacteraceae; genus FEN-1191. The sequence goes on along the minus strand of CAVZWC010000007.1, from coordinate 118,465 downwards.
TCGGTGACCGGCACGCACCAGGGCGTGACGACCTGCCTGAACTGCCACGGCTCGACCGTGGCGAACACCTTCGCCAACGTCACGATGGTGACGACCCCGAACAACCACATGCCGATCGGCAACCTCGATTGCAACGGCTCGGGTTGCCACACCACCGCCAAGGTGACCGCGGGCGGATTCAAGATCGGCAGCGCCAGCATCACGGCACCGACGCTGAACGTGGCCGGCCATACGACCGTGGCTGCGAAGGTGCCCGCCTGCACCAGCTGCCACGAGACCGCGCCCTACGTCGGCATGATCGCCAGCACCAACACGGTCACCGGCGACTCGCGGCCGAACGCCACGCTCGACAAGAGCCATCCGACCAGCGGCGACTGCAGCGGCTGCCACACGACCTCGCCGACCTTTGCGGCCAACCAGACCGGCAACGCCAAGCCCTCGAACCACATCCCGACGACCGCGCCCTGCGCGCAGTGCCATACGACGGCGGGCAACTACGCCTCTTACTCGGTGACCGGCACGCACCAGGGCGTAACAACCTGCCTGAACTGCCATGGCTCGACCGTGGCGAACACCTTCGCCAACATCACGATCGTGTCGACGCCCGGCAATCACTTCCCGATCGGCACGCTCGACTGCAACGGCTCGGGCTGCCACACCACCGCCAAGGTGACGGCCGGTGGCTTCAAGATCGGCAATGCCAGCATCAGCGCGCCGACGCTGACCACGGCCGGTCACGCCACCGTGGCATCCAAGGTGCCGGCGTGCACGACCTGTCACGAGACCGCGCCCTACGTGGGGATGATCGCGAGCACCAGTTCAACCGCCGGCGACTCGCGGCCGAATGCGACCCTTGACAAGAGCCACCCGACCACGGGCGACTGCAACGGCTGCCACACGACGACGCCGACGTTCACGAGCAATGTCACCGGCGGCTCCAAGCCCTCGAACCACATCCCGACCACCGCGCCCTGCGCGCAGTGCCATACGACGGCGGGCAACTACGCGGCCTACGTCATGGGCACGACGGGCCACGCCGGCATCACCAAGGGCTGCGCCACCTGCCACGCTTACGGCCTCTCGTTCGCGAACATGGCGCCGCCAACGCTGGTGCAGCCGCCCTCCGGCGCGACGGGCCACATTCCCTCGAACCCGCCGAACGGTACGACGCTCAACGTGGCCTGCGAGCTGTGCCACAGCCCGACCAACTTCGCGACCTTCGCCGGCACGGTCATGCGTCACGCCTACGTGACCACCATGACCTGCATGAGCTGCCACGAGATCGGGATGAAGTGGAAGACCAACACCGGCGTCAGGCTTTGGGTGCGCGACAGCGCTAACCACTACAAGGGCCAGGATTGCGGCGGCTCGGGCTGCCACAACTCGCGCGACAAGCGCGCGCTGCGGCCGGGTGCGGCGCAGGCCAAGGGCGGCCCGCAGACGCGCGCGACCACGGCAACCGGCGTCGCGGCGACGGTCGCGCCCGCGGGCGGAGCCTTCAGCCACAGCCGCGCCATGGGCACCGACTGCGCCAGCTGCCACAACGGCGTCGGCGGCACCGGCAAGCCCGCCGACCACATCGCCACCAGCAACAGCTGCACGAGCTGCCACAACACGATCGCCTGGCTGCCGGTGATTCGTGTCGACCACGCGCAGGTGCGCGGCGCCTGCGCCAGCTGCCACAACGGCAAGGTGGCGCGGGCCCGGGGCGCGAGCCACATCGCCAGCAGCAGCAGCTGCGAGACCTGCCATACCACCAATGCCTGGACGCCGGCGCGCTTCGACCACGCCGGCGTGGCGGCGCACACCTGCACCCGCTGCCACGACGGAGTGCATGCGGCGGGTCGCCCGGTCAACCACGTGCCGACGACGGCACAGTGCGACACTTGCCACGGCACGCTGGGGTGGAAGCCGGCCAAGGTCGACCACACGACGCTGACGGCCAACTGCGTCAGCTGCCACAACAACAACATGGCGCTCGGCGTGCCGACGGTGCACATGCTCACGAAGCTCGATTGCGCGACCTGCCACAGCTATCCCAACTGGACGCTGGTGCGCTTCACGCACCACGTAGCCGGTTATCCAGGTGACCACAAGGCGGCCCCGGCCTGCGTCGCCTGCCACACGAGCAACACCGAGCAGGTGCCGTGGAGCTCGCCGGCCAACGCCGGCAGTTGCGCGGGGTGTCACGCCAAGGACTTCAAGCCTGCGGCGCACCCGAAGACCAGCGCCGGCGTGCTCTATACCGCGAGCGAACTGCACGACTGCACGGGCGCCTGCCACGTCTACGCCGATTCCACCCTGAAGAGCGTCGTCAAGCCGCTACCCGGCCCGTACCACCGCGCGGCCGACGCCGCGTTCAAGCACTGACGCCCGGCGATCATGCCGCCGCCCCAGGCCGGCGCGGCCCGCTGGACGGGGGCAGCATCGGCGTGCGCGCAGCCACCAGCGCGACCAGACGGCAATAAGCGACAGGTCGAGCGCCACAGCCATGACCTGTATGTTTTGCGGCACAGGGATTGTGTGACCCAGTTCTCCCTGCAGCCGTGAACGCGGTGGTTGCGAGCCTCATCACACCCCTGCACCGCGGCGTTTTTGCATAATCACGATCCGAGGCCATGCATGCCGAGCCGGGAAGCCCATTGAGCGAGCACGCCACATTGACCGCGGAGATCCGGGCGCCCGGGCCTCCCGCCTGCGCCCGCAGGCCGCCGCGCGGCTGGCTCACGCGCTCGTCGTGCGCAATGCTGGCGCTCGGCTGGACCGTGCTCTGCGGCGCGCCGGCGCAGGCGCAGTTCGCCGACATCCGGACGACTCGTTTCGTTGACCTGATCGAACTCAGCGATCACGACGACCAGGCGGACATCGCGATCCGCTTCAACTGTTCGATGCGCTATATCACGCACCTGCCTGCGAGCCAGGGCAAGGAGCTGCGCATCCAGGTGCAGCCGCAGGGTGATTGCGGCGTCGCGCCGGGCGCGCAGCTCGTCAGCGAGCTGCCGCCGCTGTCGGGCGGCGCGAACATCATCAACAACGTGCGCACCGAGGCCGACGTGCCCGGACAAGTAACCCTCAGCTTCAGTTTCCGCAAGCAGGAGCACTATGTCATCGCGCAGGGCGCCGACCTGCACGAGCTGCGCGTGCGGCTCATCGATCGTGCGCGCGGGCGCGGCAAAGTCATGGTCAATGAACCCAGCGGGCCGGTCAACAGCTACGCCGTCAACCTCGACTCGCAGCCGGCGGAATTCAAGCCCGAGGCGGTGCAGCAGGCGCGCGACCGGCTCAAGGTGCCGATCTTCCTGAGCCAGGCCGTGGTCGACGGCGTGACCTGGTACCGCCTGCGCGCCGGGCCGTTCGATAAGCGCGCCGATGCCGAGCGCCTGCTCAACCAGGCGCTCGCGGATTATCCGCGCGCCTGGCTCGCCATCGGCGACGACACGGCCACCACGCAGGGCGGCGGCGAGAGCCTGCCGCAGGTCGAGCAGATCGGCACCGATCCGGCGCTCGACCCCGCCACGCTGAACAAGATGGTTGGGCAGGCGCGCGCGGCCATGAATGCGCGCGATTACCCGACTGCGATCGCCCTGTTGACCAAGCTCCAGCGCCAGCCGGAATTCCCGCAGCGCGCGGCGATGCAGGAATTGCTGGGCCTGGCGCGCGAGCGCTCGGGCCAACTCGCGCATGCCAAGGCCGAGTACCAGGAGTACCTGCGCCGATACCCGAACGGCGAGGCCGCCGACCGCGTGGCGCGGCGCCTGGTCACGCTCTCGGCCGCCTCGACCGCCGCACGCACCGGGACTGGCGGTGGCGCGGAGGGCACGCAGGGCTGGACCCTCGAGGGCGGATTCGGCCAGACCTACCGCTACGATGGCACGCACGTCAGCAGCACGGTGGCGCCGGGCACGCCGGGCGCCGGCAGCGCCCCCACCAGCGCGACCCAGAGCAGCAGTTCGCTCTACAACGACCTCGACCTGTTGCTGCGGCGGCGCGGCGAGCGCTTCGACATGCTGGCGCGCACCAGCGTGACCTACTCGAAGAACTTCACCGGCGCTGCGCCGACCGCCGGCAATGATTCGATGATGCGCACCAACGTCGCCTCGTTCGAGGTCGCCGACAAGGTGTACAACCTGCTCGCGCGCCTGGGCCGGCAGGTCCAGAACTTCGATGGCGCGCTGGGTACCTTCGACGGCCTGTTCGCCGCGTGGCAGTGGCGCCCGGAGCTCGGCATCAACCTCATGGCCGGCTACCCGGTCGAACAGACCAACCAGGGTCTCCAGACCGACCGGCGCTTCTGGTCGCTGGCCTTCCCCTACACGCCGGTCGGCAAGCACTGGGACGCGAGCGTGTTCTACACCCAGTGGACCAACGACGGATTCACCGATCGCCAGGCCGTGGGAACGCAGGCGCGATTGCTGCTGCCCAACGCTTCGCTCACGGCGCTGGTCGACTACGACACATTCTACAGGTCGCTCAACACCGCGGCCCTGCTCGGCACGATGCAGCTGCCCGATCGCTGGAACCTGAGCTTCGACGTCGAGCGGCGCAACGCGCCGGTGCTGACCACGCGCAATGCGCTGATCGGGCAGCCCTTCACGACGCTGGGCGAGCTCGCCGACTTCTACACCTCGATCGGCCTGCCGGCCGACACCGTCTACCAGAACGCGCGCGACACGACTGCGCCGTCCTCGAGCTACAGCCTGACGGTTGCCCGGCCGCTGGGGCCGCGCTTCCAGTTCTCGGCCACCGTGACCGCGCAGGAACTCGGCGCCACGAACGGCGTGGGCACCGCGGTGCCGTCCACGGACGCCACCGGGCTGCAGTCGGCGTTCCAGACCCAGCTCTACGGCTCGAACATCTGGAAGGAGGGCGACTTCAGCGTGCTGAGCGCCCTCTACACCAACGCGCAGTCGTCCAAGACCTACTCGCTCAGCGCGACCGAGCGCTTGCCGGTGGGCGCCGCCTGGCGCGTCGGCCCGCGCCTGACCTTGGCGCACCAGGAACTGAAGAGCGACGGCAGCACGTTGCTCGACATCTTCCCCTCGGTGCTGATCGACTGGCAGCGCGGCCGCAGCCTGCTGCAGATCGAGACCGGTGGCGAGATCGGCAAGCGCGACTCGGCGCTGCAGACCCAGAACACAAAGCGCTACTATCTGAGCCTTTCCTACCGCCTGGCGTTCTAGATCCGGACAAGGGGCTTGTCGAGGTGCAGAGGGGTTGCAGTGCTCTCATTGCGTTCGTGGCCGCCGCGCTGCTTGGCGGCTGCGCCGCGAACCCGTACGAGCCCGATGAGCCCGACGTCGCCGACGCGGCGCCTGCGGCCCGCGACCAGCCGCGCGAGTATCTCGACGAGCAGACCGGGGCGACGGTCACCGCGGTCGACCGGCCGCTGGTTTTTGCCCGCGATCGCAGCGAGCGGGCAGCCAACCAGCGCGACTACGTGACGCTGGTCGCCGCCACGGTCAATCGCGGCGGCGCGCGCGACTACGTGTTGATTGCCTACGTCTGGTCGACGCTGGATCCGCGCTACGAGCCGGGTAGGGTCGATCCCGACTCGCTGGTCGTGGTGGGCGACGATCGCCGCATCCGCCTCAACGCGAATGGCAAGACTTCGGCCGACCTCGGCATCGCCCGTGGCATCGATGCCCCGCAGGGCTGGGCGGCAAAGCCGCTCGCGTTTCCCTCCGATCCCGGCACCCTGCGTTTCATCGCCGCCGCGCGCAACCTCGAGTTGCAGGCCAAGGCGGACGACACGGTCGTGAGCTACATCCTCTGGGACGACCAGCGGCGCGCGCTCGACCGCTTCGTCGGCTTCCTCGACGGCGCGCGCTGAGAGCGCGGGCCGAGACTAGAAATCGGCGTAGGCGACGTACGGCCCGGCGCCGGCCGAGGTGGCCATGCCCTCGAAGGCTACCGCGACGGTGCGGCCGAAGAAGAACGGCAGGCCCCAGTCGAAGCCCGAGACTCCGGTGGGCATGGGGCCGGCGATGTTGTCGTAGGCCGCGAAGGCGGGATTGGCGTTGCTGAGCGCGTCGAAGCTGGCGACGCTGAACGAGACGGTCGAGCTCGCGCTGCTGGCGCCGGCGCCCTGGTTGGTCGCCGACAACGTCACGGCAGTCGGCGGGCAGTACCAGCCGATGTTGGTGGTGCAGGCCTGCAGCCCGGGATTGGCGAAGAAGCTGCCGTTGGATCCCGAATCGACGAAGCCCGCGCGCGCGTAGGTCTGGCCGTTGAAGATCGTGGTGAAGTTCCCGCTCAGCGGGTCGACACTGATCACGGCGGCGCTGCCGAGCTGGTTGTTCGACTGGGTGTCGATGCCGAGCACCAGTGCGCCCGCGACGGTGGGCTTGCCCACGGCAGTGATCGCGGGCACCACGATTTCGACGCCGTTGTTGTCGCCCGGGAACTCGCTGATCGGGTTACGCACCTGCGCCGCGCGCAGCACCGTCGCGCCGACGCAGCCCGTGGCCGGGCAACCGTAGTAGAAGCCGTGATTGTCGGGATTGGCGATCGTCTCGCAGGCTGGACCGCAATCCTCGAGGAACACGCTGATTCCGAGCAGGCCGTTGGCGCCCAGGTCGGCGACGGTATTTTGCGGCGCCAGCGGCGTGGGCGGATTCGTGTTCAGGTTCCCCGAACAGTCGGCCGGCGCTGTCGGGATCGCGGGATCGCCGATCAGGTGGATGGCGATGTTGCTCGCCTTGCCGTTGGCGAGCTGCACGTCGGCCAGGCGCACGCTGCCCCAGCTGTAGGCCTCCGAGGCGAAGGTCAGGCACTCGAACATGTGGTCGCCGGCCGCGGTGGTCGCGGCCGGCAGCGCGAACATGTTGGCGTTCAGCGCCTCGGCGGCAATGCGCAACCCCGTCGATCCGGTGTCGACGAGGATGTGGTCGATGGTCTGGCAGGTCGTCGTGCCGGGCAGGCAGATCGTCACGGTCACGGATGGCAGGTTGACGCCAAGCTGCTTCGGTCCCGCGTCGACCACGAGCGCCGCCACGTTGGCGCCCGTGGGCAGCGACTTCGAGGGCGGCGGGGGCGAGCTGCCCGCGCCGCCGCCGCATGAGGCCAGGGCCGCGATGACAAGAGCGGCCGTCGCCGCACGCATGCGCAAACTCATCGCAGCTGTCCCTCATCGACGCCCGCGGGCAGCGACTGCGGCAGGTAGGCAAGGCCGGAGTAGTAGCGCATGTGGCCGCCGGCGTGCACGACGAGGTCGGGCTGGTCGATCATGAGGCGCGAGCGTGTCGAGCCGGGACTGCGCGGCGCGGTCGCGTAGCGCTGGAAGTGGGTCCCGAGCAGCTGGCCCAGGTCGGGCTTGAACGGCCCCTGCCACGACACCGCGAACACCACGCCCGAGGCCGCGACGAATTCCCTGATCACGGTGCCGGTGGGCGTCTGCAGCTCGTGCACGGTGAAGGCGGGCCGGGCCGCGACCCGCGTTCGTGCCTGGAACTGCATCGCGTCCGGGTCCACGGATTCGGCGGGCTCGCCCAGCGCCGCGCGGGCCGGTCCGGCCGCCGCCGCGGCCAGCGCCAGGCAGGACGCCAGGGTCGCGATGAGGCGGGGGATCCTGGATTGCTTGGGCATCAGTGCTCCTCGATGAGGCTCATTTTGCAGGCAGTTGACCACGCGCCGCAGCTGTAGCCACCGACCGACAGGCAGGTTTCGTCAATTAGGCAGCGGCCGGCCGCTACGGTTCCCGCCGCACCTCAACCGGTGGCCGCGGCGGCGGCATCGCTGCGCGCTGATCGACGCCGGTCCTGCTCGGACAGCAGGCGCTTGCGGATGCGGATGCTCGCGGGCGTCACCTCCACGAGCTCGTCGTCGGCGATGAACTCGACCGCGTATTCCAGGCTGAGCTTGATCGGCGGCGTGAGCAGCAGGGCATCGTCCTTGCCGGCGGCGCGGATGTTGGTGAGCTTCTTGGTCTTGATCGGGTTGACCACGAGGTCGTTGTCGCGGCTGTGGATGCCGATCACCATGCCCTCGTAGACCTTGTCGCCATGGCTGACGAACATGCGGCCGCGCTCCTGCAGCGCGAAGATCGAGTAGGCGACGGCCTCGCCATCCTCGTTGCTGATCAGCACGCCGTTGTGGCGATCGGGAATCGTGCCCTTGACCTCGGCGTAGCCGTCGAACACGTGGCTCAGCAGCCCGGTGCCGCGCGTCATGGTCATGAACTCGCCTTGGAAGCCGATCAGCCCGCGCGCCGGGATGCGGTAATCGAGCCGCACCCGCCCCGGGGTGTCGACGGCCATGTCCGTCAGTTCGGCGCGGCGCCCGCCCAGGGCCTCCATGACCGCGCCCTGGCTGTCGGCGTCGACGTCGACGGTCAGCGCCTCGAACGGCTCGAGCGTGCGGCCATCGACGAGCTTGCGGATCACCTGCGGCTTGCCGACCGCGAGCTCGAAGCCCTCGCGGCGCATGTTCTCGATCAGGATGGTCAGGTGCAGTTCGCCCCTGCCCGAGACGCGGAACACGTCGGGCTCGTCCGTCTCCTCGACGCGCAGCGCCACGTTGCCCTGCAGCTCGCGCAGCAGCCGCTCGCGGATCTGGCGGCTCGTGACGTACTTGCCCTCGCGCCCGGCGAGCGGCGAGGTGTTGACCTGGAAGTTCATCGCCAGCGTCGGCTCGTCGACCTCGATAGGGGGCAGGCCTTCGGGCTGCTCCGGATCGCAGATCGTCAGGCCGATGTTCACTTCTTCGATGCCCGTCACGGCGACAATGTCGCCCGCTGACGCCTCCTCGACGCTCTCGCGCTGCAGGCCGCGGAAGCTCAGGATCTGCGCCACCTTCGCCAGGCCGCGATCCTCGTCGCCGTGGCGCAGGGCGACCTGTTGCCCGGCACGCAAGCTGCCGCGACGGATGCGGCCGATGCCGATGCGCCCGACGTAGGAGTTGTAGTCCAGCGTCGAGACCTGCAGCTGCAGCGGCCCCTCGACCGCTCCCTGCGGCGGCGGCACGTATTGCAGGATCGCCTCGAACAGGGCGGTCATGTCGGCCTCGACCCGGGTCGGGTCGAGGCTCGCCCAGCCCTGCAGGGCCGAGGCATATAGCACGGGGAAGTCGAGCTGCTCGTCGGTGGCGCCGAGCTTGTCGAACAGGTCAAAGGTGTGGTCGACGACCCAGCCCGGGCGCGATCCGGGGCGGTCGATCTTGTTGACCACGACGATGGCCTTGTGCCCGAGCGCGAGCGCCTTGCGGGTCACGAAGCGCGTCTGCGGCATCGGGCCCTCGACGGCGTCGACCAGGATCAGCACGCCATCGACCATCGACAGCACGCGCTCGACCTCGCCGCCGAAGTCCGCGTGGCCGGGCGTGTCCACGATGTTGATGCGGGTGCCGCCATATTCGATGGCGCAGTTCTTGGCCAGGATCGTGATGCCGCGCTCGCGCTCGATGTCGTTCGAATCCATGACGCGCTCGCCGACCTTCTCGTGCGCGGCAAAGGTTCCCGACTGCTTGAGCAGGCAATCGACGAGCGTCGTCTTGCCATGGTCGACGTGGGCGATGATGGCGATGTTGCGGATCGGGCGCTGCATCGGCGAAACCTGCGGGTCCTTCGGGGTACCGGCGCAAAAGGGCGTGCAGGGTATCAAAAAGCCCTTGGCCGGGGCTAAAACTCTGTTCGGGCTCAATTTGGCCCTAAAACTGGTCAATATATAAGGATATGTTTATATTTAGCATATGAACGAGTTATTGGCCCGGCTAACCCCGAGCGTCCAGGCCCTCAAGAACCTGGCGGATCCGACCCGCCTGCGGCTGCTCATCCTTCTGGGGCACGGAGAGCTTACGGTAGGCGAAATCTGCCGGATCCTGGGGCAGAGCCAGCCCCGCATTTCACGCCACCTGAGGCTGCTCACCGAGGCCGGCTTCCTCGACCGCTTCCGCGAGCAGCAAAGCGTGTATTACCGGGCGCCGGCGGCCGGACCGCGTGCCGGCTGGCTGCGCGAACTGCTCGCCAGCGTCGATCCGGAAGATCCGGCCCTGCAGCGCGACCGGGTCCGGACGGCGGTGGTGCTCGGGGACCGCGCCCGGCTCGCGGTGAGCGAACTCGGCGGCGGTGGGCCGGATCCGGACGACGCCGGGCTGGCGTTGGTGCTGGGCGAGGAGCTCGGCCCGGTGGCGCTCGGCGAGCTGCTCGACGTGGGCACGGGCGCCGGTCGCATGCTGGATATGCTCGGTCCCCGTGCCGCGCACGCGGTGGGAATCGACCTGTCGGCGCCGGCGCTACGGTTGGCGCGCGCGCGCCTGCACGGGCGCGCGCTCGCGCACTGTGAGTTCCACCGCGGCAACATGTACGCGCTGTCGTTCGAGGCCGGCCGCTTCGACACGGTCTCGCTCGGCCGGGTGCTGGCGGCGGCCGAGCGTCCGGTCGAGGTGCTGGCCGAGGCCGGCCGCGTCCTGCGTCCCCAGGGACGGCTGCTCGCGGTCGAGAAGTTCGACGACGTCGAGGCCTGCACCGGGCTGAACCCGCTGCAGGCCATGCGCCAATGGCTCGAGGGTGCGGGCCTGCGTGTGCTGCGGCTGCGGCCCTGCGACCTCGAGAGCGGGCATTACCTGCTCGCGCTGGCGGCACGGGCATGACACGCGCTGAGCGAGTGGCCGCCTTCCGCCGCCTGCTGCGCGAGCGCATCCTGGTGCTCGACGGCGCCATGGGCACCATGATCCAGGCGCACCATCCGCAGGAGGCCGACTACCGCGGCACGCGCTTCCGCGACTGGCCGGTGACCTCAAGGGCAACAACGACCTGCTGACGCTGACCCGGCCGGAGCTCGTCCGCGACATCCACTCGCGCTATCCTCGCCGCGGGCGCCGACATCATCGAGACCAACACCTTCAATTCGACGGCACCCTCGCAGGGCGACTACGGCTCGAGGGCCTGGTCGGCGAGCTCAACCTCGCGGCCGCGCGCCTGGCGCGCGGCGTGGCCGACGAGTACGCGGCGCGCGACGGCGAGCCGCGCTTCGTGGCCGGCGCGCTCGGCCCCACCAACCGCACGGCCTCGCTGTCGCCCGACGTCAACGACCCGGCCTTCCGCAACGTCAATTTCGACCAGCTCGTCGCGACCTATCGCGAGGCCGCGCGCGCGCTGGTCGCCGGCGGCGTAGACATGCTGCTGATCGAGACCATCTTCGACACGCTCAATGCCAAGGCCGCGCTGTTCGCCGTGCGCGGCGTGCTCGACGAGCAGGGTCTGGACCTGCCGATCCTGGTCTCCGGGCACCATCACCGACGCCTCGGGCCGCACGCTCTCGGGCCAGACCGTCGAGGCGTTCTGGAATTCCATCCGCCACGCGCGGCCGGTGGTCGTCGGGCTGAACTGCGCGCTCGGCGCGCGCCAGCTGCGGCCGCTACATCGAGGAGCTCGCGCGCATCGCCGACGTGGCGGTCTGCGCCTATCCGAACGCCGGCCTGCCCAACGCCTTCGGCGAGTACGACGAGCCGGCCTGCGAGACCGCCGACCTGGTCGGCGAGTTCGCGGCCAGCGGCTTCGTCAACATCGTCGGCGGCTGCTGCGGCACGACGCCGAGCACATCGCGGAGCTGCGCGCAGCGCGTGCGCGACCTGGCGCCGCGCCGCGCCGCCGGTGCTGCCGCCGCGCTGCCGCCTGAGCGGGCCTCGAGCCGCTCAACATCGGACCCGACAGCCTGTTCGTCAACGTCGGCGAGCGCACCAACGTCACCGGTTCGGCCAAGTTCCGCAAGCTCATCGAGGCCGACGACTACGACGGCGCGCTCGACATCGCGCGCACCCAGGTCACCAGCGGCGCGCAGATCATCGACGTCAACATGGACGAGGGCATGCTCGATTCGGAGGCGGCGATGACGCGCTTCCTGAACCTCGTGGCCACCGAGCCGGACATCGCGCGCGTGCCGGTCATGATCGACTCCTCGAAGTGGTCGGTGATCGAGGCCGGCCTCAAGTGCCTGCAGGGCAAGGGCATCGTCAACTCGATCAGCCTCAAGGAAGGCGAGGCAGAAGTTCCTCGAGCAGGCGCGCACGGTGCGCGCCTACGGCGCCGCGGTCGTGGTCATGGCCTTCGACGAGCAGGGCCAGGCCGACACCGTCGAGCGCAAGGTCGCGATCTGCGAGCGCTGCTACCAGCTGCTGACCGAGCGGTCGGCTTTGCCGCCCGAGGACATCATCTTCGACCCGAACATCTTCGCGGTCGCCACCGGCATCGAGGAGCACAACCGCTACGCGCTCGACTTCATCGAGGCGACGGCGCAGATCCGCGAGCGCTGCCCGCACGCGCATGGTCAGCGGCGGCGTCAGCAACGTCTCCTTCTCGTTCCGCGGCAACGATCCGGTGCGCGAGGCGATGCACTCGGTGTTCCTGTACCACGCGATCCGCGCCGGCATGAACATGGGGATCGTCAACGCCGGGCCAGCTGGCGCATCTACGAGGAGATCGAGCCGGAGCTGCGCGAGCGCGTGCGAGGACGTGATCCTGGCGCGGCGCGCCGGATGCCACCGAGCGGCTGCTCGAGATCGCCGCGCGCTTCAAGGGCGAGGCCGGCATGCGCCGCGTCGAGGACCTGGCCTGGCGCGACTGGCCGGTGGCGCAAGCGGCTGGAGCACGCGCTGGTGCAGGGCATCGACGAGTATCGTGGTCGCCGACACCGAGGAGGCGCGGCTGCAGCATCGCGCGGCCGCTGGCACGTGATCGAGGGCCCGCTGATGGACGGCATGAACGTGGTCGGCGACCTGTTCGGCGCCGGCAAGATGTTCCTGCCGCAGGTGGTCAAGTCGGCGCGCGTCATGAAGAACGCGGTCGCGCACCTGGTGCCGTTCATCGAGGCGGGCAAGGCCGCGGGCGCCGCGGCGCACAGCAACGGCCGCATCGTGCATGGCGACGGTCAAGGGCGACGTGCACGACATCGGCAAGAACATCGTCGGCGTCGTGCTCCAGTGCAACAACTTCGAGGTCATCGACCTCGGCGTGATGGTCCCGTGCGAGAAGATCCTCGAGACCGCGCGCCGCGAGGGCGCCGACATGATCGGGCTGTCGGGGCTGATCACGCCCTCGCTCGACGAGATGGTGCACGTGGCGCGCGAGATGCAGCGCCAGGGCTTCACGATGCCGCTGCTGATCGGCGGTGCGACCACCTCGCCGGCGCACACCGCGGTGAGCATCGATCCCGCAATACCAGGGGCCAGTGGTCTACGTGAAGGACGCCTCGCGCGCGGTGGGCGTATGCCAGCAGCTGCAGGCGCCCGAGACGCGCGCGGCCTACGCGACCGCGGTCAAGGCGGAACACGCGCAGCGCCGCGAGCAGCACGCCGGCAAGAAGGTCAAGGGGCCGCAGCTGTCGCTGGCGCAGGCGCGCGCCGATCGCGTGCGCTGCGACTGGAAGGCCTATACGCCGCCGGTGCCGCGCCTGCTCGGCGTGCGCGCCTTCGACGACTACCCGCTCGAGGAGCTGCACGCTGCTGCATCGACTGGACGCCGTTCTTCCAGGCCTGGGAACTGCGCGGCCGCTTCCCGGACATCCTCACCGATCCGCAGTGTCGGCGAGCAGGCTGCCGCACCTGTACGCCGACGCGCGCGCGCATGCTGCGCACGATCATCGCGCGAGCGCTGGCTGCGCGCGCGCGGCGGTCATCGGGCTGTTCCCCGCCAACAGCGTCGATGACGACGACGTCGAGATCTACGCCGACGACGATCGCGCAGCGCGGAGCGGCTGCGGCTGCACTTCCTGCGGCAGCAGAAGGACCTGCCGGCCGGCCAGCCGCCACGCGCGCGCTGGCCGACTTCGTCGCGCCGCGTGGCGCGCGGCGTGCCCGACTACCTCGGCGCCTTCGCCGTCACGCGCCGGCATCGGCATCGAGGAGCCGCTGGCGCGCTTCGAGGCCGCGCACGACGACTACTCGGCGATCATGCTCAAGGTGCTGGCCGACCGGCTGGCCGAGGCGCTTCGCCGAGCGCCTGCACCAGCGCGTGCGGCGCGAGTTCTGGGGCTACGCGCCCGAGGAGCTGCACAGCAACGAGCAGCTGATCCGCGAGGACTATCGCGGCATCCGCCCGGCGCCCGGCTATCCCGCCTGCCCGGACCACACCGAGAAGGCCGCGCTCTGGCGCTGCTCGACGTCGAGCGCACTGGCCGGCATCGCGCTGACCGAGTCCTACGCGATGTATCCGGCTGCCGCCGTGAGCGGCTGGTACTTCTCGCACCCCGACGCCCGCTACCTCGCCGTGGGCCGGATCGACCGCGACCAGGTCGAGGACTACGCGCGCCGCAAGCAGGTGCCGCTGGCGGAGATGGAACGCTGGCTGGCGCCCAACCTCGGCTACGAGCCCGCCGCCGCGCCGCCGGCGCCGCTGTCCGCGGCGCCGGCGTCCGGGGCGCCGCTCGCCGCGGCGTCGGCGTGACCGGCCGCGGCCCGCCGCAGCCGCTGCCGCCGCCGCCGGGACGCAGCCCCGGCGAGGCGCTGCGCAATTTCCTCGGCGTGTTCCGCTACAGCCGCCACGCGGTGCGGCTGGTCTGGGACACGAACCGCGCACTGCTGTTCGCGGCCGGCGCGCTGACGCTGGCGGCCGGGTTGCTGCCGGCCGGCGATCGCCTGGGTGGGCGCGCAGATCGTCGACGCCGTGGTGGCGGCGGCGCGCGCACCGGCGCACGACAGCAGCGCCGTGCTGCGCTGGGTGCTGTGCGAGGGGCTGCTGGTCGCGGCGCTGGCCGGCGTGCAGCGCGGGCTGTCGCTGTGCCAGTCGCTGCTGCGCGCCCAGCTCGGCCAGCGCGTCAACGTCATGATCCTCGAGAAGGCGCTGACGCTCGAGCTGCAGCAGTTCGAGGACTCGGAGTTCTACGACAAGCTGACGCGCGCGCGCCGCGAGGCCTCGAGCCGGCCGCTGAGCCTGGTGATGCGCACCTTCGGCCTGGTGCAGAACGCGGTCTCGCTGTGCGGCTACGGCGGCGCTGCTGCTGCGGTTCTCGCCCTGGGCGTGGTCGTGCTGCTGCTGGCCGGCGTGCCGGCCTTCATCGCCGAGGCCAAGTTCTCCGGCGACGCGTTCCGCCTGTTCCGCTGGCGCTCGCCCGAGACGCGCATGCAGATCTACCTCGAGACGGTGCTGGCGCGCGAGGACCACGCCAAGGAGGTGCAGCTCTTCGGCCTCGGGCCGCGATTCCTGCGCCGCTACCGCGACATCTTCGCGCGCCTCTACGGCGAGGACCGCGCGCTGACGATCCGGCGCGACAGCTGGGGCTTCCTGCTCGGGCTGGTCGGCCACCGTCACGCTCTACGCGGCCTACGCCTGGATCGCGCTGGCCGCGATCGCCGGCGCGATCACGCTCGGCCACATGACGCATGTACCTGATGCTGTTCCGGCAGGGACAGGGCGCGGTCGCGGCAATGCTGGCCGCGGTCGGCGGCATGTACGAGGACAACCTCTACCTGTCGACGCTCTACGAGTACCTCGACACGCCGGTGCCGCCGCCCGCGGGCAGCGCCCGCCGCGGCCCGGACCCGGAGACGGCATCCGCTTCGAGCACGTGGCCTTCAGCTACCCGGGCGGCAGCGAGCCGGCGCTGCACGACATCACGCTGCAATTGCCGCCCGGCAGAGCGCTGGCGCTCGTCGGCGAGAACGGCTCGGGCAAGACCACGCTCATCAAGCTGCTGACGCGGCTCTACCAGCCGACCACGGGCCGCATCCTGCTCGAGGGGCTGCGACCTGCCGGAGTGGGACGAGGCGGCGCTGCGCGGGCGCATCGGCGTGATCTTCCAGGACTTCGCCCGCTACCAGCTCCTGGTCGGCGAGAACGTCGGCGCCGGCGACGAGCCGCATTTCGAAGACGAGGCGCGCTGGCGCGAGGCGGCCGCGAAGGGGCGTGCCGCCGAGTTCATCGCCGAGCTGCCGCGGGGCTACGAGACCCAGCTCGGCAAGTGGTTCAAGGACGGGCGCGAGCTCTCGGGCGGCCAGTGGCAGAAGATCGCGCTGTCGCGCGCCTTCATGCGCACCAGGCGCCGACGTGCTGGTGCTCGACGAGCCGACCGCGGCGATGGACGCGCGCGCCGAGGCCGAGGTCTTCGAGCACTTCCGCCAGCTGGCGCACAGCCGCATCACGATCCTGATCTCGCACCGCTTCTCGACCGTGCGCATGGCCGACCAGATCGTCGTGCTCGAGCGCGGGCGCATCGTCGAGCTTGGCACGCACGCCAGCCTGGTGGCGGCCGGCGGCCAGTACGCCCAGCTGTTTGCACTGCAGGCGCGGGGTTATCAGTAGTTCGCCGGTGCGCCCGCCCAACCGACGGTGCGCTCAGGTACAATGCCGGGCATGGACGAACAGGCTGACTCTTTCGATGCGGCCTTCACCAAGGCCGTGGATCTCGGCAATCGCCTCGCGGGCAAGGACAAGGAAGCCGACCTCTGGGACATCGCCGACGGCCTGCTCGCCGGCGCGGTCCAGTACTGGCTCTATGCGCGCCAGCCTTGCGGCGACGCGCGCTGCGAGGATTGCCTGCCGATCAACACGTCCGAGGCGCGGCTCGCCGAGCTCAAGCGCCTGGTCGCGCAGATCGCAGCCGAGAGCGAGTACTTCCACGCGCCGACCGACGCGAACGTCGGCCGCGCCTAGCTCCGGCCTGGACTGACGCCGGCCAGCGCCGGCGCCCCGTGCCAGCCGCCTCGATTCAGGCCGCCGCCTGCTTCGTCGCGGCGGTCACTTCCGCCAGCGCCGCCTCGAGCTTGTCCAATCCTTCGTCGAGCAGCTGTTCTGGGATCGTCAGCGGCGCCAGGAAGCGGATGACGTTGGCGTAGGTGCCGCAGGAGAGGATCACGAGGCCGTGGCGCGCGGCCGCCTGCACCAGCGCGCGCGTGAGCTCCGCGTCAGGCTGCTCGGCCTTGCCGTTGCGCACCAGCTCGATCGCCACCATCGCACCCAGGCCGCGGATCTCGCCGATGGCGCTGTAGCGCTTCTGCAGCGCCTGCAGCCGCGCCTGCAGCCGCTCGCCGAGCCGCAGCGCGCGCTCGGCCAGCTGCTCGTTCTTCATGACCTCGAGCACCGCGAGCGCGGCGGCGCAACCCAGCGGCGAGCCGGCGTAGGTGCCGCCGAGGCCGCCCGGCGGCGGTGCGTCCATGACCTCGGCCTTGCCGATCACGGCCGACAGCGGCACGCCACCGGCGATGCTCTTGGCGACCGTCATGAGATCGGGCTCGACGCCGGCGTACTCGATCGCGAACATGCGCCCGGTGCGGCCAAACCCCGACTGGATCTCGTCGACGATCAGCATGATGCCGTGGCGGTCGCACAACGCGCGCAGCGCGCGCAGGAATTCCGGCGGCGCGACGATGAAGCCGCCTTCGCCCTGCACCGGTTCGATGATGATGGCGGCGACCTGCGCCGGGTCGAGGTCGCACTTGAACAGCTGCTCGATGGCGGCGAGCGCATCCGCAACGCTGACGCCGTGGTAAGGATTCGGGAACGGCGCATGGAACACCGAGGGCAGCATCGGGCCGAAGCCCGCCTTGTAGGGCTGCACCTTGCCAGTCAGCGTCATCGCCGCCAGCGTGCGGCCATGGAAGCTGCCGTGAAAGGCGATCGCGCCGGAGCGCCCGGTGTGGAAGCGCGCGATCTTGAGCGCATTCTCGACCGCCTCGGCGCCGGTCGAGAACAGCATCGACTTCTTCGGCGTCGATCCGGGAGCGAGGCGGTTGAGCTGCTCGCAGAGTGCGATGTAGTCCGCGTACGGGGTCACCTGGAAGCAGCTGTGCAGGAATTTCCCGAGCTGCGCCTTGATGGCCTCGACCACCGTCGGGTGGCGATGGCCGGTGTTGAGCACGGCGATGCCGCTGGCGAAATCCACGTAGCGCTTGCCCTCGACGTCCCAGAGTTCGGCGTTGCTGGCGCGCTCCAGGTAGACGGCGAGCGAATTGGCGACGCCGCGCGGCACGGCGGCGAGGCGACGCTGGTGAAGTTCGGCGTTGGTGCTCATGGCATTGTTCCCTCGAGGATCGCGGCACCGGGCGGCGCTGCGGTAGCCGCTGATTTTCGCTGTATTTCCGCCCTTTGGCTAGGGCCTGCTAGAATTGCCGGGCCCGACACCCGAGAGCAGGTGGCCTTTCCCTTGAGCGAGCCCATCACGACCGAAGCGGTCATCATCGGCGCCGGTCCGGCCGGACTGTTCCAGGTCTTCGAGCTCGGCCTGCTGGGCATCAAGGCACATCTTCTCGACACTCTCAAGGCGCCGGGCGGCCAGTGCACCGAGCTCTATCCCGACAAGCCGATCTACGACATCCCGGCGCTGCCGGTCTGCGGCGCGCAGGAACTGGTGGATCGCCTGCTGCAGCAGATCAAGCCGTTCGAGGCCGGGATGCATTTCGGTGAAGAGGCCGCAGTACTGCAGCGGCTCGGCAACGGCCGCTTCCGTGTGGTCACGAGCGCCGGCACCGAGTTCGACGCCGGTGCGGTGGTGATCGCCGCCGGCGTGGGCTCGTTCCAGCCGCGCCACCTGTCGCTGCCGGAGGCTCCGGCCTTCGAGGGGCGGCAGATCCACTACCGCGTGCGCACTGCCGCCGATTACCACGGGCGTCGGCTGGTCGTGTTCGGAGGCGGCGACTCGGCGCTCGACTGGGCGATCGAGCTCGCACCGAAGGCGCAGTCCCTGGTGCTGGTGCACCGGCGCGCGGATTTCCGCGGCGCCCCGGCCTCGGTCGCGCGCATGCGCGAGCTCGAGGCGGCCGGGAAGCTGCGCTTCGTCGAGGGCGTGGCCCAGGCCCTGCGCGTGCAGGACGGCCGCCTCGGCGGCGTCGACGTGCGCGCCGCCGACGGCAGCATCGTGCCGCTCGAAGCCGAGCAGCTGCTGGTGTTCTTCGGGCTCGCGCCCAAGCTCGGTCCGATCGCCGACTGGGGCCTCGAGCTCGACAAGCGCGCGATCCGCGTCGACACCGAGAAGTTCCAGTCGAACATCCCCGGCGTGTTCGCCGTCGGCGACATCAACATCTATCCGGGCAAGAAGAAGCTGATCCTGTCGGCCTTCCACGAGGCGGCGCTGGTGGCGTTCGCGGTACAGCACCACCTTTATCCGGCGAAGAAGCAGTTCCTGCAATACACGACCACGAGCCCGGCCATGCAGAAACGCCTCGGCGTCGCGGCCGCCTCGTGATGATGAACGGTTGCTAGGTGGACCCGCGCCTCGCCGGGCTGCTGCAGCTGCTCGAGCTCGAAAGGCTCGAGGTCAACATCTTCCGCGGCGGCAGCCGTGACATCGGTAGCCCGCAGGTCTACGGCGGCCAGGTGCTTGGGCAGGCGCTGCAGGCCGCCTATGCCACGGTCGATGCCGACCGCGTGGTGCATTCGCTGCACGCTTATTTCCTCAGGCGCGGCGATTACGACGCGCCGATCGTCTACTTCGTCGACCGCAGCCGCGACGGTCACAGCTTCACGAGCCGGCGCGTCACGGCGGTCCAGCATGGCGAGCAGATCTTCAATTGTTCGATGTCGTTCCAGCGCGCCGAGCCCGGCTTCGAGCACCAGCTGGCGATGCCGCAGGTGCCGCCGCCGGAGTCGCTGGCCGCGACGCCAGCGGGCGCGAGCTTCCTCGAGGGCCTCGGCCCGCGGCTGCGGCGCTTCGTGCACGAACGCCCGATCGAGTATCGCGCGGTGCCGCCGGAGGCGACGGCTGGCGGCGCCCCGCAGCAGTACCTCTGGATGCGCATGGTCGACCGCCTTCCGGACGACGACCGGCTGCATCGCTGCCTGCTCGCCTACAGCTCCGACTTCCACCTGCTGGGTACGGCGCTGATCCGGCACGAACAGGCCATCGCGCAGGGCACGCTCGTGATCGCCAGCATCGACCACGCGATGTGGTTCCATCACCCCGCGCGCATGGACGAGTGGCTGCTCTACGCGGCCGACAGCCCGAGCGCGGCTGGCGCCCGTGGCTTCGCGCGCGGCAGCCTGTACACGCGTGCGGGCGTGCTCGTGGCGAGCACGGCGCAGGAAGGCCTGGTGCGGGTCGTGGCGCCGGCCGCAGGCTAGCGGCGGCGCCGGCCGGCCGTGCCAATGCGCCGCGCGTCAGGCGCGCGGCAGCAGCTTCCCCGGATTCATGATGCCGTGCGGGTCGAACGCGCGCTTGAGCTCGCGCATGAGCGCCAGTTCCACCGGCGAGCCGTAGCGCTGCAGCTCGCCGACCTTGAGCTGGCCGATGCCATGCTCGGCGCTGAAGCTGCCGCCGTGCGCGATCGCCAGGTCGTGGATCGCACGGCGGATGCCGGGTTCCTGCGCCGCCAGGATCGCGACCGGCGTGCCCGCGGGTAAGCTGATGTTGAAGTGCAGGTTGCCGTCACCGGCATGGCCGTAGGCCACGAGCATGCCGAGCGGCACCTCTGCCGCGACCCAGGCCGAGGCCTCGGCTACGAAGGCCGGCAGGCGCGCCACTGGCACGGCGATGTCGTGCTTGAGGCTCGGGCCCGCGCGCCGCTGGGCCTCGGGGATGCCCTCTCGCAGCCGCCACAGCTCGGCGCGCTGCCGCTCACTGTTGCAGATGACCGCATCGCGGGCGAGCCCGGATGCGGCGGCGTCGGCGAGCGTGGCAGCGAGCAGCTCCTCGAGCGGTTCGGCCGCGAACGAGCGCAGTTCGCACAGCACGTACCACGCATGTCGCGCCGCGAACGGGTCGGCCAGGCCATCGAGGTGGCGCCAGGCGAGCTCGAGCGCGCTGCGCGGCAACAGCTCGAAGCCATTGACGCGCTCGCCCGCGGCCGCGCGCAGCGCGCCGAGCAGCGCCACCGCCGCGCCGACATCGGCCAGCGCGACCAGTGCCGTGGCGCTGCTGCGCAGCGGCGGCCACAGCTTGAGCGTCGCCGCGGTGATGACGCCCAGCGTACCTTCGGAGCCGACCAGCAGGCCGCGCAGGTCGTAGCCGCTGTTGTCCTTGCGCAGGCTCCGCAAGCGCTGCAGCACGCGCCCGTCCGCGAGCACGGCCTCGACGCCGAGCGTGAGTTCGCGCGCCATGCCGAATCGCAGCACGTTGAGGCCGCCAGCGTTGGTGGCCAGGTTGCCGCCGATCTGGCAGCTGCCGGCCGAGCCCAGTTCGAGCGGGAAGCAGCGCTCCGCCGTAGCGGCCGCCTGCTGCACCTCCTGCAACGTGCAACCCGCCTCGACGGTCAGCGAAAAGTTGGCGGCGTCGAGTTCGCGCACGCGCCGCAACCGCCGCAGGCCCAGCAGCAGCTGCGTGCCGGAATCATCGGGCGTGGCGCCGCCGCAGTAGCCGGTGTTGCCGCCCTGGGGCACGACACCGACGCGGTGGGCGTTGCACCAGGCGAGCAGTCTCGAGACCTCCACGACGCTGCGCGGTAGCGCGACGGCCAGGGCCTTGCCGTGGTAGCGGCGATGGTGATCGCTGAGCATCGCCGCGGCCGCCGCTTGATCCTCGAGCAGCACGCCGGCGCCCACGGCGCCACGGAGCGATTCGAGCAGGTTCGCCGCCGCGGCGTCGCGTCTGGGCATCGCCGCCGCCGCTCAGGCGGCGATGACGCCGCGCCGGCAGCCGGGCTTGGTCAGCAGCAGCTGCGTGTCGCCGAGCGCGCGCTCCGCGAACGCGCCCTCGCAACTGCAGAGGTAGAACTCCCACAGGCGGATGAACTGGTCGTTGAAGCCGAGCCTGCGCACCGCCGCCAGGTGATCGAAGAAGTTGCGGCGCCACAGCGCGAGCGTGCGCGCGTAGTGCGGGCCGATGTCCTGCAGGTGAAAGATCTTGAGGTCCGTGACCCGGCGCAGCGAGTCGGCGATGGCGCTGATCGAGGGTATGAAGCTGCCGGGGAACACGTAGCGCTGGATGAAGTTCACCGTGCGCAGCTGCGCTTGGTAATGCTGGTCCTGGATCGTGATCGCCTGCAGCAGCATCGCGCCGGCGCTGCGCAGCAGCGCGGCGCACTTCGCCAGGTAGGTGTCGAGGTAGGGGGCGCCGACCGCCTCGATCATCTCGACCGAGGCCAGCTTGTCGTACTGGCCGCGCAGGTTGCGGTAATCCTCGAACAGCAGCGTGACGCGATCGCCGAGGCCGGCGCGCGCGATCTGCTCACGGGCGTAGTCATGCTGCGCGCGCGAGATCGTCGTCGTCGTCACTCGGCAGCCGTAGTGGCGCGCGGCGTGGATTGCGAGGCCGCCCCAGCCGGTGCCGATCTCGAGCAGGTGATCGTCGGGGGAGAGCGCCAGCGCGCGGCATACGGCCTCGAACTTGGCGCGCGAGGCCTCCGCGAGCGTGGTTGCCCCGTCGCTGAAGATGCCGCAGGAGTAGGCCATGGTCTCGTCGAGCATGAGCCCGTAGAAGTCGTTGCCGAGGTCGTAGTGCGCGCCGATGTTGCGCTCGCTGCCGGCCTCGCTGTTGCCGTGCAACCAGTGGAATACCCGCAGCAGCGGCCGGCTCAGGAAGGTCCAGCGCTGGTCCATCTCGTCCATGACGCTGCGGTTGCGGCACAGGATGCGCGTTATCGCCGTGAGGTCGGAGCAGCGCCAGCGGCCCTGTATGTAGGAGGCTCCGGCGCCGGTGGTGCCGCCGAACACGGCATCGACGTAGAAGCGGGGGTGCAGCACCTCGATCGTGGCAGTCACCGGGAAGTCCTCGCCGCGGGAGCCGTAGCGCTCCTCGGCATCCCCGTCCCGCAGGCGGATCTCGCCGTGCCTGAGGCGGCCGAGCTGGGCGCGCAGCAGGCGCCGGGCGAGCGCGACCAGCGGCCCGGCGCCCGCGGCCGGCCGTTCGATCGCGGCGGGAATGATGCGCGGCTTCACCCCGCCAGTATCCCCCGGAAGGGCGGGCGCCGACAAATTCGGCGTGGCCGCCCGCGCGGCGCGATGGGTCAGCGGGCCTTGCGGCGGGCCGCGTGGCGGGCGGGCTGTCGGCTCAGCGGCCGGCGTGCAGGCGGCGGGTCGGGTTTTCGCGCACGGCGACCGGTATCGGCTTGAGGTCCCAGATGATCCCGCACCAGCTCAGCAGCTTCAGCAGGTAAAAGGTGACGTCGTATTCCCACCAGTAGAAGCCCTGGCGCACGGTGTTGGGGTAGTAGTGGTGGTTGTTGTGCCAGCCCTCGCCGAGCGTCAGGATCGCGAGCAGCCAGTTGTTGCGGCTGGTGTCGCCGGTGCGATAGCGCTGGCGGCCGAACACGTGCGACAGCGAATTGATCGTGTAGGTCGCGTGCCAGCAGACCACGGTCGAGATCACGAAGCCCCACACCAGCATCTGCCAGCCGGTCGTGCCGAGCTCCGGCGCGACGTTGTGCAGGATCACGCCCAGAAGGAACATGCCCACGCCGAGCATGACTGGCACGAACACGTCGAAGCGATCGAGCCAGCGCAGCTCGGGGAACTTCATCAGGTCGCGCACCAGCTGGAAGTCGGGCGCGAAGCCCTTGATCGTCAGGAACCAGCCCATGTGGGAGCGCCAGAAGCCGTGCTGCGAGGGCGAGTGGACGTCGGCGGCGCGGTCGGAGTTGGCGTGGTGATGACGGTGGTGGGCCGCCCACCAGACCGGGCCGCGCTGCACCGCCGACGCACCCAGCAAGCCAAACACGAACTGGCCGGCGCGCGAGGTCTTGAAGGTGCGGTGCGAAAAGTAGCGGTGGTAGAAGCCGGTGATGGCGAACATGCGCACCAGGTAGGCGATCAGCGCGACCACGATCGCCACCGGGCTGACCCCGGTCCAGAACGCGGCCAGGCAGGCCAGGTGCATCAGCAGGAACGGTACGCTGCGTGACCAGTCGATGCGGTCGGGAAATTGGCTTCGAGCCACCTTTATGTTGTGCCGGCTGCTGTCGTAGAAGCTGGCTACCGCTTCCCACAGGCGCGCAGTCAGGCGGAACGAACGATGATCCTCTGCCGGAGGCATGGGCTCCCTAAAGGCCGCAGGCGCGGCCCCCTATGTAAAGTGCCGGCGACTGTACCGAAGCAGCCGGGGTCTTGCAATCGACCACCGCCGGTTCGGGCGGTTGGCCACGCGATCTCAGGTCTGGGACTGCAAAGCTGCGATCCGTTCCTCAAGCGGCGGGTGGCTCATGAACAGCCGCTGCAGGCCCGAGCCGCCGCCGCCGCCGATGCCGAAGGCCGCCAGCTGGGCCGGCAGCGCCGGCTGCTGCGCCGACTTCAGGCGCTCGAGCGCCGCGATCATGTTGTTGCGGCCCGACAGATGCGCGCCGCCCGCGTCGGCGCGGAACTCGCGCCGTCGCGAAAACCACATCACGATCATGCTGGCAACAATGCCGAGCACGAGCTGCGTGACCATGACGGTGACGAAGTAGCCGATGCCGCCGCGTCCCTCGCCGTCGCGCGAGAGTGCGCGGTCGACGATGCTGCCGACGACGCGCGAGAGGAAGATGACGAAGGTGTTGACCACACCCTGGATCAGCGTAAGCGTGACCATGTCGCCGTTGGCGACGTGCGTGATCTCGTGGCCGAGCACGGCCGAGACCTCGCTGCGGTTCATGCCGCGCAGCAGGCCCGAGCTCACGGCCACGAGTGCGGCATCGCGCCGCGCGCCAGTGGCGAAGGCATTGGGCTGCGGCGAGTCGAAGATTCCGACCTCGGGCATGCCGATGCCGGCCTGTTCGGCAAGCCCACGCACTGTGCCGACGAGCCACTGCTCGTCGCTGGTGGCGGGCTGTTCGATGACCCGCACGCCCATGGCGCGCTTGGCCATCCACTTCGAGATCGTCAGTGAAATCAGTGCCCCGCCGAAGCCGAACAGGGCGGCCATGACGAGCAGGCCTTCGTAGCTGCCGCCATTGGCCGCGAGCCAGCGGTCGAGCCCGGTGAGGCGCGCAACGATCGACAGCACCGCCACGACGGCCAGGTTCGTGGCCAGAAAAAGGAGTATTCGCTTCATCTAATGAATCCTCTGGGGTGCCCGGCAGCCGCCGCGCCAGCCTCTATGATGGTACCTGGGGGGCGGAGTTCAAGCTGCGTCCGTAACCGACCGTAAAGCTTGGGGATTCTACCAGCCGCGCGACCCCAACCAAGGCTCGGTCACCCCTAGCCCAGCGTCGCGCCCAGGGCGCGACCCACGCCCCAGGTCACCGCGGCAGCGGCGGCGCCGATCAGCAGCATCCGCAGGCCCCCACGCACGGCGCCGCGGCCGTTGAACAGGCTGAGCGCCATGCCGATGCCGAACAGGGCGGTCATCGTCAATCCGATCGACCAGTAAAGCGCCGCGTCGCCGTCCCGATGCAGAAGGAAGGGCACGAGCGGCAGCAGCGCGCCAGAACCGAAGGCGCTGAAGGAGAACACGGCCGCCGCCCAGGGCGAGGCCAGGTCGTCCGGGTTCAGGCCCAGTTCCTCGCGCGAGAGCGTGTTGAGCGCGTGCTCCGGATTGGACATGAGCCGGGTCGCGATCGCGCGCGCCTGCTCGAGCTCGACGCCGCGCGCCTGGTAGATCAACGCCAGCTCCTCGGCCTCCTCGGCCGGGTACTCGGCGAGTTCGTCGCGCTCGAGGCCGATCTGGTACTCGTACATCTCGCGCTGCGAGCGCACCGATACGTATTCGCCGCTCGCCATCGACAACGATCCGGCCAGCAGCCCGGCCAGGCCGCTCGTCAGGATGGCGTGGTTGCCGCCGCCGGCGCCGGCGACGCCGAGGATCAGGCTGAGGTTGGAGACCAGGCCGTCGTTGACGCCGAACACGGCGGCGCGCAGGTTGTTGCCGCCGGTCACGCTGCGGTGGCGTTGGCCCACGTCCTGGACCGTGACCGGCATCAGGTGGCCGTCGACCGGCGGCGTGGCGCTGTAGACCGACATGCCACGCAACTTCATGGCCGCGAGCACCGGCTTGAGGGCGCCGGGGCCGAGGCGGCGCACCAGCCAGGCCACGAGCCGCGCGCGATTGCGAACCTGGAATTCACCCGGGCGGCAGATCTTTGCCCAGTGCGTCGCCTGCTCCTCGGCGGCGTCCGCCAGCGCGCGGAACAGCCGCTGGCGCGCCGGGTCGGCGTCGGCCTCGGCGACCACCCGGTACAGCCAGGCGGATTCGCGCTCGTGGTACCAGCTGTCGAAGGGGTCGCTCACGTCCTCAGGCTACCAAACAACCGGCGGGCCGATACTGCAGATTGTGCCCCCCGGCGGCTGCACGGCAACAAGGCGCCGCCTAGGCGCTGCGCAGCAGCGGCGCCAGATGCGGCAGCAGGCCACTGCTGAGGACGCGGCCGTCGACGACGGCGTGCGCGCCCGAGCGCATCACCGCGACCGCTTCGCTGACGGCCGGATTGTCGACGACGACGATGACGGCGAGTCCGGGCGCGGCCGCGTGCAGCCGCTCGATCAGGGCGCGGGCGGACATGTCAGGCATCTCGAGCGGCGCGATGATGCAGGCCAGCGAGCGCGAGCCGGCCATCTCCAGCGCCTCGCCGCCGGACTTGCAGTACTGCAGCCGCGCCTGCAGCGCCAGCACCAGCCGGCGGATCTCGGCGTCATCGCGCTGCTGGACGCACAGCACCGTCGGTGGCCTGGCCTTGCGCCCGACGACCGCCGGCTGGCCGCCGGCCGGGTTTGGGTGTTCACGGCTTTGCACCGCACGAGTTTGCAGCGCCGGCCGGGGCTGGTAATCAGGAGTTGTGCGTATCTTCGCCGGAATCGAGCACCATGCGCACCAGTTCGGCGAGCGAGCCGGCGTGCATCTTCTCCATAACGTGGGCGCGGTGGATCTCCACCGTGCGCTGGCTTACGCCCAGCTCGGCGCCTACCACCTTGTTCGCCTTGCCGGCCGTGACCAGCCGCATGACCTCGACTTCGCGCGGCGTCAGCGTGGCGAGCCGCGCCACGATCTCGGCCCGCGCCGCCAGGCGGCCGCGCGACTCGGCGTCGCGGACCATCGCGCGCTGGACGCGATCGAGCAGGTCCTGGTCGCGGAACGGCTTCTGCAGGAAGTCGAAGGCGCCGTACTGCATGGCGGCGACAGCCATCGGCACGTCGCCGTGCCCGGTGATGAACACCACGGGGATGGTTGCCCCGCGGCGGTTGAGTTCCTGCTGCAGGTCGAGGCCACTCATGCCCGGCATGCGCACGTCCAGCAGCAGGCACCCGGGCTGCCGCGGATCGTAGGACTTGAGGAACTCCTGCGCTGACTCGAAGGCCTGGGCCTGCAGTCCCACCGAGCGGATCAGGAACCGCAGCGAGCTGCGGACCGCCTCGTCGTCATCGACGATGAACACCTGGGGCACGCGTTCCTTCATGGCTGGCCTCCCTTGACGGCCGGCAGCTGGAAGTAGAAGCAGCTGCCGCGCGGCTGGTTAGCGCGCCAGTCCAGCTGGCCGCCGTGGTTGTCGACGATCGAGCGGCTGATCGCAAGCCCCAGGCCTGTGCCCTCGGGCTTGGTGGTGGCAAAGGCCTGGAACAGGCGTTCGCGCACCGCCGGGTCGATGCCCGGACCGAGGTCGGTGACGCTCATCTCGACGCCCGCCGGGCTCGACGCCGTGCGCAGCACGACCAGCCGCTCGCTGCCCGCCGTCTGCACGGCCTCGATCGCGTTGCGCACCAGGTTGAGCATGACCTGCTGCAGCTGGACCGCGTCGCCGACCACCTGCGGCAGCTCCGGGGCGAGTTCGATCTGCAGGCGCACGTCGTTGCTGCGGGCGTCGGATTCAACCAGCACGGCCAGCTCGCGCACCACGGCATTGAGGTCCAGCAGCTCCTCCTGCGTCTGGCGATTGCGCACCAGCGCGCGCAGGCGCTTGATGATCTCGCCCGCCCGCAGCGCCTGGGTGCTGATCTGGCGCAGCGCGGTCACGATCTCGTCGGTCTCGGGCTCCGGCTGAGACGCCAGGCGTTCGGCCGCCTGCGCGTACAGCGTGATCGCCGTCAGCGGCTGGTTGATCTCGTGGGCAAGCCCGGTGGTCATCTCGCCCATCGTCGACAGGCGGGCCACGTGCGTCAGCCGCTCGCGCGCCTCGCGCACCGCTTCCTGCGCCGCGCGGCGCTGTTCTTCCTGCGCGCGCCGTCCGCTGAGGTCGTGGATGAAGCCGACGAAACGCGGCGTCGGGCCGTCGGCGATCTCGCCGACGGACAGCGCGGCCGGGAACTGGCTGCCATCGCGCCGCCGCGCGACCACGTCGCGGCCGATGCCGATGACGCGCGCATCGCGCGTCCGCAGGTAGCGCTCGAGGTACTGGTCGTGGCGGCCGGAGTCGGGTTCTGGCATCAGCATGCTGACGTTGCAGCCGACGACCTCGCGGTCGGCGTAGCCGAAAATGCGGCCGGCGGCGCGGTTGAAGGTCTCGATGGTACCGCGGTGGTCGATGATCACGACCGCGTCGACGCAGGCGTCGAGCAGCGCTTGCAGCTCGGCGTTCACGCCAGGCTCCGGTCAATAATTATCGTCGGTTTCCTCGTCGAGGTCGTCTTCTTCCTCGTCCTCGTCGTCCTCCTCGTCGACGTCGTCCCAGTCGTCCTCGTCGTCGGACTCGCCGAGTGCCTCGCCCGACCAGCCCTCGGGCTGGTCGATCTTGTCGAGGTCGAATTCCGCCCAGATGTCGGCCTCGATCTCCTCGATGTCGCCGTCGAGGTACTCGATGCGGATGAGCTCGGCGTCCTCGTCCACCGCCAGGACACGGAAGCAGTCGTCTTCCTCGATGTTCTCGTACCACTGGCCCACGACGGGCTCGTATTCTCTGGCCACCTTGGCTGTCCTCGTCCCGCCCGCCACCCGTTGGGGGTGAGGGCGGATATTAGGGCGTGCGCCGCGCCCATGGCAACGCCGTGCCGGCAAGTGGCGATCATCGGGATTCCCCCGCGGCCCCGGGGCCCGCACCCGGCGGTTCGTCGTCGAGCGCCATGGACGCCGCCGCGTCGAGCTCCTCGAACTGCCCGTTATCGACGGCCCAGAAGAACGCGACCACGGCCGCGACCAGCAGCAGCAGGGCCAGCGGGATCAGCAGCAGGGCGATGCTCATGGCTTCCGCTCCCGCTCGGCGAAGCGGCCGGCACGCACGACCACGAACAGGGAGCTGGCGGACATGCCGAGCGCCGCGACCCACGGCGAAACCAGCCCGGCGGCCGCCAGCGGCACGGCGCACAGGTTGTAGCCGAGCGCCCAGCGCAGGTTGGCCCGGACCAGCCGCGCCGCGCCGCGCGCGGTGCCGACCGCGGTGGCGATCGCCGCCAGCGATTCGTTCATGAGCAGCAGGTCCGAGGCCGCGTGGGCGAGCGCTGCGCCGGCGCCGATGGCGCAGGACACGTGGGCGGCCGCGAGCACCGGGCCGTCGTTGATGCCGTCGCCCACCATCAGCACGCGGTGGCCGCGGGCCTGCAGCTCGCGGACCAGGGCCAGCTTTGCTTGCGGATCCATGCGTCCGCTCGCCCGGGCGATGCCGAGCTCGGCAGCAAGGTGCTCGACGACGGACTGCCGGTCGCCGCTGGCCACCACGACGTCGAGCCCGAGTGCGCGCAGCGCCACGATCGCCTCGGCAGCGTCCGCGCGCGGCGTATCGGTCACGGTGAAGGCGGCGGCCGGACCCGAGACGCTGCCGAGCCAGACGCGATCGTCGGCCACGGCGGCCGCGACCGCACTGGCCGCATGGGCACCGGCGGGCGTCGCCGTCGGCCCGCTGAAGAGCGCGGCGACGTAGTCGTGGCGTCCGATCCGCCACCGCCGGCCCTCGATCCGCCCCTCGAGCCCCTGGCCGGCCGTTTCCGCAACCTCCGTGACGGAAACGCGCGCGCTGGTCGCACCGGTGAAGGCCGACGCCAGCGGATGCGCGCTGTGCTGCTCGAGGCTGGCGGCGATCGCGAGGCAGCGTTCGCGCGCGTCCGTCCCCAGGCATTGCACGGCGCCCAGGCGCATCTGCGCGGTGGTCAGCGTGCCGGTCTTGTCGAGCACCACGGTGTCGACGGCGGCCAGTCGCTCGAGCGCATTGGCGCGCGTCGTCAGCACGCCGCGGCGCGCCAGCCGCGCTGTGGCCGCGGCGACCGCCACCGGCGTGGCGAGCGAGAGCGCGCAGGGGCAGGTCGCCACCAGCACCGCGAGCGTGGCCGGAAAGGCGCGCGCCGGATCGATCCAGAGCCAGGCCGCCGCGACCAGCACCGACAGCAGCACAATCCAGGATACGAATTGGCTGGCAGCCCGGTCGGCCGCCAGGGCCTGCGGCGGACGCTCCGACTGCGCGCGCTCGATGAGCGCCGCCATCGAGGCCAGTGTCGAGTGGCCGGCGTCACGCCTGGCGCGCACGATGCAGGCGGCGCCGGTGTTGATCGCCCCGCCGGCCACCTCGCTCCCGGCGCCGCGCGCCACGGGCATCGCCTCGCCGCTGAGCAGCGACTCGTCGACCAGCGTCGCGCCCTCGAGCACGCCGTCGACGGGGATCACGGCGCCGAGCGCCACCAGCAGGCGATCGCCGGCGGCCACGCGCTCGAGCGGCACCCGCTCGCTGCCGCCGTCGGCGCGCAGGCGCGTAACCTGCGACGGCAGGCTCCGCACCAGCGCCTCGCTGGCGTTGAGGCTGCCGAGCCGCACCTTCATCTCCAGGTAGCGCCCGGCGAGCAGGAAGAAGATGAACATCGCCACCGAGTCGAAGTAGATCTCGCCGCTGCCGCGCCAGGTGTTGACGACGCTGGCGCTGAAGGCCAGCAGCAGCGCCGCGGCTACCGGCACGTCCATGCCGAGCGAGCGCCGCCGCAGGTCTCGCCACGCGCCCAGCAGGAACGGCGCGCCGGAGTAGAACATCACCGGCACGCTGATCAGCATCGCCGTCACGCGCAACAGCTTTTCGATCCAGGGATCGATGCCGGTCAGGGCTCCGGCATACAGGCCGACGGTGTACATCGACATCTGCGTGGCGGCGAGCCCCGCGAGCCCGATGCGCTTGAGCATGCGGCGGCGCTCGGCCAGGCGCGCGTCG
Source organism: uncultured Gammaproteobacteria bacterium (assembly GCA_963778855.1). GTDB lineage: Bacteria > Pseudomonadota > Gammaproteobacteria > Steroidobacterales > Steroidobacteraceae > FEN-1191. The sequence continues at coordinate 87,649 of CAVZWC010000007.1, read as the reverse complement.
CTGGACGCGGCGCCGCTCAGCGGCACCGGCTGGAATCCGAGCTGGCGCACCGCCTCGAGGATCGCGCCCAGCCGCGCCCGCTCCGGGTCCCAGCCCACGCTGACCCGCGCGGTCGTCAGGTTGACGTCCACCTGCCGCACGCCGGGCATCGACCCCACGCGCTTGCGGATCGCGCCCGCGCAATTCGCGCAGCGCATGCCCTCGGCGAAGAATTCCGCCTGCTCGAGCCCCGGCTCGCGCTGCCAGTGCAGGTGCGCGACGGCCTCGCTCACGGTACTGCCTCGGCGTCAGGGGGCGTCGCCGCGCCAGGGGGCGCCGCGTCGCCCAGCGGCACCGGCTGCAGCAAGGCGCCCCGTGTGCGCCCGCGCAGCAGCCAGCGTTCCTGGTCGTCGGACAGTTCGAGCCGCCAGTGCGCCGCCGGCAGCGCGGCGCAAGCTCCGCGGTATGAGTCGCCCTCGCGCGCCAGAGTGAGCCGGCGATCAGCGCCCGGATCGACGGGATGCACGAGCGCCAGCCGCAGCGCTTCCGGGGCCGCGCCGCGCAGTGTCACCGCGCAGCGGCCGGTCGCGGGCTCGTAGCGGATCGTGGCGCCGATGCCAAGTTGCGCCGCGAGCGCCAGCCGCTGCTGGTCGCGCTCGAGGCCGACGCCCTCCCAGTGATAGTCCTTGGGCAGTTCCGGGTCGCCGCGCGAGACCGCGAGCGCGAGCGAGGCAAGGCTCGCGGCGACCGCCAGCAAAGGCAGTGCGATCACGAGCCAGAGCACGGGATTGGCGGGCCGCTTCATGTATTCTTCTGCCGCACCGGGCCGCTCATCCCGCCGGGGCCAGCAGCCGCGCGTCGTGGCTGGCCGTCACGCGCGCGTCGTCGCGCGCGGTGATGCGGAAGTGGATGGTCTCCGAGCCGGCCGGCTGGTAGGCGTCGCGGCGCACGCGCACCACGACCGGCAGCACCTCGCCCGGGGCGACGCTGATGCGCGGCTCGAGCGGGTCGAGCGACAGCGTGCCCGCGCCGCTGACGCTGAGCGTGAAGCTGCGGTCGAGTTCCGACTTGTTGAGCACCTTGAGCGTGTAGACGTTCTCGACCCGGCCGTCGTCGAGCAATCGGAACAGGCTGTTGCGGTCGCGGATCACGTCCAGGCCGACGGGCGAGCGCAGCGCGAGCGCGAGCATGAAGCCGGCAGCGAGCAGCGCCAGGATCGAACCGTACACCAGCACGCGCGGGCGCAGCACCTGCGTCTGCTGGCGTTCGAGCGCGTGCTGCGTGGTGTAGCGGATCAGGCCGCGCGGGTAGCCGATGCGGTCCATGACCGCGTCGCAGGCGTCGATGCAGGCGGCGCAGGCGATGCACTCGTACTGCAGGCCCTTGCGGATGTCGATGCCGGTCGGGCACACCTGCACGCACCAGGTGCAGTCGATGCAATCGCCGAGGCCGCCGGCGCGCTGTGGCGTGCCGCGGCGCCGCGCGCCGCGCGGCTCGCCGCGCGCGGCGTCGTAGGTGATGACGAGCGTGTCCTGGTCGAACATCGCGCCCTGGAAGCGCGCGTACGGGCACATGTACTTGCAGACCTGCTCGCGCAGGTAGCCGGCGTTGCCGTAGGTCGCGAAGCCGTAGAACAGCAGCCAGAAGATCTCCCAGGGGCCGAGCGCGAAGCCGCGCAGGTTGGCGGCGAGCGCGCGAATCGGCGAGAAGAAGCCGACGAAGGTGAAGCCGGTCCACAGCGCCAGCGCGATCCAGAGCGCCTGCTTGGCGCCCTTGCGCGCAAGCTTGGCGAGGCTCCAGGGAGCGGCGTCGAGCTTCATGCGCGCCTGGCGCGTGCCCTCGGTGAAGCGCTCGATCCACAGGAACACCTCGGTCCAGACCGTCTGCGGGCAGGCGTAGCCGCACCACAGCCGGCCGGCGAGCGCCGTGAAGAAGAACAGCGACAGCGCCGCCAGCACCAGCAGCCAGGTCAGGAAGATGAAGTCCTGCGGCCACATGACCAGCGCGAACATGTAGAACTTGCGCGCGCGCAGGTCGAACAGCACGGCCTGGCGGCCGTGCAGGTCGAACCAGGGCAGCAGGTAGTAGAGGCCGAGCAGCGCCCAGACCGCCAGCGCGCGCGCGCGCGCAAAGCGCCCCTGCACCTCGCGCGGGTAGATCTTCTGGTGCGCCTGGTAGTAGGAGGCGTCGGCCGCTTCAGCGCCCGCGCCGGCCGCGGCGTTCACGGGCCGACACCCGGATCCCGCTTGCCGCGGGCCTCGTCCTGCGTTGGCTCATGCAGGTAGAGGGCCAGCGCGCTCGCCAGCGCGCCGAGGCACCACAGCCCGAAGAAGCCCAGCGTGTAGACGCCGATGCGGTCGATGCGATCGTCGGCCGGGTAGTTTCCCAGCAGCGAGTCGGGGGCGACGAAGGCGAAGAAGAACATGGTGCCGGCGCAGGCCGCGAGGAACGAGGCCCAGACGATGGCGCCGATCCGGCGGGCGCGCCGCGTCAGTTCGCGCTGGCCGTCCCGCGAGTCACTGCCGGGCAGCGTCATCGACCGCACCGGCGTCGTCGTCCGCATTGCTTCCGAGCGACAGCACGTAGGCCGCCAGCAGCCTGACGCGCTGGGCGCCGAGCCGTGCTAGTTGCGCCGGCATGTGGCCCTGCCTGCCCTGGGCGATCGATGTGCGCACGGCGTCGACCGAGCCGCCGTAGAGCCAGATGTGGTCGGTCAGGTTCGGGGCGCCGAGCAGCTGGTTGCCCTTCGCGTCCGGGCCGTGGCAGGCGATGCAGTTGGTGGCGAAGATCTTCGCTCCGGCGGCTACGTCGCCCGCTGGCATCGCGCGGCCGGACAGCGAGAGCACGTAGGCCAGCACGTTCTCGACGCCGTCGCTCCTGAGCGCGTCCTGCCAGGCGATCATGACGCCATTGCGCCCGCCGCTGATCGTGGTCTCGACCTGCTCTGGGCTGCCGCCGTAAAGCCAATCCGCATCAGTGAGGTTCGGGAAGCCCGGGTTGCCGTGCGCGTCGGAGCCGTGGCAGATCGCGCAATTGTTGGCGAACAGGTTGCGACCGATCTTGAGCGCTTCCGGATCGGTGCGCAGCTCGGCGACCGGCTTGCCGGCGAAGCGCGCCATGAGCTGCTGGGCCTGCGCCTCGCTGGCGCGCTGCAAGGCCGCGTGCTGGCCCGCCGAGGTCCAGCCGAGCCGGCCGGCGAAATTTCCGAGACCCGGATACAACACCAGGTAGGCGACCGAGAAGGCCACGCTGATGAAGAACAGCCACAGCCACCAGCGCGGCAGCGGATTGTTGTACTCGGCAAGGTCGCCGTCCCAGACGTGGCCCGTGGTCTCGGCGCCTGGAGCGGCGTCGCCGCCGCGGCGCCGGCGCATCGACAGCATGAGCCAACAGGCGCCGACGATGTTCAGCACCGTGAGGATGATGACGAAGGCGCTCTGGCCCGGGCTCATGGCGGGTCTTCCTCGAGCGGCAGGCGCGCGGTCGCGTCGAATGCGGCGCGGCGCCTGTCGCTCCAGGCCCAGGCGACGATGCCGGCGAACAGCAGGATCAGGATCCCGGTCAGGATCCCGCTCAGCGTGGGCCACAGGCTGGACACGGCGGAGCTCACTTCCAGCCCTGCGAGGCGATGCCGAGGCCCTGCAGGTAGGCGATCAGCGCCGTCAGCTCGGTTTGTCCCGCGACTGTGGCGCTGGCCGCGGCGATCTGCGCGTCGGTGTACGGCACGCCGACCGCGCGTAGCGCGCGCATCTTGCGTGGCGTGATGCGCTCGTCGATCGTGCGCTGCGCCAGCCACGGGAAGCCCGGCATGTTCGATTCCGGCACCACGTCGCGCGGATTCATGAGGTGCACGCGTTGCCAGTCGTCGGAGTAGCGACCGCCGACGCGCGCCAGGTCGGGCCCGGTGCGCTTGGAACCGAACTGGAATGGGTGATCGTAGACCGACTCGCCCGCGAGCGAATAGTGGCCGTAGCGCTCGGTCTCGCCACGCAGCGGCCGGATCATCTGCGAGTGGCAGTTGTAGCAGCCCTCGCGCACGTAGATGTCGCGGCCCTCGAGCTGCAGCGCGCCGAGCGGCGCGATGCCCGGCGCGGGCCTGGTCACCTGCCCGGAGAGATAGAGCGGCACGATCTCGACCAGCCCGCCGACGCTGATGACGACCGCGATCAGCACGGCCAGCAGTCCAACCCGCCTTTCGATGAGGTCGTGGTTCATGCGGGCGCCATCACGGGTTGGGCGATGACCGCGCCGCGCTCGCGGAGCGTGCGGCGCACGTTGACGATCATGATGAACATGCCGGAGAGCACGAGCAGGCCGCCGCACAAACGCACGATGTAGAATGGGTGCGTCGCCTGCAGCGCCTCGACGAAGGTGTAGGTGAGCGTGCCGTCCGGGTTGGTCGCCCGCCACATCAGGCCCTGCATGACGCCCGCGATCCACATCGCGGCGATGTAGAGCACGATGCCGATCGTCGTGACCCAGAAGTGCCAGTCGATGAGCCGCGTGCTCCACATGCTGGTGCGGCCGTAGAGCCGCGGGATCAGCACGTACAGCGAGCCCACCGTGACCATCGCCACCCAGCCGAGCGCGCCCGAGTGCACGTGGCCGATCGTCCAGTCGGTGTAGTGCGAGAGCGCGTTGACGGTCTTGATCGACATCATCGGCCCTTCGAAGGTCGACATGCCGTAGAACGAGAGCGAGACGATCAGGAACTTCAGGATCGGGTCGGTGCGCAGCTTATGCCAGGCGCCCGAGAGCGTCATGATGCCGTTGATCATGCCGCCCCAGGAGGGCGCCAGCAGCATCAGGCTGAAGACCATGCCGAGCGACTGCGCCCAGTCGGGCAGCGTCGTGTAGTGCAGGTGGTGCGGGCCCGCCCACATGTAGATCGAGATCAGCGACCAGAAGTGCACCACCGACAGCCGGTAGGAATACACCGGCCGGCCCGCCTGCTTGGGCACGAAGTAGTACATCATGCCCAGGAACCCGGCCGTCAGGAAGAAGCCGACGGCGTTGTGGCCGTACCACCATTGCACCATCGCATCGACGGTGCCGGCGTAGACCGGGTAGGACTTCGTCAGCGTGACCGGGATCTCGGCGCTGTTGACGATGTGCAGCACCGCGACCGTGATGATGTAGGCGGCGAAGAACCAGTTGGCGACGTAGATGTGCTTGACGCGGCGGATCGCCAGCGTGCCGAGGAACACGATCGCGTAGGCGATCCAGACCACGGCGATCAGCAGGTCGATCGGCCACTCGAGCTCCGCGTACTCCTTGCTGGTCGTGATGCCGAGCGGCAGCGTCACGGCCGCGAGCAGGATCACGAGCTGCCAGCCCCAGAAGGTGAAGGCCGCCAGCCGGTCGCTGAACAGGCGCACATGACAGGTGCGCTGCACGATGTAGTACGAGCAGGCGAACAGCGCCGAGCCGCCGAAGGCAAAGATCACTGCATTGGTATGGAGCGGGCGCAGCCGGCTGTAGGTCAGCCAGGGCGTGTCGAAGTTCAGCGCCGGCCAGATCAGTTGCGCCGCGAGCAGCACGCCGACCGCCATGCCGACCACGCCCCAGACGATCGTCATGATCGCGAACTGGCGCACGACGCGATCGTTGTAGGTCGCGGCCGCCGGTGCGGCCTGGGTTCCCTCGGGCATCGGAGCGGGTCCGTGTTGCGGGGCGCTTGTGCGCTCTTTCTTATCTTGGGATCTTAACGCATCCGGGCCCATCCGCACCGTTACCTAAGCTGGGCCGCCCGGGCTAGGTAGAAGCCACGATGTTCAGGCCGAGGCGCCTGTGCCGCGCAGCGACCGCGCGCGGAAACGAGCCAGGATGACGTCAGCCCGCGCCGGAGCCGAGGCCATCACGACTTTCGTGAGCGCGTCGGCGAGCACGGCGCTCGGGGCCAGCACGGCGGTGATGCCAGGGATGGGGCTTGCGCCGCCCCGTCCGCTGTAATAGCCACGGTGCTCGGGCGGACGCTGTTGCGCATCCGGATCGCTCGCTGCAACGGCGCATTCCCGCAGGATGAACTCCCGCGCAGCGCCGTCCTCACCCCGCAACCACGTGGACCATGTGGCGCGGCCGTACACGCGCAGGTCGCCGCCCGCGTTGACGAGCCCGGATGCCGCGCCGGCGCGACGCATGGCGTTCACAGCCAGGTCGACCGCAAATCCCTTGGCGATCCCACCCAGGTCGACGCGGGCGCGGCCCCGTATGGCGATTGCGCCGCTGCCGATGGGATGCCAATGCATAACGGTGCCGCTCCCGGGCAGTGCAGGATCGAACCGACCACCGCTGGCCAGGCAGAGCCGCCGGCACAGATCAATGATTGTCACGGTGGTGGGATGCACGGGCAGTCGCCCTCCCGCCCGGGCGCGATTCAGTCGGGCGAGCTCGCTGCCCGGTTGCGTGGGATGCAGGCGTCGATCGACGCCGCGCAGGGCTTCGTAGGCGGCCTCGACCGCCTGGCCGGCGAGCTCAGTGGTGGGGGCGCGGGCTTCGATCGCGACCAGCGTGCCGAGGGCAGGGCGCAGGCGTGCGACGGTGTGCTCTTGACACATTTTTGGATATTAGTGAGAATCATTCTCATTCGCAATGAGTGCTATGGTGTTGATTGGAAAACCAAATTAATTGTGCGACGCGAAAGAAGACGTTGGTTGCCGGCCTTGGCATGGTCATGGCGCTCCTGTGCTTTTCGATCCCAGGCCACGCCGCGGACCCGCCATCCACCCCGGCGAAAGCGGGGCCCGACCTCGAGGCTCGCGTCGAGGCGCTCGAGGCCGAGCTGAGTGAGCTCAAGGCCGAGTTGGCGAAGGAACGCGCGGCCGCCGCAATGCCGCCGGCTGCCGCAGCGCCGCCGATCGCCGCGCCAACCGTGCCCGGTGCTACGCCCGTCGTCGCGGCGACCGCGCCCGTCGCAGCGTCGGTAGCGGCCGAGTCCCGCCCACCGCTGACCTGGTTTGGCTACGGTGAGCTCAACTACAGCCGCCCAGGCAGCGACCCCTCGCAGGCGACGATGGACCTCACGCGTTTCGTCATCGGCATGGGCTATCGCTTCGACGAGCGCACGCGCTTGCTGAGTGAAGTCGAGGTCGAGCACGCGGTGTCCTCGCAGAGCGATCCGGGCGAAGTCGAGGTCGAGCAGGCCTATATCGAGCGCGACCTCGGCGGTGATTGGCGAGCGAACCTGGGCCTGTTCCTGATCCCGAGCGGACTGCTCAACGAGAACCACGAGCCCACACGCTACTATGGCGTGTTCCGCAACTTCATCGAGACCTCGATCATCCCGACCACCTGGCGCGAAGGCGGCGCCGGCTTCGAGGCCGCGACCGCGAACGGTTGGCGCTGGGATTTCGGGCTCACAACCGGCTTCGACCTGTCGAAGTGGGATCCAGAGTCGACCGAGGGCATCGAATCGCCGCTGGGCTCGATTCACCAGGAGCTCGCACTGGCGCGCGCCGCGGAGCTTTCGACTTTCGCCGCCGTCAATTACACCGGCGTGCCCGGGTTGCGGCTCGGGGCCTCGATCTTCAGCGGTGGCGCGGACCAGGACCAACCCGGATTCCACGACAATCGCGCCACGCTCTGGGAAGCGCACCTGCGCTGGCAGGTCGCGGCCTGGGAGCTGTCGGCCCTGTACGCCCGTGGGCACATCTCGGGCACGGCGGCCGTGAACCAGGGGTACACCGATGCGTACGCAACTCCGACGCTGATCCCGGAGAACTTCTACGGCGGCTACCTCGAGGGGGTCTGGCGCGGGCTCCTCGGCCGCCGCTGGCCGCTGGTGCCGTTCCTGCGCTACGAGCGCTTCAACACCGGCTCGGGCTACGCGCAATTGCCTTCGGGGATGACGCCCGCGGCCTTGCCGGTCCAGAATGCCATCACGGGCGGCTTGCAGCTCGAGTTCGCGCCTGGCGTCATGCTGAAGGCCGACTACGTCGACTTCACAAACGGCTCGGATGGCGATCGCTTCGATTTGGGACTCGGCTATGAATTCTGAATCCCTGCGCTGGTTGCCGGCGGGCGGTGCGGCCTTGAGCCTGCTGGCGCCGGCCCCGGTCGTGGTGGCGGCCGAGTACCTGTCCCTCGAGGCGGCGCAACGGGCCGTGTTTCCCGATGCGCGCGGCTTCGAGCCCATCGCGCTGCAGCTCTCGGCGGCCCAGCTGCAGGAGCTCGCGCGCCTGGCCGGGCCGCAGCCGCCGCGCGGCCAGGTGCGCGCCTGGCGCGTGCTCGGCGCGGGCGCGCCGATGGGTTATTTGCTGACCGACGAGGTCGTGGGCCGGCAGGATTTCATCGACTACGCGCTCGGCATCAACGTCGATGGCACGCTGCGCACGCCCGAGATCATGAGCTACCGCGAGAGCCACGGCGGCGAGGTGCGCAATGCTGCCTGGCGCCGGCAGTTCAACGGGCGGCACGACGGCGCCGCGCTGCGGCCCTCGATTGACATCCGCAACATCGCCGGCGCGACGCTGTCGTGCGAGCACCTGACCGCGGGCGTGCGCTACCTCAGCGCGCTATGGCAGCTTGCGCTGCGGACGACGCCGGAGCCGCCGCCGTGATCCGCCGCGCCGGCCGGCGCACGATCGCGCTTGTCGGCGAGTACGGCTGGGCGCTGTCGCGCCACATCAGCCTCGCGCTGCTGGTCGTGCTCGCCCTGCTGTGGCTGTCGGGCGTCTACTGGCTGCTGTTGCACTACGTCTGGGCGCGTCCCGGGGAATTTGGCGTCATCCGCCATCCGCTCGAGGCGCCGACGCTGCTCGTGCACGGCATCGTGGCGATGGTCGCGCTGCTCCTGCTGGGCTGGTTCGCAGGCCGCCATGCGGGCGCGGTCAGCAGCGGGCGCCGCGTGCGCAGCGGCTGGCCGCTGACGATCATGACGGGGGTGCTGCTGCTCGCCGGCTGCGCCCAGCTGTTCCTGACGAGCGCCGCCTGGCAGTCAGCAATCGCGATCGTGCACGAGGCGATCGGCGTCGCGCTGCCGCTGCCGCTGCTGGTGCACGGCTGGCGCGCTAGCGCCGCGGCCCGTGAGCGTGATCGTGGCCGTGCGCCAGCGCATGCCCAGCGTGCGGGGCGGCAGGGTGGTCGCCGGCCGACGCACAGCGCTCACAATTGACCCAGCCCGAATCGCCGCTCTCGTAGTGCTCCTTCTTCCAGATCGGCAGCCGGTGCTTGACCTCGTCGATGATGTAGCGGCAGGCGCGGAAGGCCTCGTCGCGGTGCTCCGCCGCCGCCCCGACCCAGACGGCTATGGCGCCGAGCTCGAGCGCGCCGAGCCGGTGCACGCACAGTGCGCGGCGGATGCCGAAGCGCTCGCGCGCCTCGACGATGACGCGCGCGCCCTCGCGCAGCGCCAGCGGCTCGAAGGCTTCGTACTCGAGGCGCGTGACGCGCTGTCCTTCGTTGTGGTCGCGCACCCAGCCCTCGAAGGCCGTGTAGCCGCCGCAGGCGGGATCGGCGAGCTCGGCGCGCAGCGCCTGCGTGTCGATCGGCGCGCCGCTGAAGCGAAAGCCGCTCATCCGCCCGCCACTGGTGGCAGGAACACGACGGTATCGCCAGCCTCCAGCGGCCGCTCCCAGTCGGCGAACTCCTCGTTGACGGCGACGCGCAGCTGCTCGGGCCGCATTGTCAGGCCGCGCGCCGCGCGCAGTTCCTCGAACAGCTCGCGCGCATCGCGGGCGCGGCTGGTCACGGTCTCGGCGCTGCGCCCGGCCTGTTCGCGCAGCAGCGCGTAGTACCGCACCTGCAGTTGCCGCGGTTCGGGCGCCGGTGCTGCCGCGTCACCGAGGCGCGCGCGCGCCGCGGCGTATTCACTGGTGGTGTTGATGTTGTCGAGCGCCTGCGACGCACGCAGGGTGAGCAGCGCGACATCCGCCTGCCCCAGCAGGCCGCGCGGGCACTGCTGGCCGGCGGCCAGCCAGGCGTCGATGGCTGCGGCACTGCGCGGCTCCCAGATCGCACACAGCGGTTCCGGCTTGCCGTCATGGCTGCTGCGGAACGCGGTCGCCACGCGCTCCGGGTCGCGCGCGGCGATGAGCTGCTGGAGCGTCGCCGCATCGAGGAACGGCAGGTCGCAGGCCAGCACCAGCCAGGCTGCGCCCGGATGCGCACGCAGCGCCGCGTGGATGCCGCCGATTGGCCCGCACTCGGCAAGATAGTCGACGACGCAGTTGTAGCCGCCGCGTTGCGGGTCGTCGCGCTGGTCGGCGCGCACCGACACGAATGATCGCGCCACCAGCGGTTCGAGCAGCGCCATCGCGCGCTCGAGCTGCGTCCGGCCGGCATATTCGATCGCGGCCTTGTCGCGCTGCATGCGCGTGCTGCGCCCGCCCGCCAGCAGCAACCCGTAGAGCGGGGCGCTCATGGCCGCCGGCTCCGCTTGCCCGGCCCGCCCGTCTTGCGCAGCCCTCCGACGTTGCGCCGCCCGCCGGACTTGCGCCGCAGGCGGACCTCGAGGATGCGGATCTCGTGCGAGAGAGCCTTGCACATGTCGTAGATCGTGAGTGCCGCAATGGTGGCGCCCGTCAGCGCCTCCATCTCGACGCCGGTTTTGTGGTGCGTCTCGACCCGGCAGCGCACGCGCAGCCGGTTGCGGGCGCCGAGGGCGATCTCCACGCTGCAGTGCTCGACCGGCAACGGATGGCAGAACGGGATCAGCTCCGCGGTGCGCTTGGCGGCCTGCACCCCGGCGATGACGGCGGTGTCGAACACCGGTCCCTTGGCGGTGCGGTGGCCGCTGGCGCGCAGCGCGCGTGCCACCTCTGCAGGCAGCGCCATCAGCGCCTCGGCCTCGGCAATGCGGTGCGTGACCGACTTGTCGCCGACATCGACCATGCGCGGCCGTCGCGACGCGTCGAGGTGGCTGAGGGCGGACTTCCGGGGCTTGCGCCTCGCCATGTTCGCGCCCTCAGCCGCCGACGTGATTCATTTCGACGCGCGCTGCGCCAGGCGGGGCGACGCGCCCGCGCAGCTCGCTGTAGCGATCATCGCGCGCCTGCCAGCGCTCGCGGATCGCCTGCAGCAGCTCCTCGTCGCTGGCGCCGGCGCGCAGCGGGCCCCGCAGGTCGAGCCCCGCCGTCGCGAACAGGCAGGTGTAGAGCACGCCGTCGGACGACAAGCGCGCGCGCGAGCAATCGCCGCAGAATGGCTGGGACACGGAAGAGATGAACCCGACTTCGCCCTGGCCGTCGGCGTAGGCGTGGCGCTCGGCGACTTCGCCCACGAACTCGCGCTGCAGCGGCACCAGCGGCCAGCGCGCGCTGATCTGGTCCAGCAACTCCCGCGAGGGCACGACCTGCTCGCGCTGCCAGTGGTTGCGGTTGCCGACGTCCATGTACTCGATGAGCCGCACCGTGACGCCGCTGCCACGGAAGTGCTCGAGCAGCGCCATGACGGTGTGATCGTTGACGCCGCGCTGCACGACCGCGTTGACCTTGAGCGGCGCGAGCCCGGCGCGCTGCGCCGCGGCGATGCCGGCCAGCACCTCCTCCGGATTACCGAGATCGCCCGCCATGCGGGCGAACACGGCCGGATCGAGGCTGTCGAGGCTGACGGTCACGCGCCGCAGGCCCGCCGCGCGCAGCTCCGAGGCGTGCTGCGCCAGCAACACGCCGTTCGTGGTCAGCGCCACGTCCTCGACGCCCGGGAGCGTGGTCAGGTCGCCGATCAGGTCGGCGAGCCCCGGCCGCAGCAGCGGCTCGCCACCGGTGACGCGGAGCTTGCGCACGCCGAGCTGCAGGAACAGGCGCGTGAGCCGCACGATTTCCTCGAAGTTCAGGCGCTGCGCGGATTTCAGGAACTGGTAGTGCTCGTGGTAGCGCTCGCGTGGCATGCAGTACGGACAGCGGAAGTTGCAGCGGTCCGTGACCGAGATGCGCAGGTCGTGCAGCGGCCGGCCGAACGTGTCGCGTGGCCGGCGTGGCTGCAGCGCGGCGATCGTGGCCGGTTGCGTGTGGGCCGCTTCCATGGGCTACCAGCGGTACAGCCGCGTCACGAAGCCCTTGCTGAGGCTCGTCGGGCCGGGCGGAAGTTCGACGAAGCCGTCGGTCAGCGCCAGCGCCGTGAAGTCGCCGGAACCGTTGGTGGGACAGGGCGTGGCCCAGGGCCGGCCCCAGTCATCGTGGCTGACCTTGACCGGCATGAAGCCCGTGAGCTTCGGCTCCCAGTCGAGCGCGGCGGCGAGCGCGATGCGCTCGGAGCCCGAGCTGCGCACGCCCATCGCCGCGAACAACGCCGGCAGCACGTAGCGCGACAGGCACACCAGCGTCGAGACCGGGTTGCCCGGCAGCGCGAACACGGCGCGACCCGCGTGCGTGGTGCCGAACCACATCGGCCGACCGGGGCGCTGAGCGACGCCGTGCAACACGCGCTGCACGCCGAGCGACTCCAGTACCTGCGGCACGAGGTCGTACTTGCCCATCGACACGCCGCCCGAGAGCACCATGACCTCGTGCGTGCGAAGATGCCGGTCGAGCCGCTCGCGCAGCGCCGTCGCATCGTCGGCGACGTGGTCCTCGGCCACGCGCTGGAAGCCGTGCTCACGCAGCGCCGCGGCCACCGCATAGGCATTGGAGCGCCGGATCTGGTGCGGAGCGATCGGCTCGCCCGGCTCGATCAGCTCGTTGCCGGTCGAGATGACGATGATCGAGGGCTGGCCGCTGACGCGCAGCCGCGCCATGCCGGCCGAGGCCGCGACCGCGATCTCCGGCGCGTGCAGCACGGTGCCGGTGGCCAGCAGCAGCGCGCCCTGGCGCTGGTCGCTCGCGCGCCGGTGCACGTTCTTCCAGGCCACCGCCAGCGCGGGCGTGTCGATCTCCGCCACGCCGTCGGTGACCTTGATGCGCTCGACGGGGATGACACAGTCGCAACCCGTGGGCAGCACCGCGCCGGTCATGATCTCGATGCAATGTTCGCCATCGCGCAAGGTGAGCGGCGGCTCGCCCGCGGCCTGCGTGCCCTGCACGCTGAAGAGGCGCCGCCCGGCGCCGACCGCCGCCGAGGAAAGCGCGATGCCGTCCATGCTGACGCGATCGAAGGGCGGCTGGTCGCGCTCCGCGTACACGTTCTCGCGCAGCACCGCCCCGGCGCATTGCGCCACCGGCAAGGACTCGATCGGCAGGCACACGAGGTGCTCGCCGATCAGGCGTCCGGCCGCGGCGGGATCCAGTTCAGTCAAGGTCTTGGGCCTGTTTTGCAGCCTAAAACCCCATACTACACCGGCTTGCGGCCGATGGTGCCGCGGGCGGGTTCATGACACCATAGCGGCCCGAAAAGCGCCCGTAGCTCAGTTGGATAGAGCACCTGGCTTCGAACCAGGGGGTCATCAGTTCGAATCTGGTCGGGCGCGCCAATCCACTTTTTTACAATCAACCGTTTAGCGCCAATGTCGGCAATTTCCTTGCGCCGAAGGCAGCTCTAAGGGGCTTCGTCGCGCGCTCACTTTGCCGTGGCGGCATCCAGCACCGTCGAAAGGGTGGAAAGTGCGGGGCCCAGACGTTCAGGTGGCAGGTACCCGAAGCCCAGCCGGAAGACGCGGTCGCTCTCGCCGAACCATGCTCCTGACGCCAGTTGCAGTTCGTGCCGGGGCAGCAAGTCCCAGAAATGCGCGATGGCGGCGGTGTCGAACTTGTCGGCGCGAAGGCGCAGGCAGCACAGGGCGCCACCGTCTGGACGGATCCATTCGACGCGCTGGCGTTCGCTCTCGCACCAGGCCGCTAGTTGCACGAGCCCTTCGGCGAGCAGTCGGCGGCGCGGCCCAAGCACTTTGTCGCGGTGGCGAAGCAGTGCGGCGGTCAGCGCCTCATCGAGCACCGAGCCGGAGATAACCGTGTTCACTTTTGCAGCAACCAGGCGCGACCTGAGGTCCGCATCTGCTACGGTGAGCCAGCCCACGCGCAAGCCGGGCGCGCCCAGAGCCTTCGACACAGAGGCGCCCGTGACGATGCGCGGGTGCAGCCCGGCGAAACTGTCGGGCGCAGCTTCGTTACCAAAGGTGGCCTCGCGATAGGTTTCGTCGATGAAGAGGATGGCCTGCGGCGCCCGGTTTTCCAGCAGCGCAAGGAGCGCGTTGACGATGGCGGGAGACATCCGGATCCCACTGGGGTTCTGCGGCGAAGCGAGACTGACCAGCTTGGTCTTAGGTGAAAGGCTGGCCGCGAGCTCGTCCAGATCCAGCCGGTACCCGTTATCGAACCTCAGCCTGATCTCGCGAACGGTGACACCTGCGCCGAGCAGACAGTCGCGGCTTGGCGGAAAGCACGGCGTTACAAGGACCGCCTCGTCGCCAGGTCGGCAGACCTCGAAGGCCAGCAGGAAAAGCCCCAGGGCCGTACCCACGGTCGTGACGATCTGATCGGCAGGCACTTTGCAGGCCTTGGCGATCTCCTCGCGAAGCTCGATCGCACCTGCAGACCGACCATACCCAAGCTTGAGGCCGCGAAGGGTCTCGAGCCCGGCGAGGTCCAGAACCTCTCCGACGGTCAGGTCTTGCGATGTGCTCTCGGCGAGGTTGAATGGTCGATTCACGTCGAGCAGGGAAATGATCTCGTTATAGGGAAACCTCCCTCGCCACTCCGGGGGAGCCGACCCGGTGGGGCCGGTCGGTACGGTTGAGATGGCCTTTTCTTCAATTGCTGTCATTCGTCCCACCTTCAAAGTATAGGTGCCTTCCAAGCGGAGCATTGCCGGCTGAACATCCCGACCGGGCGACCACTACAGGACGCCAGCCTGGCCCGCCCATCGGGCGATGTAGCTCTTGAGAAAGGCCGCAAACTCGTCGGCACCGGGTGGCAGCTTCTTGCCACGATTGCTGATCTGGTGAAAATCGAGGTGCACGACCGGATTGATCAGTTTGCTCATGATCACCCTTCGACCGCGGCATGCCGGCAGGCCAAACGACGGGATGATTGCAATTCCTTCTTCCGCTTCGACCAGCGCGATCTGTGTATCCAGCAAGTTGACCACTGCACCGGTTTGCCACTGCACGCCGGCCTTTACCAGCTGCTTGTCTATGAGCTGCTGGTGCGGATGAGTGGGTGATAGCGAAATCAACGTCTGCCCCTGGAGCGCAGACCAGGTAGTCGCCGCGCGTGCGAGGGGCATCACCCTTGTCAGCACGAATAACCATCAGCGAGAACCGAAAGAACGGGGCACGACGCACTCCTGCGGCGGTCTTGAAAATGCCCACAGCCAGGTCGAGCTTGCCGGCTTCCACCATCTGCATCAGCGTGGGGAGATCCGCATCGAACAACTGAATACGCAAGTTGGGCCGGCTGCGCCGAAACTCACGAATGGCCGGCGGCAGGATATTCGCGGCGACCAGCGGCGTCGTCCCTAGTGAAATCGACTGGCTGCTCCCCTTGGCATTGCGCCCAATGTTTGCGATTGCCGCATCGAGTGCTTCAAGGGTTGGCCGGATCACAGCCAGAAAGTCGTCTCCGTGCGCCGTGAGTTCCACATGACGCGTCGTGCGGTTGAACAGCCGGAACCCAAGATGGCTCTCCAGCTCTCGTATCAACACGCTCAGTCCTGAGGGCGTAATGAAGAGCGCCTCCGCCGCCCGCGCGAAGTTGCGGTGCTGAGCCACAAGCCGAAAAGCCCGGAGTTGCCTGGAGCTGAATTCCATTGTTGAGAGATTATCATGAGTCATCAAGTAATATGAACTTCAGGTGCACAGAGCCCGGGGATAGAATTCCCCCGAACTTCGAGGGACGGACTGGCAGTCAGCTCCTCGCAACGACAGATACTTGAAAAGGAGACTCTCATGGTCAACAACGCAAATACGGCCCAGAAGGCCATAGTGCTCGTCCACGGCGGATTTGTGGACGGTTCAGGCTGGGAGGACGTGTACAAGATCCTCAAAAAGGACGGATTCGATGTCAGCATCGTGCAGAACGCGACCGTTTCTCTGGCCGATGACGTCGCGACCACTCGTCGCGTCATCGACGGCCAGACACAGCCGGTCATACTCGTGGGGCACTCCTACGGGGGCGTGGTGATCACCGAGGCTGGAAATGATCCGAAGGTGGAGGGGCTCGTGTATATCGCTGCCTTCGCTCCGGATGCCGGTGAATCGGTGTCGACCCTGATCGCGAATCCGGTACCGGGCGCTCCGGTGCCCCCCATCCTTCCCCCTCAGGACGGCTACCTCTTCCTCGACAAGGCGAAGTTTGCTGAGAGCTTTGCTGCGGATGTGGAGAAGGGGAAAGCGGAGTTCATGGCGAACTCGCAGGTACCTTGGGGCGTCGACGCGCTCGGCGGTGCGGTGAGCACACCCGCCTGGAAGGCCAAGCCCAGCTGGTACCTGGTTGCCACGGACGACAAGATGATTCCGCCGCCGGCCCAGCGTGCCATGTCGAAGCGGGCGGGCTCAACCGTCGTCGAGGTCAAGGGGAGCCACGCGGTCTACGTGTCGCAGCCAGCCGCTGTCGCTGCCCTGATCGAGAAGGCAGCACGGGGCGCGAGCGGATTGTCGCAGTAGCACTGGAGAGTTCAACGTGCTGGACCGGGGCTCGGCACCGTAGTCGACCGGAAGGGGAAATGGTCCCTTCCGGTCGTTAAGTGTGCGGCGGTGACCTCGGCAACTTTAGGACCGGGCTGGCGCGTCCTGGATCGGTTGGTACCCCGACAGAAATACGTCGACCGCGCGCCGCGCCGCCGCCCTGGCCGCGCCCGTAGTGACAGAGTCCATTACGCCCAGCAGCATGCGTTGCAGCAGTTCGGATTCAAGCAGGCTCAGCAGATGAATGGCAGCAACCTTGGCATCGGAGGTTCGAAGGAGTCCGCGCTTCATGGCCTTCCGGAGGAATTCGCTGACCTGCTTCTCCATGGGGACCGTTGATCCCTCAAATACCAGCCTGCCAATGTTGGAGTGCCCCGATTCGGCGATCGCGAGGCGGCGGATGGCAATGACCTCCGGTGAATACCAGGCGGGCACCAGCCTTTGTCCGAAGCGCAGTAGCTCCTGCTTCAGATCATCAGTGTCTGGGTTCAGGGCCGAGGATATGGCACCGAGTTCGAATTCCTTGGCCTGGTAGATGACCTCGAAGAACAGCTTCTCCTTGGAGGGAAAGTAATTGTAGAGCGTCGCTTTCGAGCCGCCGATCCGCGCACGGATCTCCTCCATCGAGGCGCGCTCGAACCCTACCTCGCGGAAGACTTCGGCAGCGGCTTTGAGGATGGCCTGGCGTTTCGATTCAGTTTTGGTTTTCATAAGTCCGATCATCGCGAACCGTTCGGTACAGTTTACGTATCATTGCCGGTACCGGCAACTCAGCGCAGTACCGTGTCTGGAAATCCATATTCTGCAGCAGGGGCTTTGAGCCAGCCGGCCGTGCTTCTCGGTGGCCAGCGTTGGGCACAACTCCTACCTACGCCACCCGCTGCCGCTTCGATCGATTTTGGATCGGCCCTAATTGACCGCCTGCGGGCGCGTAGGCCCTGAGAAAAGTGGTCACAGCACGTTTAGCGGCGAGCGCGATCTCCTGCTGGCCTGGGGGACCTATGCGCACATGCAGGAGCAGGGGTTCGAGGATCTCAGCCTCGAGCAGTGCGCCTAAGTGATCGGCTGCCAGCGCGGGGTCGTCGCGTCGGAGAGTTCCGGAAGCCATGCATGCGGCCATGAGCGCCGATACCTGGACCCGTAATGCGGTGATCTTGGTGAAGAACAGCTTGCCGGTGCCGGAGCGCCGAGCCTCCGCGATCATAAGCCGCCGCACTTCCAACTGCTCGGGGGAGCAGATGAAGCTCAGGAAGCTCTTGCCAAAGTCGAGCAGTGCGACAGCCGGATTGGCACTGGATGTTTCGAGGTGCTTGAGCGTCCCCGGCAAGTAGTTTTCGGCGGCCGCCATCATGCATTCGACGAACAGCTCTTCCTTGGAGGGGAAGTGGCTGTAGATGGTGGCTTTGGAACCGCCGACCCCGGCGGTGATCTCCGACACAGACGTCCGCTCGAACCCCTGCGCCCGAAACAGGCGGTAGGCGGTGTCCAGGATGGCACGCCGCTTGCTGTCGCTCTTCTTCACGTGTGCGTCGCCTGCAAGTTCTTGCGGCAAGCCTCCAAAAATGTACCGATAAGTACAGGTTAAGCCGCTTTTGGGCACCAGGTCAAGGAGCAGGCAATTGAACGGCACCGTTCGACCCAGGGCGATAGGCAGCAAGAAGCGGGCGCACTGGCTGTTGACACAGGCTCAAACCGTAAGTAAACTGTACCGAACAGTACAGGATATGGAGATGACTGCAATGCGAGAATCCAAAGGCGTCCGTTACATGAGTTGCACGCGCACCGTCAAGGCGCTGCTTGCGGCGGCCCTTTTTGTGGCCGCGGGCTGCGCACCGATTCCGCGCCTGGACGCGCCGCCGGCCCTGAAAAAGGTCGATCAGCTCGGCAGCTCCGACTCTTTCGCGGCGCCTGCAGCGGCGTGGCCGGGGGAGGGCTGGTGGCATGCTTACGGGGATACGCAGCTCGATGCGCTCATCAAGGAGGCGCTGCGTGGTTCCCCGGACCTCGATCTTGCCCAGGCGCGGCTGCACGCGGCCATGGCTCAAGTCCAGGGCGCCCATGGCGCGCTCCTCCCTGAGGTGACCGGCACGGCCGCGTTCACGGAACAGAAGCAGAGCTACAACCACCTCATCCCGAAGGCAGCGCTCCCCCAGGGCTGGAACGACTACGGAATTGCTACGGTGAATCTGGGTTGGGAACTGGATTTCTGGGGCAAGAATCGCGCGGCCCTGGCTGCGGCAGTCTCGGAGCAGCGTGCCGCACAGGTCGAAGTGGCGCAAACCCGCCTGATTCTCTCGACCTCGGTGGCCTCGGCCTACGCCGGCCTGGTGCATCTCTACACCTTGCGGGACAACGCGGCCGACACGCTGGCCATTCGCACCAAGACCGCGGCGCTGTTCCGCCAGCGGCACGATTTCGGGCTCGAGAACCTGGCGAGTGTGCGCCAGGTCGAGGCGCGTCAGTCCGCAGCGCAGGGCGACCTGCTTGTGATCGACGAGCGCATTGGCCTGCAAAGGAACGCGATCGCCGCGCTGCTCGGAGCGGGTCCTGATCGGGGCCTCGCCATTACCCGTCCCACCGCCCAGTTTCCCGGATCCCAGGGATTGCCGCAGAACCTGGCTTTGGAGCTTCTCGGACGGCGACCCGACATCATCGCGGCGCGGTCCCGTACCGAAGCCGCCGCCCGGCGGATCGATCAGGCCAAGGCGGGCTTCTATCCGAGCGTGAACCTGGTCGGCTTCCTGGGCGTGCAGTCGCTCGGCATCGACAATCTCACCAAGTCAGGCTCCGATATCGGAGGCATCGGGCCGGCGATTTCGCTGCCCATCTTCAACACCGAACGTCTCCAGGGCCAACTGCGGGGCGCGCACGCGGAGTACGAAGCCTCTGTGGCGACCTATAACGCGACGCTGTCGGAGGCGCTCCGCGAGGTCGCCGACGCCGCGACCAGCCGCAAGTCCCTCGATGGGGAGCTCGCCGCAGCGCGGGCCGCCGTCGCGGCTGCCGCGGAAGCCCATCAGATTGTCAGCCAACGCTACGACGGTGCACTGGCCACCTACCTCGACGTGCTGACCGCAGAAGATGAGTTGATCACGGCCCAGCGCTCCGAGGCCCAGTTGGAAACCCGTGCGCTGATTCTCGACGTGGCGCTGGTGCGTGCCCTGGGAGGCGGCTTCACGCCCGAGAGCCTCGGCGCCCAAGCCCAAATCCCCAATGCAAAACCCAATCACTCTTGAGGAGAATGTAATGAGCGAGACCACTGTAGCTTCCGATACACCTGTCCCGGCTTCGACGCCGCAGGACACAGACGCCAGGAACCGCAGGAAACGAATCCTGCTGTTCTCGGCGCTGGCTGTAACCATCGCCGCCGCAAGCGGCGGCTATTACACCTACTGGACGCGCGTCGGGTCACGGTACGTGTCGACCGACAACGCCTACACGGCCGCCGAAGTCGCGGTGGTGACCGCGCAGATCGACGGACCGGTCGCGGCGGTGAATGTCACCGACAGCCAGCAGGTCAGGCACGGCGATGTCCTGGTCGTGATCGATGACACCGATGCCAAACTCGCCTTGCGGCAGGCAGAGGCGGATCTGGCTCGCGCCCGGGCCCAAGTGGCCTCGGCGACCGCAGACGTCGAGCGCTCGGGGATCGATCTGCAACGACGCCAGGCCCTGGTCGCCTCGGGCTCGGTATCCGGGGACGAGCTGACCAAGGTCGTCAATGGCGCGAGTGATGCCCGTGCTTCGCTCAGCGCGGCCCACGCCGCTGTGGCGCTGGCACAGGCCCGCGTCGATAAGGCGAAGGTCGATCTCGGCCGCACTGTGATCCGCTCACCCGTGGACGGCGTCATTGCCCGGCGCGAGGTGCAGCTCGGGCAGCGCGTCCAGCCTTCTACCCCGCTCCTGAACGTTGTTCCGGTCAGCGAGATGTACGTGAACGCCAATTTCAAGGAAGTTCAGCTGAAGCAGGTGCGTCCGGGCCAGAGCGTCGAGCTCGACTCCGGTCTCTATGGGAACAAGGTCGCCTTCCACGGAGTCATCGAGGGATTCAACGGCGGCACCGGCTCGGCCTTCGCGCTGATCCCGGCGCAGAACGCAACCGGCAACTGGATCAAGGTGGTGCAACGGCTTCCCGTACGCATCCGTCTGAACCCGGCTGAATTGGCCGCCCACCCGCTTCGGGTCGGACTGTCCATGGATGCCAAGGTCGACCTGCGGAGCGATTCCGCCCCGCAGCTCGCCCGCAACACGCGCTGAACGAATCCCTGCAGCAACTCCTGAAGAGACCTTGCCATGTCAAACCTTCCCGCTGACCTGAAGCACGCCCCTCCCCTTGAGGGAGGGATGCTGTGGGTGGCCGGCATCGTGCTGGCACTCGCGAACTTTGTCGCGGTGCTCAACATGACGATTGCCAACGTCACTGTGCCGAATATCGCCGGGGCACTGGGCGCCGGCTCGAGCCAGGGGACGTGGGTGATTACCTCCTATGCCGTGGCCGAGGCCATCACGGTGCCGCTGACCGGGTGGTTGGCGGGGCGCTTTGGCGCCGTAAGGCTCTTTTGCATCTCCGTCGTGTTGTTTGCCGTCTTTTCGCTCCTTTGCGGGATGTCCACTTCGCTCGGCATGCTGCTTGGCATGCGCGTGCTGCAGGGTATGGCCGGTGGACCGCTGCTGGCACTCTCCCAGACGTTGTTGCTGCGCATCTTCCCCAAGAAGCAGTCCATGCAGGCCATGGGCCTGTGGGCGATGACGACACTGCTGGCGCCGGTGGTCGGACCGGTGCTCGGTGGCTGGCTGTGCGACAACTACTCCTGGCCGTGGGTGTTCTTCATCAACGTGCCGATGGCGCTGGCTTTCGGCGCAATTGCCTGGGGCCTGCTCAAGCGCTACCAGGATCCTGCGCTCATCAAACCGGTCGACAAGATCGGCATGCTGCTGCTCGTCATCTGGGTGGCCGCGCTTCAGATCATGCTGGACGAGGGCAAGGACAAGGACTGGTTCTCATCCATGGAGATCCGCGTACTCGGCATCACCGCCCTGATCGGCTTCATTTCCTTCCTGATCTGGGAATTGACCGAGAAGAATCCGATCGTCGATCTGCGCGTCTTCCGTCATCGCGGCTTCAGCTCCTGCATGCTGGTGCTCGCGCTCGCCTTCGGCGCCTTCTTCGGCCTGAACGTGCTCACGCCCCAATGGCTGCAGTACAACCTGGGCTACACGACGACCTGGGCGGGAATGGTCGTCGCCTGGGGAGGGGTCCTGTCGGTGGTCTTCTCCCCGATCGCGGCGAAACTCGGCAACCGAATCGATCCGCGTCGGCTCATCTTCTTCGGCTGCCTGTGGCTTGGAGTGATCACCTTCTGGCGTGCGTATGCCACCGCCGACATGAGCTACTGGATGATCTGCGTGCCGCTGTTCTTCATGGGAGTCGGCATGCCCATGTACTACGTTCCGCTGACCGGGCTCGCCATGGGCTCGGTCAATGAAGAGGAGACGGCTTCTGCAGCCGGACTCATGAACTTCGTGCGCACGATCTCCGGTGCCATCGCGACCTCCCTGGTCACCACCTCCTGGCAGAACCGCAGCATCATCGCTCACGCCAGGCTCACCGACGTCGTGGACCCGACCGGTCAGGTCGCCTCGATGCTGCCCGCACGGTCTGAACGGACAGATGGTGCGCGAGATGGTCAACAACCTGGTGACGAGCCAGAGCCTGATGCTCGCCACCAACGGCCTCATGATGGTGATTGGTGCAATCTTCATCGTCGCCTCCACTTCCATCGTGCTCGCGCCGAAGGCGGCCCGGGCGGTGGACGCAGCCTCGGTCGGGCATTGACTGGCTGGCCGTGGCGCAGCAAGGAATCAAGACATGATCTCGGCAAGAAGCAGATTGGACCGGTATGGACGGGTGAGGGCGCTCCGCTGGGCAAGCGTGTTGGGCGTCCTGGCGCTCGCGGGATGTGCAACTGCCCGTCGCGATGCACCACCCACGCTCTTCAGCTCGGCGACCCCCGTGGATTTTCCTGCTGACGTGCGTTTCCTTAGCACCGATCGGGCGAGCGTCGAGAGCCGAAATCCACGGCCGCTCTGCAGCGATTGAGAAGCTCATCGAAGGACGGCACGAGTACGCGCCCTGGTCCTCTCCGGGGGCGGTGCCGGCGGCGCCTTCGGCGCCGGAGCGTTGGTCGGGCTCAGCCGCCGCCAGGAGCGCCCCCAATATGATGTTGTCACCGGGCGTCAGTGCCGGCGCGCTCATCGCACCGTTTGCCTTTCTCGGCCCCGAATGGGACGCACAGCTGACCGAAGCCTTCACGAGCGGGCGTGGTGAGCAGATGAGCGTGCGCGGCCTGCTCGCCTGCCGTTTGGTGCATCGCGCCGGAGCGCCGCCCTCACGGCGCTCGTGGACCACTACGTCACCCCGGATCTCATCGAACGCTGTCGCCAAAGAGGCCGGCAGTGGACGGCTGCTGTGGGTGGCCACAACGGACCTCGACAAGGAAGAAACAGTCATCTGGGACCTGGGTGCCATTGCGATGCGTGGCGGCGAGCCGGCTCGCAAGCTATTCCGGGACGTGCTGGTGGCATCGGCGAGCATTCCGGGTGTGTTCGAGCCGGTACTCATCCACGTTCAGCAAGGGGACGGTTGTACGACGAAATGCATGTCGATGGAAACGCATCGACACTCGCTCTTCATCGCGCCCGTGGCAGCCTACTTTGCGCTCATGGATCAGCAGAGCCCTGGACGGCGCACAGGTGTACGTGTTGATCAACGGACAGATCATTGATGCGCCCGAGACGACCCCATTCAAGCTCGGACCGATCATGGCGCGGACCTTCGCGGTGGCGCTGAAACACATGTCGCGGGCGCAGGTAGTCGCGGTCGATCAGTTCGCCGACAAGTACCGAATGTCGGTTCAATCGACGTATCTGCCGTTCGACTATCCCAAATACAGCTCGGCCGACTTTCGAGCATCGACGATGCGTCCGCTGTTCGAGTACGGCGCGCGATGCGCACAGAGCGGACGTCTGTGGACCACCATGGACGAAACAATGGCCACAGTCGCAGCCGCCGCACCCGCCGCGAAGCGAACTCCGCCGCTGGATCAGGAAGTGGCGTGTCCGTTGAGGGATGTCCAGGTCGCGGCCGGGAGTACGAAATGAGAGAACATCGGGGCATCGTTGGACGGGGAACGGCGCCTGGGCCGGTGGATTGTGCTACCCGCGTGACGCCTATAGTCCCGACCACCTGGCCTCTTTGGAGCCGACGGGTCAAATGCGACAGACCAGGTGGTTGCGGGAGTTTTGCAGCATTCTGCGCTGCACACCCGCTCCGCGGCCTCTATCAGGTTCGTCAATGTTGCCTGAGAGTAATGCGTCGTGGGTTGCGCCTCCCGGGGTCTACGCGGCCTCACATTCAGAGCCCTGCGCGATACGCTCTCCTAACGCAGCAGATCTCAACTCACCAGAGCCTCCCGCGATCGGCAGTCATCGGCCTATGGCGCACCATAGGTAGATTCACGGATTGCGGCAGCCGATAGCAGTAAGTAGTAAGTAGCATGAGTTATACGGTAGCAATCAGGGCGGCAACCGATAGCAGTGACTAGCATGAGTTACACGGGTAGCAACCAGGGTCGTTTTCAAGAGCGCGGTTGGGGCTGTCCGTCAAATACGCTCCGCCAGCACCTAAACCATAACGGAGATTCAGCACCATGAGTTCACCAGCACCGATCGACATAGGCGCCAAAGTTCAATTCAAGGCCAAGTACGAGAATTTTATTGGCGGTAAGTGGGTCGCGCCAGCCAAGGGCGCTTATTTTGATGTCGTCACGCCGATCTCTGGCAAGGTCTACACGAAGGCCGCGCGCTCGACCGCCGAGGACGTGGAGCTCGCGCTGGACGCCGCTCATGCCGCTGCCGACGCATGGGGCCGCACCCCAGCCGCGGAACGGGCCAACGTCCTATTGAAGATTGCCGACCGGATCGAAGAAAACCTTGAAATGCTGGCGTATGCGGAAACTATTGATAATGGCAAGCCAATCCGCGAGACCCTGAATGCCGACATTCCGCTGGCGGTCGATCATTTCCGATACTTCGCGGGTTGCGTGCGTGCGCAAGAGGGTTCGCTTAGCCAAATCGACGCCGAAACGGTCGCCTATCATTTTCACGAGCCGCTCGGGGTCGTCGGCCAGATCATTCCATGGAATTTTCCCATATTGATGGCAGCGTGGAAGCTTGCGCCGGCAATCGCCGCCGGCAATGCGGTCGTGCTCAAGCCGGCCGAGCAGACACCGATCAGCATCATGCTGCTGGCCGAACTGATTGCTGATGTACTGCCACCCGGTGTCCTGAATATTGTTAACGGCTACGGCCGCGAGGCGGGATTGCCCCTAGCAACCAGCCGTCGGATAGCCAAGATCGCGTTTACCGGATCGACGACCACTGGTCGATTGATCGCTCAGGCGGCCGCCAACAATCTGATTCCGGCGACACTGGAACTGGGAGGAAAATCGCCCAACATCTTCTTCGCTGATGTCGCGGCCGCGGATGACGATTTTTATGATAAGGCCATTGAGGGCCTGGTTCTTTTCGCCTTCAACCAGGGTGAGGTGTGCACTTGCCCATCGCGGGCCCTGATCCACGAATCGATCTATGATCAATTCATGGAGAGAGTGCTGGCGCGTGTTGCCGCGATCAAGCAGGGCAACCCTTTGGACATGAATACCATGATGGGTGCCCAGGCGTCCAAGGAGCAGCTCACCAAAATCCTGACCTACCTGGATCTCGGCAAGCAGGAGGGAGCGGAGCTGCTCGCCGGCGGCGCTCAAGCACATTTGCCAGGCGAATTGGCGGGCGGCTACTACGTCCAGCCGACGCTGTTCAAGGGGCACAACAAGATGCGCATCTTCCAGGAGGAAATCTTCGGGCCGGTGCTTGCTGTGACGACGTTCAGGACCGAGGCTGAGGCACTTGCGATCGCCAACGACACGCTGTACGGACTGGGTGCTGGCGTGTGGTCGCGCGACAGCAATGTCTGCTACCGAATGGGTCGCGCAATCAAGGCTGGGCGCGTATGGACCAACTGCTATCACGCCTATCCGGCGCACGCGGCATTTGGTGGCTACAAGGAATCGGGAATCGGCCGTGAAACCCACAAGGTCATGCTCGATCACTACCAGCAGACCAAGAACCTTTTGGTCAGCTATAGTCCCAGGAAACTTGGCTTTTTCTAGGCGGAGGCGGGGCTCGCCAGGTCGGAATCGCAGGGGCGGTTAATCCGCCCTGCTCCTTCGTGGGAGAGGATTGGTGGTTCAACGAGTCATGGCAACGAAGGCGGCTATGCAGCTAATCGAGCAGCTGAAGCGCAAGCATGGCGCGCTCATGTTTCATCAATCGGGTGGCTGTTGCGACAACAGCGCCGCAAACTGTTATCTGCCAGGTGAAATCACGACAGGCGCTGGCGACGTACTGCTCGGAGAAATTGGCGGCTGCCCGTTCTACATCAGTCGGTCGCAATTCGAGTATTGGAAACACACGCAACTGATCATTGATGTGATCGAGGGAACAGGCGGGACATTTTCACTGGAGGGACCGGAAGGCAAGGCGTTTCACACGCGGTCTCGCGTATTTACGGATGCCGAGTGGACGGAGCTTGAGGGAAGCGTCGAGATTTAGGTATCTGTTCTGGCTTTTGGCGCATTGGCGACGAACTTCACAACGTCGGCGGGTGGCGGCGACGCTCGGACAACTTCGCCCAGACCCGCCCAGGTTGGCCGCTCTGGGCAAGGGAGTTTGGCCGAAAGGCCCCGACCTGCTGGTCAAAGCCAAAAGATCTCCCCTCCAAAATTAATTAGATAGTTGCGGGAGTTTTGCGGGAGTAGGTGATGCTCTGTTGTGATCAGTGGTGACATTTGCAACGATGTCCCGGCAGCAGTGGTTACGTAAGTCTCTGATCTGACTACAAAGAAAATCTCGCCCAAACTGCTCTTTGATCGCTCCAGACAGCTTCGAACCAGGGGGTCATCAGTTCGAATCTGGTCGGGCGCGCCAATCTATCTTTTGCAATCAACGGCTGAACGCCGTCAGCGAAGGTGTTGGCACGGTGCGACGATCCGACCGGCTAAAATCGCACCCGGGAAGCCCACATCGGCGTAGGCTGCGTTGTGCGTTGCACGACCAAAAGGTGCGTAGCTGGCAAGGCACAGTCGGCGCGCCTGCGACTACGTGGAGCCCGCTCCCCGCAATGTCAGCATCAAGCGCCGCAGATATGAGCTTAGCAAGGAAGAAGAGGTGAGCGCGCGCTTCTGTGGCCGCTGAAAGGCAATGCCCATCTATCGAGTGCTGGAGCCCCACTTTGGCCGCGCTCACATGCGTGAGTGGCGGCGTCGCCTGCTGTACACCGTGGGCCTGCTGCTGGTGACGCTTACTGTCTGTGCCATCGGGCTGATCGTGCTCGACACCTCGAACGAACTGCTGTCCGGCAAGGCATTCCGCGGATTCTGGAATGCACTCAACCTGGTCACAACCCTGGGCGACTTCGATACGCTGGATCGGCGCGAGCAGGTGTTCATGATGGCGACAATGGTTGCCTTCCTGATGATCGGCGGCTACGCCCTGTCCACTTTGACCGGCATATTTTCCAGCGATACCGTTATGACACAGCGGGAGAACAGGAACGTGGAACGCAAGCTCGAGCGATTGGCCAACCATGTGATTGTCATCGGTTTTGGACCGCTCGGCCGATTGGTAGCCAAGAGGCTCCATGAAGCAGGAGAGCAGGTGGTCGTCATCGACCGATCCAATGACCTGGCGGCCGAGGCCGCCGCGCTCGGTTTTCTGGTCGTGCAGGGTGATGTCGGAGTGGCTGATGCCGTGCTCGATCACTCGAGGATCGATCAGGCCAAGGCGCTGGTCGTGACCACCGAGGATCCGGACAGAAAGCTTTCGATCACATTGATGGCGCATGCCCGCAATCCGCAGCTGAAGATCGCGGTAACAGGAGCAAACAGCCCGCGCGGAGCGTTGCTCCATAGTGCGGGCGCATCGCAGGTGGTGATCATGGACGATCTGATCGCCGCAGCTCTGGTCGATCGACTGGGTGCCGGCAAGTAACCGCATGGACTGACGCGTGCCCTCGGGCACGTTCGCAGGTCTAGGCCAGCCCAGCCCGCGCTCACTTATCGAACGCGAAGACCCGCTTCCAGTCGTCCTTCATGCTGATGATGACCCAGCCATCCTTCTTCGCCTTGTCGTACAGGGCCTGCGGGAAGGCGCCGATCTTCGTATCTGGCAGCTTCTGGGCGGGCCCGTAGGCGTACTCGCGCTTCGCGTCGTCATGCAGGACGAGCAGCGATAACCTGGCGCCATCGCCGGCCTTGGTGTACTCAAGCATCTGCTGGTCGCCGGGAGAGTTACCAAATGCGATGTGCGGCCGCCGCCCGATCATCAGGTGAATGGACTCGGGCTTGCCGGCATTGTTGTCGTTCACGAGCAGCTTCGGCTCCTTGGTCAGGAACGGCTTGCCGCTCTTGTCGTAGCCGTAGGTCGTCCCCACGGCGCTGCCCACCACCTGCTCGGGTGGAATCCCGTACACACGCTCGGAATAAGTGCGGACGAAATCCTGGCCACCGCCAGTGACGATGAAGGTCTTGTAGCCGTTGGCACGCAGGTACTTCAGCACTTCCTGCATGGGCAGGTAGGTCAGGTCGGTGTAGGGCTTCTTCCAGCGTGAGTCTATTGCCGCAGCCAGCCACTTGCGCACATCGGCACTGAAGGTATCGACCGGCATGCCCGTGAGCGTGACCATCGCCAGCTTTTCCAGGTCGGGCATCGTGAGCCTGGCCACTGCGGCCCGATCGCCCTTGAGGATTTCCAGCACCGTCGAATAGGGGGCGACGTGGGCGAGCTCGGGCTTCGCCTTGACCAGCGCCGGCACGCTTTCGAGGATGTACATGACCTGTGAGTACATCGGGTGCTCGACCCACAGCGTGCCGTCCTGGTCGAAGGTGGCAATGCGCTCGGCCGGCGGCACGAACCCGGCGCTGGTCGGGGTCGTGGTGGTCTGTACAAATGCCACAATGGCCTTCTTGGCCGCACCATCGTTCCAGGATGGCAGGGGGTCGGTCTGGGCCTGGGATGATGCGGCGAGTCCAAGCAGAAGCACCGCGGCAAGCAGGCGTGCAAATGTCGATGTTCCAGGATTGCTGTTCACGGTCTTGGTCTCCAGGTTATAGAGGGAATTGGACGCACCCTTCAGGCGACCCTCCGGCGTATCATTGCCTGCTCTGCGCGAGCCCCTTTCCCAGAATCTATAGTCCCGGCAAACCAAGCGGCTCGCCATACGTACATGACGCAGGTCCGCCATTCGCGTCTGGTGATAGAATTTGCCACCGTTGTCGGTAGTCCTCGGGCTAACTATTAAGTTGTCATTAATTGCGCATTACCGGGAACCGATGCGGGGCGATTTTTGCGGTGAAGTTGAAAGGGAGCGAAAGAAATGAATTACCGGGTCACATTGATTGCTGCCTGCATGTTGCTACTGGGGCCAC
Source organism: uncultured Gammaproteobacteria bacterium (assembly GCA_963778855.1). Taxonomy (GTDB): domain Bacteria; phylum Pseudomonadota; class Gammaproteobacteria; order Steroidobacterales; family Steroidobacteraceae; genus FEN-1191. The sequence continues at coordinate 58,630 of CAVZWC010000007.1, read as the reverse complement.
CAGCATTTGCTCAGCAGAGCCAGAAGCCAAATATTATCCTCATCGTGTCCGACGACTTCGGCTACGGCGATTCTGGCCCCTATGGCGGTGGCACGGGACGCGGCATGCCAACACCGAGCCTCGATAGGATGTCGGACCAAGGTATGACTTTCTTTTCGTTCTATGCACAGCCGAGCTGCACACCGGGCCGCGCCGCGATGCAGACGGGCCGCTTTCCGAACCGCAGCGGCATGACCACCGTGGCGTTCCAAGGTCAGGGCGGAGGGCTGCCGAAGGCCGAGTGGACCCTCGGGTCACAGCTGAAGACGGCCGGCTACAAGACCTACTTCACCGGCAAATGGCACTTGGGCGAGGCGGATTACGCGCTGCCGAACGCCCACGGATATGACGTGATGAAGTCCATGGGCATCTATCACCTGAATGCCTACACCTACGGCGATCCGGCCTGGTTCCCAGACATGCCGGAAGACATGCGCGCCATGTTTAACCGGGTGACCAAGGGCATGATGAGCGGTAATGCCGGCGAAGCGGCTCACGAGGACTTCAAGGTCAACGGCGAGTACGTGGATACGCCTGTAATCAACGGGAAGGAAGGCGTCGTCGGCATTCCTTACCTGGATGCCTATATCGAAAAAGCCGCGCTGGAGTTCCTCGATGACGCGGCCAAGTCTCCGGGCACACCATTCTTCATCAACGTCAATTTCATGAAGGTGCATCAGCCGAACTTGCCGCACCCGGACTTCATCCATAAGTCCTTGAGCAAGAGCAAGTATGCAGACTCCATCGTTGAGAACGACACCCGCATTGGTCACATCCTGGATAAGCTCCACCAGCTTGGTCTGGATAAGGGCAATACGCTGGTCTTCTGGACCACGGACAATGGTGCGTGGCAGGACGTATATCCCGATGCCGGCTATACGCCGTTCCGCGGCACCAAGGGCACAGATCGGGAAGGTGGTAACCGCGTTCCTGCGATCGCCTGGATGCCCGGTAAGATCAAGGCCGGCAGTAGAAATTACGACATCGTGGGCGGCCTGGATTTCATGGCTACTTTCTCGGCAATGGCTGGTATCAAATTGCCGGAGAAGGATCTCGAGGGTCAACCAACCATTTTCGACAGTTATGACATGTCGCCCGTTCTGTTCGGCACGGGCAAGAGTGAGCGCGATACTTGGTATTTCTTTACGGAGAACGAACTGCTGCCCGGCGCCGTCAGGTGGCACAACTACAAGTTTGTGTTCAATCTTCGGGGCGACGATGGGGCAAAGACTGGCGGACTGGCCGTAGACAGCAATCTCGGCTGGAAGGGTCCGGAAGCGTATGTCGCCACCGTTCCGCAAATCTTTGACTTGTGGGCCGACCCGCAGGAACGCTATGACCTATTCATGAATAACTTCACGGAGCGGACATGGCTGGCGCCGAAGATGGGCGAAGAACTTCAGAAAGTAATGAAGACCTTCGTTCAGTATCCTCCTCGCAAATTGCAGAGCGATGGCTACGACGGTCCCATCACCATTTCGAATTACCAGAAATTCGAATGGCTGCGGAATCAACTTAAAAATGAAGGCGTCCACCTGACGCTGCCGACGGGGAACTGAGGGCCTACGCGCATCCCCGGCGGCCGAAATGGCCGTCGGGGATGACGCTCGAATTCCCGGGTCAATCCTGGGGAGTTAAAGCAGGTTATTATTCCAGCACAGGCGGCTAGCTGGCGCTGGACTCGAGGCTACCGTCCGGGGCGCACCAGGGAAAAAAGAACATGTCGAAGACAAGACCATCCACAGGAACCGACGGACTTGCGCTGCCGATACTGCCACCGGAGCGCGACGCGCGTGTCTGGGCACGGCTTGTGCGCGTGTTGTTCTACACTCCCGGATTCCTGGCCGTACTGCTGCTCAAGGCGGGCGAACCGGCTGGCTTCGGCATCACGGTGGAACTGCTGATGCTTTCCAGCGCGGCCGCGATCGTCGGTGGTCTTTTCGTCGGCACCCAGTCGTCGGGTGCAGGCGGAGATGACTCGTCCCGGGTCGGCACCTGGAGCGGTGCGCTCGTCATCGAGCTGCTCGGCGTGGTGCCTTTCCTGTGTGCGGTGCCGGCGCTGTTTCATCAACTTGCCAACAGCACGCTGCTGCACGCAGCGGTGCCCAGTGCGGTCGACGTTACGCTCGGCGCTTCCGAGCTGCTGCCGGCGGTGGCGATCCTGCCGTTCATGCTCTATCAGCTCGCCGGCTTCGGCACGCTGCATTACGTTGTTTCGAAGCCCGTCAACTGGGCCATCAACATTGGCATCCTCTGCCTGATCTGTGCCACCTACGTCGCCAACCGGGAGGCCGCGTTCGGCGTGGAGAAGAAACTCGGCGGCTTGCTGGTACTGTGCATGGCCGCCGCTGTGATCTACGGCGTGCTCAAGTTGCGGCAGATGCAGGCGGACTACGACCTTCGCTGCCCGCACAAGGACCCAAAATAGCGCGAGCACGCGACCGGCCGTCGGCAGGGGAGGTCCGGCATGTGGTGGATCAGCTATCGCGGCGAGGGCAAGGCCGGCGTCGACAACATTGGCGTATTCGAGGACGACGGGACGCCCCGCGCGAAGCATCCGCTGCTTCTCGACCCGTCGCCCGGGGCGCATCCGCTGCACATCGCCCGCGGGTTCGCGCTGGTGGGCGACGATCTGTACATCGCCAATGCCTGGCGCAAGGACAGCCATATTGCCCGTTACCGTCGCGATGGCGACATGTTTCGCTTTGCCGAGGTGATGGTGACCACCAGGCAGGTTGCGGCAATGGTCCATCCGTTCGACGTGGAGTTCGGTGACGACGGCCGCCTTTACGTCTCCTCCCAGGACACCAACACCGTCGTCGCCATACTGCTGAAGACGCGCAATCCGACGCCGGTGGCCTCGGGCCTCCGCAAGAGCTTCCCAAATGGAAACTTCCTTCCCGGTACGCTCGTTGCCTCCAGTCGTGGCCGGCTCCCTGAAGCCGCGGATCACGCGCCGCCGGATGTGCCGCCTCCGCAGGGACTGAAAGTCGTGCTCGACGAGCACGGCAGACCCCGGCACTCCGTGCGCGGCATCCTCGTGCATCGCAAGCATCTCTACGTGGCGAGCGAGGCGGGAAACGTCGTCAAAGTCTACGAGCTGAAGACCGGGCGGCTCGTAGCGCGCATCAAGGGAAAAAAGCTCGCCAAACCCGTGCATCTCGTTCTGCATGGTGACACGCTCTACATCGGCGCCGCGGGCACCGGCAGCATCCTCGCCTACGACATCCAGAAGAAAGCTCCGCACGGCAAGCTCAAGCCCCGCACGGTCATTGACGGGAAGCTCAAGTCCCCTTCCGGATTCGCGATCGGTCCGGACGGTGATCTCTACGTTGCCGAGCGGTTCAAACAGCGCATTCGACGCTTTTCTATCAAGGGAAAGAAGAAGGGGACGTTCATTGACGGGCTTCCCGACATGCCGGAGTTCCTGGTGCACGTGCCGGACCGAACCTGATTCCTCGTGAGGGAAACACATGTCACCGGATTGCGCGCGGCGGCTTGGGACCGCGGCGGGCTGGTCGTGTTGATTCTGATGACAGCCGTCGCCCTGACGCGGGCCAACTCCGCAGATGCACCGCGCGGCGCCAGGGAAGCGCAGGCAGAAATCCAGATTGGCCTGTGCTCGACCCCCGAGCAGATCCAGCAGAGGCTCGATCTGCGCCCCCGCGGCGCACCGATCACTGTCTGGCAGTTCGATAACTCGCTGCTGACGCCCTTCGAGGCTGGCGTGCGCCTGCGCCTTCGGGTCGCTGCGGATGGTGGCTCCCAGCTTACTCTGAAGGTGGCTGACCAGGATTGTGCACGGCTCGCGCCTGGTGTCGTGCCACCCGGCGAAGGCAAGTGCGAATACGATGTGTACGGCGCGAACATGACGGGCACCGTTTCGCTCACCCGTCGCCTGAACGCGAAAATCACCGGTGATCTGGTCGCCGACCGCGTGGCCCCGGAGCGGGTCCTGAGCCAGTCTCAGGTCAGGTACCTGCGCGACGTCGTCAGAATCTGGCCATTGCCACCTGGAATTCACGCGCTCGGCCCAATGCACGTTCAGACATACCGTACGCCCGGCAAGCTTTACGACATCGATGTCTCGCAACTTCCCGGCGGCATCCAATATGCCGAGATCTCACGCAAAGTCCCGGTGGCCGATGCCTTTCGACTGAAGCGAGTAATGGAGGCGGACCTGTCCCGGGCCGGCATTGAGGCATGCGCCGATCAATCTTCGCAAGCCGGCAACAAGCTGCGTTCCCTGCTGCGTTAGCCGCGACTACAGTTCCGCCTCCACGCGCTCGCCCAGCGCGTGGAAGCCACCCGATAGATCACACACGCGGCCATTCACGAAGAATCCAGGCGAGGCGCGCACGTGGCTGCGTTGACCACCTGCCAGGTGTTCGCGCACGCGTTGCCGATAAATTTCATCATTGAGCGACGCGGCAAAGAGCGCCATGTCCAATCCGAGGCTATCGGCATAGCCATCCAGGGACTTGCGATCCAGTTTCGCGGCCCCCTGCATCAGGCGGTCGTGCATTTCCCAGAAACGTCCCTGTGCGGCCGCGGCTTCCGTTGCTTCAGCCGCCATCAATGCATGCGGGTGCGCGGTCTCAATAGGAAAGTGGCGGTACACCAATCGTAGCGTACCGGGGAACTGGCGCAACACCATCTGTACTGCGGGCTCGGCCGCGCGACAGATCGGGCACTCGAAATCGCCGTACTCTACGATGGTCACGCGCGCCCCGGCCGGACCCCGTACGTGATCGCTGGTCGTTACCGGTACCAATAGATCGAGCGGCCTCGAAGCATTCATCGTTATCTCCCGCGGATTCGTTCGGGCAGCGCAATAATACGACATGACGCGCTAGGGCAGCGGTATCCACTCCGTCTCGCCCGGCACCTGTCCCAGGGCCTGCCGGCTCCAGGCCTCCTTGGCCGCTTCGATCCGTTCACGGCGCGAGGAGACGAAGTTCCACCACATGTGGCGGCGGCCGCCATCGAGCGCCTCGCCGCCGATCACGACGTAACGGGCGCCGCGCGGTGCGTGAATCCGCGCATCCTTGCCGTCTTCCAGGGCAGCAAGCGTGAAGGGCGGTAGTTCGATGCCGTCGACCTCGATGGGCAGGTCCATGGAATAGCAGCCGCGCTCCACCAAGCTCGAGTCCATGTGGCCCGAAAGGTGGAACGACCCGCCGGGAGAGGCGTGAATATCGAGATATAGAGTCGGCGAGGCCGTTGCGACCGGCGAGCGCAGCTGATGGAGCGAGCCGATCAGGAGGCGCGCAGTCACTCCACTATCCTCCCAAGCCGGAATGTCGCTGGCTGCCGTGTGCCGGAAGGACGGCGCGGATTCCTCCATTTTGATCGGCAGACCCACCCACAGTTGCAGGCCATGCGAGCGCCAGCCCGTGCGTTTGAGGTCGGAAGGGATGCGCTCCGAGTGCACGATCCCTGAACCCGCGCTCATCCAGTTGATCGCCCCGGGCTCGATGCGCTGGACCGAACCCAGGCTGTCACGGTGCTCCATCGCACCCTCGAACAAATAGGTGACGGTCGCCAAACCGATGTGCGGGTGGGGACGGACATCGTGGTTGTCGCCTGGATGGCCCTCGACCGGCCCAAAATGATCAAAGAACAGGAACGGTCCGATGGCCTGCCGAATAGCCGCGGGCAGTGAGCGGCGGACGGCGAAACCAGGCGAGAGTTCTTTGAGATTAGGCGGCAACAAACGTTCGATTGGCATGGGTCAGCCGGCCAGAGAGGTGGTGATTTCGGTTTTGACGGCGGTCATCAGCTTGTGGATCGGGCACTTCGCGGCGACGGACAGCAGCTCCTGGCGTTGCGCCTCGCTGAGCGGGCCTCCGAGGCGGAGCTGCGCATCAAGGCGATACGTACCCGCGCGCTCCTGGGTGCTGTCGCGCTGTACCCGCACCTCAATGCCCTCGACCGGGATGCCCTTGCGCCGGGCGTACCAGAGCACGGTCACCGCCTTGCACGCGCCCAGCGCTGCGTCGTAAAGGTCATGGGGCGTGGGCGCGGAACCGGCACCGCCTTGCTCGACCGTCTCATCGACCGCCAGCGTATGCGGGCCGATCCGAATCTCGTGGCGCATTGGCGTACTTTGATCACGCGTGACCAGCACCGTCATAAGCGAGCCTCCAGCATGTTAAGCGTCTCGACTGTCAGTATTCAGAGAAGGCGTCATCGGGATAGCAATACAGCCAGCGCTCACCGGGCTCTGCCGACGCGATCACCGGGTGGCCGGTTGCGCGAGCATGTTTGGTGGCGTGGCGATTGGGCGAGTCGTCGCAGCACAACGTTCGGCCGCATTCCTGGCAGACGCGCAGGTGCACCCATTGGCTGCCAGTCTTCACGCACTCTTCGCATTCGTAGCGCTTCGCCTGCCTGACTGTGGTGATGGCGGCAATATGAGCGCATACACGGGTGGTCATGACGTCATCCTCGTGTCAATTTACTCGGCCAGTACACGGTGAACGAAAGACACCGCAATCGAGCCCTCGCCCACGGCTGAAGCTACCCGTTTGACATTCCCACTCCGCACATCGCCGACGGCGAACACGCCGGGCCGGCTGGTCTCGAGCAGCAGCGGGGGTCGTGCCAGCGGCCATTGCGCAGACGCCAGGTCTTCCGGCGTGAGGTCTGGCCCCGTCTTGATGAACCCCTTTGAGTCGAGCGCAATGCAGCCGTCGAGCCACGTCGTGTTTGGCGCGGCGCCCGTCATCATGAAGACGTGCCGGATATCGAGCGTCTGCACCGCCCCCGAGTTCTTATCCTGCACCTGCACCCGCTCGAGATGCCCGGTCCCCTCGAGCCCGATGATCTCTGAGTGGGTTCTGAGCGAAATCGACGGGCTCTCCTCGATCCGGCGAATCAGATAGCGCGACATCGTGTCGGCCAGCCCGCCGGATCGGACCAGCACATGAACGTGCCGCGACGTCTGTGCGAGAAATACCGCGGCCTGTCCGGCGGAGTTGCCACCGCCGACGACGATGACCTCCTCGTTGCTGCAGACCTGAGCCTCCATGTGCGTCGCGCTGTAATAGATGCCGGCGCCCTCAAACTGCGACAGCCGGTCGAGCGACGGCTTTCGGTACTGCGCGCCCGTCGCGATGATGAGGGCGCGCGCCTGGAGGCCGCGGTCGCCCTCGATAGTCACGCCGTACGGTGTCCGGCCGCAGGCCATCGACGCCGCGCCTCTCGAAATCATGATCTGCGCACCGAACTTCTGCGCCTGCGCGGTCGCCCGGCCGGTCAACTCCTCTCCGGAGACTCCGGTCGGGAATCCAAGGTAGTTCTCGATTCTTGAGCTCGAGCCGGCCTGGCCGCCTGGCGAGCCGGCTTCGAGCACCAGCACGTCCAGGCCTTCTGACGCGCCGTAAACGGCAGCAGCCAACCCCGCCGGCCCCGCGCCAATCACGATCAGATCGCGCACCTGCGCGGGATCGATGCTGTCGTTGAAACCGAGGCAGTCGGCAATCTGTTGATTAGTCGGATTTCGCAATACCACGTGTTCCCGGCAAATCAGCACGGGAACATCCGCAATCTGAATGTTGAATCGATCAAGCAACTGCTGGAGGTCGGTCTCCAGGTCCAGGTCGATGTATTTGTACGGATGGCCATTGCGTGCGAGGAACTCGCGGGCGCGCAGCGTGCCGGCGCAATGCGCCGACCCGATCAGCATCACGTCGCTGACCCCCGCCGCGATGAGCGCCATCCGGCGATGGATGAACGCACGCATCAGGACGTCGCTCAGCTCCGGATCGGTCTGAACCAGGCCGAGGACCTGCTCACGACTGAGCTGGATGACTTCGCCTGGCTCGCTGACCACTGCGCGGATCAATGAGCGGCGGCCGAGAAGCAGATTGCCCTCGCCAGTAAACTGTCCGGGGTCATGGCTGACGACGAGTGTGTCGCCCAGGCTCGAGGGCTGGATGATGTCGATCCTGCCGGAGCGGACGACAAACAACGGGACGATGGCATCTCCGGCCTCGATGAGCACCTGTGCGGGCGCAACCGCGCGCATCGTGCCGTGCACCGTGATTCGCGCGACTTGCGCGGGCGTGAGTGTCGGAAACATCAGCGCCTTGTGCGTGTCGCTGATGGGCGGTGGCGGACGCGGGGAGGGTATCATGAGAGAGCCTCAACCGCGACCATACCGGTTCACCGTACCCGTCGCAACACGTCTACATGAGAGAGCAGGCGTCCTTAAACAACAGTCTCGGGATCGAAGCTGGAATTGGGTTCTGGCGCATTCGCACCAGGGAGCCCGAACGAGAAGTCCAGGCCTGCTGGTCTAAAACCACAAGTTCTCCCTTCCCAATATGACCGGGTGATTGCGGAGTTTTGCAGGAGTTTTGCGGGAGTTGGTGATGCTCTGTTGTGATCAGTGGTGACATTTGCAACGATGTCCCGGCAGCAGTGGTTTCGTAAGTCTCTGATCTGATTACAAAGAACATTTCGTTTAATCTAGTTGCTGATCGTTCCAGGCAGCTTCGAACCAGGGGGTCATCAGTTCGAATCTGGTCGGGCGCGCCAATTTACTTTGGTCATTTCCGGTCACATGGCGGTTAATGCTGGAGACAAGCGTACGTGCATACCCGCGCAAGCCATAGATCAGGATCACCGCCCATTCGCGCTGAGGGAGCACCGGTAGGGAGCGTCAGTCAGCCCTCTGAAGCTTCGAATTCACTCCCTCAAACCGCCCAGTCCCCGCCGTAGTAGCTCCGCGCTGCCAACAACCCGCGGCGCGTGGTACACAGGCTGGCGCGTCGAGTGGATAGGGTGCGAGTCAAGAAGGGCTTTACCCAAGACGCAGCGGAGGCAGTACCAGACCAGGAGCTGACGCTACTGCCCCCGCGTGCAATTGCCTAAAACTCGTAATCCACGCCGATTCTGATCACGCTAAAGGTCAGGCTGTTATGAATGCTGTCGAGCGAGAAAGCTGCAAAGCTGTTGCACACACTAGCGCCAGCAGTGCAGGTTGTGGTCGTGTTGCTTCCCTTGCCGAGTTTCACGAACGTGTACTCGGCCTTGAGCGACCACTTCTCCGGTAGGGCGTAATCGATACCGGCGCCGAATCCAAACCCGCTTGAGTTGTAGTTCTTGCCGCCGTTGAAGGTGGCGGTTTGCCCGCCCGGGCCAGTGTAAGTCACGGTGCTGTTGGTGGATCCGCTCGCAAAGACACCACCCGCTCTAACGTACGGCAGCCAATTGTCGATCGCGTAGCCAACGCGTGGACCGAAGATGGCAAAGCCGCTCGGGCTGTTCTTGCCGTTAAAATCATAGGTGCCGGCTGGGAAGACCGAACCGTCAGAGGTCAACGACTTGTTCTTGGTCTTGGCACTGTAGAAATCGTAATCAAGTCCGAAGCCCCAGACTATATCGCCAACCTGAAAGTCGTAGCCGACCTGCACACCGCCCACGAATGTGGATTTGTTGGGACAGTCTTTACTATTAAAGAAAGCGGCGCCCGGACCATTCGCCGTCCAGGTGTTGCACGTTGTATTGATTGCCGCGCCGGCGTTGACGCCTGCGTACCAACCGGCCCAGCGGTCACTCGTTGCCGATACGTATGCTTGTTGAGCCGACGCTGCGCCGGAAATCGCAGTCAGCACCACAAGAACTACCGAACGAGTTGTGAATGTCATCATCTTATCTCCTTTAAATTACCAAACCGCGAGCGCCGCGGCGGATATCGCAGCGGCAGTCTCACACACGCATTCATGCCGATCAATTGCAAAGCTCGCGCTGAAATGCACGGTTGTCAATTGTCGGCCAAGAGTTATTCTCGGCTTGTCCGATATCTGGGGTTAGACCATCGCAAGAAGGAAAATCAATCGCCGTCTAGAAAAGAAAAGACCGCCCGAAACATTAACTTTGCGTGAGGAAAGATGACGGAAACCCGAAAGGTCAATGACGTATAGTGATTCGAATGCGCGCGGCCTTCAGTCCAAGTCTTCCCTCAGCCAAGTGGACGATTTTGTGCGATTTTGATGGCACCATTGCTCTGGACGATGTTGTTGATTTGCTGCTGGAGCGCTATGGCTTAGCTGGCTGGGAAGCGCTGGAGCAGCGCTGGCGCGATGGGCAAATCGGGTCGCTCGAGTGCATGCGTGGGCAAGTCGAACTGCTCGACATGGGCCTGGCCGAACTGCATGCGTGCCTGGACTCGGTCGCCATTGATCCGGCCTTCCCCGAGTTTGTGACCCGGGCGCGCGCTCTTGCGATGCCGATCCGCATCGTGAGCGACGGGCTGGACTACCCGATCCGCCGCATCCTTGCCAAGCATGGCCTGACCGATCTGCCGATTGTCGCCAATGAGTTGGTACGCGCGGACGTTCCCCGCCGATGGCGACTCAACGCGCCCTTCGCGGCCACCGGCTGTCGCAGCGGCACATGTAAGTGCGCGCAGGTTCAGTCCGCGCGCGAGGGACAGGTTAATTTGTCCCTGTTAGTTGGCGACGGAGCGTCGGATTTCTGCGTCGCTGGCCAAGCAGATTTCGTGTTCGCCAAGAGTAAACTCATTGAATATTGCCGCCTCGAAGGGATCCCCCATCGTCCGATCGCGGGATTTGTCGATGCTACAAAGCTCCTGTCGACATTGACAGAGCTGGGCCAGGCTCTGTCGGCCAAGTCGCTGCTCGCTCAATCCACGGTCTGACCAGGTATCCCATAATGAACGCTAATCTGCATCCGGCCCCGGCGATTACTGATGACGCCCAGCTACTGGCCGATGAAGCTAAATACAGTTCCTTCGGCGATACCGTCCATTATGTTGATCCGCCGAAACTATTTCGTCGCTGCGAGGGTAGTTTCCTCTACGACAGCGCCGAGATTCCATATCTTGATCTGCAGATGTGGTATTCGGCGGTCAATTTTGGCTACGCGAACAAACGCCTCAATCAGGTACTGAAGCGCCAAATCGATGAGTTGCCGCAGTTGGCCAGCCAATACTTGCATCCGACCAGAGTCGAGTTGGCCAAAGCCATCGCCCTCGACATGGAGTCGAAGTTCAGTCGGAAAGGGCGGGCACATTTCAATGTTGGGGGCGCTCAGGCGATTGAAGACTCGCTCAAGATCGTGCGCAACGCACGCAATGGCAAGAGCCTGATGTTCGCCTTTGAGGGTGGATATCACGGCCGTACGCTCGGCGCCTCAGCCATCACCTCGAGTTATCGGTATCGCCGCCGCTACGGGCATTTTGGTGAGCGGGCGATGTTTATTCCCTTCCCGTATCCATTCCGTCGACCCAAAGGCAAGACACCGGAAGAGTATGGCGACGACTGCGTGCGTCATTTCGAGCGATTGTTCGAGAGTGAGTACAACGGGGTATGGGATCCCAAGGTAAACCAGGCCGAATTCGCCGCGTTCTACATCGAACCCATTCAGGGAACCGGCGGTTATGTAATCCCACCGAGAAACTTCTTCCGGGATCTCAAGCGCGTGTTGGATAAGTTCGGAATCCTGTTGGTTGTTGATGAAATTCAAATGGGGTTCTGGCGAACGGGGAAGTTGTGGTCCATTGAGCATTTTGGCGTCACGCCGGACGTCCTGGTATTTGGCAAGGCTCTGACCAACGGACTCAATCCGCTGTCGGGACTGTGGGCGCGCGAGGAGCTGATCAGCCCAGAGGTGTTTCCACCAGGATCGACTCATTCCACCTTTAACTCCAACCCCCTGGGTACTGCACTGGGCGTAGAGGTCTTGAGAATGGGTCGCGAGATGGAGTATGAAAAGACAGTTCCGTACAAGGGGGCCTATTTCCTCGAGGGTCTAAGGGAACTGCAATTGCGGCACAAGGAAATAGGCGACGTCGACGGCCTCGGCCTCGCCCTGCGCGCGGAGATCTGTACCGACGATGGCTACACCCCGAACCGGGCATTACTGGACAAGATGGTGGATATTGGGCTTGGCGCCGAACTCAGTCATCGCGGCCGGCGGGTTGGATTGGTGCTGGATGTTGGCGGGTGGTACAAGAACGTCATCACATTCGCGCCGTCACTCAATATCACGCGCGAGGAAATCGATATGGCACTCTTGCTGCTGGATCAGCTGATCACCAAGGCGAAGCGCGCATTAATGTAATGCCGAGCAAAGCGGAAATCAGTGGCCGGATTATTGAAATAGTCGCGCGCCAGGCAAAGGTCGATATCAACAGGGTATCGCCGGCATCCACATTCAAGGATCTCGCGATATCGTCCCTGACGGCCATTGAGGTTATCTTCGAGATCGAGGAGCGTTTTGATATTACGTTTCCCGACCAGGACGCCAACCTCGGCACGGATACGCTGCAGCACCTTATCGAGATTACGACTGCGGTGCTGTCCAGTAAGGCCGGGCAAGCCAGTACCGGGTGAGTCGGGCCCACGCACATCGCGTCGTGGTAACCGGGATCGGTGCCGTGAGCACTTTTGGTGTGGGCGCCGAAGTGCTCTGGCGCCAGTTGCGTGCCGGTACCAGCGGCATTAGGCCGCTGCACCACGCCGAGGCAAAACAGCTACGCGTGCGTGTTGCCGCGCAGGTGCCCCCAACATTCGAGCCTGCCGCATATATTCCTGAGCCCACGCTGACGATGCTGGATCGGTCCGCTCAGTTCGCGCTTATTGCCGCGAACGAGGCGGTAATCCAGTCAGGCCTCGAGTTCTCGAACAGACAGTTGAGCGGCCGCAGCGGGGTGGTCATCGGCTGCGGTGTTGGCGGTGACACGACGCGCGATGAACAAAGCCGGCGTCTCTATAAGGACAATGCGGTGCGTCTGCATCCACTGACCATTGTTCGCATCATGATCAACGCGTCGGCCAGCCAAATCAGCATCGCTCACGGCCTGCGGGGCCCGGCCTTCGTCGTGGCCAGCGCCTGCGCGTCATCGAATCATGCGATTGCGCAGGCCATGCAGATCATCCGATCCGGGCTTGCCGATGTGGTGCTTTCCGGCGGTACCGATTCGTGCTTCAGCTTTGGGCACCTGCGCGCGTGGGAAGCGATGCGGGTGCTCGCCGACGACACCTGTCGGCCCTTTACCGCGAACCGCCGGGGGTTGGTGCTCGGCGAGGGTGCCGCAGTGTTTGTGCTGGAATCCCTGACGCATGCGCAGGCACGGGGAGCCAAGATCATCGGTGAGCTGGCGGGATTCGGCATGTGCTCGGACGCCGCAGATATTGTCGCGCCTGATGCAGGTGGCGCTGGCACTGCTATGACGCTGGCGCTGGCGGATGCCGGATTGCAGGCAGCGGATATTGATTACGTCAATGCCCACGGTACTGGCACGCGGGCCAATGATGCTGTTGAGACGCGTGCCATTCACGAGGTCTTTGGCCCCCACGCGCAGCACGTGGCGGTGTCGTCCACCAAGTCGATGCACGGTCACGCGCTGGGCGCGGCGGGAGCCCTGGAGTTGGTGGCTATACTGGGTGCGCTGCGCGACGATGTCGTGCCGCCCACCGCCAACTTCGATGAAGCGGATCCGGAGTGCGATCTTGACTACGTACCTAATCGGGCGCGGCCGCTCAGAATTCGCGCAGCGCTCAGCAACTCGTTCGCGTTTGGCGGAATGAATGCCGTGCTGGCGGTGACCAGGATGTGAACGCCCGGGCTGCGGGTCATGCAACCCGTGCCGCGGTCTGCATTGTCCGGCCGTTGGCGATGGCGTCGAAGAAGCGCGCGCTCTGTGTGATTAGCGTACGTCGCTCGCGGTCAATCGTAATCATGTGGTAGCTGTCATTGAACAGCAGCAGCTCGCTGGGGCCGCTGACCTGGCGTTGCACGAGTTCCGCGTTGTACAGGCTGGCGATGTCGTCATTGCTGGAATGAACGATGAGGCAGGGTGCTACCACCCGCGGCAGCGCCCGTCGGACCGACCGGGACAGCAGAAACAGTTCCGAGAGCGAGAACCAGGGATTGCCAGGCAGGCCTGCCGCGCCACTATCGCCCCCCAGCATCGCCGCGCTGACCCGTGCGCGCAAGCGCTCGTCCCGCAATCCATAGGGTGGTTGCTCCATGAACATGCGCGAACGGCCGATGCCCAGTTGCTTCAGGAGCGGCAACAGGAATGTGAGTCTGGCCAGGCGCGGGATTGCCCAGCCATCATGCCGAAAGGTGGCACCGTACACCCCGACTCCAGTTACCTGATCCGCTCTTTCAGCGGCCAGCTTGAGGGCAAGCAAGGCGCCCATGGAGAGACCTGCAACGAACAGATGATCGACCTTGTGGCGTAATGCATCGGCAGCACGCTGCACGCTCCCGTACCAGTCGGTCCGGCTGGTCGCCAGCAAGTCCTCGACGCTGCCGCAGTGTCCTGCCAATTGCATGCCCGCAACCGTGTAGCCGCGCGCATGGAGTCCGAGTCCGAGCAGGCGCATCTCCATGGGCGTGCCCGTGAGGCCGTGGATGAGAAGTATCCCTCGACGGTCGCCCTGAAGGAAGAAGCTATGATCCTGTATCACGTGGCAGTCCTGAAATAGCTAGGGTGGCTGTCGTGAGATCACACCGTCAGTGCGAGCCAACGGTCCCGGCGTCGCCGAAGCGCACGAGCACGCGCTGGCCAAAGCGCAGTGCAGTCGGGCCATCGAGCGCTAGCACGCATTCCACCGTCCGAGCGGTCATGTGAGACGGAGGCTGCTCGTCGGTCACAAGAGTGCCTTCCACTGCACTGATGCGTAGCAGGTGGGCGCGCCACCTGATGCCGCGATCGTCTTCAGTACCGACTGTCGCGGGCATGCCGACATGAACGGCGTCGAGGTAACTGTCACTCAGGTCGGCGCGAATGATTGCGGAGCCGTGCGGGAGCAGTGTGATCAACGGCTCAGATTGCGGGGCGACGTGCGCGCCCGGCTGCGCCCGGACGCGTACCACTTGCGCGTCCAGCGGCGCGCGAATTGTTCTGAGCGCAAGCTCCTGTTGCAGCGCTTGGAGTTTGTATCGTAATGCCTCAATCCCGGCCAGCGTCATCTGCGTTTGACTCGACAGTTCGTCCGCCGCCGCCATGGCGTCGTCAGCGGCCTGCACCTCTCCAGCGCCCGCGCGCGCTGCCTCGGCAAGGCGCTCGGCACGTTGGCGGGCGGCAGCGAGCTGGGACGTGAGCAGCTGGTGCTTCACGCGCTCCTGCGTGAGCTCTGCGGTGGCGCCCTGCACGGCTAACCTGGCTTCGCCATCATCCAGCGCGACCAGCGCGTCACCGCGGCGGACTTCAGTGCCTTCGCGAGTTATAACGCTGGTCACCGTCCCTTCTCGAGGAGCGGTCAACTGCAGTATTCCGCCCTCGACGTCGACTCGACCAATAGCCACGGCAGCGTAAGCAGCGTGCGGCGCTTGCGGTGATGGACCGGAATGGTCAGAGCAGGCTGCGAGCAGCAGTGTTGCCCAGGGAAGGTAGCCTACGGCGCGGGCTGCGACCAATGGCGGCGGGCGCATGGGACTCATTGGGGGCGTGCCATGTTGGATGATGTACGCGAATCCTGCAGGATACGGCCATCCTCCATGCACAGCACACGATCCGCATGCCGCATGAGGCGCGCATCATGGCTGACGCAGAGAACAGTCGTACCGTGGTTGCGCGCGATTCCGTGAAGGATATCGATCACGATCTGACCGTTCGCCGCGTCGAGTGCGCTGGTGGGTTCATCGGCGAACAGCAATTGGGGCTTCTTGGCGATAGCCCGGGCGAGCGCGACTCGTTGCTTTTCCCCGCCCGAGAGTTCAGCGGGCCGCAGGTGCCGCTGGGAACTTAACCCTACCTCATCGAGCGCCTGCCGCGCGCGCTCCTGAGCGTGGCTGCGCGAAATGCCAAGATAATATAATGGGAGCTCAACCTGTTCGCATGCCTTGAGGGCCGGGAATAGGCTGAAGTCCTGGAAAACAAATCCGGTGTGCTGCAATCTAAAGCGCTCCAGAGCTGGCTTGTCGAGTAGGCCGAGCTCATCGCCAAGCGCATGCACCTGGCCCTGATCCACGCCTTGCAGACCACTCAGAATCGTAAGTAGTGTGCTCTTGCCGCAGCCCGAGGGTCCGGAGATCAGGGTGAGGGCCCCCGAGTCTATGCTTAGGGATAGGTCTTCAAGCACGGGAGTTCGCAACCGTCCCGTCGTGTAGCTCTTGCTGACGGCGAGGGCGCGCAGCGTGGGGGCTGGTGTGTGGATAGTGTTCACCGGTCCTTAGCGCAACAACATGGCAGGCTCAGCGTGCCGCAGGGTCCGTACCGCCGCCAGGCCCGAAACGCCGGTAACGCACAGCGCCACCAGGATGCAAGCCAAGGTCACGTAGGCGTTGAACACGACGGGTACGTCTTGACTTTGAGCAACCGCCAGCAACAGCGCTCCCAAGACTGCGGCACCGATTAGACCAGCCGTGCCTACCCACAAGGCCTGTTCGAGCACCACCCAGCGCAGGTTCCTCAATCCGACGCCGAGCGCATTGAGCATGGCGTACTCTCGCACGGAGCCCGCGACGGCCGCCATTAGCGCCTGGCCGCTGATGGCGGCTCCTGCCGCAAGGACGATCACTGAGAGAAACAACACCCCGGCACCGGCACCCGTATCCAACAGCCAATACAGTTCGGAGCGACGAGCAAAATCCGTTGCGGTCCAGACCTGATACGGCCCAAACGCCGGCTGGCAGCACAGACGGGCGGCAACCAAATCGGCGTTCCGTGGATCACGAAGTTGGGCGACGAAATAGGTGGGGCGGCCTGCATCGATGGCGTCGGCGGCCAGCCGGCGCGCTGTCGCGAGTGAGGCTACGATGTTGATACCGCTCAGCGACCGCAGGCCCCGGCTTTCAGCGACGACGTGAACACGATGTCCATTGACGCTCGCACTGTCCCCCACCGTCACACCGAGCTCGCCCAGATCCGCCCGGTCAACGATCACCGAGTCGGGTTCGCGCAGCCTCGCACGTATGGCTGGAGCCAATACGTGCGCGTACAGCAGTCCGTCCGGATCCGGGGCAATCCCGGAGATTGAAACAGCCACATTGCCCTTGGCACCAAGCCAGTTCCCGTCTTCCCACCAGAAGGGTTCGACGCGCACCACGGCGGAGTCCATTCGCAAAAGAGCTTCGACACCCTCTGGAATGGGTCGCCCAAGATTAACGGTCGCGGTGCCGGGGTAACCCACCCATAGCTGCGCCGATGAGCCACTCACCTGGACGCTGGCGCTTCTGAAGATCCCGAGCACGAGCGAGACCTGCAGGAGCTGCAGGAGACAGGCAAATCCCACGGCACAGGCCACGGGCATGAAGCGGCGCCATTCGTAGGTCAAGGTCTTGCGCGCCAGGGCAATCACGGCGTCAGAGGGGCCGTCTCGTAATCGGCGGGAGGCCGGGGTGCACCGCCGAGCGCTTTGAACAGGGCCACGTACGCCGTGCCGCGCGCGGCGCGCACACGCACAAGTTCCAGCTGCGCCTCGCTCTCCTCGATGGCCGTGGCCTGCTGATCCATCGGGTTGGCGAGCTTTAGGCTTACGCGCCGCGCCGTGGCCAAACCGGATTTCTCCACGGCGGCCAGCGCGCTCTCTTCCAGTAGTTCACGTTCACGCTGACGCTGCAGATTGCCAAGCGCGGTCTCTGCTTCGGCCACCCCCTCGAGGACCGCCTCGCGATACGCCAGCACGCTTGCCTGCAGTGCGAAGGATTGTGCTTTGGACTGCGCAAGGCGCAATCCCCAATTGAACAGCGGAATATCGATGTTGGGGCCGATCGTACCGATCTGTGTGCCGTGCTGAACGCTGGCCTGCTGTAGATTCGTTGCCCACTCCAATGTTCCGCCAATACCCACGCTCGGCAGCAGCGCTGAACGCGCCAACCCGGCTTCGCCGGCTCTACGCAGGACCTCGGCTTGTGCGCGCCTGATTTCGGGCCGAGTGCGCAGAAGATCGGCGGGAGTCTCGCGTAGTGACCAATTGCCCAGCTGCGGCAATCGGCCTGATTGGAGCCACGCTGGCTCAGGTTGCGTTCGGCCCAACAGTAGTGCGAGTTGTTGCGCATTTGCGTCGATGCTCTGCTCGATGTCCACCAATGCGGTGCCCGAATGGGCAAGTGCCGTCTCCGCTTCAGCCGACTGCGATGCAGTTGACAGGCCGAGGTGCTCCCGAATGCGCATCAGCTCGAGTCGGTGTTGGCGACAGTCGCGAATCTGCGTAAGTAGAACAGCCTGCTCGTGTGCCGCGCCGAGCGCTAACCAGTCAGCGACAACCTCGCCGATTAGCGAAACCCGAGCCGCATCGAGTTCTGTCGAGGCGATATCCAGATCGCCTTGCATGACGCGCCGATTCGCTTCGGATCGACCGAACAGGCCAAGTTCCCAGCTTGCATCAAAGCCAGCTACCAGATAGGCAGCCGAGGCACTGTAGTCGGTCGCATCGCCGACGCGTGCGTTCAGCCGGGGCCGATAGCGATCGTCGGCATGCAGCCGCAAAGCTCGCGCGGCGTGCAGGCGCTCCAGCGCCTGCGCCGTATTCAGATTATCGACCAGTGCGCGATCGACAAGCGCATCGAGCTGCGGGTCGTGAAAGTCCCGCCACCAATCGTGTAGGTCCGTTGGCGTCGGTCCGACAGGCACCGTATGGCGCCATTGGGTCGATGAGGGCGGCGCCAGCTCTGGCAGGGGCGCAGTGGCGCAGGCGGTGAGGGTAGCCGTTGCGATTGACACCACGGCACAAAGCGCGATGCGAACCCAAGTCATGCGCGAGCCGCGTGCGACGAGAACGCGATCGCGATGCGAAAACCGCCTCTCAGTCCGCGCTCACTCTGGAAGGGGACCTCGTGCCAATGAACGATGGGCCGCACTACGGCCAACTCCAGGCGGATGCCACCATTGCCGCTACCAGACACCCAACAGAACCGTTCCCCTGGGCGAGACAAGAGCCCTCTCCGAATACCGGTGCCCCTGCTGCCAATGCGGCAGATAAGGGGTCGCGCGGATCCGGCTGGGTAAACGCACAGGAAGGGCATATTGGGGACGTTCTGAACACATGCAATCCACGTTAGACGCCTGATTGGAGGAAAACCAATCGCGAAAAAGGAATTCCGGTGTAGCGGGCTTACCGACTCGCAATTCGAGTCTGTCTGTGGTGGCAAGTTCCGTCGAGGCATTGGGCCCGGATGCAGATCAACGGTACCGCTGAGCCACTCCTACTTCCAGATCCGCTCCATCCGCGACCGGCTGGTTTCCAGCTCCAGGTCCACAGCACGCTTGTTACATGTCGTTAATCGTAGCGCTCCCTACCGCGCGGCGAGCTCCTCGGGATCTCCGAGCGCGACCAGCGTATTACCTGAAGTTCATGTAACCGTCTCGATTGGTTGATGTGATGCCGTCGGTCTAAGTACCTGGTGTCAGAGTGGAACGCACATACGGCCTCGTCGTTAGATCCCGGCACGGTTGCGCGGCGCTGGCTGATCGCCCTTTCTTCGGGCGTTTTGGGTGTCTATTGCCTCTTTTTCCTGTGCTTTGCACATCGCGTGGGGCCGCCCGATCACGACCAGTTCTTGGTCTTTCACGAACTGCAGTACTGGAACGCCGGATTGTTCGGGCTGGCCAAGCAATGGACGCCCTTGATGTGTTCTGGTTTGTCGCTGGCCGGAGAACCTCAGGTGCCATTCATGTCGCTGAGCATGGCGCTCGGTTACGTCATTGGGCCGTTCTGGGGCCTGAAAGTGGCCACGGTGGCGTATTTCATCGCCGGCTGGACCGGCGCATTCCTTTACGCCGGCCTCTGGATGAAAGAGCGCTTGCAGCGGGTGCTGGCCGCCGCGCTGTTCATCGGCAACGGCTTCTTCATCTGCCGGATCGCCTACGGGCACATCGACTTCGTGCCCTTCCTGGTATTGCCGCTAATGCTCTGGATGCTGCACCAGAGTATCCGCTGGTATCAGCAGGCGCGTGACCCGCTAGGGTGCATCCGGCTCCTGACCGCGGTGCTGCTGATGGGTGGCGCACTGAGCCTGGCGATTGACGGCTCGCCGGTCGCGATCATCCATCTGGTGTTTTGGATCGGCCTGTACGCCCTTGTACTGGCGATCACCGTGCGCTCCTGGACACCGATCGCGGTGCTGGCCTGCGCGCTGGCATTCACCAGCCTGCTGGATGCGGGCTATCAGTGGCCAATGATCCAGGCTCAGGTTCAATTCCCGCGGCGTACGCCCAACAGCTTTACGAGCGCGCTGTCATTGCTGTGGTTCGCCCTGCTGCCGGTACGCGGCAAGCTCCTGCCGGCCAATGGTAACGGCCATGAGCTGAGCGTGTTCATCGGTCCGATCATCGCGCTGGCGATGTGGCGGTATCGTCACTGGTTACGCGAGAATCTCCCGACTTCTATGCGCCAACCGCTGCTGATCGTGACGATCGCGTCGATCGTCCTTGGCATGGGAAGCCTCGAGCCGCTGCACGTGCCGCGATGGCTCAGTCCCTTCGACCTGCTGCGGCCGCTCCCAGGCTTTCGCTCGATCGGCGTGACCGGCCGGTACTGGGGATTTCTCGCGCTGCCGTTGAGCCTGCTCGGCGCCGCTGCGCTGTGGCGCTTCGTGGCCGAGCCGCGTTCCCCGCGGCAGCTCGCGCTGTGGATGGGCGCCGTGCTCGCGCTGCAACTGGGGTTTCAGGCTGAGACTATTCTTGCGCAATGGTTGGGCACCGATTATTACCGGGAAGTGCCCTGGCGTGGTCGCTTCCAGAGCGGTGCGGAGACAGTCAACTACGTGTCGCTGCGGAAAGGAGGCTTGCAGGGCCACTTCATCACGCCAACGCGCGGAGTGAGTGATTGCTACGACAATGACGATTTTATCCGTGCCGACGTTAGTGTCGGATCGCAGCTGATTCGCGACACCTACGCGAACGGGAGGTGGAGCAATGCGGCTGTACAGGCAACCGCGGCTTTCACAACCTGGAATCAGATCGAATTGCGCGTCAAGCCCAAACGCGAGGCGGACCGCCGCACAGCCACAATCTCCGGTGCCTCCCACGTCAAACTGATCCTCAACCAGGCTTACCACCCGGATTGGCAATTGCCAGGCTGCCAGACGGATCGCAGCGGTCGCGGCAATCTGATCGTCGATTGCCCAGCTTCACGGCTGGGTGACGGCCCCCTGACCCTGAAGTTCCTCGACCAGCTCAGCGAGCATGCCGCCTCGGTATCGCTGGTCTCGTGGCGCTCATTGCTCGGCACCCTTGGCGCGTTGGCCTTTGCACGGATCACGATCTGGTCGCGCAGCCGGGCCGATGGACGAGTCCGTACGACCCCAGATTGAGGTGCGATAGACCAGGTGGTTGCGGGGCTTTTGGGGGAGTTGGTGATGCTTTGTTGTGATCAGTGGTGACATTTGCAACGATGTCCCGGCAGCAGTGGTTTCGTAAGTCTCTGATCTGACTACAAAGAACATTTCACTCTAATCTACTTTTCATCCTTCCAGCCAGCTTCGAACCAGGGGGTCATCAGTTCGAATCTGGTCGGGCGCGCCAATCTACTTCGTTACAATCAACCGCTTAGCACCAATCTCGAATAGCTACGAACCTCCTAAGTAACGATAAACGCACGTCAATCCCCAACTTGCACCGTTGGCGCGATCGACGACAAACTGCCGCTGCCCGGAATCCGCGGTGCCTAAGGCCGCGTGATCCGAACGCAGTGTGCTGTTTAGATTGCGTCCCCACAGAGCGAGCTCCCAGTGTTTGCTGGTCAAACCTACGCGTGCGCCGGGGATCCGCTGCGTGCTCAGCCAATTCAGGTTATCGGTGCGTACGTATTGGCGGCTCGCGGCATAGAAATCGGCGCGGGCATACCAATGCACATTGTCATTTAGGTGACCGTGAAGCGTTGCGGTGAGGGTACCTGCCAGCTCGGGCGCGCCTGGCAGCTGTTTCCCCCCGATGTCTGGAGATAAATGCCCAGACGGCGGCGCGGGGATCAGCTGGCAGATGTCGGGTGTACAGGTGCTTGCTAGCGAGCGATCAACAGTCCCCGCACCAAAGCGCGCATCCGCGTAGGCAAAGTCCAGATTGAGATCGAGCCAACGAGCCGGTCGCGCAGCCACTGCAAAGTCGGCGCCACGGACCGTGACGGTACCGAGGTTGCGAATCACAGGATAGGGAATCGTCGGATCGAGCGAATTCTCACTCAACTGCATGTTTAACCAATTTACCCAGTAAATATCAGCCGAAACATTGACGCGCCGGTCCGCGTGGGAAGTCTTTACTCCAAGTTCGTAAGTCCAATTGGTTTCCGACCCGAACGTGGCTTCCGATGGGAGCGGTGAATCATTGAATCCCCCGGAGCGGGCACCCATGGCCGCCGATAGGTAGGTCTCGATGCCTTGGGGCCAGGTGTACTCCAAAGTGAAGCGCGGCGTGGTAAACACCCAGCTGCCAGAAGACGCCGGATCCGGTGGGCCGCCCGTGAGCGATTGACCTTGAGCACTGATTCGTTCCTCGCTCCAACGCAGCTCGGCCCGAACATCCAACGAAGGAGTAACGGCATAGGACAATGTTCCGAAGGCGGCGCCAAAACGATTGGTTCCAGCTGATCGGCCGTAAGGCACCAAGGTAAGTGGTGTTGTGGTGGTGGCGACATCCGTCACAAAGAATTCGCCGGGCGCAAGATCGCGTCCATCAGCGGCAAAGCCGACATGGGTCAATGAGCGGTTGTCGGCCCAGTAGAGCCCCACGAGCCAGTTCAGTTTCCCGTAATCACCCGACAGGCGCAGCTCTTCACTCCACTCATGATCGTCCAGGGGAAATCCGCTGAAATATACATTGGCGAATTGGTAGCGGGTGATCACATCGGGCGCACTGGTCAGAGCAACGGGCAGAAGTTCGCCACCGCTGCTGAGGTCCCAGTCGTCCGGCCCATCGTTCACGCGGGTCTGCACAAATGCGGTAAGGCTGGTCATCGTGGCAAAGGACCAACGCTGCTCCAATTCAAGCCGCGCGAGCACGGATTGGGACCTAAGGCCTTGTGCGTCCGGGGATATGTCCACCCACCCGGGCGCCGGGAACGGACCGCAATAGTTGATAAAAAGTCCTGTGACCGGGCTGCGGCCACAGTTAAAAAGGGGCGGCACAGGGCCCATGGCAAATCGGGGGGTTGCTTCGCGCTGATTGTCGAACCAATAACCGGTAAGTTTTACACTCAAGTCCCCCCCACCACGCCAAAACAAAGTGCCGGTCACGGCCGATTGCTTGCCACCACCCAAGTGGTGCGGCGGACTGGCCGCATTGTCAATGGTGCCATCGAAAGTGCTGTTCACCGCCGCGAGCCGGCCCTCAAGCGCGCCGCTTATGAGGCCACTGGCATAGAGTGTCTGGCGGTAGAAAGAGTCGCTACCGAAGTCTGCTTGCGCGCCGAGTTCCGGCGTCACACTGGGTTGCGCGGTTTGGTAGGAAATCGCGCCGGCAAAGGCATTGCGACCGACAAGTGCGTTTTGCGGGCCACGCAGCACGACGATATTCGCAAGGTCAAGCATGCTGGCATCAATGGCATAGTTGTTGGCGATATAGATTCCATCGATGAGCATTGCCACGTTGTTTTGATTGCTGGTCAGACTGGTGGCCGCCATGCCGCGAATGACCGGAACGCCTCCTTGGCCGCGACTATAGGAGTACGACAGGCCCGGAACGTGCTGCACCAGGTCCTTCAGGTCGCGAATGCCGCCACGTTCAATTTCGTCGCCCGACACGATGCTCATGGAAAGCGGCACTTGCCAATCCGGTTCAGCCACGCGCCGCGCGGTGACTAAAAGCTCCTCGATCGGATCTTCAGCACTTTCACCTACAGCGGCGAGTGAGAAAGCCGTGCTGAGGGCCAGGGGCAGAAGCGCGGCGCCGATTCGATGACTATGCAACACCCTTTATCTTCCCGGGCGGGTGCAAGATCTAAGTGCTCGAATCCGGTTGTTTCGATGCAGACGAGTTGAAGCGACGTGCCAGCGCTTGAAAGTCGGGGTCCGATTTAAGCCAGCCCGCCTCGTCTTGCCAATCAAAGAACATGTCGTCGTGAGCGTTGGCGCATCGCTGCAGCCACGCAAGTGCTTGATCCCGATGGTGGAGCATGACCTCGATGACGGCTACCGCGGAAGGCTTTTCGAGTTCCTCCGCCTGCCGCGTGATCGCCTCCAGCAACGCCTGCGCAGCGGCAGGCTGCCCTGTCAGAATCTCGGCCTCGGCCAGACCTACCTGGGCGGGCAACGAACCCGAAGAGAGTTCCTCCGCCTGCCGGAATTCCGGCAACGCCTCGACGTAGCGGCGCTCGGCCATATAGGCCCAGCCGAGCTTTATGCGGCAGACAAAATACTGAGGATCAAGTTCAACAGCCCTTTGCAGCTGCGCAAAACCTTCCTGGTTCTTGCCCACCGCGATAAGCGCTTCACCATAAACGCAATTGGTACTGGAATTTAGCGGGTCGAGCCGGATGCTATGCTCCAGTTCGCGCAAAGCCTCGGGCAGTCGGTGCTGGTCAAAGAAATAGTCCGCGTAGCGTTTGTGCACCCAGGCATCGCCCGGGCTTAAGGCCACCGCTCGCGCCAGTACCGATTGCAGCTGCGGATCGGCCCCGCCCTGATCCCACATCGACAACGCCATGCCGAGGGCCGTCCAACTGGCTGATAGCTGGGAATCCAGCTCCACGGCTTTTCGCGCCGCCGCCAACGATTTGGGTTTGGCGTCCGCAGACCGCATGCCCACGACAATGCTATTGCCGCCCAGAAGCGCATACGCTTGGGAAAGTCCCGCGTACGCCGCGGCAAACTCTGAATCAGCCTTAATGGCGGCTTCGAAGTAGGGAATGCTGGCGCGTTCGCCTTCTTTGGTGCGTTGATTGACAAAGTACATTCCGCGCAAGTAATCATCGTATGCAGCCGGAGGCGGAACATGCGTTCTTGTGAGGCGCCGGCGTTCGGCTGGCGTCATCGTCACGGCAATGGCGTCGGCGACGGCTTGCGCCAAATCGCTTTGCAGAGCAACCACCGAATCGATCTCACGATCGTAGGTGTGCGCCCAGAGCGGATGATCGTCGGTGGCATTCACCAGACGCACATTGACCGATAAGCGCTGGCCGCTGCGCGCGACCGAGCCTTCCAGTACCGCATCGACTTTAAGATCCGCGGCAATCTTCGACATCGGCACGTGCAAACCCTTGTAATGCATCGCCGTGGTGCGCGAGATCACGTTGAGGTGTCCTATATTGGCAAGATCGGTAATGAGCGTGTCGGTCAGGCCGTCAACCAGATAATCCTGACCGGCTTCCGCAGAATCGTTCTCGAAGGGCAGCACCGCGATCGAACGGATCACAGTGCCCTCAAGAGAACTGTGAGACGCCAACCAAATGCCGGCCGCAAGCGACGACGGCAACCGCTATCAACAGTCCACTTCGCGCGGCGTTTGAGCGCCGGCTGCCAGCGGCGCGAGATGTAGCGGCGGGGGCTTCCGGCAACGTAACGGCAGGGTTTTCAATACCTCCTGACGACTCGGCGGGGAGCGGGAGAATGTCGACGGTAATTCGGTACCCGACTCGAGGAATGGTCTCCAGGAAGCGCGGGTGCTCACGGGTTTCGCCCAGGGCTTCGCGGAGCTTGGCAATGCAATTGTTGAGTCCATGATCGAGATCGAAATAGACCTTCGCCGGCCAGAGCTTGCGGTGGAGTTCCTCCCGCGTGACCACGCTGCCTGCTTTGCCCAACAGGAGATCCAGCACCAGGGCAGGCTGTTCCTGCAGGCGGATCGTGCGCTCAGGCGAGCGCAGTTCTCGCGCCGAAAGATCGAATTCGAATTCTGCAAACCGCCGGACCGGCATAGGGCGAGTATGGGAGAGGTGAGGTCCGGACGCCAGATCTCTCTAGCCTCCGAGGAACCCCTTGGAATCCCAGATAACGTCGGTGTTTCAACAGGTTAAGTGAAGTGAGAAACGTGTGTGAAACGCGTGTGATGGGGGTGATCGACTGCAAGCTGTTGAGCGTAGGAGAGTGTCCGTCCAATTTGATTGGATCGGTCCACCCCAAATCCAGCACACAGGAGGATTCGCACCATGATTGCGTACCGCATTAAGGCGCTAGTCAAGATCTGCCGGCACTGTCTGGCCGTCGCTTGGATATTTCTACTCCCTGCACTTCCCACCGGCGCTGCGCCTGCGAGGGTAGAGAGCTACCAGACCCTTGACGTTCCTGGCGCCACCGATACTCAGGCATTTGGCACCAACGACCTGGGCGACATTGTCGGCCGCTGGGACGATGCTGACTTCAATACTCATGGATTTTTGCTGCACAAAGGGGATTACACCGCAATCGACTTCCCGGGAGCCACTTTCACCGCGCCGCGGATGATCAACAACCGCGGAGATGTTGTCGGTCGCTACGTGGACGCCAACGGCGCGAGCCATGCGTTTGTGCTTCGCGACGGTCGCTTTATCCGCATCGATTTCCCTGGGGCGGTCGATACGCGCGGGCGCGGCATCGATGATCTCGGGCGCGTCACCGGGAACTATCGAACCGCAGACGGTGCCGAGCACGGTTTTCTTAAGGATAGCCGAGGAATGCACACCATCGATGTGCCCACTTCGGCCTCAACGGACGTCTGGATGATTAACGTCCTAGGTATGCTCGTTGGTGACTGGTCCGACCAGCAGGGCGCCACACACGGATATCTACTGAAGGACGACAACTTTACAACCCTGGACTATCCACAGTCCACGGCCACCAGCATTCGCTTTGTGAGTATCACGGGACGCATCGCTGGGGTGTGGGTCGACGCTGATGGCAACGAATTTGGCTTTGTCGGCTCCCGTAAGGCACTGCGAAGCGTAGCGATTCCGGGTGCTGCCGTGACCGATGTTTTCGCCCTTAACGTCTGGAACGACATCGTCGGCAGCTACGTGGCCCCAGACGGTGCCAGTCATGGGTTTCTGATACCCGGTGGAGGCGATCGATAAATGCAGGCGGGATCCCCGACAATCGCTCTCGTACGAGCTGGCGTCAGTCATCGCCAAGATCGAGGGCAGGCGGCAAGAGCTACTTACCGCCCTGCCTTCGATCAAGGCTAAGACCCAGATATTCGCCCTCGTGCCCGAGTCGCCGACAAGTGGAGGTGGTTGCGGGAGTTTTGCGGGAGTTGGTGATGCTCTGTTGTGATCAGTGGTGACATTTGCAACGATGTCCCGGCAGCAGTGGTTTCGTAAGTCTCTGATCTGACTACAAAGAAAATTTCGCCCAAACTACTTGTTGATCGCTCCAGCCAGCTTCGAACCAGGGGGTCATCAGTTCGAATCTGGCCGGGCGCGCCAACAAGAGTGATTCAGCGCCGCAGCGTTCATGCCAATTCTGCCTCCACGCGTTCGCCCAACGCGTGGAAGCCACCCGAAAGATCGCACACGCGGCCATTTACAA
Source organism: uncultured Gammaproteobacteria bacterium (assembly GCA_963778855.1). Taxonomy (GTDB): domain Bacteria; phylum Pseudomonadota; class Gammaproteobacteria; order Steroidobacterales; family Steroidobacteraceae; genus FEN-1191. The sequence goes on along the minus strand of CAVZWC010000007.1, from coordinate 31,231 downwards.
AGAATCCAGGGGAGGCGCGCACATGGCTGCGTTGACCACCTGCCAGGTGCTCGCGCACGCGTTGTCGATAGATTTCATCATTGAGCGACGCGGTAAAAAGCGCCATGTCCAATCCGAGGCCTTCGGCATAGCCATCCAAGGCCTTGCGATCCAGTTTCGCTGCCACCTGCATCAGGCGGTCGTGCATTTCCCAGAAGCGTCCTTGTGCGGCAGCGGCCTCCGTTGCTTCGGCCGCGATCAATGCATGCGGGTGTGCAGCCTCAATGGGAAAATGGCGGTACACCAATCGCGCCGTACTGGAGAATTGGCGCAGCACCATCTGCACCGCGGGTTCGGCCGCGCGGCAGATCGGGCACTCGAAGTCGCCGTATTCTACGATGGTCACCCGTGCCCCCACGGCACCCCGTACGTGATCAGTGGTCGTTACCGGTACCAATAGGTCGAGCGGCCTCGAAGCATCCATCGCCATCTCCTGCAGATTCGTTCAATCAACACAATAATAGGGAATGAAGCACTAGGGCAACGGTATCCACTCCGTCTCGCCCGGCACGTGTCCCAGGGCTTGCCGGCTCCAGGCCTCCTTGGCCGCCTCGATCCGCTCACGGCGTGAGGAGACGAAGTTCCACCACATGTGGCGGCGCCCACCATCGAGCGCCTCGCCACCGATCACGACGTAGCGGGCGCCGCGCGGTGCGCGAATCCGCGCTTCCTTGCCGTTTTCCAGGGCGGCGAGCGTGCAGGGCGGCAGTTCGACGCCGTCGACCTCGATCGCCTGGTCCACGGAATAACAGCCACGCTCCACCAGGCCCGAGTCCATGTGGGCCGGAAGGTGGAGCGAGCCGCCGGGTGAGGCGTCGATATCAAGATAGAGCGTCGGCGACGACGTCGCGACCGGCGAGCGCAGCTGATGGAGCGAGCCGATCAGGAGGCGCGCCGTCACGCCGTCGTCCTCCCAGGTCGGAATTTCGCTGGCCGCCGTGTGCCGGAAGGACGGCGCGGATTCTTCCTTCTCGATCGGCAGCCCCACCCACAGCTGCAGGCCATGCGAGCGCCAGCCGGTGCGCTTGAGGTCAGACGGAATGCGCTCCGAGTGCACAATCCCGGACCCCGCGCTCATCCAGTTGATCGCCCCCGGCTCGATGCGCTGGACCGATCCCAGGCTGTCACGATGCTCCATCGCGCCCTCGAACAGGTAAGTCACCGTCGCCAAACCGATGTGCGGGTGCGGACGAACATCGTGGTTGTCGCCCGGATGGCCCTCGACCGGCCCAAAGTGGTCAAAGAACAGGAACGGTCCGATGGCCTGCCGAACTGGCGCGGGCAGAGAGCGGCGGACGGCGAAGCCCGGCGAGAGTTCCTTGAACACGAGGCGGCAGGAGACGTTCGATCGGCATGGGTCAGCCGGCCAGGGAGGTGGTGATTTCGGTCTTAACGGTGGTCATCAGCTTGTGGATCGGGCACTTCGATGCGACGGACAACAGCTCCTGGCGCTGCGCTTCGCTGAGCGGGCCCCCGAGGCGGAGCTGGGCGTCGAGGCGATACGTACCCGCGCGCTCCTGGGTGCTGTCGCGCTCCACCCGCACCTCAAGGCTCTCGACCGGGATGCCTTTGCGCCTGGCGTACCAGAGCACGGTGAGCGCCTTGCACGCGCCCAGCGCCGCGTCATAAAGGTCATGGGGCGTGGGCGCAGAGCCGTCACCGCCTTGCTCGACCGACTCGTCGGCCGCGAGCGTATGAGCACCGATCCGAATCTCGTGGCGCATCGGCGCACTTTGATCGCGCGTGACCAGCACAGTCATGGGAGAGCCTCCTTGCTAAACTGACGCTAAGTTGTTGATATTGAGAAGGCTCATAGTCTGTGCCCGCTGCGCCAATTGGTCTATTGTCATCGAAGATCCCTGCATGCACCAGAACCCGCCCACATACCCGCGCACTGTGTTTGCTCAAAATACAGCCGATGACGCTTGTGGTGGATAAGAAATTCGGGACCAGGGGTTCAGGAACGTGATCGCCGGCATAATCGCTCTGATCGAAATCTACGGTCTGACGTTCGTATTTCTGAACGTGCTGCTGGAGCAGGGCGGCCTGCCAATTCCCGCCTACCCGGTCCTGATCGTCTCGGCCGGGCTGGTCAGCCGAGGCGACTACACGATGACCCAGCTGGTCGTGGTGGGCACCGCGGCCGCACTGATCGCGGACACGGCCTGGTTCTGGAGTGGTCGCCGCTATGGCCGGCGGCTGATGGCCATACTGTGCCGGATCTCGCTGTCTCCGGATTTCTGTGTGCGCCAGACCGAATCGATTTTCACCCGCTGGGGGCCGGCGTCCCTGCTGGTCGCGAAATTCATTCCCGGTTTCGCATCGCTGGCCACGGCCCTGGCCGGCGCGACCAGGATCCGCCCGCTGACCTTCATATTCTTTGACACCGTCGGCGCGGCGATCTGGGTGGGTGCGGCGGTGGCGCTCGGGGCGCTGTTCAGGGATGCCGTAGCCGACGTGCTGGCGGTGCTGGTGGCGCTGGGCAAATGGGGCGTGGTCCTGATCGTCAGCCTGCTCCTGCTATTCGTCGTTTCAAAGTGGTGGCAGCGGCTGCGGTTCGCGCGCCAGCTTAGAATGGACCGCATCACGGTGGATGAACTGCAGACGCTCATGAACGACGGGGAGTCGCTGACGATCCTGGACGTGCGTTCTCCAAGGAGCCAAGCGGAAGAGGGCGTCATTCCCGGCGCCACGGCCGTAAGCCGTGAAAACGTCGCCGCCCTGGCGGAGATGTTTCCCCCTGGGACGGACATTATCGTTTACTGCAGTTGTCCCAATGAAGCATCGGCGGTGCAGCTGGCGATGCAGCTGTCCAGGCTCGGCTTCAAGCGCATCCGCCCGCTGCTTGGCGGAGTAGATGCCTGGCTCGCCGCCGGGCGGAGCCTGGTACCGATTGAGCGCATCTGAGCGTAATTCCACGGCGGACTGAAGGGAAGGGAGCAGACAGGGCACTCGTTGTGGCCCATTTTGCAAAAGCCCTTGCAGGGTTACTTACACAGCGCCCCTGCGGCTACCTTGTGGGCCTTTTGCGGCTTTCCCACCACCTATCAGCCGCCCGCATCCAATTTAGATTCGCGGCCTACGAATGGCATAGAGAAGAACGCCACTCAACACAATGCTTGCGATGATCAACAATTGTCGATGGTGCAAGCCGCCCTCGGGCAGGGTGGTTGCCAGGAGCACGGCGGATACACCGAGGGCGGCACACATACATAGGCGAGCCCCCACATTCCGCCCGGAATGCGGAACGGGCGCGGCGCATCAGGCCAGCGCGCTTTGGCACATGCGCCTGTACCGGGACCAGCAACGAGTCGCTTGTCCTTCGCGAATTGATAATTCGTCCAGGCCAGCGTCGGCAGGTACAGCATCCAGGTCAGAAAAATCACTTCATGAGAAATCCATTGTATGCCCGGATCCTGAGCAGACGGTCGCGAGTGGCTGCTTCAAGGTGGGGCGATTACTGCGAGGCAGAAGTCTCCGGCAATTGCGGCAGATTCATCTTCTGTAGGAATGCCCGATACCGCGCATCAGATTCAAAGGATTTAAAAGCCAGATTGCCAATGAAGAACCATAGATCGACATCCTGCTGTCGATAGGCCCTGTCGAGCCATTCAAATGCCTTGTCGCCTTCCCCACGGTAAGCATGGATTTGCGCGATCCGGTAAGCCCGATTATTTTCGTGTGCCTTCATGAAGCGCGCGAGCGCGGCGTCCGCGTCGGCCTTGCGCCCCATGGCGTAGTACACGATCGCGAGCCCGGCGTCGCGCCCACCGTCTTCGGTCTCCTGGCGCATCGAATCCAGCGCCGGCTCAAGCTTTCCTTGTGCCAGGAGCGTAAGCCCCAGATCCAGGCGACCACGCACGTATGTCGGCGTGATCTCCAGCACCTTGCGTCGCTCCACCTCCGCCTCGGCAAGCCGCCCCGTGCGCTCGCGAATGATGGCAAGCAGATCATGCCAACCGGAATCCAGCGGATCCAGGGCGAGTGATGCCGTCGTCAGACGCGCCGCCTCGTCCCACTGCCCCAGAACGCCGTGCAATTGACCGGCGTACCCGAGTAAGTGCGGATTGCGCGGCTCCAGGGCGAGCGCCCGATTGCACTCGTCTGCCGCTGCGGCCCAGTCCCTGTCCTGGTTGAGGTGGATCGTGCACAACATGGCGTGCGCCAGGCCGGATCGAGGGTCGAGTTTCAGGGCGCGCTCGGCCGATGCACGCGCCTGGTCATAACCTTCGCGAGCCGGTACGAAGCCCCATTCGGCCGTCCACTCATGCGTGATCGCTAGCCACTCAGCGGCGCGGATCAAGCGAGGATCAATTTCGAGCGCCTGCTGAAAGTACCCCGTCGCGCTTTCAAATCCAGGCTTGTCATAGCGATCTATGGCGTGACGACCGCGCAGATACAGGTCGTAGGCTTCAGTACTCTGCAGCGTACCTTGTGCCTGCAAGTCGTCGGCTCCGACAGTGACCTGTAAGGCGCGCACCAGGCCAGTGGCAATTCGGCTCTGCATCTTGAGCACGTCGCCCATGTTCTCGTTGAAGGTCTGCGACCACTCGCGCACTCCGGTTCGTGTGTTAATCAACTGGGCAGTGATTCGGACCTGCTCACCCGATCGACGTACGCTGCCTTCGACCACGTAGGCAGCACCAAGCATGTTGCCGATTGTCCGCAGGTCCTCGTTCTTGCCTTTGAACGTGAAGGAGGACGTTCGGGCGATGACCTTAAGAGCTGGAATCTCAGCCAGAAGATCGATGATCTCGTCCGCCATGCCGTCGGCAAAGTATTCCTGATCCTGCTTCTCGCTCATATCGGTGAAGGGCAGCACCGCGATCGATTTGTCGATTGTTGCGGCGGCCTGCTGCGCGACCCGATGACTCGCTGACCAAAAATGCAAGGCCAGGGCAGCAGCGACGCCAGTACACGCAAGCATCGCAGCGACGACCGTTACTCGCTTTCTTGTCGTGCCAACGCCACTATGCGTTACCGGACCTTGGTGGGCCGGATAGGCCGACCCCGAGCCCACCGCTTCTGTCAATTTGGCCAAGGCTTCTGGCATCCCCAACTTCGAAACATCTATCCACTGGGACTCGGCCAGGAAATATTCGAGCGCCCGGTTCAGCGCGGCACCGTCGATTCGAAATGCAATAATGGGCTTGTGCTTCGAGGCCGCCCGCTCGACCTCCCTTCTCACATGTGATGAGGCCACCGCACTGGCTGAAAGCACCAACACGAAAACCTTTGCCTCGTTGATCGCCCCGACTATGGCATCCGCATACTGAGCCCCCGGCCTCACATCTCGAGGTGCAATCCAGCACTTGATTCCATGTTGCTCCAGGGCCTCGACTATTGCGCTGGCGACGACAGCATCCTGCGAGGCGTAGCTGAGGAATACGTCCCGGCCGAGCGTGGTCTGGAGGTCTGGTGCCTGTTCTTCGGCCATACCGGAGCTTGTCGTCCCTGCGCCGTTACGAGGCAGAATGCCTTCGTCTAGGCTGGGTTGCAATGCAGCGCGGTAACTAACTTGAGTGGCAGCTTCCCGGCCGCGATTTCGATGTGTCGAACCACGGCCCCGGGCCGCTTTGAGCCGGATGACCTTCCCGAAACCGGCCGTTCCGCGGTCCAATTTGGCGTGACCAGACAATGGCAATGGCACTCCGGCCAGTTGGCTGTGCTACCGGTGTGACGCCCAAAGTCCTGACCACCTGGATTTTCGAAGTCGACGGGTTTGACGCAATAGACCAGATGGTTGCGGGAGTTTTGCGGGAGTTGGCGATGCTTTGTTGCGATCAGTGGTGACAATTGCAACGATGTCCCGGTGGCGGTGATTTAGTAAATCTCTGATTCAACAACAATTCACGTTTCACTCAAGAACGACCCTACAGACTGTCAACGAGCTTCGAACCAGGGGGTCAGCAATTCGGATCTGGTCGGGCGCGCCATTTCCGTGTCCGTTAGATCCGCCAGTTATCACGCGTGAGTAGGCATCGCGAAGCCGGTAGGTTGCGCAGGTGGGGCAGGGGGACCGTTAGACAGCACAACGCGCTGAGCTATCGACCACCGGCACCAGCGACCACTTCAGTTAAGTTAATGATCGAAAGTCGAATTGGCGACACTCAACGTGCGGGTGTGACGCAACTCCCGTTTTTGACGCACCGGCGCTCTCCGCCAGGCAAAAACCCGAACTACGCCGCACCCCTAAGTCGCCGCCGAACGACAGAATCCCCGCAAATGTCACATTAGCCCGGCTGGCCGGGGTGGCGAGGTGCGAAATGGATGACTCACGGAAGCAGTTGCTGGACAGCCGTACGGGCGCTCGCTGGTGTGCGCTGGTGCTGACTGCGGCCCTACCGCTGCTGGCGCTAACGGGAGCGCTGTTGCTGGGCGACGCCTCTGGCATCGATCAACGGCAGTTCGCAATGATCGCCAGCATTACCATGATTGTGGCAGCCGCCGCCGCCGTGAACCTGCGGCGGCGCCACGCCCGGCAGCTTGATGGACTGATCGCGATCATGCGCCGGCTCGGGCGCCGCGAGTTCGCGCAGGTGCCGGGCCATGCGCTGCAGGAGTTCGACGCTGTCAGTGCCCGGCACCTGGGGCAGGTCTATGCCGATACGGCCGCGCGGCTGCACCGACAATTTGGAAAGCTGCAGGCACTGCTGGACATGGATCGCTGGCTGCTCACAGTTGCGGAGGTCGATGAGACCCTGCGCGGTGTGCTGCCCATTATCGCCGAGGTATTGCAGTGCCGTGCGGTATCCGTAGTGTTACTCGACCAGCTGGACCCAGGGAGTGCGCGCAGTTTTGATTTTGTGCTTGAAGCGCACCAGCCAGACAAGGCGCCACGCATCATCAGCATCGATTCCGAGCGCCTGCGGGCTGTGAGCGCCGGGGCGTCGGGCCTGGAAGTCACCGCCGTCGGCGTCGATGCCGAAGAATTCCTGAAGCCGCTGGTTGGCTCGGGCGCACGCGCCTTTCGGCTCTGTCCGCTGGAGTATCGGGATCAAGTGCGTGGTTTCCTGTGCGTGGGCTATCGTGTCGACGCCCATGCACAGGAGAACGCAGGTTTCGGGCCCAATGAGATTGCCGAACGCCTCGGGCTGGCGCTGGACAGCCGCCTGGGCGGCGCGCTGCCCACGACATTGTCCGCGCGACAGGGTGCCGGAGCCGGGCGCACACGCTCACCTCTGGACACGGGCATGCAGCGTGCGCTGCAGCGGGAGGAATTTGCGCTGGCCTATCAACCGATCGTCGTTGCGCATTCGCGGCACGTGAGCGCTGTCGAGGCGCTGGTGCGCTGGCCCGCCGGCACCGATGGAGTCAGTCGCAGCGCCGCAGAGTTCGTGCCGGTCGCGGAAGACAGCGGACTGATCGTCGATCTGGGCGATTGGGTGTTGCGCACTGCCTGCGCACAGTTTGACAGCTGGCGGCGCAGTGGGCTGCCGCTCGATTATATAGCCGTCAATGTCTCGGCGCGACAGCTGCGCCACCCTGGATTTCTTGCCACCGTGCTCGTCTGTCTGCAGCGCAGTCATATGCAACCCTCACAGCTGCAGCTTGAGATCACCGAGGATATCGTGCAGGAAGGCCCACAGGCCATCGCCTTGCTGCGCGAGCTGGCGCGGCAAGGCGTACGCCTGGCGCTGGATGACTTCGGCGATGGCAATTCTTCCCTGAGCTCGGTGCGCGACCTGCCGGTCAGTGCACTCAAGATAGATCGCTCGTGCGTGGCGGGTCTGGGCGTCAATGAATCAGTGAATTCCCTGGTGCGCGCGGTGATTGGCATAGGCGCCGCTACTGGCAAGATCGTGATCGCAGAGGGCGTGGAGCACCAGGCCCAGCTCGAGTTCCTGGAGGAAGCTGGCTGCGACGCGCTGCAGGGGTATCTATTTGCCCGGGAGCTACCGGCGGCCGAGATACCGGCATTCGTGGCCACATATGCCGAGGCGCCGAGCCTTGTAGCCTGACGGGGCTGGCGGCCTGATTGCCGAGTGGGCGGAATTGTTGCCGCGTAAGAATGCAATAGCCCAGAGACCACGCTTCATTGCCGGTTCAATGCGGGTTTGTTCTTACCAAGGCTCGGCGCCACCAAATGTAAGCTGGAAAGCCCAGGGCCATGAGCAGCAAGCCCCACAGCGACTGGACCGGGCGCGCGCTCATCGTGCTGACCAGGAACGCGCAAGCCGTGAGGATGAACACGATTGGCGTCCAGGGATAACCCCAGGCTCGGTAGGGTCGCACCCGGTCCGGCTGTGTACGGCGCAAGACGAATAAGGCGGCTCCGGTAGCAGCGTGGAACAGGTACATTGCGAAAAGCACACAGGTTCCAAGCTGCTCGTATGTGCCGGAGAATGCCAATACGATCGACCAGACGCCCTGGGCGACGATGCAAGCGCTGGGCGTGCGGTGAACTGGGTGGATCCTCGCCAGCGAACGGAAGAAGAGTCCGTCTTGCGCCATCGGCAGGTAGATTCGCGCGGCGGTGAGCACGTTGGAGGAAAGACAGCCGAAGACCGCTATGAAGACCAGCAGCGTCACGAGCGTGGCGAACCTCGGTCCAAACAGCGCTGCCGCCGCTGCCGCGCCTATACCCGACGATTGCCCCAATGCGATCATTGGCATGGCGCGCAGGTAGACCAGATTCACCAGGATGTAGAGCACGGTCGTCGCAATCGTGCCAAGCAGCATGCCGCGCGGCAGGCTCCGGCTTGGATCGCGAATTTCCCCAGCGCAATAGGTTGCCTGATACCACCCGTCGTAGCACCACAAGACTCCAATCATTGCCACACTGAGTCCACGCAGGAAGCCATGCTCGGGGAGCGCCGCGTGCCAGGATGTTTCAACTACCGGCGGGACTGCCAGGCCGAAGCCTACCAGGGCTACCAGGGATACAACCTTAAGGACCGTAACCGCGTTCTGCAGGAAAGACCCCTCACGCAACCCGCTGTAGTTCACGGCGCTCAGGAACAGGATCGCCATCGCCGCACCGATCTGGCTACCCGACACGCGCAGCGTGGTAACACCAAGCGACAGGTCCGCGACCACATGGGAGGACCGAAAGAATGGCAGGAATGCTCCCAGGCTGTCCGCGCTTGCGACCGCGAGGTATGCGATCCCGCCGCACTGGATTACCAGGAACGAGGTCCAGCCAAACAGGAAGCCATATAAGGGTCCGTACGCTTCCTTGAGAAAGTGATACTGGCCGCCGGCCTTCGGAAACATGGTGCCCAGCTCGGCATAGGTCACCACGCCAGCGAGGCTGAGTAGCCCGCCCGCACACCAAAGGCCAATCAGCAGCGTGGGCTGCGGCAGCTCCCGGGGTGCGATGTTCGCCGCGAAGAATATGGCCGACCCAACAATCATCCCGATGGTGATGAGTGAAACATCCCACGTCCCCAGGGCGCGTACCAGCGACGGGCCCGGCGGCTCTCCTGATTCGGGTACTTCTTTGACCATGCCCCGCCCCCGCGGCATTAGATTATTTGCTGCCAGAGTGACAGAGCAGTCTCTGCCCTGCAATTACCGCTTGGCCGCGCTGTCTGAAGGGGCCTGCGTGCGCGCCGACGATCGGGTATCGTACGACCCAATGCAGCCTGGTAGCGACGCGGTGATCGATGGGCCGTACTACCGTCCCTATCGCTGGGCGGCCGCCGACTTCCAGCTGGGCCTGCGCCCGCTCCGGCCGAAGAGCTGGATCCTGATTGGCGCCGAGCACGCGGCAATGATGCGTCAGAAGCGTGAGCGATTGGATGCGTTTCGACAGTTCTACTACCGGGCGCTACCGGACTCGCTGCCAGCACAGCGCGAACTACGGGAGCGGGTCACGGCACACCTGGCGGCGGACCATCCCGGCTCATTCGAACGGCGTGGCTCGCTGGTCCGCTCGCTCATCACCGGCCAGGCGCTCGATCTGGATGACAATTCGACCGAGCCATTGCTGCAGCTGAGTTACCTGATCGAGGAGGATTTCATGCTCCTCGATGAAGTCGGCAGGAGTTCCGCGCATCACAGCCGCAGCGAATGCCTACTCCAGCTCCGGTCGCCTGGCGGCGGCGGTTGGGCATGACGTGGACTGGGCGCATGAGCCCGTGCCCCGACTCACCGACAAACTCGGCCCGAGGATCAATCGCGTGCTCAGCAGCATTCACGCCGCCACTCCCTGCGAGCGATTCAACTGGCAAATTACCCCGATGGCGAGCGTCTTCTTCCCGCACGATGATCCGCACGCTGCGAACGCGGCGGCCATGCACGCCGTCGTGGACGCCTTGCGCCGTGATCCCGCCCGCGCCGGTGAGTTGCTGTGGATGCGGGTTGAGCGGCAGACGCTCAGTCGACTGCCGGAGTCGGACGCTGTGGCCTTCAGTCTGCATACCTATAGCGATCCGCTGTCCTGCCTGCAGTCAGATGCGGTCAGCGTCCGGGCCATTCTGGCGCTGCTGAGCAACTACTCGGAGGAACGCTGGCAGTATTCCGAGATGGACATCGTGCGTGAGCCGCTCATGCAATGGCTCGAAGCGGCGGCAAGCCGACACGACTGAGAGCTGGTATTCCCTGCCATATATGGGCAAGCAAGAGGAGCACTTCCGCCGACCCTGCGTGTTCGGCGCTGACGCGGCGGCGGAACGGGAGGGTGAGGAATGGAGTTGACCCGCTTTGGTGGGCAGTTCGTGTTCACAAAGTGGACTTCCCCCGGTACAGATGACAGCTCCGGGCTGGTATTTTAGCCTAGGAGGAAGGGTATGAGCAGTCAGCGATTTGCACCGGAATTTAAGGACGAAGCGGTTCGGCAGATTGTCGAACGCGGCCATCCAGTGACTGAAGTTGCCGAGCGACTGGGTGTGTCGGCGCACAGCCTGTACAAGTGGGTGAAGGCGGTCAAACCGAACAAGGCCGAGCAGCATGCGAGCGAGCTCATGGAAGCCAAGAGCGAGATCCTGAAGGCATATGCGGACCAGATGGCGCATTTTGCCGGGGCGGACTGAGTGATGCTGACGCCCGCAGTCGTTGGAGTGTGCCTTGCAGTGGCCGTGGGACTGTTTTGCACGGCCGTCGGGCTGGATCGGGACAGGGCCCTGTATCCAACGGTGACCATCGTCATTGCGGCATTGTATGCACTGTTCGCTGTCATGGGAGCGTCCAGGCAGACGCTGGTTCTCGAGGCGCTGGCGGGCGCAGTCTTCATTGCGGTTGCCGTGGCTGGCTTCAGGTTATCGCTCTGGCTCGCTGTGGTGGCCCTGGCGGGACATGGTATGTTCGATCTCGTGCATGGCAGGATCATAGCCAACCCGGGTGTGCCAGTCTGGTGGCCGCCTTTCTGTCTCACATACGATCTTGCGGCAGCCGGGTATCTTGCCTGGTTGCTCAGGTCTGGGCGTGTCCGTGCGGCAGGCTGACATCTTCTGGCCCGCCATCTGTCAGGTCGCACTGACACTGATTGTGGCCGTGCGCATGTACCTGGTCAGGGTCGCGGAAATGCAAGCCCGGCGGGTGGCTCCGCAGGCGCTGGCCACGAGTCGAGAGGCTGCCGCACGACTGGAAAACGTCGCGGCAGCGGATAACTTTCGGAATCTGTTCGAGCTGCCCGTCCTGTTTTTTGCAATCTGCCCGATTCTCTATGTCACGGGTCATGTAACTTCGCTCCAGATCGGCCTGGCCTGGGCCTTCGTGCTATTTCGTTGTGCACACAGCCTCATTCACGTCACCTACAATCGGGTCATGCACCGCTTTACGGCGTACCTCCTCAGTATGCTGTGCATTTTCACGATGTGGACTGTTCTGGCCGTGCAATTGCTGCGAGACGCCTGACTGCCGTTTGGCGCTCATGCGGAGTGTCAGGTCCACAAATGCCCCAGGTATTCTCGCTGCTTCCGGGCCCGTACGCGCTGGTCCGCACTTCGCCAGACGCCGCCGTACCGGAGTGGGCCTTTGCGCCAGGCAGCTTCGTCTCGGTGACACGCACGGCCGATGAGCTGTCGCTGGTCTGCCCGGCAGCTCTGGTACCTGCCGGCACCCGGTCGGATGGCGGCTGGTGTTGCCTGAAAGTGCAGGGCCCGTTCGCCTTTGACCAGGTTGGCATCCTGTCTTCTTTCGCGGTTCCCCTGGCGCAGTCCGGGGTGGGCATATTCGCGATCAGCACCTTTGACACAGACTACATACTGGTCAAGGAGAGTCAGCGCGAACTCGCGATCAGGGCACTACTGTCAGCCGGGCATACCCTCTCGAGCGATGATTGATCCGATGGCGCCGCGGGACTCGTTGCCGCGGATTGCGCGGCCGGCGTTGCTGCGGCGGCTGCGGGCCTCGGACCTGGCCGCATTTCACGCCTACCGCGGCGACCCAGTCGTCTGCCGCTACCAGGACTGGTCACCCATGTCCGAGGCTGAGGCCTGCGAATTCATCGCCGGGATGGAGGCTGCGCCGCTGTATCGTCCGGGAGCGTGGGCTCAGATCGCGATCGCACGGATCGAAGACGATGCCCTGGTCGGTGACGTGGGGCTGTTCGTGGCGGCGGATTGCAGTTCTGCGGAAATCGGCTTCACTCTTTCCCCCGCAGCTCGGGGCCGTGGCTACGCGGCCGCGGCTGCCGCGGCTTCAATTCAGCTCCTATTCGAGCATACCGCCGTGCCCCGTGTTAACGGCATCACCGACGCACGGAACGCTGCCTCGGTCAGGGTGCTGGAGCGGGCAGGCATGAACCGGGTGGAGTCGCGGGAGGTGGTGTTCAAGGGAGCGCCCTGTGTCGAGTGGGTGTACTCCAGGGAACGTGACCGGTGACCCACGCCGAGGAGCAGATTGATGCGCTGATCGGGTACCAAGTGCTTTCATCTGGTGGACCTGGGCCGCGGCTGGCGCATCGCATCCCTCGCCTGGGTCGATGACGACCCCTGACGAGAACGCCTGACTATGCGTTCGAGTTCGGGTTAGCGCGGGCGGTGCTGGGTGCCGACGCCGGCGGTAATGAACAGCGCCGTTGCTTCACCGACGACATCCGCCGTATGCCAGGTGCCAGGTTCGTTGACGGCGTATTCTCCCGGCCCCAGCTGCACCGTTTGCACCGATCCATCCGGCAGCTGCTGAAGTAGTGCTATGGCGCCCGCCAGGCACAGGACGACCTCCGTTCCATGCGGGTGCATCTCCCACATGGTCCAGGACTCCTTGAATGTAAACGTGCTGACGAGCCTGCCTTCAGTGCCATCTGGCTGGTGCCGATCGACGTAGGCGGCATACCAGTCCATGGATCCCGTGAAGGCGGGTTCGGCGGTGGCCGTTGCCCCGAGTCCGAGATGAATCGGGTACGCGGCGATCTGGGTTCCGTTCAATTGTAACTCCCCGCATACGCAGCGCTGCAGTGGATCAGCGGATGCCTTTACTGCGCCAGATTGCCGCAGCAGTGATGCGGAGGCAAGACGGCCGGCGCGTTTGCGTCCACCAGGTCCGGGTCCTACATGAGCGAATCCAGCGCCATTGCGCAGGGGTACCACGCCGATCACGGCAAGTCCTGTCACTAGCGAAAGGGGGCGGTCAACATGGGCATGATGGACGGCATACTCGGGGGCCTGATCGGGGGCGAGATGGCCACCGTCGTCAATCGGCTGATCGAGCAGCATGGCGGCGTCTCAGGCATCGTCACGCAGCTGGAGCAGCAGGGTCTGGGCGCCACGGTGAAATCCTGGGTGGGGACTGGACCCAATCAACCGATTTCAGCCGACCAGGTCCACCAGGCTATCGGTGCCGGAACGATCCAGGAGATTGCGGCCAAGTTTGGCCTGACTCCCCAGGACCTGGCCCAGAAGCTGTCCCAGGTCCTGCCCCAGGCTATCGATAAGCTGACCCCGGGCGGCGTGGTACCAAAGAACTGATCCAGGGGCCGGTCCCACCGCTGCACCGCTCGAGGCCAATCTTGCGGCCGGGCAAGCGCAGCCTCAAGATGCGCGCGCGGGCAGGCCACCGGCGCTGCCATCGGTCAGGGCGACCCGCGGGGGCGGTCATGGACACACCAGCAATCAGGGCCTTCAACGACAGCCTCGCCCGCTGCCTGAGGAACGAGCAGTTTTTCCAGCGGTTCTACGAGCTGTTCCTGGCCTCATCGCCTGAGATCCGGGCGAAATTTCAGAATACCGATTTTCGCAAGCAGCGCCGGATGCTGCAGACCTCCTTCTACATGCTGATCGAGTACATCGCCCTGGACTGGCCGGAGTGCCGGGCCTACCTCGAGCGGATCGCGCTGGCCCACAGCAAGCAGGGGCGCGACATTGCGCCTCACCTCTATGACCTCTGGCTCGAGTGCCTGCTGCGCGCCGTCCAGGAAAACGATCCGCAGTATTGCTCCGAGGTGGAGGCCGCCTGGCGCTTCATGATGGGCGCCGGCATCGGCTTCCTGAAGTCGCGCTACGAAGGCCCGCCGCCGCAGCCTGCTTGAAGATCGCTCCCGCCCACCATGAATGCCACGGCGTGGGGCTGCGATGACGCCGGCCACGACGCCGCGTTTCACAACGGCCGAGGCCGAGCGCATCGGGCAGCGGGAGTACGGGCTGGCCTCGACCGCAGCGGAGCTGCCGAGCGAGCGTGACCAGAATTTCCTCCTCAGCACCGCGCGTGGGGAAAAGTTCGTACTCAAGTTTGCGAAATCCGACGAGGAGCGGGCGGTGCTGGACTTCCAGAACGCCGCGCTGGACTGGGTTGCCGGGCACGCTCCCGCGCTCGCCGTGCCGCGTCTCCGGCCCACCCTGGGTGGCGCCGGGCTCACCCGGGTCCGGGACCACGCCGGCCGGGAGCATTTCGTCAGGCTGATCGGCTGGCTGGAGGGCGCGATGTACGCCGACTCCGGTCCGCACGACGAGCCGCTGCTTGCCTCGCTCGGGAGCGTGCTCGGCGACCTCGATCGTGCGCTGCAGGGTTTTTCCCATCCGGCCATGCATCGAGCGCTGCACTGGAACGTCAGCTGCGCCAACCGGGCGCTCGAGCACCTGCCGCTGCTGACACCCGAGCAACAGGCGCTGGTGCGGGGCTTCATGCAGGCCTGGAGCCAGCTCGATTGGGGCGCGCTGCGGCACGGCGTCATCCACGGCGACGCCAACGACCACAATGTGCTGGTGCGCGACCGCAGGGTGGTCGGCCTGATCGACTTCGGCGATATCGTTTATTCGGCGACCGCCTGTGACCCGGCGATCGCCATGGCCTATGCGATGATGTCCAGGCCGCAGCCGCTGGCAGCGGCCGCCAGCGTCACGCGGGCCTACCACGAGCGGTTTCCCCTGACGGTGGCGGAGATCGATGCCCTGTATCCGCTGCTCACGGCGCGGCTGTGCATGAGCGTGTGCTACGCCGCCTACAATGCCCGCGCCAAGAGCGACGACGCCTACCAGCAGGTGAGCGCGGCGCCGGCCTGGGAGCTGCTGCGGCGGCTTGCGCCAGTACCCCCGGAAGCGGCACGCGCGCTGTTGCGCGCTGCCTGCGAGTAACTATGGTGCGGATATGACCGAAAACATCACTGGAGCGGCAGCGTTCGCGCAGCTGCTGGCGCGGCGCCGGCGGCTGCTGGGTGGGAACCTGCGCCTCTCCTACCGGGATCCGCTGCACATCGTGCGCGGCTCGATGCAGTACCTGTGGGACGCGGACGGGCGCCGTTACCTCGATGCCTACAACAACGTGCCGCACGTCGGGCACTGCCATCCGCGGGTCGTGCAGGCGGGGCAGGCGCAGATGGCGCAGCTCAATACCAATACGCGCTACCTGCACGAGTTGATCAACAGCTATGCCGAGCGGCTCGGCGCCACGCTGCCCGGTGCGCTCAAGGTGTGCTATTTCGTGAATTCAGGGAGCGAGGCGAACGAACTGGCGCTGCGGCTGGCGCGAGCGCACACCGGGCAGCGCGACCTGGTCGTGCTCGAGCACGCCTATCACGGCAACACGACCACGCTCATCGATGCGAGTCCGTACAAGCACGCGGGACCGGGTGGGACCGGGCCGGCGCCGTGGGTGCACGTGGCGCCGCTCCCGGACCTGTATCGCGACGCCGCTGCCGAGGCCGACACTCGCTGGCTGCAACCACTCGCGCAGATCATCGGCCGGCTGCGCGAGCGCGGCGCTGGACTGTGCGGTCTGCTGGCCGAATCGTGGCCCAGCGTGGCCGGGCAGCTGCGCTTGCCGGCCGAATACGTGCAGCAGGCCTACGCCATGGTGCGTGCTGAGGGCGGGCTGTGCATCGCCGATGAAGTGCAGACCGGCTACGGCCGGCTCGGCGAGCATTTCTGGGGTTTCGAATTCTATGGCGTGGTGCCCGACATCGTCGTGCTCGGCAAGCCAATCGGCAACGGCCACCCGATCGGTGCGGTAGTGACCACGCCCGAGATTGCCCGCTCCTTTGACAACGGCATGGAATTCTTCAGCACCTTCGGCGGCAACACGGTTTCCTGTGCCGTCGGGCTCGCGGTGCTCGATGTGCTGGTCGCGGACAATCTCCAGGGCCATGCGCATGCGCTCGGCGAGCGGCTGCTCACGCAGCTGCGTGGGCTGCAGCAGCGCCACGCCCTGGTCGGCGACGTGCGCGGCTCGGGGCTGTTCCTCGGCGTGGAACTGGTCACGGACCGCGAGACGCGCGCGCCGGCGACGCAGGCGGCCGCGGCTGTGGTCAATCGCATGCGCGAACTGGGCGTGCTGATGGGCACCGAGGGGGCGCGTCACAGCGTGCTCAAGATCAGGCCGCCAATGCCGTTCAACGCGCAGGATGCGGACCTGCTGGCCGGGTCACTGGATGCCGCGCTCACGTCGATCGACTCGAAATAGGGGCGCCCGGCGTGAGACAATGCCGGGCATGACACTCGTTATATATCCCGCCGGGCGCGGCCTGCGTCCGGTCCCAGGGTTGCGGGCGGCCGCTGTTGCACTGCGATGCTGCCTGCCGCTGCTGCTCGGCGCGGTACTGGCTGCCCAGGTGCGTGCCGCGTCACCGTTCTCGCTTGCGACGGTTCCGGGCCGCCTGCCCAAGAGCGTGCTCCCGGTCGACTACACGATCGCGATCACTCCGGACGCCGGCACACGCACGCTCAGGGGGCGCGAATCGATCGTGCTGGAGTTCCGCGAGCCCAGCTCGCACATCGTCTTCAATTCCCTCAATGAGCAGCTCGACGATGTACGGTTCGATGGCCAGCCGGTGGAGCGCGTGGTATCGAGCGACGAGCAGCAACTGACCACGGTGACGCTCGTCGCTCCGGCGGCGGCGGGGCGCCACACGCTGAGCTTCGGCTACCAGGGCAAGATCGAAACCATACCGCAGGGCCTGTTCGCGCAGCCCTACGTCACGCCGGCAGGCACCCGCGGGCTGCTGCTGTCGACGCAATTCGAATCCACCGACGCGCGGCGCATGTTTCCGTGCTGGGACGAACCCGCGTTCCGGGCCACCTTCGAGCTGACGGTGACCCTACCGGCGGAGTGGGCCGCCGTTTCAAACATGCCTATCGCCAACCGCGAGGTGCAGGGCAGGCTTGCCGCGGTGCGTTTCGAGCGCACGCCCAGCATGCCGTCTTATCTCGTGCACCTGACAGCGGGCGAGCTCGCGTCAATTTCCGGTCGCAGTGGCCAGACCCGGCTCGGCGTCTGGGCGGTCCGCGGGCAGGAGCAGTACGGGGCCGTGGCCCTGGCGAATGCCACGCAGATCCTGGCCGACTACAACGAGTACTTCGACTACCCGTACCCGCTGGAGAAGCTCGATTCCATCGCCGTGCCCGGCGGCTTCACCGGCGCGATGGAGGACTGGGGGGCGATTTCCTACAACGACCAGGTGCTGCTGGTGACGCCCTCGAGTACGGTGGATGATCTCCAGAAGGTCTACAGCTACCAGGCCCACGAGATGGCGCATCAGTGGCATGGCGACCTCGTGACCATGGCCTGGTGGGACGACGTATGGCTGAACGAGAGCTTTGCCTCGTGGCGCGGCGCCGCCCAGACCGATGCGCGCCATCCCGACTGGCACTGGTGGGAGGGGCAGGACGAGACCAAGGAAGATGCGATGCGCGCCGATGCCCGCGTGAGCTCGCATGCGATCGAGCAGCCCGTGACCAACGAGCTGCAGGCCGCCAATGTGTTCGATCCGGACATCACCTACAACAAGGGCCAGGCGGTGCTGCGCATGCTGGCAGCGCATCTCGGCGCCGATCACTTCCGCGATGGGGTACGGCGGCTGATGAAGGCGCACGCCTATTCCAACGCCAGCAGCGAGGATCTGTGGAGCGCGCTCGGGGCGGCGAGCGGTCGCAACGTCAGTGTGCTGGCGCGGAGCTGGACCGAGCAGCCCGGTTTCCCGGTGGTAAGCGTGGTGGCGCATTGCGACGCGCAGGGGCTGCGCACATTGACACTCTCGCAGCGTCGCTTCCTGCTGAGCGGCCAGGATCCGGCGGGCACCCGCTGGATGGTGCCGCTGCTGATCCGCGCCGGTGCCAGCGGTGAACCGCGGGCTGAACTACTGGTGCACGACGGCCAGAGCGTCGCAGCCGGCAGCTGTGCCGAGCCGCTCAGCGTCAATGCCGATGCCGTGGGCTATTTCCGGGCCGAGTACGATGCGGCCACCCTTGCGTCGACCACGCAGGCGTTTGCCTCACTCCCCGCGGGCGATCGCATCGCGCTGCTTGACGATCAGTGGGCCCTGGTCGAATCGGGCGCGCAGCCGCTGCCCACGTATCTCGCGCTCGCCGCGGCCATGGGCACGGATCTCAACGAGCGCGCCTGGAACCAGGTGGCCGGTGCGCTCGGCACTATCGAATACGCAGAGCGCGGCTCCCCCGGTCACGAGGCCTTTCTGGTTTACGCGCGCTCGCTGGTCAGGCCGGTATTCGACCGGCTCGGCTGGGATGCCCGGGCGGGTGAATCAGCCGGGCGTCCAGCGACTGCGCCGCACCGTGATCGGCAGCCTTGGCCTGTGGGGCGACAAGGAAATCGTTGCCGGGGCGCGCCAGCGCTTTGCGAAGTTCCTCAAGGATCGCCGTGCGCTGCGGCCGGACGAGCAGGCGGTGGTCATGACCATTGTCGCGCGCTATGCCGATGCCGCGACCTTCGCGCGGCTGCACCGGGTGGCGAAATCCGCCGCGAACGAGACTGAGCTGCGGCGCTACTACACCGCGCTCATGAGCGTGCGCGATCCGGCGCTGGCGGCATCAGCGGCCACGATCGCCCTGTCGGCGGAGATTCCCCCGCAGGCCGATTCGCTGCGACTGTGGCTGGTGCTCGCGCTCAGCGACGAGCACCAGCAGCTGGCCTGGGATCTGTTCGTCAGGCACCTTGATGTGCTGCTCGCGCCGCACCAGCCCTCCGGACCGCTGTACGTCGCGCAGTACGGCCCCGGCATGTTCTGGAGCTCGGTGCCGCTCGACAAGCTGGAGGCCTGGGTCAGGGCCAACGTGCCCGCCGAGATGACCGCCGATGTTGCGCGCGGCATGGAAACCGCGCGCTTCAGGATCGGGGAAAAGTCGGCGCTGGTTGCGGCCGCAGATCGCTACCTGGCGGGGCTGCCATGGTCGCCGTCGGGCAAGGTGCTGGCGGGGATGTGAGCGCAGCTAGCCACCCTTGAGGTGCGCATCCATGAAGCGCTGGATCGCCGTGTAGACGTGCGTCTTCATCTGCGGCGTCGATAGCCCGTGCTTGGCGCCGGGATAGGTCATGAGTTCGAACTGCGTGCCGCGCTGCTGCAGCGCCGACATCAGCCGCGTGGAGTTCACGAACAGTACGTTGTCGTCGGCCATGCCGTGCGCCAGGAACAGCGGCGCGCGCAGCCCTGCGAGCGCAGAGAGCACCCCCGAGTCGGCGTAGCCCTGCGGGTTGTCGGCCGGGCGCCGCAGGTAACGTTCCGTGTAGCAGGTGTCATACAGCCGCCAGTCAGTCACCGGCGCCACGGCGGCGCCGGCGGCGATCAGATCCGAGCCCTTGGCGAGCAACATCAGCGTCATGTAGCCGCCGTAGCTCCAGCCGAACACGCCGACATGCCGCGCGTCCACCCACGGCTGCTGCCGCAGCCAGCGCACGCCCGCGAGCTGGTCGCGCACCTCGATGTCGCCGAGGCGGCCGTAGATGGGGTCGGCGAATGCGCGACCGCGCCGCGCCGAGCCGCGGTTGTCGAGCATGAACACGACATAGCCCTGGCGCGCCATGTATTCGTCGAAGAAATGGCTGTTCCAGCGGCGCTGCACCTGCTGCACGCTCGGCCCGCCATAGACGTCGATGAATACCGGGTAGCGGCGCCTGGGGTCGAACCCGGGTGGTTTCATGATTTCGTAGTGCAGCTCCTGGCCGTCCGCCGCGGGAATGCGGCCAAACTCCGGCGTCACGTGACCGTCGCGATACGGCCAGTAGGGATGGTGCGCGTCCAGTCGGTTCGCCTCGATCCAGGCGAGGCGCGCGCCGTCGGGGCCATTGACGCTCACCTGGGGTGGGGTATCGGGATCGGAGTAGGTGTCGACAAACAGCGTGGCGCGCGGCGCGTCCTTCGCGAACTGCGCCTCATGCCAGCCGTCGCCGCGGCTGATGCGCTGCGGCAGCAGGGCGTTGCTGCCATCGAGCCGCGCCGTGTAGATCTGCCGGTCGATGACGGCGTCGCGATTTGCCGAGAAATACGCCACGCCAGCCGCTTCGTCCACGGCAAGCAGCTCATCGACATTCCATGCACCAGCTGTCAGCGCATGCCGGAGACTTCCGTCCAGCCCGTAGAGGTAGAGCTGCCTGGTGCCCTCGCGTTCCGACGACCACACGAACGCCGGTGTCTTCGTGAGGAAGTGCAGGTCATCAGTGAGATTCACCCAGGTCTTCGAGGTCTCTGTGAGCAGCAGCTGCTCCTTGAGGGTGGCCACGTCAGCCAGGACGAGGTCAAGCTTGTGCTGATCGCGCGCCAGTCGCTGGAAGGCCAGTGACTTGCCGGTTGGCGTCCAGTTGACGCGGGCGAGGTAGATGTCTCGGTCCGCACCCAGGTCCACCCAGCGCGTGTCGCCGCCGGCGGGCGCCACGATGCCGAGCTGCACAGTGACGTTCGGATCGCCGGCCGCAGGGTAGCGCTGCTCGACCACTTCGACGCCGTCGGCGTAGACCTCAAAGCGATGTGCGATCGGCACAGCGCTTTCATCGAAGCGCTTGTAGGCAATCGCCGAGTCGTCCGGGGCCCACCAGTAGCCGCTCGACTGCTCCATCTCCTCCTGCGCCACGAACTCGGCCTCGGCATTGTGCACGGCGCCGCCGCCATCGTGCGTCAGTTGCCCTGCTACGCCGCTGGCAAGCTCGATGACCCAGAGGTTCTGGTCGCGCACGAATGAAACGTAGCGCCCGCCCGGCGACAGCTGTGGATCGATGACCGGTGCGCCGCCGTGCGTGAGCTGGCGCAGCGGCTTGGCCGCCGCCGCATCCAGGTCGAACAGGTACAGGCTCCCCGAGAGCGTGAACAGCACATGGTGGCCGTCCGGCGCCCACTTGTAGTCGACGATGCCGTGATAGTCGGCGATGCGCTCGCGCTCGCGCCGTGCGCGCTCGGCGTCGGACAGCTGTTCGGCCGGCGCGAGCTGCTTCGAGTCGATGCGCCGCTTCAGCACGCCATCGGCCACATCGTAAGACCAGAAATCGAGCTGGCGCTGGTCATCGTCACGACCGCGCAGCAAGCCGACGCGCCTGCCGTCGGGCGAAACCTGCACCGACCGCGGCGTGGGGCCGGATAATGCCGGGTCGCCGAAAATCCGGGCGATGGTCAGCTCGTCTGCGCGGGCCGGCAAGGCAGCCAGGCAAAGCAGAATAAGGCAAAGGCTGCGCATTGGCGGCTGGTCCCTGGCTGGCGAGATGTGGCTGCCGGGCATTGTCGGCCGCATGGCGGCGCGCGGCAACCCGCGGCTGCTTTTGCCTTGATCGCGGTGAGACCATCGGCGAGTATCGCCAGGCAGGGAATCAATCCCGACAGCGGAGCACTATTGAACGATCCAGCCGTCATGCGGGCCAGCAAGGTGCCGGAGGTCACGCTGACCTTCTGGATCATGAAGATTGCCGCCACCACCCTCGGGGAGACAGGGGGCGATGCGGTCTCGATGTCGATGAACCTGGGGTACCTGGTCGGCACGGCGATCTTCGCCGCCATCTTCGTGGTGTTCGTGGCCATCCAGGTCGCGACCACGCGCTTTCGCCCGGCGCTCTACTGGGCAACGATCATCGCGACGACCACTGTCGGCACGACGCTTGCCGATTTCGCCGATCGCTCACTGGGCATCGGCTATGCCGGCGGCAGCAGCCTGTTGCTCGTGCTGCTGTGTTGCTCGCTGCTGGCCTGGCATCGCACCCTGGGTTCGGTGTCGATCGACAGCATCGCCTCGCCGCAGGCCGAAGGTTTCTACTGGATGACGATCATGTTCTCGCAGACGCTCGGCACGGCGCTCGGCGACTGGACCGCGGACTCGGCGGGAATGGGCTACCTCGGCAGCGCAGCAGTGTTCGGCGCGCTGCTGGCGCTGGTGGCGGCGGCGTATTTCCTCACGAGGCTGTCGCGCACGCTGCTGTTCTGGGCGGCGTTCGTGCTGACGCGGCCGCTCGGCGCGGTGCTGGGCGATTTCCTCGACAAGCCCGTGGCGCATGGCGGCCTGGCGCTGAGCCGATACACCGCCTCCGTGGCGCTGGCGGCATTCATCGTCGGGTGCATCGTGCTGGTCCCACAGCGAGCGGCGAAAAGGGCCCACTGATTGCGTGCTGCGCGCATGGCGCTCGGCGCGCTGCCGCTGCTGGCCACGCTGCCGGCCCGCTGCTGGCCGCGACCGCATGGGCCGGGCCGCCGTATTACACCGATGATCCGGTGCCGACCGATGAGCGGCACTACGAGATCTACGGATTCGCCGACCAGCGTGCGCAACAGTGCCGGCACGAGTGCGGATGCGGGTATCGATTTCAACTACGGCGGCGCGCGCGACCTGCAGCTGACCGCCGTGTTGCCGGTCAGCCGCGATCAGCCGCGCGGCGCGGCGTCATCCACAGCTTTGGCCAATATCGAGCTGGCCGCGAAGTACCGCTTCCTGCACCAACGCGACGACGGCTGGGATGTCGCGGTCTTTCCGCGGGTGTTCCTGGCCAGCGCTTCGTCCGCGGTCGGCGAGCAGCACGCCTCGTACCAGCTGCCCCTGTGGGTGGGGCGCGACTCCGGCCGGTGGTCGACCTTTGGCGGCGGTGGCTGCGTCATCAACCACGGCGGCGCGGCGCGCAATTACTGCTTTGCCGGCTGGGTGCTGGCAAAGCAGGTCAGTGCGCGCACCCAGCTCGGCGCGGAGCTGTATCACCAGGGGGCGGATTCATCGGACGCGCGCGCCACGACGCTGGCCGGCGTCGGGCTGCGCTTTGACGCGAGCGAACATCTCCACCTGCTTGCCTACGGTAGCGGCGGCCTGCAGAACGCGGCCGCCGAGCACCAGTATTCATGGTACGCGGCGCTGCTGTTCACCTATTGATGGTGGCTCAATGGGCGCCGCCGGTTCCCGGCGCGCCAAACGGCGGGCGTGCGAACCAGACGAAGGGAATCAGCACCAGGAACGCCAGTGCCAGCAGGTAGAATACGTCGTTGACGCCGAGCGTCATGGCCTGCTGCGTGATCAGGCGATCCGTGTATTCGTAGGTGGCGGTTGCGCCGACGCCGTGGCCGGCGAGCGCGTGCTGGAAGGACGCCCACGCCGGCGAATCGGGGCGGATGTGCTCGGTGAGCACGGCGTGGTGGTAGTCGGTGCGCGTGTTCCAGAGGAACACGCTCACCGCCGTCGACGAAGCTGCCGGACAGCGTGCGGATGAAATTGCTGAGGCCGGCGGCCGAGGCGAGTTCGGCGGGACCCACTCCCGACATGATGATCGTGTTCAGCGGCAGGAAGAACAGCGGCACGCCGATGCCCTGGAACAGGCGCGGCAGGGCGAGCTGGCGAAACGCGGCCGTATCGTTGAGGCCGGCGATCCACCAGATGTTGACGGCGAACAGCAGGAAGGCGAAGGTCGCGGCCGCGCGCAGGTTGATGCGATGCAGGTTGCGGCCGATGAACGGCGCGAGCACCAGCGCGAGTATGCCCACCGGCGCCATGGCGAGACCCGCCCAGGTGCTGGTGTAGCCCAGCGTGGTCTGCAGCCACAGCGGAAACATGATGTTGACGCCCATGAAGGCAAAATAGGCCACGGCGATGTCGAGGCAGCCGACCAGGAAATTGCGGCGCTGGAACAGGTGCAGGTCGACCACCGGATGCCGGTCGGTCAGTTCCCAGGGAATCATCAGCCCGATCGCCACCACGGCGATGACTGCAGCGGTGACGATTTCGACCGAGCCGAACCAATCCTTTTCATTGCCGTTGTCGAGCATGAACTGCAGGCTGCCCACGCCGATCACCAGCAGTGCGAGACCGACGGCGTCGATCGGTGTCTTCATGCGCGTCGATTCGCGGCGCCGCAGGATGATGCCGATGATCAGCGCGGCGAGAATGCCGACCGGGACGTTGATGTAGAACAGCCAGGGCCAGGACAGGTTGTCCGTGATCCAGCCGCCCATGATCGGTCCGAAGATCGGCGCGATGATCACCACCATGGCCCACAGGCCGAGCGCCAGGCCGCGCAGCTTCACCGGATAGTTGCGCAGCAGCAGCGCCTGGCCCACCGACATCATCGGTCCCGACACCAGCCCCTGGACCAGGCGGCCGGCGATCAGCATCGGCATGCTGGTGGCCAGCCCGCACAGCGCCGAGAACAACACGAACAGCAGCGCCGAACTGACGAAGGTGCGCACCTCGCCGTACTGCCGGCCGATCCAGCCGGTCAGCGGCTGCACCACGGCCGCCGCGAGCATGTAGGAGCTGATCGGCCCAGGTGCCCTCCGAGGGGCTCACTGCGAGGCTGCCCGCGATCGAGGGCACCGACACGTTGACGATCGTCATGTCCAGGATTTCCATGAACGATGCGATCGACACGGCGATGGTCAGCAACACCAGGTTCAGGCCGTGCAGCGGCAGGTATTCGCCGAATTGGTCGCGCGGCTCGGCAGCGGTCACGTGAGCGGCCCTGGCGTCGGGCGCGCGTCAGCGCGCGCCGTCGAGATTGCGGGCGATGATCTCCTCGGCCGAGGCATTGGCGCGCTCGAGGTCGGCGGCGTACACATCGGTGCGGGCGCCGGCGTCGGTGCTCGGCACAGCCGCCAGCACGGCGCCGCTGCGGTCATGGGTATCGACCGTGACCGTGGTGGAAAGGCCGATGCGCAGCGGGTGCCGCGCCAGATCCTCTGAGGACAGTGATACCCGCACGGGCACGCGCTGCACGACCTTGATCCAGTTGCCCGAGGCGTTCTGGGCGGGCAGCAGCGAGAATGCCGCACCGGTGCCCGCGGCCACGCCGGTCAGCTTGCCGTGGAACAGCACGCTGCCGCCGTACAGGTCGCTGCGCACTTCGGTGGCCTGGCCGAGGCGCAGGTGGCGCAGCTGGCCTTCCTTGAAATTGGCCTCGACCCACAAGTCCTGCAGCGGAATGACGCTGAGCAGGGCCTCGCCCGGCTGCACATGCGCTCCGAGCTGCACGGCGCGCTGCGCGACGTAGCCGCTCACCGGCGCCACGATCGCATCGCGGCTGGCATTCACCCAGGCGTCGCGATAGGCCGCCAGCGCCACGAGAACTTCGGGGTTGTCGCGCACTGCAGTGCCGCCAACGAGTGCGCGCGCCGCCGCCAGCTGACCTTGCGCCTGCGCGAGGTTGGCGCGCGCGAGCGCGACCGATTGCTCGGCGTGCCGGACCTCTTCGGAGGCCACGGCCTGCTCCGCAAGCAGCGGCAAGCGTCGGATGAGGTCGGCCTGCGCGCGGGTAAGCTCGATCTGCCGGCTGCGGACCAGGGCTTGGTACTGGCCGCTCTGGGCCTGTTGCTCGCGCACCTGGCGCACGGCCTGCGCCAGCGTGCCGCCTGCGCGGTGCAGCGCCGTGTCTGCGTCAGTCGGATCGAGCCGCACCAGCACCTGGCCAGCCCTGACCAGGTCGGTGTTGTTGACAAACACGCCCACCACGGTGCCGGCCAGCTGCGCGCTCACCGTAAGCTGGTTGCCGCTGACGTACGCATCGTCGGTGCGCTCGCGCTCCGACAGGACCAGGAACCAGACGATGAACCACACCAGGCCCAGCGCCGCAAAGCTCGCGGCCACGATCGTCATGATGCGGCGACGCTTGCCGTTGGCGGGTGCTTCGCTGGTGGTAGTCGTGCTCACGGCTGCTGGTCCGCCCGGGCGACGCTGGAGGATTCCCCGTAGCCACCGCCGAGTGCGCGCTGCAGGGCGGAATCAGAGGACAGGGCCGCCGCATCGAGCTGCACGACGGCGTCGCGCTGCAGCAGCACCGCGAACTGTGCGTTCAGCGCCGGGCGCGCGTCCGTCAGGCCCTGCGTGGCGCGCGCTGCGGCGCTGCGCTGCAGGGCGTTCGCGGCCTGCAGCTGTTCGAGCTGCTGCGTGCGCTGGGCCGCGGCCTGGTTGCCGGCCACGACGCTGCCGGCCAGCTCGCGCGCCGCGGCGATGACGGTATCGTTGTAGGTGGCGACGGCCGCTGCAATCTCAGTGTCGGCCGCATCGAGCTGTGCAGCGCGCAGGCCGTTGTCATACAGCGGCAGGTGTATCGCAATGCCAAGGTGCGGCGTGGCGTTGCCGGATTCGAGGATCTTGTCCATGTCGATGCTCTGCAGCCCGAGCAGGCCGCTTACCGTGATATCCGGGTAGTACTGGGCCTCGGCCACGTGCCGCCGCCGCTGCGCAGCCTCGACGCGCCACCGGCTCGCGGCGATGTCCGGTCGACGAGCCAGCAGGTCGAGGCTGATGTGGTCCGGGACGGCCGCCGGCAGCACGGGCAGGGGCTTCGCTTCCAGCGGCGGCAGTTGTGCGACCGAATGGCCGCTCAGCGCGGCCAGCGCCACCAGGCGCATTTGCGCTGAACCCTGCATAGCCGCCAGTTGCCCGCGCGCAGCAGCGAGGTCGGCATCGGCGCGGTGCTGGTCGTCGGCGCCGTCGAGTTCCGCGCGCTGGCGCAACACGGCGATGGCATCGAGGCGTGTCAGTGTGGCGATTCGTTCCTGCAGCAGGCCGAGGCGTGCCTGGTCGGCCTGCCAGCCGAAATAGCTGTCCACCACGGCGCCGGACAGCGCCAGGGCCGCAGCCGCATGGTTGGCCTGGGCTGCGCGCTCTTCGTCGGTGGCGGCCTCGACGCTGGCGCGCTGCTTGCCCCACCAGTCGAAGGTGTAGGTCGCGGCCAGGCCGAGGTCGGCCTGCGTATACCAGCTGAAGCCGAGGAAGGCGGGCGGGATCAGGCCGTTGTCGCTCAGGCGCTGCCGCTCGACGCGCGCATCCACGCCGAGCTGGGCGCCGCTCGCTGCCGCCGTGGCGCGCACCTGTTCGCGGGCCGTGTCGAAGCGCGCGTGCGCGATGGCCAGCGTCGGGCTGTCGCCCAAGGCGGTCGTGACCAGCTGGTCGAGGGTGGGATCCTGGTATCGCCGCCACCATTCGGAAGCAGGCCACTGGCCGCCCGCAGGCAGGGTGGTACCGGCCACAGGTGCCTCGAGCAGCAGTGGCGGGGGCGCGGCGGGCTTCACGCTCGCGCAGCCTGCCAGGACAAGCGCGGCGAGTGCCGCCATGATTCGCCGCGGCTTCATGACTGTGAGTGATCGACGGCAGTGGGATCGTCCACGCTGGGATCATCCGCGGTGATGCGGGCGAACAGTTTCTTCAGGTCGGCCAGCAGGCGGCTCTTCTCGGCCGTGGTGAAATCCTGGTACAGCCCGCTGGTGTAGTCGAACATGCGCGGCAGCACCTCGCGCACCAGCGCCGCGCCCTGCGGCGTGATCTTGATGTCCATGCGCCGCCGATCCTGGTCGCTGAGCATGCGCGTGATGAGCCTGCGCGCCACCAGGCTGTCACCGATGCGCGTCATGCTGGCCGGGCTCTGCGCCAGGCCGGCGCACAGGTCGCGCGCGCAGGCGACATCGTCGCCTGCGGAAAACAGCATGAGCAGCGTGCGGAATTCGACGTCGGTGAGCTGGTAGGGGCTGATGACTTCATCGACGTGCGCAGTCATCACGCGGGCCATGAGGATGATGACCCGGGACAGCAGCGCCTCGGTTACCGGCAGGCCCGGCAGGAGACGGGCCGTGCGCTGCATGCCGCGCTCGATAATGTCGATCCGGTCCAAGCAGGCCGCTCCCGTCGATGAATTACACTCAGAAATATTTTATGTGGAAATATTCGTATTGCAAGCAGCAGCCGCCTGGACGACGGCGGCTGCGGGGCGGGGTAGTTCAGGGCAGCTCGGTGCCCTCGTCGGGCTGTCCGGGGCCCAGCTGGTCGGGCGGCGGGATCGTCAGTTCCCGGTACCCGCCCTGGCGCAGTTGCCGGTTGAGCGAGCTGAGTTCCGCTCGCGCAGCTGCCGCCATTGGTTCGCCACCTGGCGCGCACGCTGCACGCAGTCCGCTGCAGCCGTGCGCTGCGCCTCGGTCGGCGCGCGGTCGCTCCCCTGGACGTCGATAATCACGTCGGCGAGCGTCTCGTTGATGAAATTGAGATTTAGCGTGTGTTCCGCCTCGCCGCTCGACCAGGCCTCGGTGCGTGCCCTGAGCGCCTGCAGCGGCTTGCGCAGCGCGGTCGCCGGCCGGGAGCGATCTTCAGCTGCGCAGCGATTGCCGTCGCGCAGCGTGTCGATTTCCCGATGGTTGCGCCAGATCTCGTCCAGTGCCGGGCCGTATTGGTGCGAGAAATCGAGCGCCGCCTGCAGCTCGGCCGTGGTGGCCTGGACGCGCGGATCCATGCTCACCACCAGCGTCGCTTCGTGCCGCTCGCCGCCGGCGATGAGCGTCAACCGGTAATCGCCCGGCAACACCAGCGGTCCGCGTGGCTCGGTCGGTGTGCCCGCCGCTCGCGAGGTGGAAATGCTGTACTTGTACGTGCTGGCGCGCGGTCGCGGGTAGCGCAGATCCCAGACGAAGCGGTGTGCGCCCGGCTCCGCCGCCAGGACCCGCTCGGGTTTGAGCCAGTCCGCGGCGAAGTAGCGCTCCGCTGGCAGCTTCTCGGGCAGCTCGGCGCTGGAATAGCGCCGCACCAGGCGGTTGTCGTGGTCGCGGATCTCGAGCGCCACTTCGCCGTGCGTTCCGGGGCCAATGAGATAATCGATGATCGCGCCCTCGGGCGGGTTGGTGCCGAGCGGCGATTCCGCCGGCGGCGGCGTATCCTTGTTCTGGTTGCTGCGCCAGCGCAACGCCGGCGCCGGCGTGAACAGGCGCGTCGCGGTGCTGCTGTCCGCGCCGAGCTGGCGCAGGCGCGAGACATCGTCGAGCACCCACAGCGCGCGGCCCTGGGTGGCGGCGATCAGGTCGTTGCCGTGCACCAGCAGGTCGTTGTACCAGGCGGGCGGCAGGTTGAGCTGCAGCGCTTGCCAGTGCGCGCCGTCATCGAACGACACCTGTACGCCCAGATCGGTGCCTGCATACAGCAGCCCCGCGCGCTGCGGGTCGGCGCGCACCACGTTGACGAAGGATCCGGCCGGGAGTCCGGCCGAGATGTCGGTCCAGGTGGCGCCGTAGTCGCGCGTGCGCCAGGCGTGCGGCGCGTATTCGTCCTGGCGGTGATTGTCCACCGCGATATAGGCCGTGCCGCGCGCCAGCGGTGAAACGTCGATGCGCGCGATCTTCGCCCACGGCTTGCACGCCCGGCGGCGTGATGTCGTGCCAGCTGCGGCCGCCGTCGCGCGTGAGCTGCACCACGCCGTCGTCGGTGCCGGCCCAGATTTCGTCATTGTCCTGCGGCCCCGGCGCGATGCTGTAGATGACGCCGTAGCCGCAGCTGCGCGCGGCCGGTGGCTGCAGGTCGCCGCTGCAGGCGGTGAAATCCGCATCACGGTGCGAAAGCTGCGGGCTGATTTCCTGCCAGTGCAGCCCGCGGTCGGTCGAGCGCAGCAGCTTCTGCGTGGCGAAGTACAGCGGGTAGGGCGGCTGCGTGCCGAAGGCGATGGGCGTGAACCAGGAGTAGTGGTAGCGGAAATCCGTGGGCCGGCGGCCGTAGCTGACCACCGGCCAGGGCGTGATGTTCTGCACCGCGCCGGTGCGCCGGTCCCAGCGCGACAGCCGCCCGCCGAGCCCGGTGGCGTAGACGATGTTGGCGTCCTGCGGATCGGGAATGTCGAAGTCGCGCTCATCGCCGCCCACCGGCGTCCAGTCGCGCCAGCCGATGGCACCGTAGTCGCTGCGGCTGGCGATGGCCACCGTGCCGCTGTCCTGCTGGCCGGAATAGACGCGGTAGGGGAAGTCGTTGTCGGCCGCGAGGTAATAGAACTGCCCGGTTGGCGAGTTGTACCAGCTGCTCCAGCTGGCGCCGCCGTTCACGCTGACCACCGTGCCCTGGTCGGACGCGGCCACCATGCGTTCCGGGTGCGCCGGATTGATCCACAGGTGGTGGTAGTCGTCGCCGCCCGGCGAGCCGCGCACGATCGTGAAGGTCTTGCCGCCGTCGGTGGATTTCTTGATGGACTGCCCGACGATGTAGACCGTGCCGGCGTCGTGCGGGTCGAGCGTCAGGCGGCTGAAGTAGGAGCTGACCACCGAGCGCGCCTCGCTGACGCGGCTCCAGTTCGCACCGCCATCGTCCGAGCGGTACAGGCCGCTGCCTTCATCTGCGCGCGCAATCACGCTGGCGTAGATGCGCGTGCCCGTCGTGGTGTGGCCTACGGCGAGCCCGATGCGACCGAGGTCACCCTCCGGCAGGCCCTTGCCCGGAACGCGCGTCCAGGTGCTGCCGTTGTCGCGCGATTCGTGGATGCCGCTGCCTGCTCCCAGCGACGGCGTGAAATAGCTGAGCCACGGCCAGTGGCGCGACGTCCAGGTGCTGGCGTAGAGATGATCGGGGTCGGCTGGATCCGCGGCGATGTCCACGGCGCCGGTGTCCGGGCCCACGTAGAGCGCGCGCGTCCAGTGCCTGCCGCCGTCTTCCGAGCGGTACACGCCGCGCTCCTCGTTCTTGCCGTAGAGGTGACCCAGCGCCGCGACCATGACCACATCCGCGTTGCGCGGGTCGACGTAGACCGCGCCGATGTGGCGTGATTCCGGCAGGCCCACCGACTGCCAGCTGTTGCCGCCGTCGGCGGAGCGGTACACGCCATTGCCGGCGCCGACGTCGTAACGCTCCTCGGGCTGGCCGGTACCGACGTAGATGACCTGCGGGTCGGAGGG
>CAVZWC010000006.1:0-293773 GCA_963778855.1 uncultured Gammaproteobacteria bacterium | reverse complement strand
TGATGGATTCGCATCGCCCGGATTCCTTTCGCATGCACAAATTTTCCGTGGCATCCGCGTCCGCGCAATCACTCGATCGCGGTGGAACAATGGAAACGAAAGTGGGATTCCGGGCTTATCGTCCGCCCGTTTTCACGAAAGTGAACTTGCGTGGAGGACGCCCCACAAACGTCGCATTTTTAGGCCGTTCCGGAGAGGTCCTGCACGCTTCCGGACCTTGGCGCACGTCGGGCGATTGGTGGGAAGACAATCCGTGGCAGCAGGACGCCTGGGACGTGGAAGTTAATTTCCCCTACGAAACTCCGCCGTCGCAAGGTTTCTATCGCATTTGTTTCGATTCGCGGCAGAAAAAATGGTTCGTATTGGGCGCATACGATTAATGTACATCGAACTGCACGCACGCTCGGCTTTTAGGCTTTCTGGAAGGCGCATGCACGCCCGAAGACCTGGTTCGCGCTTTTGCGGCGCATGGCATGCCGTCGATGGCTTTGCTGGACCGCGATGGCTTGTACGGCGCGCCGCGGTTTTACCTGGCGGCAAAAAAACTGGAACTGACCGCGCATATCGGCGCCGAGGTTACCTCAACAACGGGAGGACGCTATTGCTTGCTGGTCGCTTCGCGCCAGGGCTATCAAAGCCTTTGCCGGCTGATCACGCGCATGAAGTTGCGCACAAAAAAAGGCGAGGGCGCGATCGATCTGGACGAATTGCGAGAAGCAAAGGACGGCTTGATCTGCCTGACCGGAGGCGATGAAGGGCCATTGGCGCACGCGTTGCGCACCGGCGGCGCCGAGCAAGCCGCAAAATGCCTTCGCGAGCTTTGCGCGTTTTTTGGCCGCGACAATGTTTACGTGGAAGTACAGCGCCATTTTTCACTGGAAGAGGAGCGGCGCAATCAAGCCGCCATTGCGCTCGCTCGCTCGTTGCAACTTCCGCTGCTGGCCACCAACGGTGTTTGTTACGCCACGCCTGACCAGCGTGAAATCCTGGACGTGTTCTCTTGCCTGCGCCACCACCGCGTGCTGGCCAATGCCGGTCGGCTGCTGTCTTGCAACTCCGAACGCTACCTGAAGTCGCCGGCGCAAATGTCCGCTCTGTTTGCCGATCTGCCGGAAGCGATTGCCAACACGGTGGAACTGGCGTCGCGGCTGAAATTCACACTGAAAGATCTGGGCTACCAATTCCCGGTGTATCCCACGCCCGACAACGAATCGCAGATTGCATTTCTGCGCGCGCGAACGTGGGAAGGCATGGTGCACCGCTACGGAACGGGAAATGAAAAAGCCGTGCAGCAGATCAATCGCGAGCTGGCGGTGATCGAAAAACTGGATCTGGCCGGATATTTCCTGATTGTTTGGGACATCGTTCGCTTCTGCCGCGAAAATAACATTCTCGTGCAGGGCCGCGGCTCCGCTGCCAACAGCGCGGTGTGCTACTCGCTGGGAATCACTGCTGTCGATGCAGTCAGCATGGAACTTCTGTTCGAGCGCTTTCTGTCGGAGCAGCGCGGCGAATGGCCCGACATCGATCTGGACCTTCCCAGCGGCGACCAGCGCGAGCGCACCATCCAATATGTTTACCAGCGCTATGGAAAGCTGGGCGCAGCCATGACCGCGAACGTGATTACCTACCGTGGCCGTTCCGCGGCGCGGGAAATCGGCAAAGTTTTGTCGTTTGATCCGGAAACTTTGAATCGGCTGGCCAGTCTGGTGGGCGCGTGGGAGTACACCGATTCAAAAGATACGTTGACGCGGCAGTTTCAGGACGCGGGGCTCGACCTGCAGCAGCATCGCATCCAAAAGTTTTTCGAGTTGTGCCAGAAAATTCAAGATTTGCCGCGACACTTGGGGCAGCACTCCGGCGGCATGGTGGTTTGCCAGGGGCAACTCGACTCCGTGGTGCCGCTGGAGCCCGCCACGATGCCGGGGCGCGTGGTGGTGCAATGGGACAAAGAAGATTGCGCGGATATGGGCATCGTGAAAATCGATTTGCTGGGCTTGGGAATGATGGCGGTGCTGGAAGATTCGCTGCGGCTGATTCGTGAGCACTATCGCGAAGAGATCGACCTTGGCCGCTTGCCTGCCAATGATCCCGCGGTGTATTCCGCGCTGCAACGCGCCGACACTATCGCCATGTTCCAGGTGGAAAGCCGCGCGCAAATGTCGTGCCTGCCCCGGCTGAGGCCAAAATGTTTCTACGATATCGTGGTGCAGGTAGCCATCATTCGTCCCGGGCCGATCGTCGGGAAAATGGTGCATCCGTATTTGAACCGGCGCCTGGGCCGCGAAGCTGTCGAAAGCCTGCATCCTTCGCTGGAATCCACGCTGGCGCGCACGTTGGGTGTGCCTCTTTTCCAGGAACAGCTTTTGCGCATTGCCATGATTGCCGCAGGATTTTCTGGCGGTGAAGCGGAGGAACTTCGCCGGGCCTTTGGATTCAAGCGCTCTGAAGCGCGCATGAAAGAAGTGGAAATCAAGCTTCGCCGCGGAATGGAAAATAACGGAATCACGGGAGAGACCCAGGACAAGATCGTTCGTTCCATCACTTCCTTTGCGTTATACGGATTCCCCGAATCGCACGCGGCCAGTTTCGCGTTGATCGCTTATGCCAGCGCGTTTCTGAAATGCCATTATCTGGCGGCTTTTACGGCCGCCATGCTCAACAACCAGCCGATGGGCTTCTACCAGCCCGCCACACTGATAAAGGATGCGCAGCGACATGGATTGCGCTTCAAGCCCATTGACGTGGCCAGCTCCGATTGGGATTGCCTGCTGGAAGATACGCCGGAGGGCCTTCGCGTGCGCATTGGTCTGCGTTATGTGAAGGGATTGCGAAAGGAAGTCGCGCTGCAAATTTGCGAGCAGCGCCGCATTCGTCCGTTCGATTCGATTGAAGATTTAAAACAGCGCGTTCCCGAAATTCGCAAGGATGAGTTCCGCGTGCTTGCGGCCGTGGGCGCGCTGAATTTTATTTCCGGCAAAAAGGGATTTCACCGCCGCGATGCTCTATGGCAAGTGGAGCGGTCCAGCCGCTGGTCGGGGCCGCTGCTGGCCGGGCAATCGTTAACGGAGAATCACGAATCGTCGCCGCTTGACTGCATGAACCCGGAAGAACGGCTGAACGCCGATTTTCGCGGCACTGGCGTGACCATTGGGCTTCATCCTATGGCCTATCAGCGAAACGCTTTGCAGCGGCAGGGAGTTTCTCCGGCCGTTCAACTGCCGTCTTTTGCTGATGGCAAATTCGTGCGCGTGGCCGGCGCTGTGATCGCTCGGCAGCGCCCCGGCACGGCCAAGGGATTTGTGTTTCTAAGCCTGGAAGATGAAACCGGCGTTGCGAACATCATCATTACGCCGCAACTCTTCGACGAGAGACACACGACCGTGGTGCACCATTCGTTCCTGATCATTTCTGGTGTCCTGCAAAATCAAGATGGAGTCGTATCGGTGAAAGCCAGAACCGTCGAGCCGTTGCACACAGCAAACGCCGAGATGCAATCCCACGATTTTCACTGAGAGCTGCGATTCATTCTGTTGGAACGCTCGCGGCCCTTGCAGAAGCGCGGGAAAGCAGGGGAGAAACAATAGCCCGATCACAATAGGGGCAGATTCCTGATCCTGAGCATTCGAGCCTTAGGCGATAACTTTACTCTTTTCAACTGTAAAGGTGATTCGCCCCTAGAATTGGGAGCCCATTCTGCCCTAAGTTCTGTCTCTAATATGCGCGCCTCTTTCATTTCTTCAGGAGTGGCTATTCCTTTTTCCTCTTTTTCAAGAATCCTCTCAATTTTGGTATACCGCAGACCAAGGTCTCGAAGCAGGCTAGACCGGGGCGACTCGGGGTGGCGTTTGCTCATGGCCTGAAACGCCATCCGCACATCATTTGCTAAAGGCTTAAACCTACTGCAATCAGGGAAATGCTCCCAATAGATTTTCTCTATCCCGCACCTTTCGCATTTCAGTCCATCGAGCGAATCATGATTCACAGGCTTAGGAGGGCTTAAGGTTGCGCAAAATCTTGGCGGCACTCCTGGATTGCCACTTGCTATCCAATCTTCGACTTCTTTGATGTCCCTGTCGCACTCCTCCAACTGCGCTTTGGTATCCGGTCCCAGCAACACTTGTCTGCCTACTTTCATCCAGTACAGCGTAAATTCTTGCTTCGCATCCATAGCCACCTCACTCGCCCAGGAAATTGCCAGCATGCTAGTGGAATGAGGACCGCGCGTCCAGACCTCCTGGCCTGACCTCCTGGCCTGGTGGCATAGGCTTGGGGTATTGGTACGGTTCTGGGTGGGGCACGGCTGAAGCCGTGCCCTCCCAGGTGCGAGGTGTCGGGTGGGAAAGCGGCGGCGAGCCGCCGCACTCCAAAGGTGCAGCGCCTCAGGCGCTACGCGGGGCTGAAAGCCCCGGCCTCCTAAAGACAAATACAAGGAACTTCCGCGACAACACACCAGGTGAATGTGCGCCGGAATCTTCCTGACTGGTCAAACTCACCGCAATCCAAGTATTATCAAATACTGAGCGTGCGGGAGTGGCGGAACTGGCAGACGCGCAAGACTTAGGATGAAGAAAACAACCAGTGTTTATGCGGATTTTCAACGAGTTACGTTAGGTTGCGTTAGACAAAATTAGGGCGCTTTCGTCCTGTTCGGTGAGAGTTTAGTGAGAGTTCTGCGTTGGGAAGTGAGATTGGGGCTGAATCATGTTTGCGGCATCTCTGAGTGACGTTGGCCATATTGATTTGGATATGGGGCACGACCACCGCGAGTATTTGCCTCTTTTGCTTCTGCGGGATGTGGCCGCAATCATTCGCCCGGCTGTGGGGGTGATTGAGGTCCGCTGTCAGGACGCCTTGCCGTGGTCGGGAATCGACTGCGAAAAACGTTCGTGGGTCTGGAAACATTTCGAGTAACAGGAGTCCTCAACACTGCTGGACGTTGGTTACACGAAATTGGTTGGTCCTTCCGCGCTCACCACGACACCCGAGGCATCTAGCAGGTTCAGTGAGAGTTGGTATGCGTCACAATCTTCCGAAAGTCCCGATTTTCAACGATACGCCGCCCGGGGGAGCAGTTGAAGCGGTTGCAATGCGAGTTTTGATCGCTTTTCCGAATTGGGAACTACATTTGCTCGGTACTGCTTCGCTCATCGGTAGCTATCTCGCGTTAACTGCACGGCATGTTGTCGAACAAGCGTTGAGACTGTCAACCGTTAGCCAGGTCGGAGATAAGCTTGAGGTCAGCAGGGGTCAACTTCAGTTATTGCAAGTCCTACCCGGTCCCCATTACAGGTTCTGGAACGTCGCGCAATTGTGGATGACCAACACTGACATCGCCATACTTCATCTCGCACTAGACAGCGCATCAGACCCCGATCCTGCCCATTAGCTGGGTTTCCCCGCGCGTGCGTGCGACACCTCCGCCAACAGGACAGAAAGTCGTTGCCTTTGGTTACCGAGAATCAGTGGTTAGGCCTTCTATCGGACCCAGCGGTAACCCGCACATTGACATCAACGACAAGCCAACTACCTCAGCCGGATACGTCGGCCAGATTTTCGAAGTCAGGAGAGACACTGGCATGCTAAATTTCCCTTGCTTTGAAGTGCATGCCAAGTTCGCTCACGGCATGAGTGGGGGAATCGTAGTAGATGGAGATGGTCGGCTCTGCGGTTTGGTCTGCGCCGGGACAGACTTCGCCGACCCCAGCGCACCTCCCCTGAGCTACGCCGTCACGCTATGGCCGTTTCTGACCACTACGATCTCCGGAGATCGCGGCGATAAATACCCTCGCGGTGTTCGGTATCCCACAATCGACTTAGCGTTGGACAACATCATCAATGTCACGCACTTGGAAGACTTAGACCCCACGCATTTTCCGGGGCGGACCTTACCGCGATGGCCGCCAAAGACTTGAGCCCTCATTCCCCAAACTGCGACGGAGCATTCGAATAGGAATCAATTCCTCTTTTGATGACAACCCTCGGCATGTTAAAAACGCACAAATTGGCGGCCTTTTGTCGTTTTTAGAAGTTCTCAAATGGATTCCAATTGGAGCAGCCGGAGGCAACCCTTCGGTTAACAGCCGAAGAATGCAAAATCTAAATGCCTTGTTTGGTGTCGCTTATCGGGAAACACGCTGATTTTCGGTCCCTCAGTTGGGCTACTTGGGCTACCAAAAGACAAAATGACTGGTAAGAGCTTTTGTGTTCGGTTTTGCAAGAGTTTTTTTCGTTGACTTGCCCTCCTGCGCAACCTAAGATGTGCGCTAAATGGCGGACTCCTCATCGCTCATCGGCCAAACCATCTCGCATTACCGCATCCTTGATAAGCTCGGTGGTGGCGGCATGGGCGTCGTTTACAAGGCGGAGGACATCCGCCTGCACCGCATGGTCGCCCTGAAATTCCTCATGGGCGACATGGCCCAAGATGTCTTGGCCCTCGAACGTTTCCAGCGCGAAGCGCAAGCCGCTTCCGCCCTCAACCATCCCAACATCTGCACCATCTACGACGCCAATATCGAAGAGGGCTATCGCTTCATTGCCATGGAGTACCTCGATGGATTCACGCTGAGGCACCTCATCTCCCACAAGCCATTGCCCCTTGATCAGCTTCTCGACCTTAGCATCGAAATCACCGATGCCCTCGCTACAGCCCATTCCGCCGGAATCATTCACCGCGACATAAAGCCGGCTAACATCTTCGTTACTAAGCAGGGCCACGTCAAGATCCTCGATTTTGGTTTGGTCAAGCGCGTCTCGAGTGACGAAGGCGTTTCCACAATGCCAACAGCGGAAGAAACCGCTCTACTCACGAGTCCCGGATCAACTGTAGGCACTATCGCCTATATGTCACCTGAGCAAGCTCGCGGCGAAGAGCTCGATACGCGCACTGACCTGTTTTCCTTCGGCGCGGTCCTCTATGAAATGGCCACAGGCCGCCTTGCCTTCCCTGGGAATACCGCCGCCGTTGTTCATGAAGCGATTCTCAACAAGCCACCCGCACCCCCCGCTCGTCTGAACAAACAAGTTCCATCGGAGCTGGAAGAGATCATCAGCATCGCGCTCGAGAAAGATCGTAAGCTGCGCTACCAGAAAGCTGCAGACATCCGCGCCGATCTCCAACGTCTCCGGCAAGGGACCGCGGACCGCATCTCCAGCCCTGCGGGCGCTGCCAGCCGCACCAGTTGGCGTCTCAAGCGCATGGCGCGCAAACGCTGGAGGCTTGCCGTTACCGGACTCCTGGCCATCGCGATTGTGGCTGTGGGTTTGCACTTCTATCCGCGTCGCGCGGCCGCTTTGAATGCCAAAGACACCATCGTCCTCGCCGACTTTGCCAATCGTACCAACGAGTCTGTGTTCGACGACACACTGCGTCAGGGTTTGGCCGTTCAACTCGAACAATCTCCTTTTCTAAGCCTCGTCTCCGAACGCCGCATCCAGCAGACGTTGCGCCTGATGCAGCAGCCCCCCGATAAAAGCATCACGCCGGAGATCGCCAGAGACCTATGCCAGCGCGTCGGAAGTGTTGCCGCTCTCGATGGCTCCATCGCCAACTTCGGCAAACAATATGTTCTGGAATTGCGCGCCGTGAATTGCCGCACCGGCGACACTATGGCGCGCGCCGAAGCTACCGCCGATGGCAAGGAGCACGTGCTGAGAGCGCTCAGTCAAGCCGCTGGCAAGATGCGCGAGAAACTCGGCGAGTCCATTTCCACCGCTGAAAAGTTTGATGCTCCGCTCGATCAGGTCACAACTAACTCTCTGGATGCCCTGCAAGCGTTCAGCCGAGGTCGCGCCAGCATGATGGGCAAAGGCGACTTCACCGCGGCAATTCCTCAGTTGGAAAAAGCGGTCCGGCTCGATCCAAAGTTCGCCATCGCCTACGCAGCCCTCGCGACCTGCTTCTATGACCTCGGAGAGTCCGCCAAAGCTGCGGACTACGCGAAGCAAGCCTACGACTTACGCGATCGTGTCAGCGAACGAGAGCGTCTGGCCATCGAGTCTCAATACCACCTGTTTGCTACAGGCGATCTAGAGAAGGCTCGTCAAGCCTTGGACTTGTGGGCAGAAACCTATCCACGTGATTTAGTGGCCCAAGTTGACCGTGACGCCAACTACGGTACTCTCGGTCAATTCAACAAAAGCTTGGAGGGATTAAAGCGTGCGGTGCAAATGGATCCCGGCAGCGCCCTGGCCATTACCAACCTTTTTGCCAGTTCGATTGAAACGGACCACTTTGACGAGGCCAGGAACTTGGCCGTGGAAGCGCAAACAAAGAAAATGGACTCCCCTGCCTTGCACCTGGGCTTGTACCAGCTTGGCTTCCTTCAGAACGATCCTGCTGAGATGGCCAAGCAGGTGAACTGGGCCAAGGACCAGCCTGGCGTTGAGGACGCCCTGATCGCGGCGGAGGCCGACGTCGCGGCATACTACGGCCAGTTGTCCAAAGCCCGCGAGTTTTCCCGCCAGGCCGTGGCCTCCGCGCTGAAAGAAGGCGAAAAGGAAACCGCATCAGGATACGAAGCCGATGCCGCTCTTCGTGAAGCGCTTTTTGGTAACGCAGCGGAATCTAAGCAGCGCGTCTCAGCCGCCTTGGCTCTTGCCTCTCCCCGTGACGTCGAATACGGAATCGCGCTTGCCTCCGCTCTCACCGATACCAACAAAAACTCCCAGGCGCAAATCACCAAGCGGTTGGATGATCTTTCGCGCCGTTTCCCGGAAGATACCGTGGTCCAATTTAACTATTTGCCGACCGCCAACGCCATGCTTCAAATCAACGCCGGCAATCCCGCGAAAGCGGTTGAGATTCTCGACGCGGCGCGTCCTTACGAACTCGGCTCACCGAGCAATATTTCCATGAGCCTTAGCATGTATCCCGTTTATGTTCGCGGCCTGGCCTATCTGTCCACAAAAAAAGGTCGGGAGGCCACTGTCGAATTCCAAAAAATACTCAGCCATCGAGGAGTTGTACAGACGGAGCCAATTGGTTCTCTCGCTCACCTTCGCCTCGCTAGCGCTTACGGCCTGCAAGGCGACACCGCCAAAGCCAAGGCGGCCTATCAGGATTTCCTTACGCTCTGGAAGGACGCCGACCCTGACATTCCGATTTTCATCGCTGCGAAGGCGGAGTACGCGAAGCTTCAATAGCTATTTGAGTCACAAAATCGGCAAAGAAAAGTAGTACTCACATTGACGGGAACCGCGTTCAATCAGGCCCTGACCCAGACTGGCGCTGTAAACTGTACAATTCAGAACAGACAAGTCGGCCCGCATCGTATATCCGTGAG
Organism: uncultured Gammaproteobacteria bacterium; assembly: GCA_963778855.1. Taxonomy (GTDB): domain Bacteria; phylum Pseudomonadota; class Gammaproteobacteria; order Steroidobacterales; family Steroidobacteraceae; genus FEN-1191. Next base: position 284,486 of record CAVZWC010000006.1, on the reverse strand, counting down.
CTGGCCCCGGGATAGGGCCTTTGGCCAATTGCGTTTACAAATCTCAAAAACTAAGGACGGATATGAAGAAAACATTTATGTGGTGTTTAGGCATTGTGCTTTTACTGGGGAGCGCAGCGTGGTTGCAAGCCCAACAGACTGGCGATGCTGAGAAGGCTGTTGCTGCACTGGAAGAACAGTGGCTTCAAACGCTAAACACAAATAGTCCTGATTCGCTCGCACCCCTGCTCGCCGACAAATTTGTAAGCACTTCAATGGACGGGAAGGTCACTGGCAAAGCCGAGGCGCTGGCGGAGGTGAAAACTTTCGTGAAGGACAGTGCCACAAACTCCGAAATGAAAGTCATCGTCTATGGCGGCACGGCAATTGCGATGGGAATCTTGAAGGCGAAGATGAAGGACTCCTCAGGCAAAACAATTGACCTGAATATCCAGTGGACCGATACGTGGGTAAAGATGCCCAGTGGAAAGTGGCAGTGCGTTGCGAGTCATGGCTCGACAATAAAGTTGTGAGCAACCGCGCGAGGCAGAATCGAAGTAGCCGCCTTCACCTATGGCGGCTATTTCTTTTGTGACCATGTTCTTTGCCAAAATCAATACGCACTTATTCTTATCGCGCGAAAGCGGAGTATGCGAAGCTTCAATAGTCCTGAGGCGAGTTAGCTCGAAGACATCATTGCTGAGTAAGTTAGGCGCGACTCGTACCAGTGCCATGAGCAGGTCAAATGACAGAATGGGCAGGGCGATCTCGATGCCTGCACGCGTGACGCGCTGGTGCCCGACTTCGACGCGCAGGTCGCCGACTTGAAACACCTCGCTATCAATGCCGTGCATTTCGTTTGGCATGCGGGTTATCGGTCCGATACGACGATCTCAAGTGTCCTCACGGCAGACTCTGCTTGATCGGTCGGTCACAATTCTCGATGAGAAACTCAAGGCCCACCGTTGCATTATGATTGAGTAAGTCGGTAGTCCCGGCCGCGCTTCGCAAAGCTTAATGCAAACGCATTCGAGCCGCTTCTCCATCGAGAAAATATCGCCGAGCAAGCGTTCATCCATGTCCACCCCCGCAATATCAGTCGCGTTCGATTCCACCACTGCTCCGGGCAAGTAGCCGGTACCAGTTGTACCGGAAGGGCGGCTTTCGGGTCGGCATTTCAGCCGGGTGGCCGGACGGTCGGGGGGTCGCAGTCTAAACGTCGCTCGGATGAGGTTTGGCTTTCGGGCGACGTAACGTGAAGCTAAGTGGCAAGACCTGCGCGCAATGTCTAATCTGGACGATTGACACGCGGATTGCGACTTATTGAATTGATGGTGGCCAGGGGTGGAATTGAACCACCGACACGCGGATTTTCAGTCCGCTGCTCTACCAACTGAGCTACCTGGCCGCCGGGTGGAAGGGCGCGTATTAGACCGGGCAGGGGCGGCGAGCGTCAAGGTTATTCCGGCGGTTTGTACTCGGCCGGGCGGTCGGAGCCGGTGCCGAAAAAGTACTTCTCCATCTCGGCCTCGAGGAACTTGCGGGCCTTGGGGTCCATTGGGGTCAGCCGGTACTCATTGATCAGCATGACCTGGTGCCGGACCCAGCGTTGCCAGCCCTCGCGCGAGACGCTCTCGTAGATCCGCTGGCCGAGCGGGCCGGGATAAGGCGGGCGCTCGAGGCCAGGCGCCTCCTGCTTGAGGACGACGCATTGGACGGTGCGGCTCATTGGCGGGTGTAAGTCATGGCAGGCTCTGGATCAGCGCCGCGACCGGGGCCGGGAGCCCCAGCCGTTCGGGCGATGCTGGGTTATACCAGAGCATCGGCGGCCCATCCATGACGCCGCTCGAGCCGGCGCAGCGCGCCAGCAGTGGCGAAATCTCGAGCTCGAAGTGCGAGAACGCGTGCTTCAGGATGGTGCGCGATTCGGGCTCGACCTCGGCATCGCGCAGGCGGGTGGCGGCGTAGAGCCGGGCGGCATCGGCGCTCGGGAATTGCGGCGGGCACCACAGCCCTCCCCACACGCCGTGCTCGGCGCGACGCTCGAGCAGCACGCTGCCATCGCTCGTTTGCGCGAGCAGCATCACGACCGCGCGCGTGCGCCGCACCGCGCGCGGCCGCGGCGCCGGGATCTCGTGCTGGCGACCGGTGCGGCGCGCGGCGCAGTCCCCGACCAGCGGACACACCGGGCAAAGCGGTCGCCGGCGCACGCACACCGTCGCGCCGAGGTCCATGATGGCCTGGGTGTAGGCGGCGACATCCTCCTTTGGCGTGCACACCTCGGCCAGCTGCCACAGGCGCTTCTCGATCGTGCGCTGCGTGCCCGGGCCGGCCACGCCAAACACGCGCGACAGCACGCGCCGGACGTTGCCATCGAGGATCACGGCGCGCTCGCCGGTGCTGAGCGCACGGATCGCCGCCGCGGTGGAGCGGCCGATGCCGGGTAGCGTGGCGAGCGCGGCAGCGTCAGTCGGCAGCTCGCCGCCGCAGTCGGCCGCCACGCGCTGCGCCGCGAGGTGCAGGTTGCGGGCGCGCGAGTAGTAGCCAAGCCCCGACCAGAGGTGCAGCACCTCGTCGAGCGGCGCTGCGGCCAGCGTACGCAGGTCGGGGAAGCGCGCCATGAAGCGATCGAAGTAGGCAATCACGGTGGCAACCTGTGTCTGCTGCAGCATGACCTCCGAGACCCAGACGCGGTAGGGCGTGGGGTCGCGTTGCCACGGCAGATCGTGGCGTCCGTGTTGGCGGTGCCAGGCGAGCAGCGCCGGGGCGATGTCGATCTTGCGCGTCACGGCGAGTTGAGCAGCTTGTCGATCTCGTCGAGCAGCCGGTTCATGCGCGCGGCGAGCGCGCGATAGGGTTCGGGGGTCGCCATGTCGATGCCGGCGCGCTTGTAGAGCTCGTAGGGGTAATCGGAGCCGCCGGCACTGAGCAGCGTCAGGAAGCGCGCCCGCGCCGGCGCGCCCTGCTTGAGGATATCCGCGGTCAACGAGGCCGCGCCCGCCATCGAGGTTGCGTACTGGTAGACGTAGAAGTTGCGGTAGAAGTGCGGCACCATCGCCCACTCGATGCAGTACGCCGGCTCGATCTTCATGACGCCTTCGGCCTCGCCGTAATACTTGCGCACCAGGCCGCAGTACATCTCGGTCATGCGTTCGCCCGAGAGCGGCTTGCCTTGTTCGAGTTCCTCGTGGATCGCGAGCTCGAACTCCGCGAACATCGCCTGGCGGAAATATGTCGTGCGGATCGACTCCACGCCCTGTCCGAGGTAATAGAGCTTCTCGGCGCGGTTCGCGGCATGCGCGACCAGGTAGTCGTTGAGCAGCATTTCATTGCCGATCGAGGCGGACTCGGCGATGAAGGTCGAGTACGAGGCCTGCTCGTAGGGCTGCGCGCGCGCCGCCAGCATCGTGTGCACGGCGTGCCCCCATTCGTGCGCCAGCGTCGACAGCGAGGTGTAATCGTCCGTGTGGTTGAGCAGCAGGTAGGGGTGCACGTCGTAGGCCGAGCCCTGCATGTACGCGCCGAGTTGCTTGCCGTCCTGCGGATAGGCGCTCATCCAGCGCGAGGCGAAGCCCTTCTGCATCAGGGCGAGGTAGTCGGCACCGAGCGGCGCCAGCGCCGCGAGCGTGATGCGCTCCGATGCGGCGAGGTCGAACGCGGGAGTCGGCTCGAGCCTGAACAGCGGCGCGTAGTTGTCGTAGTAGTGCAGGTCGTCGCTGATGCCGAGCAGGCGCTTGCGCAGCTTCAGGTAGCGATGCAAGGTCGGCAGCGAGGCGTTGACCTCTCTTATCAACGTGCGGTACACGGCATCGGGCATGTTGTCCGGGAATTGCGCCGCCTGCAGCGCGCTTCCGAAGTGGCGCGACCGGGCATTGAAGTGATCGCCCATGATCTGTGTCGTCAGCATCGACCCGGCCGTGCCCTCGAACTTCTTCCAGGTGCCGAAGTAGCCGTCGAACACGAGCTGGCGATCGGCGCGCACCGGCGACTGCCGCGTCTTCTGGAACGCGGGTTGTGTGAGCCGCACCTGGCTGCCGTCACTCAGCGTGACGGTCGGCACCGGCAGTTCGGCATTGGAGAACTGGCTGTGCAAGGTCCCGGGCTGCGCCAGCACGTCACCCGTCGCCGCGAGCACCTGCTCACCTTCGGCGCCCAAGGTATGCGGCGCCGAGCGCAAGGTATCATCGAGGTAGTGCCCGAAGCGGCGCTTCAGGTCAGCGTTGGCCCTGGTCAAGGCGCCGATACGCTCGGCCCCGATGCTGAGGACTTCCGGTGCCGCCCAGGACGAGTTCTCGCCGATGCGCGTGAGCAGTGATTGCGCCTGCTGCTTGCGCTCGAGGTTGGCGCCGACGCGCAGGTCCCGGTCCGAGCCTAGCTGGGCGTAGACGAACAGGCGCACGGCCTCGCGGTTGAGGTCGCTGATGGTCGCAAGGCCGCGAAGCATGGCGTCCGCGCTCGCGCCAAGCGTCCCCTTGAGCCCGGTGAGCTTGTCGGCGGCAGCGCTGGTGCGCGTGTAGGATTCCTGCCACGCGGCGGCTGTGGGATAGAGGTCGCTGAGATCCCATTCGGCGACGGGGGCAGGCGCGGCGGCCGCGGGTGCATTCCCCTTTGCGTCGGCGGCTGCGATCGGCGCATTCACCGCGGCCAGCAGCGCGGCGAGCGCCAGGGCGGGTAGGATCAGCGCGCGCTTGAACACGGCAGGCAGGCGTCCGCTCAGCATTGGCAATCGGTGCACAGGCATTCCCCTTCGGTCGCTGTGGCTGCCCGCGATTCTACGGCGGGCGAGGCTACTCGGCCACGCCCGACTGCAGGCGCTCGAGCAGCTCCCAGCGCTCCAGGCGGGCGCTGAGCTGCGTCTCGATCTCGGCGGCGCGCGCGCGATCGGTGCGCATGCGTTCGGCGCCCTCGCGGAAATAGTCGGGGCGGCACATGCGCGCCGTGAGCTCGCGCTGCTCGGACTCCAGCGCGGTGATCTGCTCCGGCAGCGCCGCGAGCTCGCGCACTTCCTTATAAGAGAGCTTGCGGGGCACGTCGGCCGCCGGCTCCGCCCCCGGCTCCAGGCCCGACTCCGTGCCGGGCCTCTGCCTCAGGTCGCGCGCCGCCCCGCCCGCGATTGGCGTCCGAGCCGCCGGGCGCTGCGCCAGCCAGTCGCGGTAGCCGCCGGCGTATTCCTGCCAGTGTCCGTCGCCCTCGGCCACCAGCGTCTGGGTCACGACGTTGTCGATGAAGCTGCGATCATGGCTGACCAGCAGCAACGTGCCCGCAAAGGCCTGGAGCGAAGCTTCGAGCAGCTCGAGTGATTCGACGTCGAGGTCGTTGGTGGGCTCGTCCAGCACCACCAGGTTTGCCGGGCGCGCGAACAGCCGCGCCAGCAGCAGGCGGTTGCGCTCGCCGCCGGAGAGCGCGCGCACCGGCGTGTTCGCGCGTTTGGCCGAGAACAGGAAATCGGCGAGATAACTGCTGATGTGGCGCTTCTCGCCGTTGACCTCGACGAAGTCCGAGCCCTCGCTCACCGTGTCCGCCACGGTGCGATCGAGATCCAGTTGCGCGCGCAGCTGGTCGAAATAGGCGATCTGCAGGCCAGTGCCCAGGCGCACCGTGCCGGAATCGGGCTCGAGCTCGCCGAGGATCAGCTTGATGAGCGTGGATTTGCCGGCGCCGTTCGGGCCGAGCAGCCCCAGGCGATCGCCGCGCATGATGCGCAGGCTGAGATCGCGCACCAGCGGACGCTCGTCGAACTGCTTCGATACCGCGGTGAGCTCGGCCACCAGCCTGCCGGAGCGCTCGCTGGCATCGATCGCGAGCCGCACGTTACCGATGCGCTCGCGCCGGGCGGCGCGCTCGTTGCGCAGCGCCTCAAGGCGCCGCACCCGGCCCTCGTTGCGCGTGCGGCGCGCCTCGATGCCGCGCCGGATCCAGACTTCCTCCTGGGCCCAGAACTTGTCGAACTTGCGCCGGCCCACGGCCTCGGCGGCGAGCTCGGCGGCCTTCTGGCGCTCGTAGGCCGAATAATTGCCCGGGTAGCTGCGCAGCCAGCCGCGGTCGAGCTCGAGGATGCCGCTGGCGACGCGATCGAGGAACCAGCGATCGTGCGTGACGAACACCAGCGCCGGGGACTTGAGCAGCATCTCCTCGAGCTGCTCGATGCCGGCGATGTCCAGGTGGTTGGTGGGCTCGTCGAGCAGCAGCAGGTCCGGCTCGAGCGACAGCGCCAGGGCCAGGGCGCCGCGCTTGCGCTCGCCGCCGGAGGCGCGTGCGGGATCGATGGTGCCGTCGACGTTGAAGCGCGTCGCAAACTCGACCAGCCGCGCCTCGGCGCGCCAGCGCCGCCGCTCATCTTCTATATCCTCCAGCCCGCCGCGCTGGCGCAGGCTCTCGAACAGCGTATCGGCCGGCGGCAGCACCGGTTCCTGCTCCACGGTGACGATGCGCAGGCCGTCGCGCACCTGCACCCGCCCTTCATCGAGCGCGATGCGGCCGGCCAGCACACCGAGCAGGGTCGACTTGCCGGTGCCGTTGCGGCCGATGAGGCCGATGCGATCGCCCTCGTTGAGCGCGCAGGTGGCCTGGTCCAGCAAGGGCGTGAGCCCGTAGGCGAGCTCCGCGTCGATCAGCGTCAGCAGGGTCATCGCGATCGCGCGCTGACGCGGGCGCTGTTGACCATCGAGGCGGCAACCGGAGTAGGATTCATGGCTCATTGTGCCGAAGCGTCGCCAGATAGACCATCTTCCCCCCGGCGTTTGCTAAGCTCGGCACCATGGATTACGTACGCCTGGGATCGTCCGGCCTGAAGGTCTCGCGCCTGTGCCTGGGCTGCATGAGTTTCGGCTCCGGATTCAACTGGATGTTGCCGGAGGAACCGAGCTTCGCGATCGTGCGCCGGGCGCTCGACCTCGGCATCACATTCTTCGACACCGCCGACGTCTATTCGTTGGGCGAGAGCGAGCGGATACTGGGTCGCGCCATGAAGAGTTTCGGCGTGCCGCGCGACGAAGTGGTCGTCGCCACCAAGGTCTATCACCCGATGGGGCCGGGGCCGAACCAGCAGGGCCTGTCGCGCAAGCACGTGTTCCAGTCCATCGACGCCAGCCTGCAGCGGCTGGGCCTCGACTATGTCGACCTGTACCAGATACACCGCTTCGATCCCGACACGCCGATCGACGAGACACTGGATGCGCTGGCGCAGCTGGTGCGGGACGGCAAGGTGCGCTACCTCGGCGCTTCCACCATGGCGGCTTACCAGTTCGCAAAGATGTTGCACCGGGCCGACCGGTTGTCACTGCCGCGCTTCGTCACCATGCAGAACAACTACAGCCTGCTCTACCGGGAAGAGGAACGCGAGATGATTCCGCTGTGCCGCGAGGAAGGCGTCGGGCTCATTCCCTACAGCCCGATCGGCGGCGGTCTGCTCGCCGGCAGCCGGCGCACCGGCACGGTCCGCTCCCATTCGCCGATGGCGCGCGATCGCTTCAACCGCGCGGCGGACGAGGCGGTCATCGATGCCGTGGCGGGCGTGGCCGGGCAACGCGGCGCAACTCCGGCCGAGGTCGCCATCGCGTGGCTGCTTGGGAAACCCGGTGTCACGGCCCCGATCATCGGCGCTACCCGGCCCGAGCACCTCGACGATCCCGTAAAAGCGCTTGGCACGCGACTGTCGGCCGACGAGATCGCGCGGCTCGAGGGCGCCTACCTGACGCAGCCGCCGCTGCCGTTCTACATGCGGCCGGGCCCGGCCAAGTGAGGGCTTCAATGCGCAGATATCGCGGAAGGATCTGCATCCTTGCGTTGACGCTGTCGACCGTGCTGGGCGGATGTTCCCGCGGCACAAATGCGCCGGCGGTGGCCAGTCCGGTCAGAGCGGCCGCCGTCGATGCGGCCAGGCTCGCGGCGCCGGAGCCGGACCAATGGCTGGCTCCGGGACGCGACGCGCACGGGACTTACTTCTCACCGCTCAAGGACATCAATGCCAGCAATGTTGCGCAGCTCGGCTTCGCATGGGAATACCGCCTGGGCACGCGTCGTGGCCTGGAGGCGACGCCGCTGGTCATCGATGGCGTCATGTACGCGAGCGGCAACTTCGGGCGTGTATACGCGCTCAATGCCGGGACCGGCCGGGAACTGTGGCAATACGATCCGCACATCGACGGCCAGTGGGCGCGCTACGCCTGTTGCGACGCCGTCAACCGCGGCCTCGTGGCGTTCAACGGGCGGCTCTACGTGGGCGCACTCGACGGCTGGCTGCATGCGCTGGACGCGCGCACCGGGCAGTTGCTGTGGAAGGTCGACACGCTGATCGGGCGCGCTGAGCACCGGCCCTACACGATCACCGGCGCCCCGCTGCTCGCTGGCGACGTGCTGGTCGTCGGCAATTCAGGGGCCGACTTCGCCGGCGGGCGCGGTTACGTCACCGCCTATGACCTCAGCACCGGCGCGCAGCGCTGGCGTTTCTTCACGGTGCCGCATGACCCGGCGCAGGGTCCACAGGAGCAGGAACATCTGCGCAAGGCGCTCGCCACCTGGGATCCGAAGCATCGCTGGGACGCGGGCAGTGGCGGCAACGTCTGGGATGGCATGGCCTACGATCCTGCCCTCAGGCTCGTCTACATCGGCACTGCCAATGCGGCGCCATACAACAGCCACATCGGTGGCCGCCGGGGCGGCGATGAGCTCTACGCGGCCTCGATCGTGGCGATCCATGTCGAAGACGGCACCATGGCCTGGTACTACCAGACCGTGCCGCAGGATCGGTGGGACTACGACAGCACGCAGAAGTTCGTGCTGGCCGACCTGAGCATCCAGGGGCAGCCGCGCCCGGTGCTGATGCAGGCCGCAAAGAACGGCTTCTACTACGTGCTCGACCGCCGCACCGGAGAGCTGCTGTCGGCCCACAACTTCGCATTCGTGAGCTGGACGAAAGGCATCGATCCAAAGACCGGCCGGCCGATCGTCAGCCCGACCGCGGACTACGACCGCAAGCCAGCGCTGCTGTTTCCCTCCGAGGCAGGTGCCCACAGCTGGCAACCCATGGCCTACGACGCCAGTCGCGGCCTGACCTTCATCCCGGTCATCGAATCCGGCAACGTCATCGTCGAATCGATCGACCGGCCTGCCGGGCTTGTCGAGGGTCAGTTCACGACGCCGGCGTTTGCGCCGGAGATCTACGACCCGAAGGCCATGCAGAAATTGTACGGGGCGCTGCCGTCGCTCAACGCATTGTCCAGGGGAATGAAGACCACAACGGCCTCACGGGGATTCCTGCGTGCCTGGAGCGTTGCCGAACATCGCGTGGCCTGGGAAGCGCCCACGGCCACGAGCTGGGACAGCGGCGTACTGGCCACCGCCGGCGGCCTGGTGTTCCAGGGCGACGCCAACGGCTTCCTGAACGCGTACGCGGCAGAGGACGGGAGCAAGCTCGCTGCCGTACAGCTCGGCAGCTCAATGATGGCGGCGCCGATGACCTATCGGGTCAACGGCGTGCAGTTCGTAGCCATCATGGCCGGATACGGCGGCGGCGCGGTCATCGTCGGCGCCCCGTTTGACCCGGCGTCGGCGGCCTACAAGTACGGCAATGATGGCCGCATCATCGTCCTGAAGCTTGGCGGCCCGCCCCCGCCCCTGCCCCCGCTGCAGAAGGACGACGGACCACCGCCCGACCCGCCGGCACACCGGGGAACGCCCGGCCAGATCGCGAGCGGGGCGGTGCTGTACAACCGCTACTGCATGCGGTGCCACGTCTTTGGCCGTGGCATGTTGCCGGATCTGCGGCGCATGTCGGCGCCGACGCATGCCTTGTTCAAGACGATCGTCCTGGACGGCGCGTATGCAGCCAAGGGCATGGGGCGCTTTGACGACGTGCTGTCGCCCACCGACCTCGAGGCACTGCACGACTACATCATCGACCAGGCGTGGCTGCTGAAGGGCGCACCCGCCATGCCCACTGCTACGGGCGGATCATCGGCACGCTGATCGAGCGCTACTTGAACAGGGCCAGGTTGATCGACTTCGCGAGCGCCGCGTAGCCCAGATCGCTGCCGTGCAGATGATCGCCGGACTCAAGCGGTGCCGCCATTTGCGTCGGCTGGCCCGGATCGCGCAGCACAGCGTCGAAGTCCAGCACGGCATCGAAGGCGCCGCCCGTGCGTATCCACGCGTTGACCTGTTGTCTCACGGCCTCCCCGGCCGCCGAGTAATAAGGAGCGCCCTGATAGGGAACGATCGTCGCGCCAAAGATCCTGAGGCCCTTGGCGTGCGCGCGATCGATGAGCTGGCGGTAACCAGCGATCATCGACTCGGCATCCGGCTTGTGCTCCGGGACGAGGCTCTTGAACAGGTCGGCCATGGGCCCCTGGAATTCGCCCAATCCGACGCCGAGATCGTTCACGCCTTCGAACACGACGACGACGGCCGCTCCCGGCACCGACAGCACGTCGCGATCGAACCTCGCCAGGGCGCTCGCGCCGGCGCCGTCGTTCAACACGCGGTTGCCGCTGATGCCCATGTTGATGACGCTCCACGCCGCATCGCCTTTGCGCGCGACCAGGCGCTCGGCGAGCAGGTCGGGCCAGCGCCGGTTGGCATCGGGAGTCGAACCCACGCCGTCGGAGATCGAATCTCCGAGCACGACGATCGCCCGCGTGGGTCGTTTCGCCAGGACCTCGACGCCCGAAATGAAGGCGCGCACGAAAACGGTTTGCTTGGGAGCAAAGCCGCCGCTGACGAAGTTCCCCGTATCCGAAACGTACGCCGTCTGCATGCCGACGGCGTGACAGGTGCACGCGCCGGTGTCGCCGGGCAGGTAGACGCTGATGGAGAGCTGAGCCAAGGCCTTGACGGGAAGATCAATTGCGTCGCTCAGGTAAGGCGATCCCGCCGGAATCAGCGCGCTCGGCTGGCCGGCGAACAACACCGGCCGTTCGGTGCCAGGTTGGATGGCGCCCTTCGCGTCAGCGATCGCCACGCGGGCAGCGCCGATCTGCAGCGGCCTGGTCCCATACTCATTGGTGAAGCGGATGCGCAGGCGCTCGCCACCGGCCGTGATGCGAACGACCTGGCGGATGGTCTGGTTGGAGAATACCGGCGTGGCCGGAAACGGGCCCATGGCGGGGCTGGGCGGAAGCGGCGCCGCTCCCCAGCTCGCGGTCCACCCTGAAGCCTTGCACGGAATCGCAATCAGCACCAGCACAGCCAGCGCCGCAGCCGATAGCCATGTACGGTGAATCATGCAGCCTCGCTCCATGCGCCCTCAGACGGAAGAGAGGATCATCCCGCTTATGATCGCGGCGATGCAAGCGTACTGCAACGAGGTATCCAGCGCCGGCGTCAGCCAGACCATGATCGGCACGGTGCCGGAAGCTGGACCCATGTTTCATTTTGCGCCGGCACCCTCGGGATGCGCCAGTGAGCGGCCGTGGGCGCGCTGCGTGCGTTATCATTGGCACCGATCCAGCCACCACCTGGTACGACTACAGCCATGTCAACGACCCGACGCCTACTCGCCTGCACGGCGCTGGCCATTTCAGCCGCTGGCGCCGCCCGCACCGCGCTGGCCGGCGACGGGCCGGTGAGCCTGATGTTCAACGGCGGCTACGCCGCAGCCATCGGTACGACTTCGGACTACCTCAAGGCTGGCTGGAACCTGGGCACCGGGGTCATGGTGATGCCCGATACGGCGGGCCAGCTCGCGATGCAGTTCGACCTGGGCTATACGAATTTCAATGCCACGAGCAACCTGATCCAGGCAGGCCAGGCCCAGAATTTCCGCATCAACAGCGGCAACGCCGACATCTGGTCGCTGACCGCGGCCGGCAAGTACATGACGGACACCGACACCGTACGCGGCTATGGGCTGCTCGGCGTCGGCGTCTACAAGCGGCACGTGGCGCTGACGCAGACCGCGTATGGCACCGGCTGGGTCTGCGACCCGTGGTGGGGTTGGTGCTACCCGGGCCTTGTCTCGGGTAATCTCGTCGTCGCCAGCCGCACCAACACCAAGCTCGGCTACAACGTCGGTATCGGCGTCGAATTCCTGCTAGAGAGCGACTCGGCGTGGTTCATCGAGGCGCGCTTCCACTGGATCAATGGCACCCACCCCACGGAATACATGCCGATCCAGATCGGCTTCAGGTTCTGAGCCTGTTGGAGTAGAGTCAGGAAAGCGTCGGGGGCGGGAATCCGACTACCCGATCGTCGGAGCAACTGTGAAGCTGAGTCGATACCCATTGGTCCTGATGGCGTGCAGCGCCGCTATCCTGCTGGCAGGCGCTACTTCGGCGCAGCAGCCAACCCAGTCCACGGCGCCGGCGGCGAGTGCGGCCAGTCCCGCCAGCGGCCAGCCGGCCGCCGGAGCCAAGACCTTCTCGCAGCAGGACCTCGACCAGCTGCTCGCTCCCATTGCACTCTACCCGGATGACCTGCTGGCGCAGATCCTGATGGCGTCCACGTATCCGCTCGAGGTCGTGCAGGCTGCACGCTGGAGCGCTGCCAATCCGAACGTGAAGGACAAGGCGCTCCAGGATGCGATGCAGAAGCAGACCTGGGATCCAAGCGTCAAGGGACTCACCGCGGTGCCGCAGGTGCTCAAGCAGATGGACGAGAACCTCGAGTGGCTGCAGAAGCTCGGCGACGCCTTCCTCGCGCAGCAGTCGGACGTGATGACCACCGTGCAGTCCCTGCGCGGCAAGGCCAAGGAGAGCGGCAACCTCAAGTCCACGCCCGAGATGGCGGTGAAGACCGAGACCGTCGAGGACAAGACCGTCTACGTCATCGAGTCGACGAAGACCGAGACGGTCTACGTGCCTACCTATAACCCATCGGTCGTCTACGGCGCCTGGCCCTACTACGGTTATCCGCCCTATTACATGTACCCGCCGGCTTACGTTTACCCGCCGGGCCTGACATTTTCGCTCGGCATCGTCGTCGGCGGCGCGATCTGGGGCGGCTGCGGCTGGGGCGGCAACGACGTGTACATCAACCACAACAACTACAACAACTTCAACCGCACCGACATCGGCAACGGCGACATCGGCAATGGCGACCGCGGTGATCGTGGAGATCGCGGCGATCGAGGTGATCGCGGGGATCGCGGTGGCAATCGTGGCGACAGCAGCTGGAAGCACAACCCCGAGCACCGCGGCGGCGTCCCCTACCGCGACAATGCCACGGCCGACCGCTTCAACCGCGGCGGCGACCAGGGAGCCCAGGCGCGCGATTCGTTCCGTGGGCGCGACCAGGGCGGCGGCGGCCTCGATCGCGGCGGCAGCCCGAGCGCCGGCACGCGCGACGTGGGTTCACGCGACGCGGGCTCGCGCGACGTGGGTTCACGCGATACGGGATCCCGCGATATGGGATCGCGCGACACGGGTTCCCGCGACACCGGCTCACGCGGTGGTGACCGTGGCTCCTCGCGTAGCAGCGGGGGCGGCGGATTCAGCGACATGAACAGCGGCAGCAGCGCGCGGGCCGCAAGCTCGCGCGGCAGCTCGAGCTTCGGTGGCGGTCGCGGCGGCGGTGGCCGCGGTGGCGGCGGCGGGCGGCGGCGCTAGATCCCTTGCAACTGGAGTTCGATCGATGACGTGCAGGATATCAGCGCTCGCAGCCACGCTGGCGGCCTCGCTCGCGCTCGCGATCCCGGCGCTCGCGCAGGCTCCTGCGACGCCCGCCAAACCCGCCGCGGTGGCGGACGCCAAATCGGCCGTCTACGCGACTCCCGAGGACGGAGCCGCGGCACTTGCGGCGGCCGTGAGGGCGCAGGACCCGGATGCGCTGCTGGTCGTGGTCGGCCCAAGCTCGAAGAGCTGGCTGTTCTCGGGGGACAAGGTCTCGGATCGCGCCGACTGGACGCACTTCCTCGAGCTCTACGACGCCAAGCACACGCTCGACAAGGCCGGTGAGAACCGGGTCGTGCTCTCGGTGGGTGCGGATGCATGGCCGTTCCCGGCGCCGCTCGTCAAGACGGCGGCGGGCTGGCATTTCGATGCCGAGGCCGGGCGCGAGGAAGTGCTCAACCGGCGCGTGGGTCGCAACGAGCTCGACACCATCCAGACGATGCTGGCGATCGTCGACGCGCAGCGTGAGTACGCCCGCGTCGATTACGACCAGGATGGCTTCCCCACGTTCGCCAAGACCTTTCGCTCCAGCCCCGGCAAGAAAGACGGCCTCTACTGGCCGACGCCGCCGGGCGAACACCAAAGTCCGCTGGGCGACCTCGTTGCCCGCGCGAGCGAGCAAGGCTATGTGAAATCCGACGCCGGGCCGCAGCCCTATCACGGTTACCTGTTCCGGATGCTGACGGCGCAGGGGCCGGCGGCCAGGGGCGGCGCCTTCGACTATATGGTGCACGGCAAGCTGTTCGGCGGCTTCGCGGTGATCGCCTGGCCGGCGAAGTATGCCAACTCCGGCATCATGACCTTCATCGTCAACTACGAAGGCATCGTGTACCAGCGCGACCTCGGCGATGACACAGCCGCACGGGCCGCGAAGATCACGCGCTACAACCCCGATAAGTCCTGGACGCCCGCGCAGAGCAAGAAGTAGCGCCCGCCTGCGGCTTCACTAGCTGACCTTTTACGCCTGGAGGGGAGTCGCCATGCACAGGGCAAGGTACGTCACCCAGTTCGTCACGGCGCTCGCCGCTGCCGGCTGCCTGCTCGCCTGGAACACGCAGGTCGGGGCGCAGCAACCCCCAACGGCGCAGCGGCCGCCACCGCTGTATCCCGATTACCCCAGCGAGACCCCGGCGAAGTTCGATCGCATCGCCATGGACGCGGATTTCGACCTGCGTGAGGTCATGATCCTCATGCGCGATGGCGTGAAATTGCGCACCTTCATCCTCGTGCCGCACGGCGCGAAGCGTGCCGGCATCCTCCTGACGCGCACGCCGTACAACGCCAAGGAAATGACTTCCAAGCGTCACAGCTTGCACCTGGGCGCGCGCCTGTGGGGCTACGACAATGCCGTCGAGAACATCGTCGAGGGCGGCTATATCCGTGTGGTCCAGGACATCCGCGGCAAGTACGGCAGCGAGGGCGACAATGTCATGAACCGCCCGATGCGGGGCCCCCTGAATCCGACGCCAGTGGACGAGTCCACGGATACCTACGACACGATCGACTGGCTCGTGAAGAATGTACCCGAGTCGAACGGTCGGGTTGGGGTGCTCGGGATCTCCTACGACGGGTTCCTCGCGCTCACGCCGCTCGTGCATCCGCATCCTGCGCTCAAGGTCGCGGTACCGATGAATCCCATGGTGGACGGCTGGCGCGGTGATGACTGGTTCCACAATGGCGCGTTCCGCCTGTCGAGCCTCTCGTACATCTACGAGCAGTTGGCTACTCGTGCCAACGACGAGAACTGGGACTCGAGCCACTACGACGACTACGATGACAACATGAGCGCGGGTTCGGCGGCCGAGCTGGCCCGCCGGCACGGCCTGGAGCAGATCGGTTTCTGGCGCAAGATCCTCGCGCACCCGGCCTACGACGACTTCTGGCGCGAACAAGCGATGGACCGCGTGCTTGCCCGCGAGCCGCTCACGGTGCCCACGATGATCGTCAGCGGCCTGTGGGATCAGGAGGACATCTACGGGGCCATCGCCGTGTATAAGGCTCTCTACGCCGAGGAGCGCAATCGCGAGAATCTCTACCTCGTGATCGGTCCCTGGTACCACGGCCAGCAGATTGACGACGGCAGCTCGCTGGGGCCGATCCGCTTTGACAGCGACACGGGGCTGTATTTCCGACGCCGGATCCTGGCGCCATTCCTGGATCGCTACCTGCACGATCCGCCGGAAGCGCAGGCTCCAATCGCGCACGTCAATGCCTTCCGCACCGGGGACAACGCCTGGGAGTCGCTGCCGCAGTGGCCCCTGGGGTGCGGCGGCGGCTGCGCACCGAAGCCAACGCCGCTCTACCTGCGCGCGGATCACGCGCTCGCCTGGGAAGCGCCGGCCTCCGGCCCGGCTTTCGATGAATACCTGTCTGACCCGGCGCGTCCCGTGCCCTATCGGCAACGGCCGATCCTCCCTGTCGGCTACGAGCCACCCTACACATGGAAGTATTGGCTGGTCGACGATCAGCGTGAATTCTCCGGGCGCACGGACGTGTTGAGTTACGCGACCCCTCCGCTCGAGAAGCCGTTGGCGATAGCGGGCGAGCCCACGGTCAACCTGGTCGCGGCCACCACGGGCACGGACGCCGACTGGGTGGTGAAGTTGATCGATGTGTACCCGGACGAGGTGCCGGGTCAGCCGCCCATGGGCGGCTACCAACTGGCCGTGGCGATGGATATCTTTCGTGGCCGCTATCGCGAGGACCTGGGCAGCCCCAAGGCGATCAAGCCAAACGCTGCCCTGGCCTACCGGTTCGCGTTACCGACGACGAATCACGTCTTCCTGCCCGGTCACCGCATCATGGTGCAGGTGCAGTCGTCATGGTTCCCGCTCTACGACCGCAATCCGCAGAGTTTCGTGCCCAGTGTCTTCGACGCCAAGCCGGCCGACTTCCATCAGGCCACGCAACGCGTCTACCACGCGCCGGGAAATCCGAGCTTCGTGGAATTGCCCGTCGTACCCGCGAGCACGACGCGATGAACGTTGCCGTTGGCGGCTTACGAACCTAGAATCGCGAGTACTGTGCGGGTGTAGTTCAATGGTAGAACTGCAGCTTCCCAAGCTGCTAACGTGGGTTCGATTCCCATCACCCGCTCCATCCCCAGCCCGCAGCGTGAAACATGGGCGCAGGCGACACGCAATTTCGTGCTGACATCGCTGCGATCTACGAGCGGCTGCTGGTGCCGCTGCTGTTCGATCCCTACGCGCGCGACCTGGCGGCCCGCACCGCACGGATGGAACCGCGTCGTGTGCTCGAGACCGCGGCCGGGACGGGTGCAGTGACCAGGGCGCTCGCTGCGGTCCTGGGAGCAGACACGCAGATCACGGCCACCGATCTCAACGAGCCGATGCTCGGAGTCGCCAGGGACAGGATCCGCGACCCGCGCATCCACTGGCAGCAAGCCGATGCGCTGTCGTTGCCGTTCGCCGACGCGAGTTTCGATGCCGTCGTATGCCAGTTCGGCGTCATGTTTTTTCCGGACAAGCTGCGGGGCTTCCGCGAAGCGCACCGCGTGCTCGCGCCGGGCGGCCACTTGCTGTTCAATGTCTGGACGGGCATCACCGACAACGAATTCGCGCACACCGTGACCGAGGCCCTGGCGCCGCTGTTCCCGGATGCACCGCCCCAGTTCATGGCACGGGTTCCCCATGGGTACCACGACGCGGAGGAAATCAGGGCGACGCTTGCGGCGGCGGGCTTCGCCGACGTGACCGTCGAGGCCGTCGAGCAGGTCAGCCGCGCGGCATCGGCGCGCGATGCCGCCGTGGCCTACTGCCAGGGCACTCCGATCCGCAACGAGATCGAACAGCGCGACGCCGCGCGACTCGAGGAAGCCACGCAGGTGGCGGAGCGGGCGCTGGTCAGGCGCTATGGGACTGGTGCCATCAAGGGCCGCATACGCGCACTGGTCTGCTGCTGCGCGCGGTAGCGCCCGACGCTACTTCGCGAGCTGGAACAGCGTCGACGGCACCCAACCCTCGTTGCCGAGTTCGTCGGTCACCTTCCACCACATGCCCTGCTTCTCGCCCGACGGATACAGCATCATGCCCGGATCGAGGTCGCGCACCACGGTGGACTTCGTGTCCGGCTTCTCGTACATCCTGCCGGGCTTGGCCATGGTTACCGATTGCGAAACGTTGTCGGCCTTGGCATCCGGCTTGATCTGCTTGACGTCCTCGACCAGCTTCGTGAACGCCTGCAGGTAGGCCATCGTCACGACCTGGCCGATCTCGGTGTTGGCATAGCTGTTGGCCCCGGCCGCGGCGAAGCCGCTGAAGAAACCCGCGGCGCCGCCCGCGCCCCAGCTGAGGTCGGTCTTCTTGGCGTGGCCCTGCTGCGTCGACACGCTCTCGGTCGAGCGCACGTCGGTCAGCGTCAGCACCACGTCGGCGGTCTTGCTCTTCAGGCTGATGCCGCCGAGCACGGCGCCGACGCCCCCGCCCACGAGCCCGCCGAGCAGGCCACCGATGCCCTTGCCACCCGCGTGGGCGTTCTGGTTGACGATGTCGGGAACCAGCACGTAGTCCGCGGCCTTCATCTGGCCCTTGCCGATGTTCGAGCCGCCGCGCATCTCACCAGCGCTCGCGAGCGCCCGCTCGGTCTCCGCCGCCTGCAGGCCCTTGCCGCGGTCGAGCAGCGTGAAGCACTTGGACTGCGACACGAATACCTTGATCAGCGCCTCGGGCGACTCCAGGTTGAGCCCGATCCACCAATGGTTCTCGGGTTCGGTGACCGCCAGCGTGCCGACCTTCTTGTCGCAGGTCGGGATGGTCGGTTCCTTGGTGTCGCTCTCGGCGAACACAGTAATAGCCAAACCGCAGGTTGCGAGCAGACCCGCCGTCCAGACCTTCATGCCGTTGATTCGCATTGCCGCCCCCGTTTTATCGATCCTGCCGAACCCCACCGGAAAGCGATAGTGTAATCCCCACCGCTGGCTGAGGAAACGGCGCGGCCGACTCCCGTGCGGGAGGGTTTCACTGTAGGTCAGAACTTGCCCATCGGTTGCCCGAGTCGCACCAGCTCTTCGGGCGTGGACTCGCGACGGAGTATCGCGTTCCGGTGGGGGAAGCGGCCAAATCTGTCGATGAGCTCCTTGTGCGCCTGGGCGTAGTGCGTCCA
This sequence comes from uncultured Gammaproteobacteria bacterium, assembly GCA_963778855.1. Taxonomy (GTDB): domain Bacteria; phylum Pseudomonadota; class Gammaproteobacteria; order Steroidobacterales; family Steroidobacteraceae; genus FEN-1191. The sequence goes on along the minus strand of CAVZWC010000006.1, from coordinate 265,782 downwards.
ATTCTCGTTACCCAATTGCGCGAACAGGCGAACCGACAGCGCCTGGTCGTCACGATCCTCGCTGTGCTCGAAAGGCAGGTAGACGAACATGCGCTCGTGGTCCGTCATGGCGCGATCCCAGCCCCGGTCGACAATGGCCCGCGCCAGGCGGCGCGCCAATGCGTCGGCGGCATAAGCGCGAGGCGAGTCGCGGTACAGGTTGCGCGAGAACTGGTCCAGTACCACGATCGCGGCCAGCAGCTCGCGCGGCGTGTTAGCGTCGGCAGCCTCGCGCTTCATGAGCTCCGCGTGCAGCGGCAGAAAGCGCGCGCGGATGCGTTCATCGATGTGGTGATCGGCCGCGAACCAATCATGCTCGCCGAGTTCCTGGAACCAGAAGCGCAGCACCTCGCCCGCCCAGCCGGATTCGCTGCTGTCGTTCATTCGGGCAAGCCCGCCAGTCGCAAGGCGGACGCTATCCGCTCCGCGTCAGTCGGATTCTTGAAGGGTTCCTTGCTCAGGAATTGGCGGATGCTGAACTTCGGGCGCCGCTCCAGGCACTCCGCGACGGCCGCACGCGCGCCCTCCTTGTCCCCCAGCTCGGCCTGACAGCCCGCCAGCAGCGCCGCGGTTCGGTACGGTCGCGCGCGCACGTGCCCCAGTACCAGCACCGCATCGGCGTAGCGCTGGAGCAGGAAGTAGCCTTGCGCGAGCGCACGCCAATACCATGGTGGGTCGAAATAGGGATCGATCTCGCGAGCGCGCGCGAAGCAGGCCAGGGCTTCCTCCGAGCCGCCGACGTAGATCAGCACGCTTCCAAGGTCGGCCGCGTTCCATTGGTTGCTTGGATTGAGCTCGACGGCACGGCGTGAATACTGAACGGCCTGGTCGAACAGGCGCTGGCACAGGCAGACATGGCCCAGGATCGCCTGGCAGGTGCTGTCACCGTCATCGAGCTCGACCGCGCGCCTGGCGAGCACGTAGGCTTCGTCGAGCTGCGCCGTCGACGTGCCTGGATCGTCGCGCCAACGCCCGTAGCTCAGCGCTGCGAGCAGCGAGTGCGCTATGGCGTAGCCCGGATCGAGCGCGATGGCCCGCTCGAACAGGCGCGCAGCCTCCGCAGCCCCGGCAGGCTCATCCCAGGGCAGTGCGTTGCCCTGCAGTACGAATTCATACGCCTCGAGGCTCGTCGGCGGCTTGCGCCGCGCACGCTCGGCGCCGCTGGCCTGCACCCGGCCAACCAGCGTACTGACGATGGTCTGCACCACCTTGTCCTGTACCTCGAAGATCTCATCCTTGGCGCGGTCGAATTTCTCGGCCCATACGTGGCTGCCACTCTCGGCATCGATCAGCTGCGCGGTGATGCGGATGCGCTCGCCCAAACGTCGCACGCTGCCCTCGACGATGTAGCGCACATTGAGTTCGCGGGCGACCTGTTTCATGTCGACGGCGACGCCGCGATAGCGCGAGGAGGCCGAGCGCGAGCGCACGGTCAGAAGGCGCCGCCAGCGCGACAGCTCGGTGATGATGTCCTCCGTCAGCCCGTCGCTGAAGAAATCCTGCGCCGCGTCACCGCTCATGTTGACGAAGGGCAACACGCAGATCGAGACGCGCGTGGCATCAGCGTCGGCAGCAGCCAGGACGGTCCCCAAGGCGGACGTGGTACCCGCCCCACCCGGGCCAAAGGCACCCGCCGGACTCCCGGCGCGCCGCCGCGCGATGAGGGCGTCGAGCGCCCGCAGCACGTCCTGCACCTGTGGGCTGCGCTGGTCCTTCGACCACTCGTCGAGGTCGGTCGTATGCAGCGCGCGGAAATCGATCGGCAACTCAGCGCCGTCGAAGCGCACGGGCACGAGCATGCCGCGATCGGCGCCGTCGCGCGCCTCGCCGCGTACCCAGCGCGAGTTGACCGAGTCCGGTGTCCAGACCACGAGCACCACGGCGCAGCTCTTGAGCTCGGAGGCGATCTGGCGGTCGAACTCCTGGCCGGGGGCGATTGCCGGGTCCCACCACACCGACCAGCCACGCGCCTCGATCGCGGCCACGAGTGGCGCGACCCGGCTGCGGTCGGTGCGTGCGTAGGAAATGAATACGTCAGCCATGCTTGCGGAACCCGGGTTGCCCTGCTCGGGCCTTTGCTGCCGCGTTGCAGGCAGCTTAACCTGCGGGGCGGACGGGTCGCCAACGATTTGGGCCCGCCTGCGATCGAGTCCATCCGCTGAACTTCACAGTCTTGGTACGAGGCCGTAACATTACGCGCCCTGCCGTCGGCTCCGGCGCCGAGCAAACAAGAATCGAGGACAGTCATGACGATCAAGCGCACCATGGCGGCCGTTGCCGCCCTTGCCCTCCTGGCCGGCATCGCGGCGCCAATCGGGGCCGCGGCGCGCGCGTTCACCGCCCAGGACCTGGTCATGCTCGACCGGGTCTCCGACCCGCAGCTCTCGCCCGACGGCCAGGTGCTCGCCTATACCTTGCGGGAGACCGACTGGGACGCCAACCGCGGCCGCACCAGCCTGTGGCGCCTGGCCCTCGGCGCACCGGGAGCGCAGCCGGATCGCCTGACGGCCCGTGGCAGCAACGCCTCCTCGCCGCGCTGGTCGGCGGACGGCAAGTGGCTCTACTTCCTGTCTGACCGCTCGGGCAGCAGCCAGGTGTGGCGCCTCGGCACCGGGCCTGGCGAGGCACGCCAGGTAACGAAGCTGCCGCTCGACGTGGATAATTTCGCGCTCGCGCCGGACGGGCGCGGGCTCGCCGTTTCGGTCGGCGTGTATATCGATTGCGCCGATCTCGCCTGCACCAGGAAGCGCCTCGATGGGCGCGCCGCGAACAAGGCGTCGGGCACGGTGTTCGACGGGCTGTTCATCCGCCACTGGGACCAGTGGGCGGACGGCCGCCGCTCGCAGCTGTTCTTCGTCGAGCCGGATGCGAGCGGCGCCGCGGCGACCGATGCGCGCCGGCTGACGCAGGACATCAGCGGCGACGTGCCGTCGAAGCCCTTCGGCGGCGACGAGGAATACGCCTTCTCCGCGGACAGCCGCACGCTCTATTTCGGCGTGCGCATTCCCGGCAGCAAGGAGCCGTGGTCGACGAACTTCGACGTCTACGCGGTGGCGACCGATGGCAGCAGCACGCCGCGCAACCTCACGGCCGGCAATCCGGCCTGGGACGCGTACCCGTTGCCCTCGAGGGATGGCACCAAGCTCTACTACCTCGCCATGAAGCGTCCGGGCTTCGAGTCCGACCGCTACGGCGTCATGGAACTCGACCTCGCCAGCGGCAAGTCGCGCGAGATCGATGCGGACTGGGATCGCAGCGCCGGCCGGCTCAAGCTCTCCGTCGATGGACGCACGCTGTACACGACCGCGGACGACCTCGGCGAGCATCCGCTGTTCGCGATCGACATTGCCAGCGGCAAGGTCAAGCGGGTCGCCTCCGGCGGCAACGTCTCCGACTTCAGCGTCGCGGGCCAGCGGCTGGTGTTCGTGCGTGACAACCTGCAGTCTCCGGCGCAGGTCTACTCGCTGGCCGCGAACGGCGAGGCAACCGCGCTCACCGACCTTAACTCCGCGCGCCTCAAGGACGTCAGCTTCGGCGACTCGGAGCGCTTCGAGTTCAAGGGCTGGAACGGCGACACCGTGCACGGCTACGTCGTCAGGCCATACGGCTTCGAGCCCGGGCGCAAGTACCCGGTCGCGTTCCTGATCCACGGCGGCCCGCAGGGCTCCTGGGTCAACGACTTCCATTATCGCTGGAACCCGCAGACCTACGCCGGCGCCGGCTTCGCCGTCGTCACGATCGATTTCCACGGCTCGACCGGCTACGGCCAGGCCTTCACCGACGCGATCTCGAAGCACTGGGGCGATCGCCCGCTCGAGGACCTGCAAAAAGGCTGGGCCGCGGCGCTGGCGAAGTTCCCGTACCTGGCCGGCGACAACGCCTGTGCGCTCGGCGCCAGCTACGGCGGCTATATGATCAACTGGATCGCCGGCAACTGGAACGCGCCGGAGTCGGGCCCATGGAAGTGCCTGGTTTCGCACGATGGCGATTTCGACAACCGCACGATGGCCTACTCGACCGAGGAAGAATGGTTCACCGAGTGGGAGAACGGCGGCACGCCGTGGCAGAACCCCGAGAACTACGAGCGCTTCAACCCGGTCGACCACGTCGCCGACTGGAAGGTGCCGATGCTGGTCGTCCATAGCGCGCTCGATTTCCGCATCCCGGTCGAGCAGGGCATCGCCGCCTTCACCGCGCTGCAGTGGCGCAACGTACCGAGCGAGTTCCTGTATTTCCCGGACGAGAACCATTGGGTGCTCAAGCCGCACAACAGCCTGCAGTGGCATCAGGCGGTCGAGCGCTGGCTCAGGAAATGGACCGGCGCTGAGGGCTCCGGAGCAGAGGGTTCCGGCACCGAGGGGTCCGGCGCCGAGAGTTCCGGCGCTGCGCAGTAAGCTGGCCTAGCGGCCGGCGCTGGCGGCTGGCGACTTGGATTGCTGCCAGCGCTCGAGGATTGCACGCGCGCCGTTGGTCGCGGGGTTCATGAGCCGCGCGTGCGCCGGCGTCTTCGCCGTCAACTCGATCACGTAGCCGTTCGGGTCGCGGAAGTAGATCGAGTGCACGAACTCGTGGTCGGAAATGCCGCGGCATTCGAGCCCGCGCGCCCTGCCCTGCGCCAGCATCTCCGTAAGCCGTGGCTCCTCGACCTCGAGCGCGATGTGCAGGTCGAAGTCGTGCTGCGGCTTGAACTCGAAGGGCATGTCCGGCGCCTCGAAGAAGGCCAGGTAGGAGCCGTCGTCGAGGCGGTAGAAGGTGTGCAGCACCGAGGTCGGGCGCCCGGTCTTGGTCTCGCGGATCTCGAGGCTGCCGGACAGCGGCAGTCCGAGGAAATCCTCGTAGAACTGCCGCGTCTGCTCCGAATCGCGGCAGCGGTAGGCGTTATGGTGCAGTCCCTTGATCATGCGCTTGCTCCCGCGGCGGCCGCGCCGGCCCGCCGCTACAGGCCGACGAAGCTCTTGCCCTTGTTGGGCTCGACCACGTACTTGTAGAAGGCCTCGTTGACCGACTTCCAGCTCGGCAACGCCTTCATGTTGTTCATCCAGCGCCGGATGTTGGGGAAGGCGCCGAAGGTCTCGCCGATGGCCTCGCCGTTGAGCACGGCCGTCGAACCGAAGTAGTCGGCAATCGTGATGGCATCACCGCACAGGAACTTGTTGCGCGGGCCAATGATGTTCTCATCGAGGATCTTGAGCCACCCGAGCGCCTTCTCGCGGCCCCAGGCCACCGTGCCGGCGTGCACGGCATCATCCGGCCGGCGCATGAACGGGAAGATCTGGGCGTAGACGAATCCGTAGCAGAACTCGCGCGACAGGCTGGTGTTGAACCAGTCCATGCACTCATTCACGCGCGCGCGCTGCTGCAGATCCTTCGGATAGGCGGCGACGTTGTACTTGTCCGCGAGGTACTTGAGGATTGCCGACGACTCGGCGAGCCGGAAGCCGTCATCGTCCAGCAACGGCACCTGGTGGCTGGGGTTGATGGCGGTGAACTCCGGCTTGTACTGGGCGCCGGTGAACAGGTCAACGAGCTCGTAGTCGAGCTTGATGCCCGCTTCGCTCGCCAGCAGCATGATCGGCCGGCAGGTGGTCGAGACGGGATGATAGTAGAGCTTCACGTGGACTCCTGTAGTCGCCTGGCGTATGAGGGGGCACGGAGCCCCGAAGGGCGGCAATTGTGCCACCGCTCGGGCGTTACCGGGTACTGGGATATCATCTCGCGATGCAAGGCCATATCCCCGCCGACCCGGTCCGCGCGCGCAACCGCGCCTGGCGCGCGATCGGGCTGCTGATGGTCACGCTCGGCGCCCTGCCCCTGGCCCGCGCCGATTCAATAGACGACTACCTGGCCCGGGAACAGGCCACGCGGCGGATACCGGGGATGGCGCTTGCCATCGTCCGCCACGGCCGGATCGAGCGCCTATCGACCTACGGCATCGCGAATCTCGAAACCGGCACCCCGGTGACCCCCGACTCGGTGTTCCCGATCGCCTCGCTCGACAAGGCGATCACTGCGAGCGGCGTGCTGAAGGCCGCCGAACTCGGCAAGCTCGGCCTCGATGACCCGATCCGGAAGTACGTCGACGTGCCGCTGCCCGGCGTCACGCTGGCGAACCTGCTGAGCCATACCTCCGGCCTTCCGGACATGGGCGTGGCGCTGGCGCAGCGCTACGGCTCGCATGGGTTCCAGCATTACACGACTGCCGAGCTGCTCGATGCCGTGCGCAACGCCAGCCCGGACGCGGGGCCGGGAGTGCAGTATTCCTACTCCGACGCCGGATTATTCCTGGCGCAGCTCGCCACGCAGCAGGCGTTGGGCAAGCCCTGGTTCGAGTTCATGCAGGAGGCCCTGTTCCGGCCGGCGGGCATGCGGCAGGTCTGCACCTTCGACCCGCAGGCCGTGATCCTGCATCGCGTGTCGTCCTATACCTTCGATGAGGCGCAGCACCTGATCCGCGACGACCGCACGGACGTCCAGTACGGCGAGCTGTACAACGACAGCGGCATGACGGTTGGCGACTTCGCCCGCTGGGTCATCATGCTCGATGGCCGCGGGCCGCTCGCCCCAGCCAGCGTGGCGCGCATGACGACGCAGCAGGTGCTGGCCGATGGCAGCGACGCCCACGAAATCTACACCTTCAGCGGCTACGGATTGGGCGTGGGGCTCGACGACCTGCTCGGGCACCGCATGATCCTGCACACCGGCAGTAGCGGCGTCGCCTGGATCCGCTTGCCGGATCTCGACCTCGCGGTGGTCGTATTCACGAACCTCGAACACGTCGAGGGCTCCGACCCGGGAGGCCTGGCCATCGCGGTCGCCGGCTTGCTCGAGCCGGCCGTCTCGCTGCGCAGCCTGCGCGCCGCGACCGGCGCGCTGCCGGCGGCGGCGCGGGGCCTGAGGCAGGACTTCGAGCTGTTCTACTCCGGCGCGCCGGACCTGCGCCACTACACGCCCCATGCGCGGCAGACCATGTGGAGGAATCGCGGCGCGTTCGACGGGCGACGAGCGCGAATCGGCGCCCTCGGGGATTGGCAGCTGCTGCGCAGCACGGTGCTCGACGGCGAGGACAGTTACCTGTTCCGCGCCACGCACGAGCACGGCGAGATCTACGTGCGCTACTCGCTGACGAAGGATGGCAAGATCGATCGCGTCGTGTGGTGGCACTTGTAAGGTGGAGATAGACCGCCGGATGCGGGTTGAAATCCGGTCAGGCGTCGAAGAAGGCGAAGGCGCGCACCTCGATGCTCTCCCGGGGTGGCACCTGGCTCCACGGCGTCGGATCGTCGAAGGCGCTGTGCGCGGCGAAGCGGGCGGTGCCTGTCGTTGCGGAATCGAAGTTCTTGAGCAGCCATGCCTCATCGGGCCGCATGTCCGGCGCATAGTACCAGCGCTGGCCCGCACCATGCGCCAGGTAATACAGCTCTCCGCGGCGTTGCGGATAGATGAGATCGACCGCGCGCAAATCGTGCGGGCCGATGCTGCTGGCGTCGCAGATTGCGAGCGGCCAGTCGCGCAGCGGACCGGCGATCGGCCGCCACAGGTTGACCTGCATGAAGCGACGCCGCAGGAGCGAGGCCGCTTCCGCGCCGTACTCGTCATGTACGCGACGCACCGCCGACACCTCGGTGAAATCCGTGTGCGCATGCGCCACCGGCCGACCCTGTGCGTACCGACCTGGCCGCAGCGGCAGGGATTGCCCGCGGCGGACGTTGTGGTCGAACACCAGCACCTTGCTGGCGCCCGTGGCTGCCTGGATGGCAGCCGCAGCCTCGGGGTAGTAAATCTTGATGAGCTGTGCTTCGTCGTAGAAGTCCGCTACGCCGCTGCGATGGGTGACCAGGGTCGCGCCATTGCGATCCAGGGAAAGCGGCGACCGTGCCTGCCGGACATTGTGGATGTCGACGGGGCGCAGCTCGAACGACGCCGTGGGCGGTGGATCACCGGCCGCCGGCTCGTGACCGTAGCTGAATGGCCGCTGCGGTGTCGGCCTCAGGAATTCGATCTGCGCACGCACATGGTCCGCTCGCGCCCTGTCATCAATCAATGTGCCCATGACGTTGCTCCGTAGCCGCATTCCGCGCGCCAAACGTGGCGTGCAGTCGTATTCTACGCAGGGCCCACGGAGCCGGCGGCCAGACCTGCTTAACGAATCATCAGTATTTCTTTTTCCAGCAATCAGGCTACCGCGGCGCCGGCGTCACGGAAGTGCCGCTTGCCGGCCTGCGCCTGGCGGTACTCGTCCTTGCTGAGGATGTTCTCGTCCAGCTTCATGTCGGTGTGCGCGTACAGGCGCAGGAACTCCGCGGTGCGCTCGACCGAGGCCTGCACGTGGTCGCTGACGCAGTTGACGTCGATGTTGAGCTCGTAGTTGAGCTTGTCCTGGTTCTGGTTCACGCGGCGCATGAGGTCGACCAGCAGCGTGGTCGTGCACCAGCACCTCGATACCCATGTGCGGGAAGGTGGCTCCGGTCGATAGCGGCCGCGAGTGCGCGCTAGGCGCGGCGCATCAGCGTGCTCTTGCCGAACAGCGAGGCCACCAGGTCGACCGCCACGGCCGCGGTGCGGTTGCGCACGTCGAGGGCCGGGTTCAGCTCCATGATGTCGAGCGAGGCGAGCAGGCCGGTGTCGGCGATCATCTCCATGCACAGCTGCGCCTCGCGATACGAAGGGCCGCCCGCGACCGTGGTGGCGACGCCGGGGGCGATGTCGGGGTCGAGGAAGTCGACGTCGAAGCTCACGTGCAGGTGCGTGCCCGGCGCCATGCCGTCGAGCGCCTGGGCCAGCGTGTGGCGCATGCCGCGCTCGTCGATATAACGCATGTCGTAGACCTCGAGGCCCACCTCGTGCACCAGGCGCTTCTCGCCCTGGTCGACGCTGCGGATGCCAACCTGGCGGATCACGTCGGGCCTGATCGCCGGCACCGTGCCGCCGACCTCGAGCAGGGAGCGCGGCCCGTAGCCGCACAGGCAGGCCACGGGCATGCCGTGCAGGTTGCCGCTCGGCGTCAGTACGTCGGTGTTGAAATCGGCATGCGCGTCGAGCCACAGGATGCGCAGCGGTCGGCCGAGCTCGCGGCAGTGGCGCGCCACCGCGCTGATCGATCCGACCGCGAGGCTGTGATCGCCACCGAGCAGGACCGGCAGGCGCGACGCCTGCAGCTCGCCGTAAACGGCGGCGTGCACGAGCTGGTTCCAGGCCACGACCTCGGGCAGGTGGCGGTAGCCGTCGCGCGGCGGAAGGTTCGGATTACCGGGGCCGTTCAGGTTGCCCTGGTCGTGGACCACGGCGCCCTGCGCCTCGAGCATGGGCTGCAGCCCCGCGACGCGCAAGGCTTCCGGACCCATCGAGGCCCCGCGCGTGCTGGCGCCGATGTCGGTCGGCGCGCCGATCAGGCCCACCGCGGCAGCCATATCGGACTAGCCGGTCAGCCTCAGGCGTGCGCGCTTGCCGCCGCCGAGCGTGCCGCCGTACAGGTCCTTCGGATCGGCAAGCTGCGGCACGAGGTCGATCTGCCGGCACGCGGCGCGGTCCTCCTCGAGCAGCTTGTGCAGGAAGCGCAGCGCCGAGTAGTCCTCGAGCGCAAAGCCGACCGAGTCGAAGATCGTGATGTCCGCGGGGCTGCTGCGGCCGGCGGCCGCGCCGCTGACCAGCGCGGCGAACTCCGTCACCGGGAACCCGGCCTCGACCTGCTGGATCTCGCCCTCGATGCGCGACTGCGGCTCGTACTCGACGACGACGCGGACGCCCGGCATGTGCAGCACGTCGACGTGCAACTCGGTCTTGCCGGGGCAGTCGCCGCCGACGGCGTTGATGTGCTGGCCGGGCCGCACCATCGGCGGCGTCAGGATCACGGCATTCTTCTTGTCGGCGGTCACCGTGGTGATGATGTCGGCGCCCCTGCAGGCCTCGCTCGTGGAACTCGCGCGCACGACGCGCACGGATGCCATCTCCGGCAGCGCGCGCAGGTTGCGCTCGAGCTTGGCGCTGGCGGCGCCGTCGACGTCGTACAGGCGCAGCTCCTCGATGCCCAGCATGCGGCAGAAGGCGACGGCCTGGAACTCGCTCTGCGCGCCGTTGCCGATCAACGCCATGACGCGGCTGTCGGGCCGCGCCAGCCAGCGCGCGGCGAGCGCGGACATGGCCGCAGTGCGCAGCGCCGTCGTGACCGTGAGCTCGGACAGCAGCAGCGGGTAGCCGGTGTCGACGTCGGCGAGCACGCCGAAGGCCGTGACCGTGAGCAGCCCGGCGGCAGTGTTCTTGGGGTGGCCGTTGACGTACTTGAAGCTGTAGAGCCGCCCGTCGCTCGTCGGCATGAGCTCGATGACGCCGACCTGTGAGTGGCTCGCAAGTCGCGCCGACTTCTCGAACTCGCCCCAGCGGCGGTAGTCCGCCTCGATCTCGGCGGCGAGCCGCTCCATGAACTCCCCGGCACCCATCGAGTGCACGAGGCGCTGAATGTCACTGACACCAATATAGTTGACCATGATCCCGACATGATCCATGGCCGCGCAGCTAACAAGAAGCGAGCTAGATGCGCAATATGTGAGGTATTTTGGTTATAATGCCATCTCCAAATGGCATATTGACCAAACCGTGCCCAGTACAGCCGGAGTAGCGCCATGGACGAGCTCGACCACCAGCTGATCGCGCGATTGCGCACCAATGCCCGCACCAGCGTGGCCTCGCTCGCCAAGCAACTGCAGGTGGCCCGCGGCACGATCCAGAACCGCATCGCCCGGCTCGAGCGCGAGGGCACGATCCTCGGCTATACGGTGCGGCTCGGCACACAGCACGACGAACCGGGCGTCACGGCGCTGATGTCGATCGCCGTCGCCGGCAACCGGGCCGAAGCCGTGCTGCGCAACCTGCGCGGCGATCCCGCCATCCGCACGCTGCACACGACGAACGGCCGCTGGGACATCATCGCCGAGCTGCGCGCCGAGACGCTCGAGTCCTTCGACCGCGCGCTCGGCCGCATCCGCAAGCTCGAGGGCATCGCCAAGACCGAGACCAGCCTGCTGCTCTCGACCCACAAGCTCTAGGACCAGGGGTCTGGCGCCTAGAGCGTGGCGGCGCTTATGAACGCGGTGGCCAGCAGCATGATCGAGCCGCAGGCCACATAGGCACAGGCGAGCACGCCGAACTTGAGGAAGGTCAGCCAGCCCGACTGGCCGTACACGATCTTCATCGATCGGTAGAGGTATCGCACCAGGTACCAGCACAACGCGAGCACCAGCAGCCCGGTCCAGGCGCCGCCGCCGAGCCAATGCAGGGCCAGCAAGAACGCCGACAGCAGCAGGAACACGCAGGCGTGGTTGTGGAGCAGCAGCACCAGGTGCTCGAGGTAGTAGTGTCGCGGCCGCCAGTACAGCAGCTTCATGAGCGCCGCCATCAGCGGCAGGAACACGAACATCCCGCGCCCGATGTTGTGCACCATGCTCTCGCCGAACTGCTGGCCGTTGTCGGCCGCGATGTTGAGGCAGGCGGCTTTGAGCCTGGGCAGCAGCGGCTTGCCGCCCCAGTGCAAGTTGGTCTGCAGGTCCGCGCACTCGGCGGCCGATTTGGACTTGTCGACCTGCACGTTGACGTGCGTGCCCGGGCCGCCGCCGTTGAACGCGGCGCTCAGCACCAGGAACAGCACGCTCATGAACAGGTATACCCGCAGCGGCTCGAGGTAGCGGGCGCGGCGGCCCGCGAAGTATTCGCGCGTCAGGAAGCCGGGTCGCCGCACCAGCGGCAGCAGCGTGGCCCAGACGCGGGAATCCGCGTGCGTCATGGCTTCGGCAACTTCGTGGAAGAAGTGGCGCACCGAGTGCGCGTGGGTGTCGGTCCGCTGGCCGCAGGAGCTGCAGTACCGGCCCGACAGCGGATCGCCGCAGTTGGGGCAAGCCGCCGGCTGGGAGCCGCCTGCCGCCGGCAGTTGATGATTAACGGCGCCGACATCCATATGATGGCGCCATCATAAGCGCGCCGCCGACGGCGGGGGAACCCCAAGAGCATGCACAGCGAAACCACGCCCGGGTCGGGCGGCCAGGAATTACGCCGGGTACTGGCATCGCGCCACATCTCGATGATCAGCATCGGCGGCATCGTCGGCGCCGGGCTGTTCGTCGGCAGCAGCGTCACGATCAACGCGGCAGGACCTGCGGTGGTCTTAAGCTACCTGATCGCGGGCATCCTGGTGCTGCTGGTCATGCGCATGCTGGGCGAGATGGCGGTGGCGCTGCCGCAGGTGCGCACCTTCGGGGACTTCGCGCGCACCGGCCTGGGCGAGTGGGCCGGATTTGTGATGGGGTGGATGTACTGGTACTTCTGGATCATGGTTGTGCCGGCGGAGGCCATCGCCGGCGCACAGTTGCTGCAGCAATGGATTGACTTGCCGGCCTGGCTGATCGGCGTCGGCCTGATGGCGATCATGACCGGCATCAACCTGATGTCGGCGCGCTCCTATGGGGAATTCGAATTTTGGTTTTCGCTCATCAAGGTATCGGCGATCGTCGCCTTCATCCTCGTCGCCGCGGCCTGGGCCTTCGGATTAACCTCGGGCACCGGCCCGACCTGGCACAACCTCGTCAGCGGCGGCGGCTTCGCGCCGCGCGGCATGTTGCCCGTGCTCGCGGCAGTGACCGCTGTCTACTTCGCCATCGTCGGCGCCGAAATCACCGTGGTCGCCGCGGCGGAATCGCGCGAGCCGGTGCGCGCGGTGGCGCGCATGTCGACCGCGGTCTTGACGCGCATCATGCTGTTCTACGTCGGCTCGATCCTGATGATCGTCGCGGTCGTGCCGTGGCAGCAGATCGTGCCGGGCAAGTCGCCATTCGTCGCCGCCATGAACGTGATGCACTTCAATTGGGCCAACAAGGCGATGACGCTGATCATCCTGACGGCGGTACTTTCCTGCCTGAACTCCGCCTACTACGTAACTTCGCGCGTGCTGTTCGCGCTGGCCGCCAAGGGTGATGCACCCGCGGGCCTGGTGCGGCTCAACAAGCGCGGCGTCCCGGTCCGCTCGGTGCTGATGGGCAGCGTCGCGGGCTTCGCCGGCATTGCCGCCGCCACCATATCGCCGCAGGGCGTATTCAAGTTTCTCGTCAGCGCTTCGGGCGCCATCATGGTGTTCGTGTACCTGATGACGGCGGCGGCGCAGATCCGCTTGCGCAATGCGCGCCCGGCCGCCGCTCAGGCGGCGCTACCTGTGAAAATGTGGTTCTATCCGCTGGGGAGCTATGCGGCCATCATCGGGATGATCATCGTGCTGCTGGCGATGGCCCTAACGCCCGAGCACGCGATCGAGTTCAGATTCAGCGCACTCGCGCTGGGGTTGACGCTGGGCGCGGCCTGGCTCCGGGGGCGCCGACGTGCGACGGCAGCGCGCCTCGCGGCGCCGCGCACTACGGCGTAGCGCGCAACGCCCTGAGCATGCGCATCTGCCGCAGCGGCGAGGGCGGCAGCATCCCGTCGACCGCCGACAGCGGCCGCGCGGCGCGCAGCATCGCCAGGCCGGTGGGCGGCGGGCAGCTGGCGCCATTGCTGGCGCGGTAAGCGAGCGCCGCCGCGAGTCGTGCCTCGGCCGGATCGCCCAGGGCATGCGTGAAGTCATCGGCCACGGAGCAGCCCGGAACGCGCGCCAGCGGATCGGAGGTCGCCGGCGAATTGGCGGGTGTGAAGCCATCCGGGTAGTCGCCGAAATTCAGCTGATTGACGCCGCGAAACTGGATCGAGAAATAGGTCGTGCCACAGTTGTCCTGCGGGTAGAAGCCGTAGGGCTTGCCGCAGGTGGTCGAGCCGACCTGGACCACGGGCACGCCGATGCCGCGCAGGCCGTTGATGATCGCCTCGCTGGCCGAACAGGTGTCGGGACCGGTGAGCACGAACACGCGCAGCAGGCCGAGTGACGGCAGCGGCTGCCCCGGCGTGGTAGAGAGTCCCTGGGTCACCGAGCTGAAGGGAAGCGGCACGATCGGCTGCCCGGTCACCGGATTGGTCGCCGTGTACTTGTCGTTGAATTGCTGCAGCTCGAAGGTCTGGCCGGCCGTGACGCCCGGGCCGGCGATCATGTAGGCGACCTCGCTGGCGATGTCGAGGTAACCGCCACCGTTGTAGCGCAGGTCGAGCACCAGGTCGCGGATCCCCGCGGTCTGCAGCGTGGTGAAGGCCTTCACCAGCTCTACTTCCGCGGTCGCGATGTGGCTGTTGAACAGCATGTAGCCCACCGGGCCGGACGCAGTCGTGATGGTGGAAACATCCTGCACCGGCTGTGAAACGACGGCCGCCGAGACCAGCGTCACGACGCGGCTGGAGCTCGCGCCGAGATCGAGGATCTCGAACACATGGGTCTCGTTGGCCGCCGCCGGGAACAGCCCGGCATTGATCGTGTCGGCGCCCGCTTGCGAAGCGTCGTTGACCAGGTCGACGCCATCGACCTTGAGCACCTGTGCGCCGCGCGCGAGGTTGGCGCCCGGCGCCACCGCGGGTGAACCCGGCTCGGTGTAGGCCACCACGACCTGGCGCGGCGGGACTCCCGAAACGATGACCCACTGCGCCCCGTAACCCACCTGCTCGCCAGCTTGCGACAGCGCGTACCAGTCCGCTGACGGGTACGTGAAATGAAACCGGTCCTTGTCAAAGCCGCTCGGAGTGGTCGCCGTCGTCTTGAGCACCTTGAAGTACTCGCCGGTAGTCGCGAACAGCGAGGGATCCTGGTCGAGCACCTCGCCGTACCAGAGGTACAGCGCGTTGGTCCACGAGCGCAACCAGTTGTTTTCGTCCAGGGTGGTGCCGGGGCCGTCCGGATAGGGCATGCCGGTCGCGGGATCCGTGCCCGAGCGCGGCGCGGCGCACATCGCCACGAAATTCGCGGCCGGCTGGTAGACGCCGGACTGCCAGTGAGCCGGCGTGCTGCTGCTGCCGCCGCCACATCCGGCCAGCCACAGCACGATCGCGATCATGCCGGCCGCGATACGCATTGAGTTCCCGTTCATCCGCTGCGCCCTGCCACGCCCCAAAGTGCCAATACGCGGCAGGATTGCAGCAAAAGCCCCGCTGCGCAACGACGACCGCCCGACATGACCTAATGCGGATGTCGGCCGGGGGCGGCCCGGTGGACAATGGACAAGGATAAACCGGATCGGCGAGGATGCCGGATCGGGGTGCGCCCGCGGGCCGCGGGCGGAGGGAACCATGGGCTGGGTCGATATCGTCGCCTTGCTGGCCGTCATCCAATTGATCCTGTTCGGCGTGCTCGTCGCCTGGGCGCGCGGCCGCTACGGCGTCCCGGCTCCGGCGACCAGCGGGCATCCGGTGTTCGAGCGCTACTTCCGCGTGCAGATGAACACCGTCGAGACGCTGGTCGCGTTCCTGCCCGGCCTGTGGATCGCCGCCAGGTACTGGCCGCCCGGCTACGTGGCGCTGCTCGGAGCGGTCTACCTGGTCGGCCGCGTCATCTACCTGCGCGCCTACGTGCGCGAGCCGAAGTCGCGCGGCGTGGGCTTTGCGCTCAGCATGTTCCCGACCGCAGCACTGATCATCGCCGGCCTGTTCGGCGCGCTGCGCGTCCTGCTCAAGGGCTGACGGCAACGATGGCAAGGCGACAGGATCCGGAGCCCGAGGCCGCGTCGGCCTTCGACCGCCTGCCGCTCAACGCGCTGCGGGTGTTCGAGGCCGTGGCGACGCGACTGAGCTTCGCCGCCGCGGCCGAGTCCCTGCACGTCACGCCCGCGGCGGTGAGCATGCAGGTCAAGACGCTCGAGGATTACCTGCGCGTGCCGCTGTTCCGGCGCACGGGCCGTCGCATCGAGCTGACACCGGAAGGCATGATGCTGCTGCCGGGGATCCGGCGCGGCCTGTCGGACCTGCAGACCGCGCTCCACCAACTGCGCCAGAGCCGCTTCGGCGGCTCGCTCAACATCACGACGATGGCCTCGTTCCTGCAGAAGTGGCTGCTGCCACGCCTGCCGCGGCTGCACGACCGGCATCCCGACCTGCAGCTGCGCATTCACACTTCGAGCGAGGTGGTCGATTTCGGGCAAACCGATTTCCACGGCGCGATCCGCATGGTGACCGCACCGCAGCCGGGCCTGTACTGCGAGAAGCTGCTGGACGAGTGGTTCGTGCTGGTGTGCAACCCGGAACTCCATCGCAAATTCGGGCCGGTCAACGGCAGCGGCGACCTCAAGCGCTACCCCCTGCTGCGCTCCTCGGATGAGCCCATGCAGCTGTGGACCAAGCCCGACGTCGAGCGCGACTGGAAGGAGCATGGCTCCGCCTTCGACGACTCCGTGACCGTGCTCACGGCAGCCGAGCAGGGCCAGGGCCTGGCGCTGACACGCTGGCGGCTGGCCGTGGGCGACATAAAGCTGGGCCGCCTCGTGCTTGCGAGCAGCATCGTCGTCCCCTGCCCGCGCTCCTATTACTTCGTCTGCCCGGAGCCCTACCTCGCCATGCCGAAGCTGCAGAAGCTGCTGGCGTGGCTGCGGGAGATGGCCCGTGATTCCCCGAATCCTCCATCCGTGGCCGCGAGCACGTCGGCCGCGGCACCGCCGGCCCCGGCCCGGCCCCGCAAGGCAGGCGCCGCCGCCGCGCCGCGCAGGAGCTGAGGGCAGCGCGGCATGGAGCGGCGCGCGGTGCGCTCCTTCGTCACGCGCGCGGGCCGCCTGACCGATGCGCAGCGCCGGGCGCTTGCTGAGCTGTGGCCGCGATTCGGCCTTTCCTACGGCGCGGCGCCGGTCGACCTGGGCACGTTGTTCGGTCGCCTTGCTCCGTGCACGCTCGAGATCGGCTTCGGCAACGGCGACCACCTGGTCGCGCGTGCGTGCGCCGAGCCGGCGCGGAATTTCCTTGGCGTCGAGGTGCATCGCCCGGGAATCGGCCACCTGCTGCGGCAGGCGGCCGCGGCCGGGCTCGCCAATCTGCGCATCGTCGACCACGACGCGGTCGAGGTGCTGCGCGACCAGCTCGGCCCGGGCACGCTCGATGAGATCCAGATCCTGTTCCCGGATCCCTGGCCGAAGAAGCGGCACCACAAGCGGCGCCTGATCCAGCCGGAATTCGCCGCGCTGGCCGCCAGCCGCCTGCGGCCCGGTGGCCGACTGGAACTCGCGACCGACTGGGCGCCGTACGCCGAGCACATGCGGGCGGTGCTCGACGCCTGTCCCCTGCTGGCGCCGCCCGACGCCGGCGATCCCGCTGGTCGCATCGCGACCCGGGCGGCAACGCGTTTCGAACAGCGCGGACTGCGGCTCGGCCACGAAGTCACGGAACTCGCCTATGAACGACGCGGGTGATGCGTCGCATCACGCGATTAAGTCCACTCGGAGCTTGATCGCCACCGGCACCGGGCGCAACATCGGATCCGAGGCTTGGATATGAACGTTCAGAAACCCGGCATCGGCGAATGGTACCGCCTGCGTGGCGGCGAGCTGCTGGAAGTCGTTGCCTTCGACGCGGCGGACGGCACGATTGAAGTGCAATACTTCGACGGCACGGTCGAGGAATTCGACTACGACGACTGGCGCTCGCAGCGCGCCAGCGGCGCCATCGAGGAAGCCGAGGCGCCGGAAGACTGGAGCGGTTCGGTCGATGTCGAGCCCGAAGATGGCCGCGCCGAGGTCGACCTCGACGAGGACGACAAGCGGCTGCGCGCCGACCGGCTCGACGGCCTCGACCTCTTCGAATAGCCCGCGTTCGCGTGGCCCGCGCGCTGGCGCCGGACCGATCCTGCGAGCGGCTCAGTCCTGCGAGTGGGCGGCGACGAGCGCCGCGGCGTCCACGGCCGCATCCAGCAGCACCAATCCCGCGACCACCTGCACCGGCACCGGCGCGAGCGAGCGGCCTGCACAGGGTCCGGCCACGCAATAGCCGCTGGACTTCTCGAAGATCGCGCCGTGCGCCGTGCACAGGATCATGCTGTTATCGTGCGTCAGGAAGCGGTCGGGAAGCAGGTTCAGCGGCAGCTGCTGGTGGGCGCAGCGGTTGACGTAGCCGTGCACGCCCTCGCCGGCGCGGACCGCGAAGCAGCGCAACGACCACTGCCCGCCGCCCACCGTGAATTCGCGGCAGCCGGTGGCGCGCAGCTCATCGAGCCGGCACAGCACCCGCGTGAGGTCAATCTCCACGGCCCACTGGCACCGGCGCGGCGCCGCGCGCGAACTGCCCGCGGCTGGCCAGCAGCCACAGCAGCAGCAAGCCGGGCAGGCTGAGCGCCGCCGTGTACAGGAAGAACCACGGGAAGCCGACTGCGTCGACGACGAATCCTGACAAGCCTTCCAGCGCTTTGCCTGGCAGCGCGTACAGCGAGGAGAACAGCGCGTACTGCGTAGCCGTATAGCGCGCGCTCGTCAGGCTGGAGAGGAAAGCGATCAGCGCCGTGCCGTGCATCGCCTGCGCGAGGTTGTCGAAACCGTTGACGAGGCCGAGGTCGAGCAGCGAGGGCTGGCCGGCGCGCGCCAGCAACGAGAAGCCGACGTTCGACAGCATGATCATGAGGCTGCCGGCCACCAGCGAGCGCAGCAGGCCGAGTCGTGCGACCACGATGCCAGCGATGACGACGCCCACGAGCGACATCGCCAGGCCGTAGAGCTTCACGACCGCGGCGATCTGCGTCAGCGTGTAGCCGCGATCGAGGTAGAAGGTGTTGGCCATCGAGCCCATCGTGAACTCGGTCAGCCGGTAGCAGCCCATGAACAGCAGCGTGACGACCGCCAGTGCCGCGCCATAACGGGCGAAGAAGTCGAGCAGCGGAAACACCACCGCGCCGGTGAACCAGGTCCCGGCTTGCTGCAGGGGCTTAGGCCAGTGCGCGCGGCGCGCGAGCCAGTCGGCGACGCCCCGCTCGCGGTCCTGGTCCACCGCGCGCGCGGCGCTGGCGGGTTCGCGCGCGACCAGCGTCGTCACGACGCCCACCGCGACCAGCAGCGCCATCGTCGTGTAGCTTGCGCGCCAGCCGTAGCGATCGGCGATCACGAAGGCGCCCGCGCTGGCCGCGATCAGCGCCGCGCGATAGCCGATCTGGTAGGCAGCGGCCATCGCGCCCTGCTGCGTCACGGCCGCGGATTCGATGCGCCAGGCGTCGACGGCGATGTCCTGGGTGGCGGCGCAGAAGGCGACGAACAACGCCCACAGCGCCAGCGGCGTCACCCCTGCGGCCGGGTCGCCGCGCGCCATGTTGACGAGCCCGAGCGCGATCCCGGATTGCGCCAGCAGCATCCAGCTGCGGCGTCGGCCGAGCAGCCGCGTCAGCAGCGGCAGTGGCACGCGATCGACGATCGGCGCCCACAGGAACTTGAGCGAGTAGACGGTGCCGACCCACGCCAGCATGCCGATCGTCGCGCGATCGACGTGGGCCTGCCGCAGCCACGCGGACAGCGTCTGGAACACGAGGTAGAACGGCAGCCCGGCCGAGAAGCCCAGCAGCAGCATCGCCAGCATGCGCGGTTGGGAATACAGCGCGAGCGCCGCGCGCCATCCGCCCGCCGCCGCGCGCGGCGCTGCGTTCACAGCCTGTAATCCATGATCAGCGGCGCGTGGTCCGAGAACCGCTGCGCCCGGTAGATCTGCGCCGCGCGCGCTGCGCCGGCCAGCTTCGGGCTCGTGACCTGGTAATCGATGCGCCAGCCGACATTCTTCGCCCAACTCTGGCCGCGGTTGGACCACCACGTGTACTGGTCGGGCTCGGCATTGACGCTGCGGAAGGCGTCGACGAAGCCCAGCTCATCGAACAGCTCGTCCAGCCAGGCGCGCTCGTGGGGAAGGAAGCCCGAGTTCTTCTGGTTGGAGCGCCAGTTCCTGATGTCGATGGGCCGATGCGCGATGTTCCAGTCGCCGCACAATATGTAAGGCCGCCGCCGGCGCCGCAGGGCGCCGAGATGGGGCAGGAATTTCTTCAGGAACCGGTCCTTCGATTCCTGCCGCTCCGGGCCCGAGGATCCGGACGGCAGGTAAATCGACACCACGGCCACCTCATCGAACTGCGCCTCGAGATAGCGGCCCTCGCGGTCGAATTCGGCGACGCCGAAGCCGCGCACGAGGCGCCGCGGAACCTCGCGGGAATACAGCGCCGTGCCCGCGTAACCCGGGCGCTCGGCCGGGTACCACGCGCAGTGATAGCCGGGCAGCGAGACATCGTGCCCGGAGAGCTGTTCCTCGTGGGCGCGCACTTCCTGCAGGCAGATCACGTCCGCATCCTGCTTCGCCAGCCACGGGAACAGGCCCTTGGCTGACGCGGAACGGATGCCGTTGACGTTGAGCGTGATCACCCGCATGCGGACATGATAGCCTGCCGCGCATGCACGACTACCAGCGGGATTTCCTGGCCCTCGCCCTGGAGCGCCGGGCACTCCGCTTCGGTGAATTCACGCTCAAGTCGGGTCGCGCCAGCCCTTATTTCTTCAACGCCGGCCTGTTCAACGATGGCGCCGCGCTGGCGCGGCTCGGACGCTGCTACGCCGCCGCGTTGGCCCGCTCGGAGCTCGGTTTCGACATGTTGTTCGGGCCGGCATACAAGGGCATCCCGCTCGTGTGCGCCTGCGCCGTCGCCTTCGCCGACAGCCATGGACGCAGCCTCCCCTGGGCCTTCAACCGCAAGGAGGCCAAGGACCACGGCGAGGCGGGCACGATCGTGGGCAGCCCGCTCCAGGGGCGGGTGGTGGTGGTCGATGACGTGATCACCGCCGGCACCGCCATCAGGGAATCGGTCGAACTCATCCGCGCGGCCGGCGCCACGCCCGTGGCCGTGGCCCTGGCGCTGGATCGGCAGGAACGCGGCCGGGGGGAGCGCTCGGCAGTGCAGGAGGTCGAGGCGCTTTATGGGCTCAAGTGCGTCAGCATCCTGACATTGGGCGGCCTGATCGAGGCACTGGCCGGCAACGACGGCACCACCGGCGCCGTGGGGCCGGCGCAACTCGCCGCGCTGCGAAAATACCGGCAACAATACGGAGTTGCGGACTGACTCACTTGCCCCGATCCGCGCTTCGTGGAAAAGTGAGGCCCACCAGGCGGCCAACATGACGGCTACACGCCCATCGACTGAGTTCCGGTACCGCTGCTGCGGCCTCGCGGCCGTGCTGCTGTGCCTGGCCGGCCTCCCGGCCGGCGCCACCGAGCATGGCCCCAGTTACAGCTGGGTCGACAAGAACGGCGAGCGGCATTACGGCGACAGCGTTCCCCCCGAATACGCACAGTCCGAGCGCCGGGTAATCAACAGCCAGGGTGTCGAGGTCCAGCACGTCGACGCCGAGAAGAACGCCTCGCAGCGCGCCGAGCAACTCAAGCGCGACCAGGCGATGCAGCAGAAGGCGCAGCACGACAACTTCCTGCTGACGACCTACACCTCGACCAAGGACATCGAGCGACTGCGCGACGAGCGCCTCGACCAGATCGACGGCCAGATCAAGGCCGCCAACGCCTACATCGACACGCTCGAGGCGCGCCTCAAGACACTGCAGCTCAGGGCGCTGCTGTTCAAGCCCTACAACACCAAGCCCGACGCGCGCCGCATGCCCGACGACCTCGCCGAACAGCTCGTGCGCGCCTCGAACGACCTGCGCACCCAGCACAAGGCGATGGACAAGCGCCGCCAGGAACAGGCGGACGTGCGCGCGCAGTTCGAGGCCGACATCGCCCGCTATCGCGAGCTGACGGCGAGCCGCGCAGCGAGCTGACGGCGAACCGCGCAGCGAGCTGAGCCTCAGCGCCCGGTGTGGCCGAATCCGCCGCCCCCCCGATCGGTGGCGGTAAAGCTCGCGACGATCTGCAATTCCACCTGGACGACCGGCACGACGACCAGCTGCGCGATGCGCTCGCCGGGCTGCACGGTGTAGGCCGCGGCACCGCGGTTCCAGCAGGACACCATGAGCGGTCCCTGGTAGTCGGAATCGATCAACCCCACGAGGTTGCCGAGCACGAGCCCGTGCTTGTGGCCGAGTCCCGAGCGCGGCAGGATCACGGCCGCCAGCGCCGGATCGGCGACGTAGATCGACAGTCCGGTCGGGATCAGCTCGGCGCGCCCGGGCTCGAGCAACAGCGGTGCGTCGATGCAGGCGCGCAGGTCGAGGCCGGCCGAGCCCTGCGTGGCGTAAGCCGGCAACGGGAACTCGCCACCGAGGCGCGGATCGAGGATGCGCACCTGCAGCGGGCGCCGGCTCGAGACGTCCATGATCGTCCAGTCCCCCCGATCGTTATGGCGTGGCTAGGTCCGCCTGGACTTCGCGGCGTAGCGCTCCGCGATCAGCGCCACCAGCGCGGTCGCCAGATCGCGTTTGGGCGCACGCGCAAGTTCTGCGCGCCCGCCGCCGGGCCACAGCACCAGCAAGGCATTGTCCTCGCAGTCGAAGGCCTTGTCGGCGCCGACCTCATTGGCGGCGATCATATCGAGATTCTTGCGCTCGAGCTTGTCGCGCGCGTGCTGCTCGACTGAATTGGTCTCGGCCGCGAAGCCCACCGTGAACGGGGGCACCGGGCCGGAGGCCACCGTCGCCAGGATATCCGTGGTCGGCGTCATCTCGAGCGCCATGCTGCCGGCCTGCTTCTTGATCTTGCGATCGGCCACGGCCATGGGCCGGTAATCGGCCACCGCCGCTGTCGCGACCAGCACCTGCGTGCCGGGGAGCTCGCGCTGCACGGCCTCGAACATCTGCGCGGCGGTCTCCACGCCGATCGTGCGCACCCCCAACGGAGGCTGCAGGTTGACCGGGCCACTGACGAGCACGACTTCCGCGCCGGCGGCGCGCATCGCCGCGGCGACCGCGTAGCCCATCTTGCCCGAGCTGCGGTTGCTGACGAAGCGCACCGGATCGATCGCCTCGCGCGTCGGGCCGGCGGTGATGAGCACGCGCTTGCCGCTGAACGGCCCGGACTGCGCGAACCGCAGTTCGACCGCATCCGCGATCGCGGCGGGCTCGAGCATGCGCCCGGGCCCGACCTCGCCGCAGGCCTGCTCGCCGGTGGCAGGGCCGAGCAGCGTGAGGCCGCGATCGCGCAGCACTTTGGCGTTGGACTGCGTCGCCGCGTTGGCCCACATCTGCTGGTTCATCGCCGGCGCAAGCACGATCGGCGCCGAGGTCGCAAGGCAGAGCGTGCTGAGCAGGTCGTCGGCGCGGCCGCTGGCGAGGCGCGCGAGGAAATCCGCGCTGGCCGGCGCCACGAGCACGACATCCGCCCAGCGCGCCAGCTCGATGTGGCCCATGGCCGCCTCGGCAGCGGCGTCCCAGAGGCTGTCGCGCACCGGCCGGCCCGACAACGCCTGGAAGGTCGCGGCGCCGACGAATTCCTTCGCCGCGGGCGTCATGACAACCTGCACCTGCGCCCCGCGCTCGACGAGGCGACGCACGAGTTCCGCCGCCTTGTAGGCGGCGATCCCGCCCGTAACACCGAGCAATACGTGCTTGTCACGCATATTCATATTATCGGCCACCATCACCGTTTCGTGCCATGCCCGCGCGATATGTGGATCGCATGCTTTGGTCATGTCGGCCGAGAATGAATTGCATCTGCGAAGGCACGAGGTGTGACTCGTATCACATGAATCTGCGGCAATGGCCCGCCCGGGAACGACCGCGCGAAAAGCTGCTGGCCCACGGCGTCCAGGCGCTGTCCGACGCGGAGCTGCTGGCGCTGCTGCTGGGCGGCTCGGGCCTGCGTGGCAGCAACGTCGTCGACCTCGCCCGCGGCCTGCTCGGCTCCCATCACTCGCTGCGCGAGTTGCTGCGCGCCGATCGTGCCGCACTGCTCGCGATCCCGGGCCTCGGCACGGCGGGCTACTGCCGCCTGCAGGCCGCGCTTGAGCTCGCGCGGCGCCACTACGCCGAGGCCCTGCGCTGCGGCCCCCTGCTCGATTCCCCGCAGGCCACGCATCGCTTCCTCGTGAGCCGGCTGCGCGACCAGCCCTACGAGCTCTTCTGCTGCCTGCACCTCGACAACCGGCATCGGCTCATCGCCTTCGAGGAGCTGTTCCGCGGCACGATCGACGGCGCGAGCGTGCACCCGCGCGAGGTCGTGCGGCAGGCCATGGCACGCAATGCGGCCGCCGTGATCCTCGCGCACAATCATCCGTCCGGCGTGGCCGAGCCCAGCCAGGCGGACGAGCTCATCACCCGACGCCTGCGCGAAGCGCTGGCGCTGGTCGACATCCGCGTGCTCGACCACTGCATCGTCGGCGACAACGGCTGCCTGTCGTTCGCCGAGCGCGGGCTGCTCTAGGCCAGATACCGTGTCCGGCCGCGAGCCAGAGAAAGAGCAGTCCCAGGCCGAGGAACAGCAGGCTGGCGCCGATGTGGATGGCCTTGAGCGGCAGCCGCGTCGAGAAGGCGTGACCGAGGAATACCACGGGGACGTTGGCCGCGAGCATCCCGAGGGTCGTTCCGGCTACCACCATGAAGAGGCTTGGATAGGCCGCGCCCAGTGCCACGGTGGCGATCTGGGTCTTGTCGCCGATCTCCGCGACGAAGAACGCGATGCAGGTGGCGACGAAGGCGCTGGCACCCAGCGGCTCGCTGCCCGCCGCATCGAGCGTGTCGGGCTTGAGCATCCAGAGCGCCATCCCGATCATGCTCAGGCTAATGACCGCATCGAGTCGCGCCGGGGTCAGGTAGTGACCGAGATGCGCTCCGACGTAGCCCGCCACCGCATGGTTGAGCAGCGTCGCGCACAGCACGCCGGCGATGATGGGCCACGGCCGGCGATAGTGCGCCGCCAGCACCAGCGCGAGCAGCTGGGTGCGATCGCCCATCTCGGCGATCGCAACAGTGGAGAAAGAGACCAGGAATGCTTCCATTAGATGCCGTCCGTAACCCTCCGCGTGCGGGTTGCCCGGAAGGCCACGGGCTGGTATAAAGCCCGGCCCCGTCGCCTGCCCGGCGGGTGCAGCATACAGCAAGTCACTGATTTAAAAGGACTCGTGTCATGTCACGCGTTTGCCAGGTCACCGCCAAGCGCCCTGTCCAGGGCAACAACGTCTCGCACGCGAACAACCGGACGCGCCGCCGCTTCCTGCCGAACCTGCACCAGCAGCGATTCTGGCTCGAGTCGGAGAAGCGCTGGATCAGCCTGCGGGTCTCCGGCAATGGCCTGCGCACGATCAACAAGCTCGGCATCGACGCCGTGGTCGCCGACCTGCGCCGCCGCGGCGAGAGCGTCTGAGCCGCGTCCAAGTCCATCCCTGAGGGTTCCAGGCCATGCGCGAAAAAGTGAAGCTCCTGTCCTCCGCCGGCACCGGTCATTTCTACGTGGCGATGAAGAACAAGCGCCTGCATCCGGAGAAGATGGAAGTGCGCAAGTTCGATCCGGTCGTGCGCAAGCACGTCGGCTACAAGGAAACCAAGATCAAGTAAGCTGCCGCGGGTCGGTCCGCACGCTGCAAGGCCCGCTCTCCCGCGGGCCTTGTCGTTTCTGGGCCCTGACGTCACCAGTTCACCGCACGGAGCCTGAATGCCGGAGCTGCCTGAGGTCGAGACCACGCGCCGCGGCATCGCGCGCCACCTGCGCGGCCGCACCATCCGCGCGGCGCTGGTGCACGACGGGCGGCTGCGCTGGCCGATCACGCCGCGACTCGATGCGCTGCTGCGCGGCCAGCGCGTGCTGCGCGTCGAGCGCCGCGCGAAGTACCTGCTGCTGCGGCTCAGTCGCGGCAGCCTGATCCTGCACCTTGGCATGTCAGGGAGCCTGCGTGTCGTGCCGCGCGGGATTGCGCTGCGGCCGCACGACCACGTGGAATTGCTGATGGATTCGCGGCTTGCAGTGCGGTTCAACGATCCGCGCCGCTTCGGCTGTTGCCTGTACGTGACCGGCGATCCGCTGGCGCATCGGCTGCTGCGCTCGCTCGCTCCCGAGCCGCTGGCGCCGGGCTTCGACGGCCCGTACCTGTACGCCCTCGCCCGCCGGCGGCGCGCGTCGATCAAGTCGGTGCTGCTGAACGGGAAGCTGGTGACGGGCGTGGGCAACATCTACGCCAGCGAGGCGCTGTTCCATGCGCGGCTGCGGCCGCAGCGCGCGGCGCGCACGCTGCGCCAGGCCGACTGCGCGCGGCTCGCGGCCGCGATCCGCAAAGTGCTGAAGGCGGCGATACGCGCGGGCGGCACGACGCTGCGCGACTACGTGAGCGCGGACGGCGACCCGGGCTACTTCCGCCAGAAGCTCTACGTTTACGAACGCGCCGGGCGCCCCTGCCGCCGCTGTCGCGGCCCGATTAGGAAGATTACGCAGGGCCAGCGCTCGACGTATTATTGCCCGCGATGCCAGCAATAGCCCGACATCACATGCGCAAGCGCGAGCGCGCGCTGGCTGCGAGCTGCCCTGTAATGGCGCGGCTGATCCAGGCGGTGGGCCCTTGCAACTGGGAGCTGCGCGCCGACCTGCCGCCGTTCCAGACGCTGGCGCGCGCGATCGCGCACCAGCAACTCAACGGCGTCGCGGCCGAGACCATATTCTCGCGTTTCAAGGCACTGTACGCGCCGGCATCTTTCCCGGAGCCGGGCGCCCTGCTGGCGACCCCCGAGGCCACACTGCGCGCCGCCGGCCTCTCGTTTGCCAAGATAGCCGCGCTGCGCGATCTCGCGGAAAAGGTGCGCGCCGGAATCGTGCCGGCCACGCAGGAGATGCACGCGCTCGACGACACGGCGATCATCGAACGCATCACGCAGGTGCGTGGCATCGGCCGCTGGACGGTCGAGATGCTGCTGATGTTCCAGCTCGGCCGGCCCGACGTGCTGCCAGTCGACGACTTCGGCGTCTGCAACGGCTTCCGCCTGGCCTACGGCCTCAAGGGCATGCCGCGGTCGCGCGCGCTGGCGGAATTCGGCGCGCGCTGGTCGCCGCACCGCTCGCTCGCGGCCTGGTACCTGTGGCGCGCCGTGGACCTGGCGCGCGAGAAGAAGTTGCCGCGCGCCGCGCGCGCGCCCAAAGTTGCGTTGCGCCAGAAGCGGCTGGACGCCAAGGCCTACAAGGTCCGCAAGGGCGTGGGCCGGGACCGCAAGCGCGCCGCGAAACGCTCCCGCACAGCGGCACGACGCACCTCTCGCCGCTAGCCCCCGTCTCCGGGCGGCGCTTGCGGGCGCTTCCCGGCCGGCGCATAGTCGGTAGGAATTAGAAGGTGGATTGATCCACCCAGGAGATCCACGATGAACACCAGGGCCTTGGGTCTTATTTTTGTTCTTGTCTCCGCGGCCGCTATCGGCAACGCGGCCTACGCGCAGTCGTCCAAGGCCGCCAGCGGCGAGCAGGCCGTCATGGCGCTCGAGCAGAAGTGGCTCCAATCGCAGAAGATGAACGACACCGGGATGCTGGAGCCGTTGCTGGCCGACAACATCGCCGACACCTCGACCGAGGGCAAGCTCATGACCGGCAAGGCGGCGGTCGTGAACGATGCCAAGGGCGTCAAGTGGAGCAGCGCCGAGTACACCGACATGAAGGCGACGATGCACGGTGACACCGCCATCGTGACCGGGATCTTCAACGGCAAGGGCACCGATGCGGCGGGCAAGCCCGTCAACGTGCACGAGCGCTTCACCGACACCTGGGTCAAGATGCCGGACGGCAAGTGGCTGTGCGTCGCCACGCACGGCTCGGATATCAAGGGCTAGCGGCGCAGGAAGGTAATGCAAAGCAGCAGCTGGTCGGGCTCGTGCCGCCAGCTGCCGGGGCGCAGTTCACGCTCCATGTCGTAGCCCAGGCAGAGCCGGTCGCCGTCGAGCGCCACGATCGCCAGCACGCGCCGCCCGGCGTTCGGCCCCGCCTTGCCGAACAGGTCGAGCGGCCGCGGGTTGGCATCGAGCCCGAGCTGCCATAGGCCGGAGTCGACGACGGCGCCGACCTGGTCGACGATCGAATAGCGGTCGTCCCCGAAGCTCAGCAACGAAACGCGCAGGTCAGCGACGGGCAGGATCTGTGCCGACACTTCGGCGGCTATCGGCACCCAATCGCCCTCGAGCCCGGCCGCGGGCACGGGCGCCTACTCGACGACCCCGGCCCCTTCGCCGCGCGGGTCGGCCGCGGCCTCGACCGCGCCGGTCGCACGATCCCAGGTCACGAGCTGGAAATTGCCGTAGCGCCAGGACGTGGCCTGCAGCGTGTAGCCTTCGGCGCCCAGCGTCGCGAGTTCCGCGTCGCTGAAGGCGCCGGCCTCGTAGTGCACGACGTCCGGCAGGTACTGGTGGTGGTAACGCGGCGCGCCGACGACTTCGCTCGCCGAGCGGCCGTCGAGGAAGTCCAGGGTCGCGAGCAGTGACATGCCCATGATCAGGCTGCCGCCCGGCGAGCCGCCGATCATCACGCGCCCGCCCGCCTCGACGAAACAGGGCGTCACCGACGACAGCATGCGCTTGTGGGGCGCAATCGCGTTGGCCTCGCCGCCCACGAGGCCGAAACTGTTGGGCGAGTTCGGCTTGACGGAGAAGTCGTCCATCTCGTTGTTGAGGAACAAGCCGGTGCCGGCGATCATGCGGCCGCTGCCGAAGCGCAGGTTGAGCGTGATGGTCGCGGCGACGCGATTGCCATCGCGATCGAGCACCGAGAAGTGCGTCGTCTGCGGCCCGGCGTTGGCGCCGGGTCCGACGCCGGGCAGCGAGCTGCTGGGCGTCGCGTGGTCGGTGCGGATGCCGGCGGCCAGCCCGGCGGCATAGTCGAGGCTGGTCAGCCGCGCCAGCGGGACCTTGACGAAGTCGGAATCGCCGAGGTACACGGCGCGGTCGCGGTGCGCGCGCCTCATGGCCTCGATGACCAGTTGTTTGCGCTCGAGCGGCGTGGCGTGCGGCAGATCGAATTGCGCGAGCACATTGAGGGCTTCGATGAGGCCGACGCCGCCCGAGCTCGGTGGCGGCGCCGACACCACGCGCGCGCCGCGATACTGACCGACTACCGGCGCGCGTTCCACCGCCTTGTAACTCGCCAGGTCGGCCATGGTCCACGAGCCGCCCTGCGCGCGCACGCCGTCGACGAGCTTATGCGCCAACTCGCCCGAGTAGAAGCTGCCGAGCCCATTGTGCGCGAGATGCTCAAGCGTGTCGGCGAGCTCCGGTTGCCGGATCACCGTTCCAAGTTCAGGCACCGCGCCGTCGCGCAGGAAGTTGCGCGCCACGTCGGGCTCCGCCTTGAATAGCGCCAGCCGCGCGTTCAATCCGTCCTGCAGGTGCTTCGACAGCGGGAACCCGTCGCGCGCCAACCGGATCGCCGGCGCCAGGCTGCGCGCCACCGGCAGGCGCCCGTAGCGGGCCGCGAGCAGCGCCATCCCGGCCGGCTCGCCCGGGATGCCCGCGGCCAGCGCGCTGTCGGTGGACAGGCCCGGCACCGGGTTGCCCTGCGCGTCGAGGTACATGTCGCGCGTCGCCGCCGCGGGCGCGGTTTCGCGCGCATCGACGGCGATCTCGAAGCCGTCGGCCTGGCGATGCAACAGGTAGATACCGCCGCCGCTGAGGCCGGAGCCCGTGGGCTCGACGACGGCGAGCGCCGCGCTGATCGCCACCGCGGCGTCGAAGGCATTGCCGCCCGCGCGCAGCACCTCGAAACCCGCGGCGGTCGCAAGCGGGTGCGCGCTGGCGATCGCCGCACGCCCGGGCGCGTTCGCGAGCGCGACCGGTCGTAGCGCCGGCCGGACGACCGGAGCCACTGCCGCCGGCGGGACGGCAGCGGCGACGGGCTCGGTCGCCGCGGCGCCAGTGGCGGCAGCGGTTGCCGCGGCCGCCGCGGCGGACAGCCACAGCAGTAACGCGCTGCAGGCGGCCGGTCGCGCCCGCCGCAGCAGCCCGCTCATCGCTTCACCTTGCGGCGGAATGCTGCCTCGACCAGCGGGTGCACGAACGCGGCGACGCTGCCGCCGAGCGTGGCGATCTCGCGCACCATGGTCGAAGAGATGAACGTGAAGTTCTCCTTCGGCGTCAGGAACACCGTCTCCACGCCCGGCGCGATGTGCCGTCCCATGTTGGCCAGCTGGAACTCAAACTCGAAGTCGGAGACCGCGCGCAGGCCGCGCACGATCACGCCGATGCCCTGCGCACGTGCGAACTCGACGGTCAGGCCGGTATAGCCCTCGACCGTGACGTTCGGGATGTCCGCCAGCACACCGCGCGCCAGCGCGACGCGCTCGTCGATGTCGAACAACGGCGCCTTGCCCGGGTTGGCCGCGATCGCGACCAGCACGCTCTCGAACATGCCGGCCGCGCGCCGCACCAGATCCTCGTGGCCGCGGGTGATGGGATCGAAGGTGCCGGGATAGACGGCTTTGCGGTTGGCGGACACGGCGGCTCCTTAAGCGTGCACGTACAGATCATACCCGACGGCGCCGGCGGTACCGCTGCGCAGCGGCTGCCAGCTGGCCGGCAAGCCGGAAAGCGGCACGGCGCGTGGGTGCTCGAGGTACACGAGGCAACCGGGCGCCAGCCAGCCACGCGCCTCGAGCTGGGCAGCCGTGGCAGCGAGCACCTCGTCCGCAAACGGCGGATCCAGGAACACGAGATCCAGCGGCCGCGCCGGGCGCGCCAGGAACAGCACCGCGCTGCAGGGCTCGAGCTGTGCGCTGCCGGCCGCGGCGCCCCACTTGCGCAGCAGCTCGCCGATCGCGCCGATCGCGCGCGCGTCACTGTCGACGAAGGTGCAGTGCGCGGCGCCCCGCGACAGCGCTTCGAGCCCGAGCGCGCCGGATCCGGCATAGAGGTCCAGGCAACTGCGCCCGCTGATCCGGCCCTGCAGCCAGTTGAACAGCGTCTCGCGCACGCGGTCGCTGGTCGGGCGGATGTCGCCCTCGGGGAACTGCCAGCGCCGTCCCCGCCAGCGGCCGGCGATGATGCGCAGCCGTCGCGCCTGCGCGCCGCGCGCGTGGCCGCGCGGCGCGGGCCTGGCGGCGCGTTGGCGGGAAGCTCCCATGGGAGCGAAGCCTACCGCATGTGCGAGAATCCCCCCATGTCCAGCGCACCCCAGTCCGACGCCAGCGCCGCCGACCAGGGGCGCGGCTTCTTCGGGCGGCTGCGCGCACGGCTCAACCGCGGCGGTGCAACGCTGGCCCGCGAACTGCGCAGCCTGCTGCAGGGCCGCAAGATCGACGCCGCCCTGCTCGAGGAGCTCGAGGCCCGGCTGATCGGCGCCGACCTGGGCGTCACGGTCACGCACGAGATACTCGACGAGCTGCGCCAGCAGGCCGCGCGCCACGAGCTCGCCGATGCCGACGCCCTGCTCGCCGCGCTGCGTTCGCGCCTGGCGGCGATATTGCGTCCCTGCGAGGCGCCGCTGAAGATCGAGCGCGGCGCCCAGCCGTACGTGGTGCTGGTCGTCGGCGTCAACGGCTCGGGCAAGACGACCACGATCGGCAAGCTCGCCGGCGAGCTCGGCGCGCAGGGACTCAAGGTCATGCTCGCGGCCGGCGACACCTTCCGCGCCGCGGCCATCGAGCAGCTCGCGGTCTGGGCGCAGCGCAGTGGCGCGCAGTTCATATCGCAACAGGCCGGGGCCGATCCCAGTGCGGTCGTGTTCGACGCCATGCAGGCGGCGCGCGCGCGCGGCTGCGACGTGCTGATCGCTGACACCGCCGGCCGCTTGCACAACCAAACACAGCTCATGGATGAATTGCGCAAGATCAAGCGCGTCATGGGCCGAGTCGATCCGGCCGCGCCGCACGAGGTGCTGCTGGTGCTCGACGCCAACCAGGGCCAGAACGCTCTCGCCCAGGCCGAGCAGTTCGGCGCTGCGATCGGCGTGACCGGGCTCGTCGTCACCAAGCTCGACGGCACGGCGCGCGGCGGCATCGTGGTGGCGATCGCGCGGCGGCTCGGGCTGCCGATCCGGCTGATCGGCCTCGGCGAGCAGAGCGAGGATTTCGGCCGCTTCGACGCGGCGGCGTTCGCACAGGCGCTGGTGGACGGCGGCGAGCCGGCAGGCGCCGCGACTGGCAACAGCGGCAGCAGCAGCGGCGGCACCGGCGGAGCGGCGCGAGGAGCGGCCAAGTGATCACCTTCGATGCCGTCGCCAAGCGCTATCGCAACGGGCGCGAGGCCCTGGTCAACGTCAGCCTGCACGTAGCGCCCGGCGAGATGGTGTTCCTGACCGGCCGCTCGGGGGCGGGCAAGAGCACGGTGCTCAAGCTCATCGCCCTGCTCGAGCGGCCGACGCGCGGCCGCGTGCTGGTCGGTGGCGCCGACACCGGCAAGCTGCCGGCGCGCAAGGTGCCGGCGTTCCGCCGCCGCGTCGGCGTCGTGTTCCAGGACCATCGCCTGCTGGTCGATCGTCCGGTGTTCGACAACGTCGCGCTGCCGCTGATCGTCGCCGACAGTTCGCTCAAGGAGATCGACAGGCGCGTGCGCGCGGCGCTCGACCAGGTGGGACTGCTCGGCAGCGAACGCATGCTGCCCGCGGAGCTGTCGGTCGGCGAGCAGCAGCGCGTCGGCATTGCGCGCGCCATCATCAGCCGGCCGCCGATCCTGATCGCCGACGAGCCCACCGGCAACCTCGATCCACAGCTTGCCAGCGAGGTCATGGCGCTGTTCCGTCGCCTCAACGAAGTTGGCGTGACGGTGGTCGTTGCCACGCACGACCTGCACCTGGTGCGCGAGTCGGGCCTGCGCTCGATCGTGATCGAGGTCGGGCGCATCGCCGGCAGCGACCCGGGCGACATCCTGCCAGTCATCGAGGCGAAGCGATGAGCAACGCCGTCGGCAGCTACTTTGCCCGCCACACGCACGCGCTGCTGTCCTCGGCCGGACACCTGACGCGCGCGCCCGTCGCCACGATCTTCACGGTGCTAGTCATGGGCCTGGCGCTGGCGCTGCCGCTCGGACTCGACCTGCTGGTGCGCAACGTGCGCGCCGCCACCGGCGATTTCAGCGGCGCCGT
The DNA here is from genome assembly GCA_963778855.1 of uncultured Gammaproteobacteria bacterium. Taxonomy (GTDB): domain Bacteria; phylum Pseudomonadota; class Gammaproteobacteria; order Steroidobacterales; family Steroidobacteraceae; genus FEN-1191. The sequence goes on along the minus strand of CAVZWC010000006.1, from coordinate 232,944 downwards.
CAGCGTCTCGGTGTTCTTCAAGGGCGGCGTCGCCGAGGCGCGCGCGGCGCAGCTCGCGCGCTCGGCGCGCGACCGTCCGGGCGTCGCCAGCGTGCAGCTGATCACGGCCACGCAGGCGCTGGCGCAATTTCGCGAGCAATCGGGCTTCGGCGAGGCGCTCGACGCGCTGCAGGACAATCCGCTGCCGCACGTGCTGGTGATCACGCCACGGCCCGCGGACGCCAATCCCGGCTACATGGAATCGCTGCGCCGTTACCTGCGCGCCTGGCCGGAGGTCGACAGCGTGCAGCTCGATGGCGACTGGGTAGCGCGCTTCAACGCGATCCTCGGGCTGTTGCAGCGCGCGCTGCTGCTGGCCGCCGGCCTGCTGGCGCTCGGCGTCGTGGCGGTGGTGGGCAACACCATCCGGCTCGAGATCCAGAACCGGCGCGCCGAAATCGAAGTGACGAAGCTCGTGGGCGGCACGAACGGATTCGTGCGGCGGCCCTTCCTCTACACTGGCGCGCTGTACGGCGTGTTGGGCGGGCTCACGGCGTGGCTCGTCGTAATGGTGGCGATCCGGCTGCTCACGCCGACCGTGGGCACCCTGGCCCAGTCCTACGGCAGCCGATTCGTGCTGATGGGCCCGAGCCTGAGGGACCTGGAATTGCTCCTGGGCGGCAGTACTTTGCTCGGTTGGCTGGGCTCCTGGCTTTCCGCCGCCCGGCACCTGGCTCGCATCGAGCCGGGATCCTGATAACCCTATGTTTCAGATAGCAATTTCGAATCAATAAATGGCGGCCCTGTACTTAGCACTCCATGCTCAGGAGTGCTAAAATCCCGTTGGGATTCAAACAGGGAGTCCGTTGATGAGTACACACACCGCACTGCTCGCCGCGCCCACCGATTTCGGCCTTTCCGGGCCATTGGGGAGCTTCGAGGCCTACGTCGAACGCGTGGGGCGCGTGCCGGTTTTGACGCGGGATCAGGAGCGCCAGCTCGCCGAGCGCTTCCGCGACCACAATGACCTCGACGCGGCCCGTCAGCTCGTGCTGTCTCACCTGCGTTTCGTCGTGCACATTGCCCGCGGCTATGGCGGCTACGGGCTGCCGCTGAGCGACCTCGTCCAGGAGGGCAACGTCGGCCTGATGAAGGCTGTAAAACGCTTCGACCCGACCGTGGGAGTGAGGCTCATCTCCTTTGCGGTGCACTGGATCCGCGCCGAGATCCACGAATACGTGCTGCGCAACTGGCGCCTGGTGCGCATCGCCACCACGAAGGCGCAGCGCAAGCTGTTCTTCAACCTGCGGCGGCTCAAGCGCGACCTGGGTTGGCTGAGCGCGGAGGAGACCCGCGCCGTAGCCAAGGACCTGGGTGTTCCAGCCTCCGAGGTTTCCGAGATGGAACAACGGCTTGCGGCGCACGACCTCAGCTTCGATCCGCTGCCGTCGGGCGAGGAGGAAGAGGCCTACGGCCCGGCCGCCTACCTGCCGGCGCCAGGGCTGGACCCGGCGCAGCAGCTCGAGAGCGAGGATTCCGAGGACGACGCGACCGCAAAGTTGAGCGCGGGCCTGGGCAGCCTCGATGAGCGCAGCCGTAACATCGTGCAGCGCCGCTGGCTTGCGAGCCGCAAGGCGACCTTGCACGAGCTTGCGGATGAGTACGGCCTGTCGGCCGAGCGCATCCGCCAGATCGAGGTGGCGGCATTCACGCGGCTTCGCGGATTGCTGCCCACCCCGGGCGTTTGATCAAAGCCACAAACGGCCTTCAGACACCCCGCCTCTGTCGTCGAAGCACGACATAATGTTCGCGTTAAATTAATGATTTGGTGTAGATTTTTTGGCTTGAAAAATCTATGCTTCGCCCATGCAGCATCATTGACCGAGGCGATGCGCAAAAGGAACAGCCAACTTTCTGACAGGAATTTGCAGAAATCTGGCTGTCCGGGTGGACACGGATTGAGGCGACCGACTTTTTTTGGCCGCCGGGCATGATCAGGCGCGAATCGACGCGCTGACCCCGCAGTTTCGGGGAAGGCAATTTGCCAGCTCTGCCAGTCCGGACAATTAGCTGTCCACCCGTGGCAGACCGGATCTATCGAAAAAATTACAGCCCCGCTATGCGGGGTTTTTTTTTGCGCACAATGCGCCACGTGAAAGTTCCGCTACGACATCTGGCCCACTCGCTTGCTTTGTGCGCGCTGTTCGACACGATCGCGTCCGGCGCAGCGCCGCAGGCCTGGCCGGATGACTTCCCGACGCGAGTCGAGGCGCTCGCGCTGCTGCAAACGCTGAATGCCGAGCTGCTGAGCCACGACAGCGCAACAGCGACGCTGCAGCACTGGTGCGCGGATCATCGGCTCGCTGAGCCGCCGCGCATCGTTGCGACGCCGCTCCACACGGAACCGCGTGCGGCCACGGCCGAGCAGCGCGCGCTGCTGCGGGTCGCGGCGAGCGAGCCGGTCAGTTACCGCCACGTGCAGGTGCGCTGCGGAGCGCTGGTGCTGTCGGAAGCCGAGAACTGGTACCTGCCCGCGCGGCTGACCGCGGCCATGAACCATGAGCTGGAAACGACCGACACGCCGTTCGGCGCCGTCGTGCGCTCATTGCAGTTCCGGCGGCGCACCCTGGAGGCGCGCTTGCTGTGGTCACCGCTGCCTTCGGGCTGGGACATGGGCGCAGCCGTCAACCTGGAGCCGCAGCAGTCGCCGTTACAGGTGCCCGCCGCGGTGCTCGAGCATCACGCCGTGCTCTCGCTGCCGGACGGCACGCCCTTCAGCCTGCTGGTCGAGACCTACAGCGGCAACGTGCTCGCCTTCCCCGCGCCGCAACGCCAGGCCGCACCGGCAGCCCATTGAACCCGCCGCGATCGGGCTACTGGCCGCCGAGCCAGTCGTGCCCGCGCCGCGTCGTCAGCAGCGGCAACAGCCGGGCGTCGAGCTCCGCGTCAGGCGAACGATAGGCCCATCGCACCGCGGGCGGCATCGACATCAATATCGCGTCGCTCCGGCCCCCGGATTGCAGGCCGAACAGCGTACCGCGGTCGTACACCAGGTTGAATTCCACGTAACGGCCGCGGCGATAGAGCTGGTAGGCACGCTCGCGATCACCGAACGGGAGCGCGCGGCGTCGCTGCACGATCGCGGCGTAGGCTTGCAGGTATTGCGCGCCGACGGCGCGCATGAATTCGAAGCAGCGCTCCCAGGGCATGCCGAACTGCGGGGTCTGTTCGTTGAGGTCGTCGTAGAAGATGCCGCCGATTCCGCGCGCTTCGCCCCGATGGCGCAGGAAGAAGTATTCGTCGCATGTGCGGCGCAACTGCGCGTACAGCCCGGCATGGAACGGCGCGCAGGCGGCGGCGGCGGCCTGGTGCCAGGTCACGGCATCGTCCTCGTAGGGAAGGTAAGGCGTGAGGTCGAAGCCGCCGCCGAACCACCACACGTCGCCGGCGCTGAAGCAGCGCACGTTCATGTGGCTGGTGGGAATCTGCGGATTGCGCGGATGCATGACGACCGAGACGCCCATCGCGCGATAGCTGCGGCCGGCCAGGTGCGGGTTGCGAGCCGTCGCCGCCGGCGGCAGCTTCGTCCCGCGCACGTCGGAAAGCGCGACGCCGCCGCGCTCGAACAGTGCGCCGTCCTCGAGCACGGCCGTCACGCCCTCGCCGGCGAGCGTCTCGACGCCGCCGGCGCGCTGCCAGCCATCGCGCGCGAACTCCCGCCTGCCGTCGGCCGTGGTGAACGCTGCGCAGAGCTCGTCCTGCAGGGTGCCGAGGTAGGCGCGCACCTCGGCGCTGCGCGATTCGCTCATGGCCCGGGGCCGCTCATCGCGCAGGCAGCGCGGTCACTAGTGCCTGACCATGACGTGGCGCACGACCGTGTAGTCCTCGAGCGCGTAAGTCGACAGGTCCTTGCCGTAGCCCGAGCGCTTGAGACCGCCGTGCGGCATTTCCGAGACCAGCACGAAGTGGGTGTTGACCCAGGTGCAGCCGTAGCGCAGTCGCGCCGCCACCTGCATGGCGCGGCCGACGTCGTGCGTCCAGACCGAGGAGGCCAGGCCGTAATCGGAGTCGTTGGCCCAGTTGACGGCCTCCTCCGGATCCTTGAAGCGCGTGACCGTCACGACCGGGCCGAAGATCTCGCGCCGCACGACCTCGTCGTTCTGGCGCGCGCCCGCCAGCACGGTCGGCTCGTAGAAGAAGCCCTTGCCGGCGCGCGGCTTGCCGCCGGTGACGACTTCGATGTGCTTCTTGTCCGCCGCGCGCTCGACGAATCCGGCCACACGCTGGCGCTGCTCGGCGCTGATCAGCGGGCCCATCTCGACGCCGCTCTCCTGCTGGGTGCCGACCTTGATCGTGCCGACGGCGGCGGCAAGATCCGCAACCAGACGCTCATAGACCTTGGCGCCCGCGTAGATGCGACAGGCCGCGGTGCAATCCTGGCCGGCGTTGTAATAGCCGAAGGTGCGCACGCCGCCGACGACCGACTCGACATCGGCATCGTCGAAGACGATGACGGGTGCCTTGCCGCCGAGCTCAAGGTGCGTGCGCCGCGTGCCCTTGGCGGCGGCCGCGAGCACCTTTTCACCGGTGGCGACATCGCCCGTCAACGAGATCATTGCCACGGCCGGGTGCGCGATCAATGGCGCGCCGACGCTCTCGCCGCGCCCGCAGATGACATTGACGACGCCGGGCGGGAACAGCTCGGCCAGGAGCGTCGCCAGCTTGAGCGCAGTCAACGGCGTCTGCTCGGAAGGCTTGAGCACCACGGTGTTGCCGGCGGCGAGCGCCGGCGCCAGCTTCCACGCCGCCATCATGAGCGGATAATTCCAGGGCGCGATCGAGGCGATGACGCCGACCGGATCGCGGCGGATCATGCTCGTGAAGCCCGCGAGGTATTCGCCCGCAACCGCGCCGTGCATGGTGCGCGCCGCGCCGGCGAAGAACCTGAACACGTCGGCCACGCCTGGGATCTCGTCGCCGAGCACGGCGGCGAGCGGCTTGCCGCAATTGCGCGATTCGAGCGCGGCGAAATCCGCGCCCTCGGCCTCGATGCGATCGGCGAGCTTGAGCAGCAGCGCTGCTCGGTCCTTCGGCGCCGTGGCGGCCCAGCCCACGAACGCAGCCTGCGCGGCCGTCACGGCCGCCGTGATCTGCACCGGCGAGGCTTCATTGACCGCCACCAGCGTCTTGCCGGTGGCCGGATCGAGCACCTGTTCAGCCGCGCCCTTGCCGGCGACCAGCCTGCCGTTGATCAACAGTTTCGTGTTCATGTTCCTGGCTTGTTGTGTAGTTGGATGATTGCCGATACATTCTCAATATATCCCCATACCCATCCAGGAGCCACCCGTGGCCAAGCTGAATCCTGCGCGCATTCTTTTTTCCGGCCTCGCCCTGTTCATGGCCGGCAGCATTGCCGGCGCCGCGGCGCCCGCAGCGATGGATCCGCAGTTGGCCGCCCTCGTGGCCAGCAAGGACCGGACCGCGGAATTCGTGGCGCGCGACAAGGCGCGCCATCCGGCCGAGGAGCTGAGCTTCTTCGGCATCCGGCCCGACATGACCGTGGTCGAACTCTGGCCCGGCGGCGGATACTGGACCGAGATCCTCGGGCCATACCTCGCCAAGAGCGGTCACTACGTCGTCGCGCTGCCGCCGACCAATGACAAGGAAGAGAGCGAGGGCGTGAAGAAGTGGCGCGCGCACGTGGCCGCGCACAAGGACCGCATTGGCCCGGTCAAGGAGACAACGCTCGGCAAGGGCCAATATGACGTTGCGCCGCCCGGCTCGGCCGACCTCGTGGTCACGTTCCGCAATCTGCACAACTGGGTCGGCAACGGCATCGCCGACGATGTGCTCGCAGGCATTTTCCGCGCCCTCAAGCCCGGCGGCATGCTCGGCATCGAGGACCATCGCGGCAGCAAGGACAAGCCGCAGGACCCGAAGGCCGCGAGTGGCTACCTGCGCGAGGATTATGCGATCGCGCTGGTGAAGAAGGCCGGCTTCGAGCTGGTCGGCTCCTCGGAGATCAACGCCAACCCCAAGGACACCAAGGACTGGGTCGACGGCGTGTGGACCTTGCCGCCGACCTTGTCCCAGGGGGACAAGGACCGGGCGCGCTACGTCGCCATCGGCGAGGCCGACAACTTCGTGCTCAAGTTCCGCAAGCCACCGAAGTAGGACCCGTTCGCAAACCGCCGCTGCGACGACGGTGGCTGGCCACGTGCGCTACGCGCCCGCCGCGAGGGCTGCGGCGCGGCGCGCGAGGCTGGCCGCAGGCCAGTACTGCTTGCGATCGTAGTATTCGGGCGCTGCGGGAGTTCCGGGCGGCAGGATGATCCACGGCTGCTTCGTGGACGTGTAGATGTGTATGTCGGGCGGGCAGCGCGCCGGCTCATCGAGCGTGCCGACGCGCACGAAACGAAACAGCGGTCCGGCGCCGGAGTACTGGCTCCAGACGGCGAGGCGGCACGACGGGCAGCGCGCGATCTTCTGGCCCTTGCCGCTGGCCGAAGGCGTATCGACCCACTCGGGACTGCCGCATAGCAACTCGACCCTGGCAGTCTCGATCAGGGCATTGAGCGCAAAGGATGCGCCCGATTCGCGCTGGCACCAGCTGCAATGGCAGCAATGCACGAACAACGGACGGTCGAGCAGTCGGTAACGCAGCGTCCGGCAGTCACAACCGCCCTCGGCTGGGGGAAAGTCCACCACCATTTTCGATTCCTCCGGCCAGTCCCCGCCGGCCCGCTAGTCGCCTGGCGCCCGGAATTTCCGGCGCAGCACCACGATCCAGGCGATCAGCGTGAACATGAACGCCCCCATGCCAGCCATGAAGCGCCCGTTGTCGAGCATGGGCGGCATCGACTGGTTTGCGCGCACGACCAGCCAATGCACGTAGCACAAGAACGCGGCCAGCATCGCCGCGAACAACTGCATCTGCCCGCGCAGCATGTCCACGGCCTGTGCGCGCCGCTCGGGCGCGAGCCAGTACTGGCGGTGCGGGATGTTGACGAGCTTGATGGGCAGGCGCGCCACGGCGCCTGCGACCAGGTTCAGCAGCAGCGGCAGCAGCACGACGAAGGCGAGCATGAATCGCACGTAGAACTTGTGCGGCATGAAGCCATTGGCGGTCCCGTCCGGCCCGAAGTGCGACGCCACGACGATCGGCAACGAACGGCTGGTCGCGACCACGAAGATCGCCGCTGCGGTCACGGGAGCGCCGACCGCAAGCAGCGCACCGATCCGCATCAGCGCCGCTCCGGTCGAGGCGCGGCCGCGCCCAGGGCCGCCACCGCCTGCTCGTAGACCGCCGCGGACGCATCGGAGCCCGTCATGGTGGTGTTGAGGTCGCGCAGCAACCCATCGCGCAGGCCATAGATCCAGCCGTGCACGGTCAGCGCCTGGCTTCGCTCCCAGGCGTCGCGCACGATCGTCGTCTGGCAGACGTTCGCCACCTGCTCGATGACGTTGAGCTCGCACAACCGGTCGCTGGCCAGCGCTTCGGTAGCGGCGGTGGCCACCGTGTGCTCGTGCTTGTGCCGCACGTCCTGCACGTGCCGCAACCAGTTGTCGCTGAGCCCTATGCGGTCGCGACGCAGCGCGGCGCCTACGCCGCTGCAGCCATAGTGCCCGCAGACGATGACGTGGCGCACGTGCAGCACGTCGACCGCAAACTGCATGACCGAGAGGCAGTTTAGGTCCGTGTGCACGACGAGGTTGGCGACATTGCGGTGCACGAACAACTCTCCGGGCAACAATCCCACGATGTCGTTTGCCGGCACCCGGCTGTCCGAGCAGCCGATCCAGAGATAGGCGGGCGACTGCTGCGCCGACAGCTTGCTGAAGAACTCGGGATCCTGTTGGCGAATACGCTCGGCCCAGCGGCGGTTGTTGTCGAACAGGTGAGCGAGTTCGCGCACGGTGGCAGCGCTATTGCCCCGTCGCCTGGTAATCGACGGCCAGGTTGGCGAGTACGCGCACGCCGAGCTTGAGCGCACTTTCGTCGATCTTGAAGCGCGGCGAATGGTTCGGCGCGTATTCCTCCGTGGTGGCCCCCGGCTTGCGAATGCCGAGGAACACGAACAGGCCAGGGATCTTCTGCTGGTAGAACGAGAAGTCCTCGGACCAGGTCGCCGGCGGCGTCTCGATGAGCTCCGAGGCGCCGACGACACGGGTCAGCGTCGGCAGCATGCGCGCGGTCAGCGCCGGATCGTTGTAGGTCACGGGATAAGCCACCTCGGAACCGAAGCCCACGTCGGCCTTGGCGCCCGAGGCGGCGGCGATGTCCTCGGCCGTGCGCTTGATGCGATCGAGCACGTCGAGTCGCACCTTGGGATCGAAGGTGCGGATCGTGCCGGCCATTTTGACCTCGTCGGAAATGACGTTCGAGCGCACGCCGCCCTCGATCTTGCCGATCGTTATGACGGTCGGCGCCTGTGTCAGGTCGAGCTGGCGACTGACGATGGTCTGGAGGCCGAGCACGATCTGCGAAGCGACCACGATCGGATCGACGCCGCCCCAGGGCTTCGCACCGTGGGTCGCATGGCCGTGGACGGTGATGTCCAGGTTGTCGACGCCTGCCATGATGCCGCCCGCGCGATACGCGACCTGGCCGGTCTCCTGCTCGTTGCCGACGTGCAGCGCGAAGATGGCCACCGGCTTCGGATCCTTGTCGAGCACGCCCTCCTTGATCATGAGTGCGGCCCCGCCCTCCTCGCCGGCCGGCGCGCCTTCCTCGGCGGGCTGGAAGATGAACTTGATCGTGCCGTGCAGCTGGGGCTTCAGTTGTGACAACACCTCCGCCACGCCGAGCAGGATGCCCATGTGCGCATCGTGGCCGCAGGCGTGCATGACACCGACGTCCTTGCCGTCGTAGGTGCTGCGCACGGTCGACTTGAATGGCAGGTTGCCTTCCTCGGTCACCGGCAGCGCGTCGAGCTCCGAGCGCAGCGCCACCACGGGCCCGGGCTTGCCGCCGCGCAGTACGCCGACGACACCGGTCTTCGCAATGCCGGTCTGCACGTCGATGCCCAGCGCGCGCAGGTGCTCCGCAATGTACTTCGAGGTCTCCGTCTCGCGATTGGAGAGTTCGGGGTGCTGGTGAATGTAGCGACGGTTCGCGATGACGTGCGGCTCGACCTGGTCGGCCAGCTTGTCGATATCGCGATGGAGCGCGTCGAGGTCGGGCGTGGCCGAGGCCGCGCCGGCCGCACCGGCCACTCCAGTCGCTGCGGTCGCGACGATGAACGCAGCGGCGATAAGCGCGGCACTGGCCATGCCGCCTGGGGTGCGATGCTTCATGCGTGGATTCCTCTGGTGTTGCGGCGGTGCGCCTTCAGGGCGGCCCCGCCATGCGATCGTGCTTGACGAAGAACTTTCGCGCCAGCGCGGCGAGCTGCCCGGGCGAGGGATGATCAACGGTTTCCCAGCCGACGATCCGCGGCGCCACGTGGGCCCGATGCTTCTCGACGTAGTGCTTGAAGTCCGCCTGCGCCTTGTGCGCACCCGTCACGAGCACTTCCTTGACGTCGGTCAGTGCATCGCAGACCTCGCCGAAGAACTCGTGCGCGGTGCGCACCTGGCTGCCGTGCTGGGCCGTATGGTGATGATGGGCGGTGAATTTCTTTATCTGCACGGGATCGGAATCGACGTGCAGCAGCTGGGCATGTTGGTGATCGATCCAGATCACCGCGTGCAGACTGGCCATGGCTTCCCCTTAAGGCCTTCCCGCGGCCCATTCGTTATCGAATATGGGGATTATAGCCGCGAACCGCGCGCGTGCGGTCGGGTTACTTGCGCGTCGGTGGTGCCGCCGGGGCCACGGGCGGGTGCCGCAGGATCGCGCGGGAACCCGTGCCGTTGTAGGGATCGCCGCCTTCCACGGCCGCACTGTCCCAGGAGTCGAGCAGGCGCAGCTCCGCGGGTTCGGTCGCCAGATCCAGCGGGATCGCTACGGGCTCGCTGCGGCGCGGGGTGCACGCGGCCGGCGCCGACTGGCGAAACAGGCTGTGATTGCGTTTCAACTCAGACATTGCGTTACCTGCTGGGGCCAATTTTAGGCGAGCTGCCGGTGGGCACCAGTCTGCCGGTCGGCTGCCAACGACCATTCGTCGGCGCGGCTACCATTCATCGCCGGCTGCCGACCATTCGTCGGCCGAGGGTCGCGACCCGGTCGGTGCGGCACGCTGTAATATGGGGCATTCGAAGTCTCAGGGAGTCCGCGATGCGCCACTTGATATTTGCACTGTTTGCCAGCATCGGGGGGTCGGCCGTGGCTCAGACCGCGACTCCGCCCGCGTCAGCCGCACCCGCCGCGGCGACGACCGCGATTCCGGCAGCGCCGGCCCAAAAGGCCGTACTGGTCACCGGTGCGAGCAGCGGCATCGGTCGCAAGGTGACCGAGAGGCTCGCGGCCGACGGTTACTTCGTCTACGCCGGTGCGCGCAAGGAAGAGGATCTCAAGGCCCTCGGAGCGATCAGGAATGTGCAGGCCCTGCGCCTGGACGTGACGCGGCAGGAAGACATCGATGCGGCGGTCGCCACCGTCCAGAAGAGCGGACGGGGCCTTTATGGCCTGGTAAACAACGCCGGCGTGGCGACTGTGGCACCGTTCATAGACATGAAAATGGACGAGTTCGACCTTGTGATGGCCGTGAACATCTATGGCCCGGTGCGCATGACGCGCGCCTTCCTGCCCCTGATCATGGCCCAGAAGGGTCGCGTTACGAACATCGGCTCGATCTCGGGGATACTCGCCAACCCGACGCTGACGGCGTACTCGATGAGCAAGCACGCGCTGGAAGCGTTCACCGATTCGCTGGCGCAGCAATACACGCCGCTCGGCGTCGAGGTCAACGTCGTCGAGCCGGGGAATTACAACTCCGACATCGCCAGGAATGCCGTGCAGCGCGCCGGTGGCGAAAAGGCCTTCGCGGACCCGAAGCTGTACCAGCTCTCGGCCGATCGCTCGAAGTACAAGAGCCCGGACGAAGTAGCCGCGGCCGTCGAGCATGCGCTGTTCGACCCGCAGCCCAAGCGGCGCTACATGGTCGTGCCCGACGAACACGAAGGGGATATCACGATCAGAAAGCAGATCGCCCAGCTGGTGCAGCTCAACGAGGGACAACCCTACACCTACGATCGTGACGCGCTGGTGAAGATGCTCGACGAGGCCCTGGTCGGTTCGCGACCGAGGACACCGCCCGCGATGTGACCGCGCGAGTGCGCCGGCAGTTACTCGACGTTGGCGATCCTGACCACGCGGCCGCGGGCCTGCTCGTCGTTGGGATCCTTCACCACCGTGACGTACAGCTGCTTGCCGTCCGCGCTGAAGGCCACGTTGGTCGTGCCGTCGCCGGCCGCGATCGGAAACACGTGCAGCAGCTTGCCGTCGGGCGACAGCTTGAGCACCTTGCCGCCGGCCCATTGGGCGACGTAGATGTTGCCCCGGGCATCGACCTTCATGCTGTCGGGTCCGAGCCACGGTGAATCGCTCTTGTCCTTCACCAGCGCGGCGAGCAGCGCGAAGTTCGCGCGATGACTCAGCGTGCCATCGCCATTGATCGCAAACTTCAGGATGCAGTTGCCGACGGTCTCGCTGACGTAGAGCGTCTTCTGGTCAGGCGAGACGCCAACACCGTTGGCGTAGTTGAGGTCCTTCGCCACCTCGACCCACTTCTGGCCGCCGGGCGCGAGATAAAGGATGCGGCCGACGATCTCCCCGGGTCGCGCGCCGAACACGCCGAAGATCGTCGCGTAGGCGCCGCCGTTGGCGGCCACGACGATGTCGTTGATGCCGCCGGCGAGCTTGCCGCCCGCCGCGTCGGTGTCCCAGCGCCGCAACAGCTTGCCGTTGAGGTCGGTCTCGATGATCGCGCCCGGATCATTGGTGCAGGCGAGCAGGAAGGTCTTGTTCCTGGTAAGCGCCAGGCCGTTGTGGCCGCAGCCCTTGGCGTCGTTCAGCACGGTGACCTTCTTGCCGTCCCATCTCGAGAGGGTGTTTGAGACCCAGCCCACGTAGTACAGGTTGCCGTCGACGTAGAGCGGACCCTCCGGCCCGAGCACGTTGTCGACGACCGTGGTCTCGTGGGTGTCGCCTCCAGGCGCTGCGGTGGCGGCAGGAGCAGCGAATGCATTGGCAGCGGCGGCGAGCGACGCCGCGGCGATGAGGCAGAACATGTTCCTGGCTTTCATCGGCTAAACTCCTGCGTGGGTTGCAGGGAGCATAGCATGGCCGTCCAGTCCACCAATCCCAGGGTCGTCGTGATCGGCGCCGGCATCAATGGCCTGGTCGCGGCACATTACCTGCGGCGCGCGGGCTGCGCGGTGACGATGCTCGAGCGCTCGTCGAGGCCCGGCGGCGCCTGCGTCTACGAGACCGCCACGATCGACGGTCACGACCAGCGCTACGCCCTCGGCGCGTCGGTCCTCGGCCTGATGCCGGACTTCATCTTCCGCGAGACCGGCCTCGAATCGCGGCTGCAGACCTACGTGCCCTCCGGTTCGAAGCGCATCTACTTTCCGGATCCGAAGGCGAGCGCCTGGATCCATCGCGACCCGCACGCGCTCGATCGCGAGCTGCGCGACAAGTGGGGCGAGAAGGGCGACGTCGCCGGCTTCCGGCGTGACGAAGGCAAGGTCGTGGCTTTCCTGCAGGAGGGATACCAGAGCGCGACGCCACCGCAGCTCGAGGCGGCCCGTGAGCGATTGGGTGAGAACTTGACCCGGTTGTGGATCACGGGCAGCGCGGCCGATTTGCTCGACCACTACTTCACGGCCGACCGCACCAAGATCTACATGGCCATGACCGTGACCGAGAGCGGCCCGGTGTCGCTGCGCGACCCCTACTCGGCGTTCACGCTGCCGGTCATGGACTCCGGCTCAGTGTTCGGGGGCTACTACGGCTTCGTGCGCGACGGCATCTGGCGCGTCACCGAGGAATTGGCGCAGATCAACCGCGAGCTCGGCGTCGAACTCCGGCTGGACTGCCACGTCGAGGCGGTCAACGCGGACCGGGGTCGGCTCGAATGTTCCACAGACGGCAAGCGGCACGAGCTCGACTTCGACCATGCGATCTTCGCCACCGACCCGCTCGCCGCGGCGCGCATGGTCGGCGACGCGGGCTTCACGCAGTCCGTCGAAGGCAAGCGTTACCTCGGCAGCAGCGGCAAGCTCAACCTCATGTTCCGCTCGCCGGCGCGCTGGAAGGAGGCCGCCGACGGCGCGGATGGCGACACGCCGTTCCGATTCATCTTCGCCGTCGAGACACTCGCCGACTTCGAGCGCGCCACGCTGCGCGTGGCCTCTGGCGAGGTGGCCTACGAGCCGGGCTACATCCAGATCTATTGCGAGGGCGCCGCCATGCGCCAGCTCGGCCACGAGGAATCCTTCGACCGGCTGACGCTGTTCTTCAAGAACCTCGCCCTTGATCGCCGCGGCGAGCAGTTGCCCGAAGTCGTCGAGGCCGTGAAGGCGCAATTGTTCCCGAAGCTTCGCAACCCCGACGACTGCATATGGAGCCGGCTGCTGACGCCGAAGGACCTGCAGCAGTTGTTCCTGTTCCCCGCAGGCAACATCGACCACACCATGCTCGTGGGCGGGCAGACCTTCGCCGACCGGCAGTTTTCACCGGATCCGGGGCGGGACTTCTATCGATTCGGCCGCTGGCCGAACGTCTCCTACTGCGGCGCCGGTGCCTACCCCTGCGGCTCGATCGCCGGCACGCCGGGATACATGTGCGCGCAGCAGCTGATCCGGCCGCTGGTCACGGCGCGAAGGCGTGGAGGTTGAGGTCAGGCGGGTTTGCGGCACTCACCGGTTATTCCACGGGAAGCCAGTGGCAACGCTGATCGTGCCACGAACCGGAAATTCCCTGGGGTAGAAGCCGGAAGATCGCGCATCACCAACGTCGATCCGCAGCAGCGCAGCTTCGAGGGCCCGCAAGTCCTCCACTTCCAGCACCGGAGCCGCAATCACGGATGGGTCGTCCGCCACGTGCGCCGCAAGGATGCGCGTTGCGGGGTCGAGCGTGCCAAGCAGGCGGCGGGTGGTCTCGAGGTAGGAGCTGCGGCTCGAACCCGGCAGGAACACGTAAAGCGCCGCCGGATAAATAAAGTCGCCGGCGAACAATTGCCGGCGCCCGGCGTCGTACAGCGCCACCGAGGTTGGCGTGTGTCCCGGCACGGCGATGAGCTGCAGCCGCCGGCCGCCGAGCTCGACCACTGCATCCGCGGGCCACCATTCGTCGACGTGGAACCTGGGCTCGGGCAGAGAATCGGCGAATCCGAGGAACTCGTAGCGATGCAGCCGCAGCCAGCCGCCGCTCGCCCTCTCCCGCAAGCTCACGAAATCCGGCAGCGCCGTGCGCTCGAATCTCCCGAGCGCGCCGACGTGGTCGAAGTGCAGGTGCGAGGGGATCACCGTAACCGGCAATGCGGTCAATGACCGGACCACGGGTACGATGTCGCGATTGCCTGTACCGGCATCGAACAGCAAGGCGTGATCGCTACCGACGATCAGATAGCTGTAGTTGCCCTGGTAGTAGCGTGGTTCACCGATGGCGAAGGTGGTCGCATCGATCTCCTCAATCACGAAGTAGTCGTCGAACCAGCGGCCGCGCAGCTGCAATCCGGGCGGCGGCAGCACGCGGGCGCCGTGCTGGCGCAGCAGGATCTCGGCCCCGATGTAGGGCGCTCCGGGGCCGATCAGCAGTGCCAAAACGGCCAGGGCTGATGCGATCCGCCACTTGTTGTTCACATTCCGCATTCGGACGACTAGTATCCGCCCAAAGTTAACGGGCGTCATGAACCGGGGGAGAAACATGAAGCGACGCGAATTCTTCAAGTCGGCACTGCTGGCCGGCGCCGCCACGGCATTGCCCTGGTCACGCGCCGGCGCGGCCGCGGGCGACGCGGCCACCACGGTCGCCACGGGGACCAGCGACATTGCGGCCGTGAAACTCTCCGGCGAAGCGACGACCATTCCGGGCGCCGCCGTGCGCGCGCTTGCCGACAACCTGCACGGTACGCTGCTCACGGCCGCGGACAAGGACTACGAGCAGGCGCGGCGGCTGTGGAACAAGATGATCAACCGCCGCCCCGCGCTCATCGCGCGCTGTTCGGGCGCGGCGGATGTGGCCCACGCGGTGAGCTTCGCGCGCGAGCGTGACCTGCTGGTCGCCGTGCGTGGCGGCGGCCACAGCTTCCCCGGTTTTTCGTCCTGCAATGGCGGAATCGTGATCGACCTGTCGGGCATGCGCGGCGTGCGCGTCGACCCGGCGCAGAAGACCGCACGCGTTGCCGGCGGTGCCTGGATCGGCGACCTCGACTGGGAGGCGCAGCAGTACGGTCTCGCCGTCACGATGGGCGCGATCTCCAACACCGGCGTCGGCGGGCTTACCCTGGGCGGTGGCTACGGCTGGCTGGGGCGTCGCTATGGCCTCTCGTGCGACAACCTCATCGGCGCCGACCTGGTCACGGCCGAGGGCAAGCTGCTGCACGTCAGCGCCGAGGAGAATCCGGACCTGTTCTGGGCGCTGCGCGGCGGCGGCGGCAACTTCGGCGTCGTCACCTCCTTCGAGTATCGACTGCACGCCGTGGGCCCGAAGGTGCTGGCCGGCATCCTGACCTACGAGCCCGCGCAGGCGCGCGAAGTGCTGGATTACTACGCGCAGTTCGCGCCGAAGGCGCCGCGCGAATGCAGCGTTGCCCCGGCCTATGACAGCGGCGAAGTGGCGCTGGCCGTCTGCTACAACGGCGATCTCAAGCAGGGTGAGAAGGTGCTGCAGCCCTTGCGTACGTTCATCAAGGCGAAGAAGGACGACGTGCGGGCAATGGACTACGTACAGGTGCAGCGGCAGTTCGACGGGCCCCCGCTCTCGACGATGAACAGCTACCTCAAAGGCGGCTTCGTCGCCGAGCTCACGCCGGCGCTGATCGGGGTGCTGGCCGACATGGCACGCCAGGGCGGGCTCATGGGCTGGGACATCGACCATTGCGCCGGCGCCATAGCCGACGTGTCGCCGACCGCGACCGCTATCGCGCACCGGCGCGAGCTCTACATGCTGCTGGCCGCGGCCTCCTGGCCCAACGATGCGGACAACGAGCAGAACCGGGCGCAGCTGCATGCGGCCTGGGACAAGATCAAACCCCATACCAGTGGCTTCTACGTCAACCTCAACGACCCCGACCAGAAAGCGGTCGACGAGAACTACGGCCCCAACCGTGCGCGGCTGGCGGCGATCAAGAAGACCTACGACCCGGGGAACCTGTTCCGCCTGAACGCCAACGTGAAGCCGGCGGCCTGAGCCCGCGCGGCTGTCACTCAGCCAATAGGCTGCGCAGCATCCACGCGGTCTTCTCGTGCACATCGAGCCGTTGCGTGAGCAGGTCGGCGGTCGGCTGGTCGTTCGCCTTGGCGACCAGCGGCAGCAGCTTGCGAGCGGTGCGCGCCGTGCCCTCCTGCGCCGTAACCAGCAACCGCACCATCTCCATCGCCTTCGGCACCCCGTTGACTTCCTGGATCGAGGCGAGCTGGAGGAACTCGCGGTAGGTGCCGGGCGCCGGGTGCCCGAGCGCGCGGATGCGCTCGGCGATCTGGTCGAGCGCCGCCCACTGTTCGGTGTACTGCTGCATGAACATCAGGTGCAGCGTGTTGAACATCGGCCCGGTGACGTTCCAGTGGAAGTTGTGGGTCATGAGGTACAGCGTGTAGCTGTCTGCCAGCAGCGCCGACAGGCCTGAGGCGATGCGCGCGCGCTGCGCCGCCGGTATGCCGATGTCGATCGGCGCCACTGTTACGCTGCGGGTGTCCATGTCTGCTCCTTAGCTGCGCTTGTCCTGGCGCGCCGGGCCGAGCGCCCTGGCGACGCCCTGACCATAGGCTGGATCCGCCTTGGTGCAGTTGTCAACATGGCGCTGCTGGATCTCGCGCGGCGCCGACCCCAGGGAACGCGCCGTGTTGTCGAACAGCGCCTGCTGCTGCGCGGGCGCCATCAGCCTGAACAGCGCGCCGGGCTGCGAGTAGTAATCCCGGTCCTCGCGATGATCCCAGTGGGCGGCGGCACCCTGCAGGTCCAGCTGCGGCTCGCGAAACTCCACCTGTTCGGCCCACTCACCTTCGCTGTTGGGCTCGTAGCCGATCGTGCTGCCGTGGTTGCCATCGACGCGCATGGCGCCGTCGCGGTGGTAGCTGTGCACGGGGCAGCGCGGCGCGTTCACCGGGATCAGGTGATGATTGACCCCGAGTCGATAGCGCTGCGCGTCGCCGTAGGAGAACAGCCGGCCTTGCAGCATCTTGTCGGGCGAAAAGCCGATGCCCGGCACGACATTGGCGGGATTGAAGGCCGCCTGCTCGACCTCGGCGAAGAAGTTCGCCGGGTTGCGGTCGAGCTCGAGCACGCCGACCTCGATCAGCGGGTAATCTGCATGTGGCCAGACCTTGGTCAGGTCGAACGGGTTGTAGGGCACGCGCGCGGCGTCGGCCTCGGGCATCAGTTGCACCATGAGCGTCCACTTGGGGAAGTTGCCCTGCTCGATGCTGTCGTACAGGTCGCGCTGGTGGCTCTCACGGTCCTTGCCGATGACGGCCTCAGCCTCGGCGTCCGTGAGGTTGCGGATTCCCTGCTGCGACCTGAAGTGGAACTTGACCCAGTGGCGCTCGTTCGTGGCGTTGATGAAGCTGAATGTATGGCTGCCGAAGCCGTGCATGTGGCGGTACGTCGAGGGAATGCCGCGATCGCTCATGACGATCGTGACCTGGTGCAGCGCCTCGGGGAGCGAAGTCCAGAAGTCCCAGTTGTTCCTCGCGCTGCGCAGATTGGTGCGCGGATCGCGCTTGACGGCATGGTTCAGGTCCGGGAATTTCAGCGGGTCACGCAGGAAGAACACCGGGGTGTTGTTGCCGACCAGGTCCCAGTTGCCCTGCTCGGTGTAGAACTTGAGTGCGAAGCCGCGGATGTCGCGCTCGGCGTCGGCGGCGCCGCGCTCGCCGGCCACTGTCGTGAAACGCGCGAACACCTCGGTCTGCTTGCCGACGCTGGCGAACAGCCTGGCGCGGGTGTAGCGGCTGATGTCTTTCGTCACGGTGAAGGTGCCGTAGGCTCCCGAACCCTTGGCGTGCATGCGGCGCTCGGGGATCACCTCGCGGTCGAAGTGCGCGAGCTTCTCGAGGAACCACACGTCCTGCAGCAGCTGCGGGCCGCGCGGGCCCGCGGTCATGACGTTCTGGTTGTGGGCGACGGGACAGCCTGCGTTGGTAGTCAGTTTCTTCGCCATGCTCGGTCTCCTGGTCCTCGAAGTTCGGGTGCGGGCAGCATCGACGAACGCACGTCAGTCGTCCAATGAATAATTATTGTCACTATTATCGATATAACTGATAATGGAAGGGCCGTGGCCGCATTGAATTCCCTGAAGCAGCTGCGCTACCTGGTGGCGCTCGACGAGCAGCTCAATTTCACGCGCGCCGCGGCCGGTTGCCATGTCAGCCAATCCACGCTGAGCGCCGGGCTCAAGGAACTCGAGCGCACGCTGGGCACCCGTCTGGTGGAGCGCGACCGTCAGACCGTGCTCATGACGCCGGTGGGCCTGGAGGTGGCGCAGCGCGCGCGCGCGCTGCTCGCCGCAGCCCAGGACATCGCCGACACGGCCGAACGGGCGCGCGCGCCGCTGACCGGCCTGCTGCGCCTCGGCGTCATCCCGACGATCGCGCCGTTCCTGCTGCCGCGCGCACTGCGCCTGGTCCAGCGGCGCTATCCGGCGCTGCAACTGGCGCTGCGCGAAGACCTGACGGCGGAACTGCTGCGGCGGCTCGAGGATGGCCGGCTCGACCTCGCCCTGATCGCCCTGCCCTACGACACCGGCGAACTGCAGCTGCTGCCGCTGTTCGAGGACGAACTGCGGCTCGTGGCTCGCCGGAGCGACCCGAGCGTAAGATCGACCCCCGTGACGCTGAACCGCAACCTCGCCGACCGGCTGCTGCTGCTCGCCGAAGGACATTGCCTGCGCGACCACGCCCTGCGTGCCTGCGGTGCGCAGGCCGAGTCGCCGCAATCGAGCGTGGAAGCCACGAGCCTGCTGACCCTGGTGGAGATGATCGAGAGCGGCCTGGGTGTGGGATTGGTGCCGGCGCTGGCGCTGCGCGCCGGGCTCGCCCGAAGTCCGCGCCTGGTCTCGCGTCCGCTGGCGCCGCCGGCGCCGCGGCGCACCGTCGCCATGGTGGCCCGCCGCACGACCACGCGCCAGGCGGAAATGAACGCGCTGGCGGAACTTTTCCGCCGCGTCGGCCACGCCGATGACCGCGCGTAGCGCAGCGCTGGCGGTAGCGCTGCTGGCCGCGACACTGGCGGCCTGCGGACCGCGCCATCCTGCGGCGGCATCACCAACCGGTGCCTCGGCGGCAAGCGGCACGGTCGAGGAAAAGGTACTCAACATCTATAACTGGTCGGACTACATCGCGCCCGACGTCATCCCGGCCTTCGAAAAGGAATACGGAATCAAGGTCAACTACGGCGTGTTCGACTCAAATGACATCCTCGAGACCAAGCTGCTGACCGGCGGCAGCGGATACGACATCGTCGTGCCCACGGGCCCCTACCTGGCGCGCGAGATCAGGTCGGGCGTGCTACGCGAGCTCGACAAATCGGTGGTGACCAATCTCGGCAACATCGATCCAGAGATTGCGCGCCAGACCGAGCTGTTCGATCCCGGCCGCAAGTACGCGGCCAATTACCTCGTCAGCACGATGGGCGTCGGCTACGACTCGACGAAGATCACCGCGGCAATGCCCGACGCGCCGATCGACAGCCTGCGCATGGCTTTCGACCCGGCGGTGATCCGCCAGTTCGAGAAATGCGGCATCACTTTCGTCGATGCGCCCGACGACGTGGTCGCCACCGCGTTGATCTACCTCGGGCGCCCGCCCAACAGCGAAAGCGCGGCCGACCTCGCCGCGGCCGAGAAGCTGCTCATGGCCGTGCGCCCCTACGTGCGCCGTGTCGAAGCCGTGCAGTACGTCGAGGACCTCGCCAATCGCGAGATCTGCATGGCGCTGGGCTGGAGCGGGGATTTCGCACAGGCGGCGGCGCGCGCGCGTGAGGCCCGCAACGGCGCGAACATCGCTTATCGCATCCCCATGGAAGGCGCGATCCTGATCCTCGACATGTTCGCGATTCCGAAGGACGCTCCGCATCCGCGCAACGCCGAACTGTTCATCAACTACATGCTGCGTCCGGAGATCGCCGCGCGCAATTCCAGCTACCTCCATTACCAGACCAGCAATTCCGCCGCCTACCCGATGGTCGACCCGGCGGTCTACAACGATCGCGGCATCTACCCGGCGCCGGAGGCCTGGAGTAAGCTTTCGGCGCTGCAGCCGCGCTCGCCCGCCTACACGCGCCGGTTGAATCGCATGTGGACGCGATTCAAGGCGGGCCGCTAGCGCTGGAAGCAGTGGTTTGCGACTGGGATTCCGATGGGCTGCAGGGAGGGGTTGTCATGAAGAGACGTCAATTCGTCGGTTCGGGCCTGGCGCTCGCCGCAACCTGGCCGCTACGCGGATTCACATCCGTTCTCAAGGGCGTCAGCGACGTGCCCGCCAAGACACTTGCGGGCGGTGAAGTCGTCTTATCCGGATCCTCCATCGAGGCCCTCGCGGCGAGCCTGCGTGGCGAAGTATTGCTGCCAGGCAACGCCGACTATGACCGTACGCGACGTGTCTGGAACGCGGCCTTTGACAAGAAGCCAGCGCTGATCGCGCGCTGCACGGGCGCGGCTGACGTCCAGCAAGCAGTGAATTTCGCCCGCGAGCACCAGTTGCTGAGCGCGGTGCGTGCCGGCGGCCATAGCCTTTCCGGCAAGTCCACTTGCGACGGCGGATTGGTCATCGACCTGCAATCGATGCAGGGAGTCCGTGTCGACCCCGAAGTGAAGCGCGCCTACCTCGAGGCCGGCTCGCTCCTTGGGCAGCTCGATCACGAGAGTACCGCATTCAGGCTGGCCACCACGGCCGGTACCGTCTCGCACACCGGCGCCGCAGGCCTGACACTGGGCGGCGGCCTCGGCCACCTGGGCCGGCGCTACGGCCTGAGCTGCGACAACGCGATGTCCTTCGACATCGTGACCGCCGATGGCAAGTTCCAGCGAGCGAACGGCAAGGAAAATCCCGACCTCTACTGGGGCTTGCGTGGCGGTGGCGGCAACTTTGGCGTCGTGACTTCGATCGAGTACCAGCTGCACGACATGGATCCGGTCGTCCTGGGCGGCGCGCTGGCCTGGCCTGTTTCCCAGGCACGCGACGTGCTGCGCTACTTCCGCGACGTCTCCCTGGATGCGCCCGAAGTCGCCGAGTTGTCACCCAACCTGCACTCGGAGCCGGGTGGCGCGATGGTCGAGATCGATGTGTGCTGGATCGGCGATCACGGTCAGGGAGAAGCGTGGCTCAAGAAGCTGCGCGCCTTCGGCAAGCCGGTGCGCGACAGCATCGCGCCGACGCCCTACGTGGCCATACAGTCCAGCAACGATGAGATGCTCGGGCCCGGAAAGTTCTACCATCTCAAGGGCGGCTTGCTGACGCAACTCAAGGACGACGGCATCGACCTCTTGATCGACTCGTTCAAGCGCATGCCAGACTGGTACCTGCTGTTCATCGATCACTGCGGCGGCGCATACGAGAAGATGGCGCCGGCGGCAACTGCATTCCCGAACCGTGACATGAAATTCAACCTGGGCACCATCGGCATCTGGCCCGACAGGGCTGGCATGGATGCGAACGTCGACAGGATGCGCGCGAACTGGAAGGAACTGCAGCCGCTCACCAAGGGCTTCTACACGAATCTCGCGGACCCGGACACGACGTTGGCGGGCTATCGTGAGAACTACGGCGCCAACCTCGAGCGGCTGGTTGCGCTCAAGGCCAAGTACGACCCCACCAACCTGTTCCGGCTGAACGCCAACATACCGCCAAAGATCGGATAACGAATAGCCAAGGGCTTCGGGGAGGACCTGTCATGCAAAGGCGTCAATTCGTCGGTGCGGGCTTTGCGCTTGCCGCAACCTGGCCGCTACGCGGATTCACTTCCGTACTCAAGGGCGTCGGCGACGTGCCCGCCAAGACCCTCAATGGTGGCGAGGTCGTCCTGCCCGGCTCCTCGGTCGAGGCACTCGCGGCCAGCCTACGCGGCGGCCTGCTGCTGGCGGGCAACCAGGATTACGATCGGACGCGACGCCTCTGGAACGCGCTGTTCGACAAGAAGCCAGCGCTGATCGCACGCTGCACCGGCGCTGCCGATGTCCAGCAGGCCGTGAATTTCGCCCGCGAGCACCAGTTGCTGACCGCCGTGCGCGCCGGTGGGCACAGTTTCTCGGGCAAGTCGAGCTGCGAAGGCGGGCTCGTCATCGACCTGCAGTCCATGCAGGGCGTGCGTGTCGATCCGGAAGGCAAGCGCGCCTACCTCGAGTCCGGCTCGCTGCTTGGCCAGCTCGACCACGAATGCGCAGCCTTCAGGCTGGCGACGGCCGCCGGAACCGTCTCGCATACCGGCGCCGCAGGCCTGACGCTCGGCGGCGGCTTTGGCCGACTGGGCCGGCGCTTCGGGCTCGCCTGCGACAATGTCGCATCCTTCGACATCGTGACGGCCGACGGACGCTTCCTGCGGGCGAATGACAAGGAAAACCCCGATCTCTATTGGGGCCTGCGCGGAGGCGGCGGCAATTTCGGTGTCGTGACTTCGATCGAGTACCGGTTGCACGACATGGATCCGGTCATCCTGGGCGGCAACATCACCTGGCCTGTGGCCCAGGCACGCGATGTGCTGCGCTATTACCGCGATATCGCCCCCGAGGCTCCCGATGTCGTGAATTTGAACGCGGAGCTGGCGGGAGGACCCGATGGCCAGATAGTCGCCATCGAAGTGTGCTGGTCGGGGGATCGCGCCAAGGGTGAGGCCTGGCTCGCGAAGCTGCGTGCCTTCGGCAAGCCACTGCAAGATGCCGTTTCACCGATGCCCTATGTGGCCATTCAGTCCGGCGATGATGAGGCGCTTGCGCCCGGTGGGTTCTACTACCTGAAGAGCGGCATGATGACGCAGCTCAAGGATGACGGCATCGATCTCATCATCGATTCATTCAAGCGCATGCCCAACTGGTTCCTGATGTTCTTCGAGCACGGAGGCGGAGCGTACCGTCACGTGGCACCGACGGCGACGGCGTTCCCCAATCGCGACATGCTGATCTCGCTGGGCACGCTGTCCATCTGGCCCAACAAGGACGGCCTCGAGGACAACCTGGCGAAGATGCGCGCGAACTGGCACGGGCTCGCGCCGCTTACCAAGGGTTTCTACAGCAACTACGCCGATGCCGACGTCACGACGGCGGAGCATCGCGAGAACTACGGCGCCAACTTCGAGCGGCTCGTCGGCCTGAAGGCCAAGTACGATCCGACGAACCTGTTCCGGCTGAACGCCAACATTCCGCCGAAGATCGGGTGACGATTGGTGCCCCGGGACTTCCGCGCGCTCTGGGGCCTTGATCCATCGATCGACTACCTCAATCACGGGTCGTTCGGCGCCTGTCCGATCACCGTGCTCGAGGCGCAAGGTGCGCTGCGCCTGGAGATGGAACGCGACCCGGTCGATTTCCTCGCGGTTCGCTTCAGCGAGCGCCTGGACCAGGCTCGCGGCGCGCTGGCGGCATTCCTTGGCGCCGATGCAGCCGATCTCGCCTTCGTCACCAACGCGACCATGGGTTTCAATGCCGTGCTGCGCTCGCTGGCATTCGAGCCCGGAGATGAGCTGCTCGCCACGACGCACACCTACGCCGCCTGTCGCAACACGCTCGAGTTCGTGGCCGCGCGGACCGGCGCATCCATCGTCGTCGCAACGCTCCCTTTCCCGGTGCGTGATGAGCAGCAGATCGTCGATGCGGTGCTCGCGCGCGCCGGGCCGCGCACGCGGTTGGCCGTGCTTGACCACGTGACCAGCCCGACCGCGCTGGTTCTGCCGTTGGCGCGACTGGTCGCCGCGCTGCGCGATCGCGGCATCGAGACGCTCGTCGATGGCGCACATGCTCCGGGCATGGTGCCGATCGGGCTCACCGAGCTTGGCGCGGCGTATTACACCGGCAATGCGCACAAGTGGCTGTGCGCCCCCAAGGGCGCCGCCTTCCTGCACGTTCGTCGTGATAGACAGGCCGCGCTCCATCCAACGGTGATCAGCCACGGTTACCGACACGGCTTCCAGGCCGAGTTCGACTGGACAGGAACTTTTGATCCAACGCCCTGGCTTTGCATCCCCGAGGCGCTGCGTTACATGGGCGGATTGCTGCCCGGCGGCTGGCCCGAACTCATGTCGCGGAACCGGGCCCTCGCGCTCCAGGCACGCGACGTGCTCTGCAATGCCTTCGGAATCGACCGACCGGCGCCGGAGGCCATGATCGGGTCGATGGCCTCGATTCCGCTGCCCGCGCCCGAGCCGGGGTCACCAGCGGCGCGGCTCGACCACGATGCGCTGGGCGAGTGGTTCCGCGAGCGCGGGATCCGCACCTGGCTCTATCCGCATCCCGTCCCGCTGCTGCGCCTGTCGGCGCAGCTCTACAACGATCCCAATCAATATCGGCGGCTGGCCACGTTGCTCGCCGAGGCGCTGCATGGCTGAGGAGCGCAGCGGGATTGAAGCGCGGCTCTCGACCTTCGACACCGCGATGGTCGTGTTCAGCCTCGTGGTCGGCATCGGCATTTTTCGCACGCCTTCGATCGTGGCCCACGCCGCGGGCAGCACCAACCTGTTCTTCGCCGCCTGGTTGACGGCCGGATGCGTGACACTGATCGGCGCGCTGACCTTCGCGGAGGTCGGCTCGAGATACCCACGCGCCGGTGGTTATTACGGCGTGGTAGCGCACTGTTACCATCCGGCGCTCGCGTTCATGCTGAACTGGGCGCAGACCCTGATGCAGGGCGCCGGCGCCGCAGGCGTCGCCTTCATCGGCGCCGACTACCTCGCGCCGATCCTGTTACCGGCCTCGCTCCGCGGACCGCAGGCTACGCTGGTGCTGGCGTGTACGACGATGCTGATCCTGCTGGTTCTCAACTACCGCGGCATCCGCACCGGCGCGCGCGCGCAGAATCTGCTGTCGCTCATGAAGATCGCGATGATCCTCGGGCTCGCCGTGTTTGCGCTGCTGCTCGCGCCGTGGCACGCGGACCCAGGGGTCACCGCCATGGCAGCGGCCCCCTCCAGCCCGTGGCTGTCCCGCTTCGCCTCCGCGCTCGTCCCATGCTTCTACGCCTACGGCGGCTACCAGATGACGATGAACCTCGGCGCCGACCTCAAGGACGCACGACGCAGCTTCGCTATGGCCGTCGCCGCGGGCGTCATGACGGTCATCACGCTTTACCTGCTGATCAACTTCGCCTATTACGCGGTGCTCGGCACCGCCGGCATCGCCAGCTCCAGCCTGGTCGCCGCGGCACTGTCGCGCGCGACCTTCGGCGCGGCTGGCGAGGTCGTGATCTCGCTCGCCGTATTCCTGTCCGCCATGGGCTTCGTCAACGCGACGATCCTGCAGATGCCGCGCAGCTTCCACGCGATGGCGGCGAATGGCGTGCTGCCGCGCGTGTTCATGCGCGTGAACCCACGCACGCAGACGCACGAGGCGGGGTTGGTGTTCTTCGGCGCGACGATGCTGCTGCCGGCGTTCCTGCTGGGCTCATTCGAGAAGCTGCTGAACTACGTGATCTTCACCGACATGCTGAACATCGCGGTCGTCGCCTCGACGCTGTTCGTGCTGCGCCGCCACCACGAGGGGGACGGCGGCTTCACCATGCCCGGCTATCCGCTGCTGCCGGCGCTTTACGTCGCGGTATTGCTGGGGATCGCGACCACGGTGCTCCTCAATCAACCGCAACTCGCCCTGGCCGGCACAGTCATCCTGCTGGCCGGTTGGCCGCTATTCCGGCTTGGTCAGCGG
This sequence comes from uncultured Gammaproteobacteria bacterium, assembly GCA_963778855.1. Taxonomy (GTDB): domain Bacteria; phylum Pseudomonadota; class Gammaproteobacteria; order Steroidobacterales; family Steroidobacteraceae; genus FEN-1191. The sequence goes on along the minus strand of CAVZWC010000006.1, from coordinate 207,013 downwards.
TTGAGCAGGTAGGATGCGACCGAACCTGAGCTGTCGCCGGCTGCCGACGGCCCGGCCCCTGCCAGAACAGCCGCGCCTGTGCCACGATCATGTCGGGCAGAAGCTGTAGCACCACACCGAGGTGTGCGACCCGCATGCGCAGTGCCGTCGTCAAATTTCTCGGGCTGACAAGCGCCAGCGCTATGCTGGCATTGCTGGCTTGCGGCGGCGGCAGCCAGAGTTCTCCGCCGCCGCCTCCGCCTGTCTTCGGTCCGGTGACGCTCACTGTCACGCGCGTCTTCCCGGCGCTGAACTTCAACACGCCAGTCGGCGCGCTGCAGGCGCCGGGCGATGCCAGTCGCTGGTTCATCGTCGAGCAAGAAGGCAGGGTACGCGTGTTCGCCAACCAGCCCGGCACCGCGAGCACGAGCAACTTCGTCGATTTGACCGCTCGCGTCACCTGCTGCGGCGAAACGGGCCTGCTGGGCCTGGCATTCCACCCGGGGTTTCCAGCCGATCCCCGCGTCTATCTCTCGTACACCACGACCGTCGGTGGCCAACTGGTCTCGCGGCTGGCTGAATTCCGCAGCACCGACGGCGGGGCAACACTCGATTCTTCGAGCGAGCGCGTGCTGATGCAGGTCAACCAGCCGGAGACGAACCACAATGGGGGCCACGTCGTGTTTGGCCCGGACGGGTACCTCTATTTCGGGCTTGGTGACGGCGGTGGTGCCGGCGATGCGCACGGTACGATCGGCAACGGCCAGGACTTGAACACTCTGCTCGGAAAGATGCTGCGCATCGATGTTGATTCGACGATCACGCCCTATGGCATCCCCGCGGGCAATCCATACGCCGGGGATGCACTTTGTGGCAACACCGGCGGCTCCGGCAGTGCGCCCTGCGCCGAAATATACGCATGGGGCCTGCGCAATCCCTGGCAGTTCAGCTTCGATTCGCAGGGCGGAGCGCTGTGGATCGCCGACGTCGGACAGGATCTGTGGGAAGAGGTGGACCGAATCAGCGCGCCGGCCAACCTTGGCTGGCGCTGTCGCGAGGGCGCGCATGCCTACAATGCGAACTGCGGCCCGGGTACGGGCCTCACCGATCCCGTGGCAGAATATCCGCACAATCCCGACGAGTCGATCACCGGCGGATTCGTCTACCGCGGCTCGGTGAATCCCGCGATTGCCGGCCAATACGTCTGCGCCGACTACATCAGCGGTCGCCTGTTCCACTTTCCGGCCGATGCCAGTTCGGCATCGACTCTCGAGATGGCAAGCAGCGGACTCAGCAACATCAATCCTTCAGCCTTCGGCGAGGATGTCAGCGACGAGCTGTACCTCGTCGACTATACCGGTGGCGGGTTCTACCAGCTGACGGTCTTGGGCGGCATGTAGGGCTGCGATCGCTCCCAAGCCTCCCTCCCCCAAACCGTACGTGCCGCGGACAGGCAATCACTTGTCCGCCCTGGGACGAACGTGCATTCTCTGCGGGCGCGCACCACATGAGGGCTCCATGGAAGATCTCCCGGGCGACATCTACACCGAACCCGACGATATTTCGCCGGATACGCTCGCCAACCTTGGCCCCTTGCGCCGCCTTGCCGGCATTTGGCAGTCCGATCGCGGGGTGGACGTCAGCCCGAAGGCGGCGGGACCCGAGCGCCGCGTATACCACGAACATATCCGGATGGAGCCGATTGATCCGCAGGCCAATGGCCCGCAACTCCTCTACGGGCTGCGCTATCACATTCACATCAACACGCCGGAGGAAGCCATTACCTTCCACGACCAGGTCGGCTATTGGCTGTGGGAGCCGTCCACCGGTTTGATCATGCAGAGCCTGACCATTCCGCGCGGCCAGGTGGTGCTGGCCGGAGGGCGCGCGGGTAAGGATGACCGGCACATTACTGTCGAGGCGCGGCGCGGCGATACGCGCTTCGGGATCTGCTCGACCCCGTTCATCGATGCGGTATTCCGGACCGATTACTATCGCATCGACATCACATTCAACGATAGCGACAGCTGGACCTACGTGACACGCACCGACCTGGCGGTAAGGGGGAAAGTGCCCGCGTTCGACCATCGCGACACCAACACATTGCGGCGGATCGCGCCCCCTGCCCCGAATCCCCTCTTTGCCCTATCCCAGGGCGGCAAAGGCAAATGAGAGGCGCCGCTTCGCGCTAGTGGACGGAGGCCGGACTAATCGGTCTCGGAGGATCGAACCAGGCCTCAGTACAGGCCGCAGGTCGTCTTTATTCTGTTGATCGCCTGGTCGAGAGCCTTGTTGTAGTCGCCGGACGCAAGCTGCGCCTTCTCGCCTTCGGTTCCGGTGAGAAACCCGGCGACGGCTCCGACCGGCGTGAATGTACTGACACCCGCCTCGGCCTGCTTCGCCGCGCTTTCCTTCTCGCTCTGCAGCATGGCGATGTCGCCCTTCGCGGTCGCGCAATTCACTGGCATCGTCTTGGCCGCCTGCTCCTGTTTCGCTTCTTGCTTGTACTCGCTGGCGCAGCCAGCGAGGCCGACGGCGAGGCCAGCGGTGGCGACAATAATCATCATCTTCATTTGATTCTCCACTGAATGACAAATCCCCCGGCAGCGCCTGGATTCTGCTCTACCCCCGGCGCGACCGCAATTGATGGCGCTTTCAGGGGCGGCCAACCTTCTGGTAATTGGAGTTGGTCGTGACCACCAGGAGATTCTTGGCGACTGCGTTGAGGATCGTCTGCTGCGGGTAGTTCGTGCCATCCGGCAGGCTTGCCATCTGCACCTGCAGCGTCACCGCGTCCTGGGCGTCGCCCATGTAGGTGTTGACGGCCACGGACGCAACCTTCTTCGCGTTGGTATCGAAAGTGATGGTCATCTGGTCCCCAGTCTGGGCGTAATTCCTGAAAACCAGATTGACGGCACCCTGCACCGGGTTCAGCGAGAAATTACCCGCCTGCTTGGCCAGCTCCATCCTCTGCGGATCCGGCGGCAGGTACTGGGCCAATACGGTTTTCACGCCTGCCATGTACTGCTGCAGCTCCGCTTCCTTCTTCTCGATCATTCTTCGCATCAGGGGACCGCCACTCGGCGGCTCGGGCGGCGGCCCGATCGCGCTCTTCAGCACGGTTCCGTCGGGCGCGTACTGGCAGGCACTTTGCCTGGACGGCTTCGCTTCACCATTGAGGGTGACCTGGATCGCCTCAATCCATTGGTACTGGTGCAGCTGTTGCGCATTTGCCGCCATGGCCAGCTTGACCATGGCAAGCCTGTCCTGATCGGGACTACCCTGCGCGAGCGCGGGCATGGCCGCGATCAGCGACCCCAAGGCGATCAGCATCATCACTGGAACTCCCGCGCGTGGACCACGCCGCGTGCACTGACCACTGGTGATGCTTCCGTTCATCTGACCCGCCTCCAATATCCCTGCCGCAATTTCAAAACGCTGATGGCAGAGCCATACTACGCCAATTACCACTGGCAATCGCGCGCCATGCTGATTCGCAGGGTCCCGACGACGGGCATGCCGGATGCCGGCGACGGAGCGCCGCGAATCAGCTGTTGCCGCTGACGACATTCTCTGGACACCCTAATCGCAATCAGGCCCTTTGCCGGGCGCGGCGACTACGAGCGCATGGTCGATTACTTCCTGCGCGCGGATCACGCGCTGCTCCGGGGGATGGGAGTCGACCCACAGGAACTGCCGCGGCGGGAGGCCTGGCTTGAATCGCTAATGCGTGATCACGAGCGCGCTAATACCGACAAGGAACGGTCCTATCTGGCGTGGATTTACCACGGCGCACCGGTAGGCCATTCCAGTATCAACAGGATCAAGGTTGGCGTAGAGGCATTCATCCACCTTCACCTCTGGATCGGTGGCATGCGAAAGACCGGGCTCGGCACGCAGTACTTCAAGGCATCGGCCGCAGAATTCATGCGTGTGTTTCGACTCGAGCGACTCTATTGCGAGCCCTATGCCGAGAACCCGGCGCCCAACCGCGTGCTCCTTAAGGCCGGGTTCCGGTTCGTCAGGAGGTACCGCACCATTCCGGGTGCCATCAACTTCGAACAGGATGTCAATCAGTACGTATTGGAGAGCTCCGCCGACGAATCCCGCTGACTGCACCGGGGCGAGACCCCATCGAACGGCCTGCCGGGCGTGTAGACATGATGTATTGGTGGGCCCGCCAGGATTCGAACCTGGAACCAAGGGATTATGAGTCCCCTGCACTAACCGTTGTGCTACAGGCCCGCGCCGAATCGGGGCGCAGAGTTTAGCAGGCTCGGGGTGCGCGTGGTCAGGCGCTGGCGAGGAAAGCGTCGCAGTTCGCGCGCGCGGGCTCGCTGTGGGGGATCTTCACGCAGGTTTGCTGCATGCGCGAGCGCAGGTCGACGATGACCTGGTGGTGCGCGCCGTGGGTGTCCGAGTCCCACTTGCGCAAGGCCTTGTCGAGCCGCGCCAAGCGCAGGCGATCACGGCGGTAGATGCGGTCGGGACCATCGAGTTCACCAAGCACCTGCCCTGTCACGCTGGCGATCCGCGCGGCGTCATCGGGTTGCAATCGCAGCAGTCCCGTGGCGTAGATCTGCCCCCACTGGAAGCGGGTCGCGGGCCCGCGAGCCTCGGCGTACCCTTCGGAGTACCACTTGAGCGCCTCGTCCTTGCGGCCCAGTCCCTCGGCGAGCTCGCCCAGGTCGGCCTTGTAGTAATAAGGAGTGGCGGTCCGCGCGAGCTCACCCTGGACGACCTTGTAGGCCCGCTCGTTCTGCCCGAGCGCGTCATAGATCGGCAACACGGCGTTGATTACTCCTGAACGCACGTACGGAATCTGCCGGTCGGCGAGCGCCGCAGCGACGCGTGCGCTCGCGGCGCGCGCGGCACCAGCCGGGATGGCGCCATTGATGCCCTTGATCGCGGCGAGCTTCGAGCCGATCGCGCCAAGCTGATCAGCCTCGGCGTAGCCGGGATCGGCAGCGGCGGCATCCATGACCTTGATGAAGCGCGCGAGCCAGGCTTGTGCCGTCGTGGCGTCAGACTTGACGGCGAGGAAGAAGTTGTCGTCGAGCGCCTGGAGCGCGTCGGCGACCTCGAGCGCCGTGTTCTCGTGCTGCAGCATCTCATCGACGGCCACGACGTGCACGCGCAGGGCCGCGCTCGCGCCCTGGCCGGACTTGAGCGCGTCCTCCTCGGCACGCGCCGCATAGATGGCGGCGTAAACCTGGAGCCGGGCCCGCTCGATGCGTGCGTCGGGCGGGCACTTCGCAAGCGCCGCATCGAGCCGTTGCGCGAGGCGCGCGCTCTCGGCGGGCTCGGCGCCGGGCTCGAGCTCCCAGGCGTTGAAAGCGAGCCGGCGGCACTGGCCGGCGTTGAGCGCGCGGCCGTTGGCCGCCGCGTCGAGCAGCGCGTCAGCCGGCTCCAGGTCGGCGAGTGCGGTGTCGAGCACCGACGCGTAGGCCGCAAGATCCATGCCGCCGGCAATGCGCATGATCTCGTGGCGGCCGGCATCGAGCACCACGAGGGTCGGGTAGCCCGAGACGCGGAAGGTCTCGCCCCATTTCTGCGCGCCGGCCTCGTCGCCGTCGAGGTAGACCGGCACGAACAGGCGGCTCTTGGCGATGAAATCGGGCCGCGAAAAGATCGTGGCCTTGAGCTGCTGGCAGGGAGGACACCAGGTCGCGCCCCAGTACAGCAACACGGGCTTGCGCGCCGCTTGCGCGGTCGCAAAGGCGGCGTCGACTTCGCCGCCGAACCAGTCGATGCCCGGGGCGTCGGCATGGTGGCGCACGGCAGGCGCGGGGGTCGCCGACTGCGCCGCCGCGGGAGTCCTGGAGCAGGAAGCCAGCAGCGACGCGAGCGCGGCGCTGGCCGCGAACAGCGCCAGGCGCGATGCGGGAACGGTTGCCATGGGCCAAAGATATCCCGTGGCCACTGCGGCTGCCAATGGCCGGCGGCGCATGTAGTGATGCCGGCTGGCCCAGGATCGCGCCGGTACCCGCCTCAGTGACGGCGCTTGGCGCCGCGCGTAGCTGGGGCCGAAAGCGGATCTTCGGGCCAGTGATGCTTGGGGTAGCGGCCACGCATCTCCTTGCGCACCTCCAGGTAACCCGTCTTCCAGAATCCGGCGAGGTCGCGCGTGACCTGCACCGGCCGCCGCGCAGGCGAGAGCAACCTGAAGGTCACCGGCACCGTGCCGCCGCCGATTCGTGGCGTCGTGACCAGGCCAAAGACTTCCTGCAACCGAACGGCCAGCGATGGGCCGCCCTCGTCCGCGTAATCGACGCGGATACGCGACCCCGACGGCACCGCGAGCTCGCGCGGCGCCAGCTCGTCGAGCGCGCGGCGTTGCGCGCCGGTCACCCGCGCCAACAACGCCTGGTCGAGCGGCACGCGCCGCAGGTGATCGCGCCGCGTCATACCCTCGATCCACGGTGGCAGCCAGGACTCGAGCTCCCGCAGCAGGGCCTCGTCGCCACTCGGCGGCCAGGGCCCGTGCGGCGCATGCTCGAGCGCGCGCATGAACTCGAGGCGCGCCTGCAGGTTGCGCGTCGCCTCGTCCCAGGGGAGCGCGTCGATGCCGAGCTGGCGTACGCCCTCCAGCATCGCCGCCCCCGCCAGCTCCGGCGGCACCTGCGCGAGCGCGCGCGTCTCGAGCACCAGCGCCCCATAGCGGCGCGTGCGTTGCGCGACGACGGCACCGGCTTTCGCATCCCACTCCACCTGCTCGCTCGTGATGATCTGCGCGCCGTAGAGATCCTCAAGCTCGGACAGTTCGAGCGGGACGGCCAGGTCAATGCGGGCCTCGCGATCGCGATCGTCGAGCTCGATCGCCACCAGGAATTCCTGCGCGCCGAGGCCCGTGGCCTGCGGGAAGGCAGCTCCGCGGCCGTTGGCCAGCAGGAACCGGCCGGCGCCCTCGCCGCGCCGTCGCGCGATGCGATCGGGAAAGGCCAGTGCCGCGAGCAGACCGGCGGATGCGGGCTGCGCCCGCGTACGGTCCGCGCCTCGGCGCGGCGCAGCGGGCAGCGCCCCGGCGCGCGCCGACGCGGCGAGCCGCAGGAACTGCTCTGCATTGCGTCGCACGCGCTGCAGCGCCGCCGGATCGGCTGCCGCTCCCGATTCGCGACGCAGGAGCTCGAGCCGCGTGCGCAAGTCCGGGTCGCGCTGCATGCCGTCGCGCCGCAGCAGGTCGCGCTCCGAGAGCAGCGCCGCGAGCTCGGCCGCGAGCGGTACGGCACCGCGCGCGCGCGCGGCGAGCATCATGTGCGCGAGCCGCGGGTGCAGCGGAAGCGAGGCCATCTCGCGGCCGAGCGGCGTGATCGCACCACGCGCATCGAGCGCCTCGAGCCGCTGCAGCAGCTCGCGCGCCTGCGCCAGCACCGGCGCGGGCGGCGGCTCCATCCACGCGAGCGCCGCACCGTCCGCGCTGCCCCAGAGCGCGAGGTCGAGCGCGAGCGGCGCAAGGTCCGCCTCGCTGATCTCCGCGGGCGTGTACGCGGCCAGGCTGGCGTGCGCGCCTTCGCTCCACAATCGATAGCAACGGCCCGGGCCAGTGCGACCGGCGCGACCGGCGCGCTGGTCGGCCGCGGCACGCGAGATGCGCACCAGCTCCAGCCGGCTCATGCCCGTGACCGGATCGAAGCGCGAGCGGCGCGCCAGGCCGGAATCGATGACCGCTGTGACGCCGGGTATCGTCACGCTGGTCTCGGCGATGTTGGTGGCGAGCACGACGCGCCGCACGCCGGGCGGGCTCTCGTCCAGCGCCGCATCCTGCTGCCGCGCGTCGAGCTCGCCATACAGCGGCAGCAGCTGCAGGCGCGGGCCGGCGAGTGCGGCGAGTTGCGCCTCAATGCGCCGGATCTCGCCCGCGCCCGGCAGGAACACGAGCAGGTCGCCGTCACAGTCCTCGAGCGCCAGCCGCACCGCGCGCCCGACCAGCCGCTCGAGTGGCACCTGTCCGCCCGGCAGCGCCGGCCCGCCGCGTCCAATGTAGATCGTCTCGACGGCGAACTCCCGCCCCGGCACGTCGACGACCGGCGCGTCGCCGAGCAGGCGCGCGACGCGCGCGCCATCGAGCGTGGCCGACATGGCCAGGATGCGAAAGTCCGCCTCGAGCGCCTTGCGTGCATCGAGGCACAGCGCGAGGCCGAGGTCGGCCGAAAGGCTGCGCTCATGGAACTCGTCGAAGATGACGCATCCCACCCCGGGCAACTCGGGATCGGCCTGCAGCATGCGCGTCAGCACGCCCTCGGTGATGACCTCGATGCGCGTGCGGCGCGACACGCGCGTGTCGAGCCGCATGCGGTAGCCGACGGCGTCCCCCACCTGCTCGCCGCGGAGCGAAGCCATGCGGCGCGCCACGGCGCGCGCGGCCACGCGGCGCGGTTCCAGCAGCAGGATCTTGCGGTCGCGCAGCCAGGGCTCGGCGAGCAGCGCCAGCGGCACGAGTGTGCTCTTGCCCGCCCCGGGCGGGGCGCGAAGCACGGCGTCGCGATGCGTCGCGAGCGCCGCGCGCAGCGCGCTGGACAGCGGCGAATCCGCGCTCGTCGGGGCCGCGTTCACTACGCCGATGGGGCGCGCGCCCGCCACAGCGCGACGGCGGCCACGCACCAGCCGGAAATCAGCGCCAGGCCGCCGAGTGGCGTGAGCAGCCCGAGCGCGCGCGGCGCGCCGCACAGTAGCGCGTAGAGGCTGCCGCAGAACAGCAGCACGCCGGCGAGCAGCAGGTCGGCGGCCAGGCGCAGCGCGCGGCTAGCAGTGCGCTCCAGCAATGTGCCGAGCAGCAGCAGGCCCAGCGCGTTGATGAACTGGTACAGCACGGCGGTCTGCAGCACGGCGTGGCTTTCGGCCGGCAGCCGGCCCTTGAGCGCATGCGCGCCGAGTGCCCCGGTCGCTATCCCGAGCGCGAGTAGCGCGGCGCCGGCAGTCAGCGCGCGTCGCGCCGCACGCTGCCGGTTCGCCTGCTCGTTCATCGGTCGCCCTTGCGGGTGCGCCCCTTGCGGGCGCCTCCGACGGCAGGTCCGCGCGCCGCGGCGCGCGCTCCCGGAGGCTGCGGTGTACGCGGCAGGCCCGTGTGCTGCGTCCACATTGGTTGCCCGCGCACGGCCACCGGTCGCTTACCCGACCGCGCGCCGATGCCTACGCCAGTAACTGCCCCACCCGTCCCGGCCGGCTGCCACGAGGGAATGAGCTGGTGGCGTCCGGGGCCAATCAGGTCGGCCCGGCCCATGCGCCGCAGCGCTTCGCGCAGCAGCGGCCAGTTGTTGGCATCGTGGTAACGCAGGAAGGCCTTGTGCAGGCGGCGAACTCGCAGCCCCTTCGGCACCGTGACCTCCGCGCTGGCGCGGGTCACGCGCCGCAGCGGGTTCTTGCCGCTGTGGTACATCGCGGTCGCGGTCGCCATCGGCGAGGGCAGGAAGGCCTGCACTTGGTCGGCGCGGAAGCCGTTGCGCTTGAGCCAGAGCGCGAGCTCGAGCATGTCCTCGTCGGTCGTGCCCGGATGCGCCGCTATGAAATAAGGAATGAGGTACTGCTCCTTGCCTGCCGCCTTCGAATACTGGTCGAAGAGCTGCTTGAAGCGGTCGTAGGCGCCGACGCCCGGCTTCATCATCATCGCCAGTGGGCCCTCGCGCACGTGCTCGGGCGCGATCTTGAGGTAGCCGCCGACGTGATGCTGCGCCAGCTCGCGCACGTATTCCGGGGACTCGATCGCGAGGTCGTAGCGCACGCCGGATGCAATCAGCACCTTCTTCACGCCCGGCAGTTCGCGCGCGCGGCGGTAGAGCTGCACCAGCGCGCCGTGATCGGTGTTGAGGTTGGGGCAGATCCCGGGATACACGCAGGACGGCCTGCGGCAGGCGCTCTCGATCTCCGGGCTCTTGCAGGCCAGGCGGTACATGTTGGCGGTCGGGCCGCCCAGGTCCGAGATCACGCCGGTGAAGCCCGGCACCGTGTCGCGGATGCGCTCGATCTCGCGGATGACGGACTGCTCGGAGCGGTTCTGTATGATGCGTCCCTCGTGCTCGGTGATCGAGCAGAAGGTGCAGCCGCCGAAGCAGCCGCGCTGGATCGCGACCGAGAAGCGGATCATCTTGTAGGCCGGGATGGTCGCATCGCCGTAGGCCGGGTGCGGCCGGCGCTGGTACGGCAGGTCGTAGATCCAGTCCATCTCGGCGGTCGCGAGCGGTATAGGTGGCGGATTCAGCCAGACGTCGACGTCGCCGTGGCGTTGCACGAGCGCGCGTGCGTTGCCGGGGTTCGACTCGAGGTGCAGGATGCGCGAGGCATGCGCGTACAGCACCGGGTCGTCGCGCACCTGCTCGAAGGCCGGCAGGCGTATCACGCTGTGCTCGCGCTCGGCATTGGGAACGCGCCGCATAAATCGTACAACTCGCTCAGTAGCTGGCGCCGCCGCGGGCGCTGCAGGCGACGCCGCTGGTGCCGCGCCAGCACGACCACCCTCGGGTGTCATCGCGTAAGGATCCACTGGTGGGTTCAGCGGTCCCGGGGCATCGAGGTGCGTCGAGTCGATCTCGGTCCAGCCCGGCGGCAAGCCGCGCCGGGCAAAGGCGGTGCCGCGGATGTCGCGCAGCGCCTCGATCGGTTCGCCGGCATCGAGGCGGCGGGCGACCTCCATGACCTGGCGCTCGGCGTTGCCGAACACCAGCAGGTCAGCCTTCGAATCGAGCAGGATCGAGCGCCGCACCTTCTCCGACCAGTAGTCGAAGTGCGCGATGCGCCGCAACGAGGCCTCGATGCTGCCGATGATGACCGGCGCGTCGCGGAAAGCCTCGCGCACGCGCTGCGCGTAGACGATCACCGAGCGGTCCGGCCGCAATCCGCCCTTGCCGCCCGGCGTGTAGGCGTCATCGCTCCGTACGCGTCGGTCGGACGTGTAGCGATTGACCATCGAATCCATGTTGCCGGCGGTGATGCCGAAGAACAGCCGCGGGCGCCCGAGCGCGCGGAAGGGTTCGGCGCTGCGCCAGTCGGGCTGGGCGAGGATGCCGACGCGCAATCCCTGGGCCTCGAGCACGCGGCCGATCAGGGCCATGCCGAAGCTCGGATGATCGACGTAGGCGTCGCCGGTCACGATGATGACGTCGCACTGGTCCCAGCCAAGTTGCGCCATCTCCGCGCGCGATGTCGGCAGGAACGGCGCCGCGGGCCGCGCCCGGGCGCCCGGTGGCGGCAGCCAGCTCTGCAGTTGCGGGGCGGCGTGCATGCGCCGATTATAGGCGGCTCACCAACGGCTGGGGACGCGACATGGAGATCACGGGTGGATGCCTGTGCGGAGCGGTGCGCTACGAAAGCAAGGCGGCGCCGGTCGTTACGCGGGTGTGCTGGTGCCGACTGTGCCAGTACCTCGGCGCGGGAAGCGGCACGGTCAACGTGTGCTTCAACAGCGAATCCTTCGCCATCCACGGCACCACCAGCGACTTCATGAGCATCGCCGACAGCGGCAGCGTCATGCACCGGCGCTTCTGCCCGAATTGCGGCACGCCGTTGTTCAGCACGGCGGAATCGCGGCCCCATCTGATATTCGTGCGCGCTGGCACGCTCGATGATCCGGAGCTCGCGCGGCCCGCGATGACGATCTGGGCCGGCCAGGCTCCGAGCTGGGCCTGCATCGCCGCCGACCTGCCGCGCGAGGAGCGCCAGCCCGCACCGCCGGCGAGCAGGCCATGACCCGGCAGCGACTGCGCGCGATCGGTGCCGGGCTCGCGGCCTGCGCCTTCGCAACCTGTGCGTCCGCGGCCGGCGCCAGCGCCGCTCCCGCGGCGAGCGCGACCGCGCCCTCATTCGATGCCCAGGTCGACGCCGCGGCTGCCGAGGTACTGAAGTCCACGGGCGTGCCGAGCGCCTCGGTCGCGATCATCAGGGACGACCAGGTCGTATTGTTGCGGGCCTACGGCCAGGCGCGGCTTGAGCCGCCGGCGCCAGCAACCCCGTCGATGCGCTATGGCGTCGGCTCGATCTCCAAGCAGTTCCTGGCTGCGGCCGTCATGCTGCTCGCGGAACAGGGCAAGCTCAGCCTCGACGATCCGGTCGCGAAGTACTTGCCGGCGCTGACGCGCGCGAACCAGGTGCGCCTGCGGGACCTGCTCAATCACACATCCGGCTACCGCGACTACTGGCCGCAGGATTATGTCCCCGGCTTCATGCTGGTACCCATCACGCCCGAGCAGCTGATGCGCGACTGGGCCATGCAGCCGCTCGATTTCGAGCCCGGCACGCAATACCAGTACAGCAACACGGGCTACGTCGTCGCCGGCGCAATCGTCGAGAAGGTCTCGGGTCAGCCGCTGTTCGAGTTCCTGCGCCAGCACATCTTCGAACCGCTCGGCATGCAGAGCGTCGTCGACATCAACCTCGGGCGCCTGTCGCCCGAAGACGCGACTGGTTACCAGAGTTACGCGCTGGGCCCTCCGCGCCCCGCTCCCAAGGAAGGCGCCGGATGGTTGTTCGCCGCGGGTGGACTGGCGATGACCGCAGGCGACCTGGCGCGTTGGGACCTGGCCCTGATGGATGGCAAGGTACTCGCGCCGGCTTCTCGTGCTGCCATGGCGACCACGCGGGTGCTAGCCAACGGCGCCAGCGCACAATATGGCCTTGGACTCAGTGTGTACCTGCAATCGGGCCGGCGCGTGCTGGAGCACGGCGGTGAAGTTTCCGGCTTTGCCGCAGAGAATGTGCTGTACCCGGACCAGCGCGCAGCAGTCGCGGTGCTGACCAACCAGGACGCAAGCTCGGCCGCCGAGACGCTCGCGGAGCGGATCGGGGAGCTGCTGTTCGTGGACGATTCGCCGCGCACGGCGCGCCAGCTCGAGCGCGCCCGCGCCATCTTCGCCGGCCTGCAGCGCGGGACCATAGACCGCATACTGCTCACCGACAACTGCAATGCCTACTTCCAGGCTCAGGCGCTGCGTGACGCACAGGCCGGCCTGGCGCCGCTGGGCCCGCCACAGAGCTTCAAGCAGCTCCGGGAGAGCGAGCGCGGCGGCCTGCGCACTCGTAACTATGAAATCAGGTTCCCGCAGGGCAAGCTCACGTTGTTGGCACGCGAACTCCCCGACGGGCGTTTCGAGCAATACCAGCTGTGGCGTGAGTAGCGAGAGCCGGCCCGCCGCGGGGGCCATCGTCGTCCGCGGCGCGCGCCAGAACAACCTGCGCAACCTCGACCTCGAGCTGCCGCATGGCGAGCTCATCGTCGTCACGGGCGTGTCAGGTTCGGGCAAGTCCTCGTTGGTGTTCGACACGCTCTACGCCGAGGGGCAGCGACGCTACGTCGAGACCTTCTCGCCCTACGCGCGCCAGTTCCTCGATCGCTGCGACAAGCCGCGGGTCGACTCCATCGAGGGCATACCGCCGGCGATCGCCATCGACCAGGTCAACCCGGTGCGCACCTCGCGCTCGACCGTCGGCACGATGACCGAGATCAACGACCACCTCAAGCTGCTGTTCGCGCGCGTCGCGACGCTGCATTGCCGCCAGTGCAATCGGCCGGTGCGGCGCGACAGCGCCACCAGCATCGCCGCCGACCTGCGCCAGCGCGCCGACGCAGCGAACGCCGCGCGCTGGCTGGTGTGCTTCCCGGTTACCGTGCCGGCGCGCATGGCGGTCGCCGAGATCCGCGCCGAGCTCGAGCGCCAGGGCTACGCGCGACTGCACCGCGAGTCGGCGCGCGAGCTCGTCGTGATCCAGGACCGGCTGCGCACGGACGCCGACCAGGCGGCGCGACTGCACGAGGCCCTCGAGGCCGCGCTGCGCGCCGGCCACGGCCGCGTCAGCGTGCACGCCCTCGACGAGGGCGGCCAGGAGCTGGCCAGCTGGCGTTACTCGAGCGACCTGCATTGCGCCGAGTGCGACCTGCATTACCAGGACGCGCGGCCCGCGCTGTTCTCCTTCAATTCCCCGCTCGGCGCCTGCGACAAGTGCCGCGGATTCGGCCGCGTCATCGGCATCGACTACGGCCTCGTCATCCCGGACGCCGGCAAGACCCTGGGCGAAGGCGCGATCCGCCCGTGGCAGACGCCCTCCTTCAAGGAGTGCCAGGACGACCTGGTGCGGCACGCGCGTCGCCGCGGCGTGGCGCTCGACGTGCCGTGGCGCGAGCTGCCGGCCGCCGACCGCGACTGGGTCATGGCCGGCGAAGGACCGTGGACGCGCAAGACCTGGTACGGCCTGCAGCGCTTCTTCGCCTGGCTCGAGACCAAGTCCTACAAGATGCACATCCGCGTGCTGCTGTCCAAGTACCGCAGCTACACGCTGTGCCCGGCCTGCGGCGGGGCGCGGCTCAAGTCCGAGGCGCTGCTGTGGCGCATCGGCTCAGGCGGCGGCCAGCGCGGCGTCACGATCCACGAGCTGGCCTGCATGCCGGTGGCCGACAGCGGCCGGCTGCTGCGCAGGCTCGAGCTGCCGGCGCCGCTCGACGCTGCCGCCGAGCTCGTGCTCGGCGAGTTGCGCACGCGCCTGCAATACCTCGCCGACGTCGGCCTCGGCTACCTGACGCTCGACCGGCAATCGCGCACCCTGTCGGGCGGCGAGGTACAGCGCATCAACCTCACGACCGCGCTCGGCACCTCGCTCGTGAACACCTTGTTCGTGCTCGACGAGCCCTCGATCGGCTTGCACCCGCGCGACATGGATCGCGTGATCGCGGTCATGCACCGGCTGCGCGACGCCGGCAACTCCTTGCTGGTCGTCGAGCACGACCCGCAGATCATGCGCGCGGCGGACCGGCTGCTCGACCTCGGGCCTGGCGCCGGTGAGCACGGCGGCCGCATCGTCAGCTATGGCACACCGGAGCAGGTTGCACGGGATCCGGTTTCCGTCACGGGCGCGTGGCTTTCGGGCCGCAAGCGCCTGCCTGCAGCCGCGGCCACTGGCGCGGCCGCGGGCCGCGTAGCGGACGGCGTCGGCCGCTACGACGCCGAGACCGGCCCGGCGGTGGAGCTGCTCGGTGCCAGCGCCCACAACCTCCGGAACATCGACGTGCGCATCCCTTTGCACCGGCTCGTGTGCCTCACGGGCGTGTCGGGCTCCGGCAAGTCGACCCTGGTCGAGCAGGTGCTGTACCGCGCGCTGCAGCACGCCAAGGGCAAGCCGGGCGAGGCCGCGCTCGGGCATCGCGAGCTGCGCGGCGCGGAGCTCATCGAATCGGCGGTGCTGATCGACCAGCAGCCCATCGGCCGCACGACGCGCTCGAACCCGGTCAGCTACGTCGGCGCCTTCGACGAAATCCGTGCGCAGTTCGCGGCCACCGCGGATGCGAAGCTCCATCGCTACACCGCCGGCACCTTCAGCTTCAATGGCGGCACCGGTCGCTGCCCGGTATGCAGCGGCAACGGCTTCGAACACATCGAGATGCAGTTCCTGGCCGACGTCTACCTGCGCTGCGGCGGCTGCGATGGCAAGCGTTTTCGTGCCGAGACCTTGCGAGTGAAGCTGGCCGGCGCCGGCGGGCGCCGCGCCGACGTCGCCGCGGTGCTCGAGATGACGGTGACCGAGGCGCTGGAGTTCTTCGCCGGCTGGCCGCGCGTGCGCTCGCGCCTGCAGCCGCTCGCCAACGTCGGCCTCGACTACCTGCGGCTGGGGCAGCCCGTGCCGACGCTCTCGGGCGGCGAAGCCCAGCGGCTCAAGCTCGCCGGTTACCTGGCGGACGCCGCGGTGCGGCCGCGTGGCGCGCCGGGCGGGCCGCCACGCGGCGCGAAGGCGCGCGCGGCAGCGACCGGTGCGGCGATGGGCCGCGAGACGCCGACGCGCGGCAAGCTGCTGATGTTCGACGAACCCACGACCGGGCTGCACTTCGAGGACGTGGCGCGACTGCTGCGCGCCTTCGGCCTGCTGCTCGAGGCAGGCCACTCGCTGCTCGTGATCGAGCACAACCTCGAGGTGATCAGCGCGGCGAACTGGATCATCGACCTCGGGCCGGAGGGCGGTGCCGACGGCGGCCGCATCGTCGCCTGCGGACCGCCGGCCGCGATCATGGCGCGGATGGATTCGCACACCGGCGCGGCGCTGCGGTCACAGCAGCAGTCCACCGTCGCGGCAGTCGCGCCGGTGCAGGCCGCGGCACCGCAAGGGCCCGCCCCCGCCCCATCGCAGGGCGAGGCGTCGCTGGCGGCCACGTCACGCGCGGCGCAGGCCATCAGCGTGCGCGGGGCGCGCGAGCACAACCTGCGCAACCTCGACGTCGACGTGCCGCGCGGGCGCTTCTCGGTCGTCACCGGCGTGTCGGGTTCGGGCAAGTCGACGCTCGCCTTCGACATCCTGTTCCACGAGGGCCAGCGCCGTTACCTCGAATCGCTCAACGCCTACGCGCGCCAGTTCGTGCAGCCAGCCGCGCGCCCCGACGTCGACGCCATCGCCGGCCTGCCGCCCACCGTCGCCATCGAGCAGCGCGCTAGCCGTGGTGGGCTCAAGAGCACGGTTGCGACGTTGACCGAGCTCTACCACTTCCTGCGGCTGCTGTACGTGAAGCTCGGGGTGCAGCACTGCCCCGACTGCGAGCTGCCGATCGCGCCGCAAGGCGCGGACGACATCAGCGCGCTGCTGGCGCGCCGCCATCGCGGCCGCCGCATCCAGCTGCTGGCACCGCTCGTGGCGCAGCGCAAGGGCATCTACACCGACCTGGCGCGCTGGGCGGCGGCGCGCGGCGCCACGCAGTTGCGCGTCGACGGCGCCTTCGTGCCTACCGAGCCGTTTCCGCGGCTGCGCCGCTTCGTCGAGCACACCATCGAGCTGCCGGTCGCCACCGTCGAGGTCGGCCGCAGCGCCGGCGCGGAGCTGCGCGTGGCGGTGGTCGCGGCGCTCGAGGCAGGCGACGGCGTGGCGCACGTGCTCGACGAGCGCGGGCGGGTGACGGTGCACTCGAGCCGCCGTGCCTGCCCAGGCTGTGGCCGCGGCTTCGCCGAGCCCGACCCGCGCCTGCTGTCATTCAATTCGCCGCAGGGGTGGTGCACGCAGTGCCACGGCACCGGCACCATCGGCAGCGAGCTCGAGGAGGGACAGAGCGGCGAGGAATCGCAGTGGCTGGCCACCGACGCCGCTACCGCGGCGGCCTGCCCAGCCTGCGCCGGCACGCGCCTCAATCCGGTCGCCCGCCACCTGCGGCTCGGCGGCCGCGGCATCAGCGAACTCACGGCCCTCAGCGTCGACGCGCTGGCGCGGTTCTGCGCACGACTGCGGCTGGACGCGCGCGGCACGGCCATCGCGGTCGACGCGCTGGCGGAGATCCGTAGCCGCCTCGATTTCCTGGCGCGCGTCGGCCTCGGCTACCTGTCGCTCGACCGTGCCGCACCGACGCTCTCGGGCGGCGAGGCGCAGCGCATCCGGCTGGCGGCGCAGCTCGGCTCGAACCTGCAGGGCGTGTGCTACATCCTCGACGAACCGACGATCGGCCTGCACCCGCGCGACAACGCGCTGCTGCTCGCGGCGCTCGACGCGCTCGCTGGCGCACGCAACACGCTCGTCGTCGTCGAGCACGACGAGGACACGATCCGCCACGCCGACCACATCATCGACCTTGGCCCGGGCGCCGGCGTACGCGGCGGCGAGCTCATCGCCGCCGGCACGGCCGAGGAGCTGCGGCGCAATCCGCTCTCGGTCACCGGCCGGATGCTGGCCGCCCCGCTGCGGCATGCGCGCGCGCCGCGCCGCGCCGTGACGCGCTCGACACCCGCGCTGCAGCTCGCGGGCGTGACGCTGCACAACCTGCGCGATCTGCAGGTGCGCATTCCGCTCGGCCGGCTGGTCGTGGTCACCGGGGTCTCGGGCTCGGGAAAGTCGACGCTGGCGCGCGACGTGCTCTATGCCCGGCTGCGCGCGGCGCTCGGCGCCTCGCCCCACGGCGCGCTGCCTGGCGCCGCTCGGCTCAGCGGCTGGCAGCCGCTCACGCGCGTGCTCGAGGTCGACCAGACGCCTATCGGGCGCACGCCGCGCTCCTGCCCCGCGACCTATGTCGGGTTCTGGGACGACATCCGACGTCTCTACGCGGGAAGCGACGAGGCGCGCATCCGCGGCTACGGCGCCAGCCGCTTCTCCTTCAACACCGCCGGCGGCCGCTGCAGCGAATGCGACGGCCAGGGTCAGCGCACGATCGAGATGAGCTTCCTGCCCGACGTCAAGGTGCCGTGCGAGAGCTGTGGCGGGCGACGCTTCGACGCGCAGACGCTCGAGGCTCGCTGGCGCGGCCGGTCGATCGCTGACGTGCTGGAGATGAACGTCGAGGACGCGGTCGAGTTCTTCCAGGCGCATCCGCGCGTACGACGGCCGCTGGCGCTGCTGCGCGACGTGGGCCTCGGTTACCTGACGCTCGGCCAGCCGAGCCCGACGCTCTCGGGCGGCGAGGCGCAGCGCATCAAGCTCGTCACGGAGCTCGCGCGCCTCGATGCCACACGGCGCGGGCGCGCCGCGCCGCCGCACACGCTCTACGTGCTCGACGAGCCGACGGTGGGGCTGCACATGGCGGACGTGGAACGCCTGGCGGCCGTGCTGCATCGGCTCGTGGACGCCGGCAACTCGGTGGTCATGGTGGAGCACAACCTCGACCTGTGCGCCGAGGCGGACTGGATCATCGACCTCGGGCCGGAAGCCGGCGCGCGCGGCGGGCGCATAGTCGCCCAGGGCACGCCGGCGCAGATTGCCTCGCGCGCAGCGCGCTCGCATACTGGGGCGGCGCTCGCGCCTTTCCTGCGCGAGCGCGCTGCCTGAGGCTCGGCGCAGGAGATTGCCGGTGGGTCACGGCCTGGTTTGCTGGAAATGCGGCGCGGACCTCGCGGCCCTGAGCCTGCCGCTGTCGCGCCGCGACGAGTGCGCGCGCTGCCGCGCCGAGCTGCACGTGTGCCGGATGTGCGTCGAGTACGACGAGCGCGTGGCCAAGCACTGCCGCGAGCCGACGGCGGAAGAGGTCAACGACAAGCAGCACGCGAACTTCTGCGATTTCTTCCGCCCGCGCCCCGGCGCCTACGTGCCGCCGGACAAGGCGGCGGCCGACAGCGCACGCGCCGAGCTCGAGCGCCTGTTCGGCAAGCGCTAGCGAAGCCCCTGCAGGTTACGTGGGTACGCTCAGCCGTTGCCGAGGCGTTCGGCGAGCCGGTTGATCAGGCGGCCGAACCTCGAACTCGCCGGCGTGGCCGGCTTGCGGTCGCGCTTCGCCTTGTCGTTCATGAGTTCGCCGCGTCCTTTCTCCAGGCTCAGGTCGCCGGCGCCGAGGATCTCGAGCGTCTCCTCGAGCGAGAGCGGACGCGGCCGCTTGCTGACCGGCTTGCTTCCCTGCGCCACGCGCAGCTTGGCGCGCTTGCCGGGGGTCGGGCGCGAGCCCATGCCTACGGCGGCGATCGCGGCCTGCGCAGCGGGCGAATCGGCGGCGCGCAACATCGGCGCCCCCGGGGAAGCCAGCGCAGGCTGGCTGCCGCTGGCGGCGGTGTCGGTCGCCACTTCGTCGATGAACTTGAGTTCCGGGGCCGTGTCGGCGGGCTGCGACTGCTGCGGCAGCGGCTTGGCGGTGGCCGCGCTGGCGCGGCCGCGCTCGCGCTCCGAGACCGGGACCACGGAAACCGAGCTGAATTCCGAGCGCACGTACTGCGCGACCTGCTTGGCCGAGACCGCGTCAGTGAAGAACCCGAGTCGCAGGCCGTACCAGCGGCGCCCATCGCGATTGCCCTCGGCGCCATAGAGCGTGTAGGCGCTGAATATCGCCAGCAGCGGCACCTGGCCCATGTCGATGGGCTGCACCGACCAGAGCAACTGCACCGCGAACAGCGCCGGCTCGGCGTTCGCGGCGGGCCGCGACGTTGCCGGAGCCGGCTTGCGCACCGGCGGCGTAGCCGACCGGCTCGCGGCGGGCTTCGGCGCGCGCGTTTCCGCCGGCGCCGGCTTGTGCGCCGGTGCCTTCGACGGCAGGGAGGGCAGGACCGGTGCGACGCGCGCTGCGGGCGCGGGGCGCGCGGAGGTCAGCAACTGCAGCACGGCCTCGCCTTCGAGCACCCCGCCGGTCGCGGGCGCGCCATCACCCAGCGAATCGATGGCGGCACGCACGTCGACGAGCGAGCGGGTCGCGTCGCTGGTCGTGGAATTGGCGACGGCAGGCGCCGCCGGCTGGGCCCGGGGCAGGTCAGGCGCCAGTCCAAGCTTCATTCCGGCAGCGGGCGCGGCGGGTGGCTGCGCCTTCGGCGCGGCTGGCTGCTCCGGCACTGCGGGCGCAACGGCAACTGCGGGGACATCCGGCGCGGACGCGGCAGGCGCGACGGGAGACACCGCCGGCCTGGGCGCCGCCGATTCGGGCGCCAGCGGCGCGGCCTCTGGCGGCGCTACCGCCGCTGCGGCCTGCTGCGCCGCGCGCGCGCGCAACTTGATACCCGGCGCGACCCCGGCCCATGCGGCCGGATACACGTCGCGCACCAGGTCCAGCATCTTTTCCGCTTCCTCCTGGGAATCGAAGTAACCCATGTGGAGCCGGAAGCGTTCGCGGCCCTCCTCGAGGCGGCGCGATACGAAGAACGTGAAGCGCTTGAGTCCCGCGTGCGAGGGCTGCACCAGCCCGACCGGAGTGGTCGAGGAACACAGGTTGACGACGAAGCGGGGACTGGCAGGCGGCGGCGCGAAGATGTTGCCGCCCTTGGAATTTGGATCACCGAGCGGTCTTGTGGCCTGCTGCATTAAAGCATCCCTATATGGATGGCAACCCCGCTATCCCCATGCCGGGGACCGGAGGCTTTGCGTCCCCGTCTCTCGACAGGTATGCCTCATCACGGAACGTGACGGAGTTTGGCACGGTGACGCGGAGGGTCAAGCGCGCAGAAGGAGAGGCAGTTCACAACTGTCGCATCCCGGCGAACCCGGTCACAGTTCTGTCAAATTGCGCTGATTTCAGCCCGCGGCCTGCAGCGTGGGCAGCGGCTGCGACTGCTGCCCTTGCAGCAGCGCGGTGATGTCGGCGGCCGGTGCCGGAGGCGCGAGGAAGAAGCCCTGCGCATAGTCGCAGCGCCGCGCACGCAGGAAATCCAGCTGCTGCATCGTCTCGACGCCCTCGGCCACGACCTTCTTGCCGAGCGCGTGCGCCATCGTGATCATGGTCTCGGCGAGCGTTGCCGCGGTGACGTTGTTCGCCACCTCCTCGATGAAGGAGCGGTCGATCTTGATCGAGTGCACCGGGTGCGCACGCAGGTAGCCGAGCGAGGAATAGCCGGTGCCGAAGTCGTCGAGCGAGAGCAGTATGCCCATCGCCGCCAGCCGGTGCAGGGTCGCCAGCGCCTGCTCGTCGGCGAACACCGACTCGGTGACCTCGAACTCGAGCTGACGTGCCGAGACCCCCGCGTGCTCGAGCGTGCGGCGCACGAGCCTGGGGAAGTCGGGCTGTCGCAACTGGTACACGGAGACGTTGAGCGCCAGGCGCGGCGGGGCCACGCCCGCCGCAGCCCAGGTGGCGAGCTGCGAGCAGCCGGCCTCGAGCACCCAGGCGCCGATGTCGACGATCAGGCCGCTCTGCTCCGCCGCCGGCACGAACTCTCCCGGCAGGCGCATTGCCTCGCGCGGCGGCTGCCAGCGCAGCAAGGCCTCCAACCCCGACAGCCGGCCGTCGGCCAGCGCGTATTGCGGCTGGTAGTAAAGCGTGAACTCGCGGCGCTGCAAGGCGTTGTAGAGGCCGCTCTCCGCGGCCAGCGCCGGCATGCGCTGCATCGCCCGGGTGTAGAACACGGCGCGCGCGCGGCCCGTATCCTTGGCGCGGTACATCGCCAGGTCGGCATTGCGCATGAGCTCGTCGAGCGCGCCGGCGTCGTCCGGGAACAGCGTGACGCCAATGCTGGCGTGGACGAAATGGTCGCGGCCACCGATGTTGATCGCCTCCTGCAGCGATTCGATGACGCGCTCGGCGACGCGCTGCGCGCCGTCCGCCGAGGCGACGCTGCGCAGGATGATCGTGAATTCGTCGCCGCCGAGCCGAGCCACGGTGTCGCCCTCCTTGACGCAGGAGCGCAGCCGCTGCGCCACGACCTGCAGCATCTGGTCGCCGGCGCTGTGGCCGAAGGTGTCGTTGACCTTCTTGAAGTGGTCGAGGTCGACGTACAGCAGCGCGCCGCGCTGGCGCCCGTCGGCGGTGCTGGCCAGCTCCTGTGACAGGCGGTCGCGGAACAGCAGCCGGTTCGGCAGGCCGGTCAGCACGTCGAAGTGGGCCTGGCGGTAGAGCTGCTCGCCGCGCGCGCTGTTGGATAGCGCAACGCCGATGCGCGCCGCGCACTCGGTGCCGTAACCGGCCACTTCCGCCGCCACCTGCGGCAGGTTGCGGTAGCCGACCGTCAGCACAGCGGTCAGGCTGTCCTGCGAAACCACCGGCCAGAGCCAGAAGAATTCCGCGCCGCGCTCGTGCAGCGGCTCGAGGATGCTGTGCCGGCCGGTCTCGAAGCGGGCCACCGTCAGGCCAGCGCGCTCGTGGGCAAGTTGCGCCAGCAGCGCCGGGTCGAGGCTGATGCGGCTGACCGGCGCTTGCGCTCCCGACGCCGAGAGGTAGGCGCGACCGTAATCGCCGACATCCGGGTCGAGCAGCACCAGCATCGCCGAATCGCAGCCCATGATCCGGCCGATGCGCTCGAGCAGCGGGTCGAGGCAGGACTCGAGCTCGGTCGATCCCAGCAGCATGCGGTCGATCTCGGACAACGCCGACATGGCCCGCATGCGGTTGGCCAGTGATTCGATCGTACGGTTGAATTCCGCGGCCGCGAGCCGCGGCGCATCGCCCGCCGGCCCAAGCTCCACGCGCCGGTAGCGACCGGCCGCCAGCTCGCGCAGCCCCGCGCCCAGCGCCGCCAGCACCGGCTCCCAGCGGCGGCGCAACAGCGTGCAGGCGAGGACGATCACGACCGCGGCGCACAGCAGGGGCAGCGGCAGCAGCGCGACCGCCTGCTGCCAGCTGCTCCACATGGCGGTCGAGGGCCGGCTGGCGATCACGGCCCAGCGCGCGGCTTCGAGGTGCGCGTCCCCGGGCACCACCGCGACCACGGCGCCGCGCCATTCCTGTCCCTGCACGTTCCAGGAGCGTAACCCGACGTCGGGCTTGTGCTCGTCGGCCGGCAGCCCTTCGCGCGCATAGAGCCCCAGCAACGCGGCGGGCACGACGCCGCTGGCGCTCAGCAACGCGCCATCGTGGTCGACAACCGCGAGCAGCGCGGGCGCGGCCACGGCCTCATCGTATCCGCGCCACAGCCAGTCGGGCGCGAGCTCGAAGAATGCCACCACCGGGATCCCGCCGACGCGCACCGAGTGCACGAGGTACAGCGGCGCCCCGGCCGCAGTGCGCGCCCCGGTGCGCAGCAGCGTATGGCCCGTGTTGAGCGCCAGGCGGTCAGCGCGGTCCAGCGGCACGGGCTCGGTGGCGGCCCCGAAATTGGCGAGCATCACGCCGCGCACCATCTCGGAGCGCAGGATGCTCGCGCGCAGCGCGGCGCCGCCGAAGCCGGCATCGTCGCTGACGAGGTTCTGCACCACGAGCTCGCCGGCGGCGAGCCGGGTGCGCAATTCGCGCGCGTAGGTGCGGCTCAGGACGGTGACGGTGTCGAGCGCCTGGCGCTCGTCGGCCTGGCGCAGGGCCTGGACTGTGCTGGCCGAAACCGCCAGCAGCAGCACGACGACGAGCAGCGTCATCGCGGCGGCCAGGCGCGTGGCCATTGATCGGCAAACTGCAGCAACGCTCGGCGGCATGAGTGGCCCGGGGCCAGGGAATACCGGAGCCATTTAACGATAGCCACGCGCGCGCCTATGCGCGCCAAGTCACGCTTGCCGTATTTATGTCGCCTCGAATGCGAGGCGCGTCACACTCGCGGCGGCAGCCGGCCGGTCCGCGCCAGCGACTGCAGCGCACGCCACTCGTGCCGGTGCACGCCCGCGACGCCGAGCGCGGCGGCGGAACGCATCGCGGCGGCGAGCGTGGTCGCGTGGATCGCGCGCCAGGGCTCCAGGCGCCCCAGCAACAGCGGGTTGACCAGCGGCATGAACACGCGCCCGAGCGCCTCGGTCGTGCGCCAATGCGCGCGCTCGCCCAGGATCAGCGACGGCCGCGCCAGGTGCAGGCTGCGGAAGCGCAGCGCCTCGAGCGCCAGCTCGGTCTCGCCCTTGACGCGCAGGTAGAAGTTGCGCGACTCGGGAGCGGCGCCGGCCGAGCTGATGCAGACCATGGTCTGCGCCCCGGCCCCCTGCGCCCACGAGGCAAAATGCAGCACCAGGTCATGGTCGACCGCGCGGAAAGCCGCCTGCGAGCCGGCCGCGCGCCGCGTCGTGCCGAGGCAGCAATAGGCCTCGTCGCAGCCGAGGCCGCGCAATTCGGCGCCGAGGTCCTGGAAGCGGATGATGCGGTTGACGAGTCGCGGCGCCTCGAAGGGCAGCGGCCGGCGCGTCAACGCGATGATGCGCCGGTGCGCGCCTGCGCTCGCGAGCGCGCGCACCAGTTGCGCGCCCACCATGCCGTTCGCACCGGCGACCAGGGCCACCCGGCCGGCTTCAGTCTGCATGGTGGCGAAGCTTAACCCGCGCCGCCGGCAATTGCTTACCAGGAAAGCTCGAGCTGCCGGCCGCTGCGAGGCGGCCGGAAGCTGCCCGTATCGAGCTCGGGCACGCGGCCGGCATTGAGCCCGAGGCGTGAACAGGCGCGCTCGAAGCGCGCGCGCAGCATCGCCGCCCACGGGCCCGTGCCGCGCATGCGCGCGCCGAAGCGCGGATCATTGTCGCGCCCGCCACGCGCCTGCTGCACCAGCGACATCACGTGCGCGGCGCGCAGCGGCATGTGCTGCTCGAGCCAGGCGCGGAACAGCTCCTTGACCTCATGGGGCAAGCGCAGCAGCACGTAGCCGGCACGCCGTGCCCCGGCTGCCGCCGCCGCCTCGAGCAGCGATTCGAGCTCGGCGTCGTTGACCGCCGGGATCATCGGCGCCGCCAGCACCGCCGCCGGCACGCCGGCGCGCGCCAGCTCGGCGATCACGTGCAGCCGCGCCTGCGGCGAGGCGGTGCGGGGCTCGAGCGTGCGCTTGAGCTCCGGATCGAGCGTGGTAAGGCTGACTGTGACCTGCGCCAGGTTCTGCGCGGCGAAGGCTCCCAGCAGGTCGAGGTCGCGCAGCACCAGCGCCCCCTTGGTGATCACGGTGATCGGGTGGCGCGCCTCGAGCAGCACCTCGAGTATCTCCCTCGTGACGCGCAAGCGCTTCTCGACCGGCTGGTAGGGATCGGTGTTCGCGCCCAGCATGATTGGCTTGCAGCGATAGCCCGGCCGCGCGAGTTCCTCGCGCAGCAGGCGCGCGGCCTCGGCCTTGTAGAAGAGCTTGGTCTCGAAATCGAGCCCGGGCGAGAGGTCGACGTAGGCATGGCTCGGCCGCGCGTAGCAATAGACGCAGCCGTGCTCGCAACCGCGGTAGGGATTGATCGATTGCTCGAAGGGAATGTCGGGCGAGTCGTTGCGGGAAATGACGCTGCGCGCGAGCTCAGGCCTCACCTCGGTGGCGACGGAGTCCGGCATCTCCCGGCGCTCCCAGCCGTCGTCGAACTCCTCGGTCACGCTGCCGGCGAAGCGGCCCGCCGGGTTGATCGTTGCGCCCCGGCCCTTCAGCACCCTGTCCATGCGGCCTACTGTACGGATATACAGCTTATTCGCAAGGGCCACGCGGAGATCGCCTCCCGCGGGCGCCAGCCGCGGGCGCCGCGCATAATGGGGCCAGGACGCCAACAAGAACCAGGCATGAAGAGGCTCCGATGACAACCCCGGAAAAGAAGGCCATGCGCATTGCCACGGCCACGCTCAAGAGCGCGCGCCTGACGGCCAAGGCCTCGAAGGCCAGGCTGCGGGCGCTCAAGAGCGAAGTGAAGATCCAGAAACAGCACCACAAGTGGGCTCGCAAGCAGGTGCGCGTCGCCAAGGAGGCGCTGGCGCAGTGGCAGGCCACGGCCGAAGCGGCGCTGGCGGCCCCACCGGCCCCTGAGGCCGAGGCCGAACCACCCGCGCACGCCGCCAGCGAGAAGCCGGAGCGCAAGAAGAAAGGATCAAAGCGCAAGGAGCGCGCGCTGGCGCTCGAGCGAATCACGCTCGTTCCGGTGGCTCCGCAACCCACCGCCGCTGCAGGCCGGTCGGACGTGAGTCCGAAGGAGCTACCCTCGACCGGGCCGCAGGAATCGCCGGCGGCCAGGGGCGAGGCGGCTCCCCCATCGGGGACGGAAACCGCGCACTGACGCGCGCTAATTCAGGCGGCGCAGCCGGCGCAGCGGTGGGAACAGCCAGCGCCAGCCGACGGCGACCGCGACGGTCACGACGCCGCCAATGACGACCGAGGGCACGGTGCCGAACCAGCTCGCGGTCAGGCCGGATTCGAATTCGCCGAGCTCGTTCGAAGCGCCGATGAACATCCAGTTCACGGCGCTCACTCGTCCGCGCAGCGCGTCGGGCGTGTTGAGCGGCACGAGGATGCCGCGCACGTAGACGCTGAGCATGTCGGCGCCGCCGCTCAGCACCAGCGCCGCGATGGAAAGCGGCAGGCTGTGCGACAGGCCGAAGACGATCATGCACAGGCCGAAAGTCGCGACCCCACCGAGCAGCACACGCCCGACGTGATCGCTCAGCGGCCGCAGCGCCAGGTACGCGGCGGCCAGCGCCGCGCCGACGCCGGGCGCCGCCCGCAGCAGGCCCAGGCCGGCCGGCCCGGTATGCAGCAGGTCGCGCGCGAAGATCGGCAGCAGCGCCACGGCGCCGCCGAACAGCACCGCGAACAGGTCGAGCGATATCACGCCGAGCACGAGCCGCGTGCGCCAGACGAAGCGCAATCCCTCGAGGATTCGCCGTCCGCCGCCCGACTCCGGCGGCGAAGTCGGGCGCGTGTCAGCGCGAATCATCAGCATGAGCACCAGAGCCAGCGTGTACAGCAGCGCGCAGCTCCCGAACACGACCGCCGCGCCGGCCAGGAAGAGCAAGCCGCCGATCACCGGTCCGGCCACCGACGCAATCTGGTACAGCATCGAATTGAGCGCGACGGTGCCCGCGAACTGCGCGCGCGCGACCAGCCCGGGCAGCATGGCCTGCATCGCCGGGCCCCAGAACGCGCGCGTCGCGCCATATACGCCGAGCGTCAGGTAGATCGGCCAGGTGCGGTGCTCGCCGGCGACCACCAGCAACGCCAGCGTCAGCGCGCAACCGATCTCGACCGCGTAGGCGCAGAGCACGACGCCGCGGCGCGCGAAGTGGTCGGCGACGTGCCCGCCAACCAGCACCAGCGCCACGAAGGGCAGGAATTCGCTCAGGCCCACGAGGCCAAGTGCGAGCGGGTCGCCGGTCAGCGCGTAGACCTGCCAGCCGACGGCAACGGCCAGCATCTGCGAGGCAAGCGTCGCGCAGAAGCGCCCGATCAGGCAGCAGGCAGGATTGCGCTGGCGGAATACGGCCAGCGCTGCCGGCGCGCCTCCGTCTCCCCAGGCGAGGCTCACGTTAGGGCCTGTTCACACTTAGGACATCGATGCGGCCGCGAAGCGCACGATGGCCTGCGCCACCCGCCGTGGCTGTTCGTGCGGCAGCAGGTGTCCCGCCTCCGCGATCGACTCGAGTGTGAGCGCGGGCATCAGCTGGCCAAGGCGCGCGAGGCCGTCAGCGCCGAGCACGTTGCGCGCGTGCGCCGATTCGCTGCCATACAGAAGCAGCTGCGGCGCCCGGGCCTGGGCCCAACAAGCCTCGACGTCGGCGCGCGGGTAGCGGATCGGCGTGCGCAGCTGCTGGCGCGGATCGGCCAGCATCTCGAAGCCCTCGCCCGCCGGGCGCGTCCAGGCCCGCGCCAGGAAGCGCGCGTGCGATTGCGGCAGCTGCGGATTGGCGCGCACTAGTGCGGCCGCGAGCTCGCCGAGGTCCGCATAGCGGCGTGCGCTCGGCAAGGCGCGCAGGCTGTCGAGCCAGCCGCCGATCAGTCCGGGCAGCTGCGTCGGCGGCAGGGCCGGCATGCCGAAGCCTTCCATGTTGACGAGCCAGGCGACGCGTCCTGGCCGAATGCCCGCGTACATCGACGCGACCGTCCCGCCCATGCTGTGGCCGATCAGCCGCGCCGGGGCCTGCGGCGAGAACTCATCGAGCAGCCAGTCGAGCTCGGCGAAGTGCTCGGGGAACCAGTAGCCGCCTTCGTGGCGCGCGCTGCGGCCGTAGCCGGGCCAGTCGATTGCGAGCAGCGGCCAGTCGTCCGGCAGGCCGTCGACGAGCAGCTGCCAGGCCGGGCCGCAGTCCATCCAGCCGTGCAGCAGGATGCAGGGAGCCGGCTCCGGCGGGCCCCAGCGCGTGATCGCGATCGTGCCGGCGCGGCCGGCGCGCTCGAAATGGCTCGCGGGACGGCGCGGGGAATATTCAGCCTGGTCTGCGGCCGCCGCGTTCGCCATCAGGCCGCCAGGAAATGCCGGTAGGCGGGATTGCCGGTTTCCTCGGTGTAGGGATAGCCGAGCTCGCGCAGGTGGCCGAGGAACTCGGCACGCTCGCCGGCCGGCACCTGGATGCCGGCGAGCACGCGGCCGTAGTCGGAACCGTGGTTGCGGTAGTGGAACAGCGAGATGTTCCAGGCCTCGCCGATCGCCTCGAGGAACTGACGCAGCGCGCCCGGACGCTCGGGGAATTCGAAGCGGAACAGCAGTT
Organism: uncultured Gammaproteobacteria bacterium; assembly: GCA_963778855.1. Taxonomy (GTDB): domain Bacteria; phylum Pseudomonadota; class Gammaproteobacteria; order Steroidobacterales; family Steroidobacteraceae; genus FEN-1191. The sequence continues at coordinate 178,410 of CAVZWC010000006.1, read as the reverse complement.
CGTCGGTCAGGCCGCGGCCGACGCCGCCGATCATGTAGCGCACGTGCAGCTTCGCCATCTCGTTGTCGCTCATGTCGACGACGCCGTAGCCGGCGGCGCCCAGGCGCGCGATCACCGCCGCGCGGTCCTCCTGGCCGTCCTGCAGCGCGAAGCCGACGAACAGCTGCGCGCGCGCCGTGCCCTGGTAGCGGTAATTGAACTCGGTGACGCCGTGCGGACCAAGCGCCTCGCAGAAGCGCCGGAAGCTGCCGCGCTGCTCGGGAATGTCGACCGCCAGCAGCGCCTCGCGCCCGGCGCCAAGGTCAGCACGCTCGGCGATGTAGCGCAGCCGGTCGAAGTTGAGGTTGGCGCCGCTGTTGATCGCCACCAGGCGCTGGCCCGGCGGCGCCGCGCGCGCCGCGTAGCGCTTCGCGCCGGCGACCGCGAGCGCGCCCGCCGGCTCGAGCACGGTGCGCGTGTCCTCGAACACGTCCTGGATCGCGCCGCAGATCTCGTCGGTGTCGACCAGCAGCACCTCGTCGACGTAGCGGCGCGCGAGCTCGAAGCAGCGCTCGCCGACGCGCCGCACCGCGACGCCGTCGGCGAACAGGCCGACGCGCTCGAGCGTCACGCGCCGCCCGGCGCGCAGCGACTCGTGCATCGCGGCCGCATCCTCGGGCTCGACGCCGATGATGCGCACGCGCGGATGCAGCGGCTTGACGTAGGCGGCGATGCCGGCGATCAGGCCGCCGCCGCCGATCGGCACGAAGATCGCGTCCGGCTCGCCGCCGGCCTGGCGCAGGATCTCCACGCCGATCGTGCCCTGCCCGGCGATCACGTCGGCGTCGTCGAAGGGATGGACGAAGCACAGGTCCTGCAAGCGCGCCAGCGACTGGGCGTGCTCGTAGGCGGCGTCGAACACGTCACCATGCAGCACGACCTCGCCCCCGAGGTCCGCGACCGCCTGCAGCTTGATGTCCGGCGTGGTCCGCGGCATCACGACCAGCGCGCGGATGCCGCGCCGCTGCGCCGCCAGCGCCACGCCCTGCGCGTGGTTGCCGGCCGAGGCGGTGATCACGCCGCGCGCCGCGGCCGCGGCATCGAGGTGCGCGATCTTGTTGAAGGCGCCGCGCAGCTTGAACGAGAACACCGGCTGCAGGTCCTCGCGCTTGAGCCACACCTCATGGCCGAGCCGCCGCGACAGCCGTGGCGCGTGCTCGAGCGGCGACTCGATCGCGACGTCGTACACCCTCGCCTTCAGGATGCGCTGCAGGTAGTCCTCGTCCATGGCAGCGAAGCTTAAGGCATCCGCGCGTCGCCAGGGCCGGTTCACGCTCAGCTAGTCCCGGATGAGCCGGGATCGGCGGCGCGGCGGAGCAGGCGGCTGGAGCTAGGGCTGCGCGCCGGCGGGCTTGAGCACGTAGCGGAAGCTGGTCTCGCCGATCGTCAGCAGGTCGCCTTCGCGCAGCTCGTGCCGGGTGACGCGGACACCGTTGACGAACACGCCGTTGGTGCTATTGAGGTCCTCGACGATCGTGCGCTCCGGGCCGGCGAGCACGACGGCGTGATGGCGACTGATGTAGTCGGCCTCGACGCGCACGTCGTTGTCGGGCGTGCGGCCGATGGTCGTGCGGCGCCCGAGCACGTGGACGATGCCGCTCTCGCCGCAGGTGCGCACCAGCAGGCGCTCGAGCTCCTGCAGCGGCGCCAGCGCAGCAACGACAGGCGGCAACGCGGCGGCGACCGTCGCCGGCACGGCCGCGATCGTCGGCGCGGCCGCAGCCTGCGGATCGACAGCCGGCATGTGATGCGCCTGCTCCGCAAGCTCGATACGCAGCGCCTGCTGGGTCTCGTGCGCACCCCGCAATTGCTCCTGCAGGGAACTTACCAGGGCGCATTGATCGGCCAGCTCGCCTTCGAGCGCGGCAATGCGGCCGGCCAGCCCGGGATCCGGCGCGGGCGCAATGGGGACGGGAGGCACCGGGGCCGGCTCGGGCCGCTGCGCAAGCTGGCGCTCCGCGTCTGCGGCACGCGCCAGTGCGGCGGCCGTCTCGGCGGCACTGCGTTCACGGGCCGCCGTGGCCTCGCGCAATTTCGCCTGCGCCTCATCGAGCATGGCTTCGCGCTCACGCAGCTGCGAATCGTAGACCTGCCGCTGGCCCTCGACCCTGCGCAGCGCCTCGCCGTGGGCTGCCAGGCGCCGCTGCAGCTCGGTCAACTCATCCTGGTTGCGTGCCAGCACGGCTTCGCGCCGCGCGCGGTCGCGATCGACCTCGGACTGGCTGACGGCCAGGCGTTCGCGCTGCTGCGTCAACAGGGCCAGCTCCGCCTGGGCGCTCTGCAGCCGCGCGCGCAGCTCCGAGCGCTCGGCATCGGCAGCTTGTCGCTGCTGTTCTGTCGCGCGCAGCTGGTCCGCAATCGTGCGTCCATGGTCTTCGCTGCCGCGAATCCTGTCTTCGGCGGCCTGCCGCTGCTCCTCGGCGCCGCGCAGCTGCTCCTCGGCGCCGCGCAGCTGATCCTCGGCGGCGCGCAGCCGGGCCTCCGTTTCGCGCAGCCGGTCTTCGACCGCGCGCAGCTCGGCGCCACGCGCTTCGAGCTCGGCGCCACGCGCTTCCAGATCCGCCGCCGCGGCGGCGCTGCGATCCTCGAGCAGGGCGGCATTGCGCTGCGTCTGTGCCGTCAGCACGGCCTCCTGCTGCACGCGGCGCTCGAGTTCGCGCAGGCTGTCGTTCCGGGCGTCCACTTGCCGTCTGAGTTCGTCGCGCTCGGACTTGGCCGCCTCCAGCTTTCGCCTGAGTTCATCGCGCTCGCGCTCGCCCCTGGCTAGTTCGGCGCTCAGCTGCGCGCTTTCCTCGCGCGCGGCACGCAGCACATCCTCGGACACCGACGCTGGAGCCGCCGCGGCCGGCGCGGGCTCCTCGGTAAGCTTGGGCATGACCCAGGTGTCCCCCTCCGGCTGCGCGACGACCGTGGTCTGTCCCATGGGCGCGGGTTGCGCTGGAGCGGCCGCGGATTCGGGCAGGGGCGGAAAGTCGGCCGTATCCTCGAGATCGGAGGGCACCGCGCCAGGTATGTAATGTTTGGCGACCATGACTTGCCAGAGTCTACCCGCGGTCAACTGCGATCGGCCCGGCCTGATTCACAGTTGGACGGCCGCGTCAGGCCGCACCCTTGGCGGCACCGAAAAAGTGAACCAATTCATTTAATTGAGGGGCCACAGCCGCCGCGTTGACGGCCTCGTCGGGGGCCATGGCAAGGGAAAATTCGCCGAATTCGAGGCCCATGGTGCGCGCCTTCTCAACCGCAGCCTGGGGCGCCGCCGAAAACACCAGGCGGCGCACGAGGGTGCCGGGCCGCAATGCCGCCAGCGCGAGAGCCACGTCCGCACCCTCGGCATGGGCAATGACGTCGACCTGGCGCTGCCGCAAGGAGTCGAGCATGTCGATGCAGGCCAGCGCGTGCGGCTCGGCGCCCGTCGTCCCGGGCCCGCCGTCTGATTCGCCGCAGCCCGGCAGGTCGGGCGCATAGATCGAACGATCCGCGCCGAGCGGCGCCAGCAGCGCCTGGAAGAAGCGCCCGCGGCCCGGCGCGCCGGGAATGCACAGCACGGCCACCGCCTCGTCGAAGCCGCCGCCCGGCGGTATCGCCTGGTGCACGTGCAGCTGCCCGTAGCGACAGTCGAAGTAGGTACGGCGCAGGCGCGCGACCGGCCTCACCGCGATTCGTCCGAATCGGCGTGCATGCGGTGCAGGAAGCGGTGCACGAGCGGGGCGGCGATCACGCCGGCGATCGCGAGCACGGCGATGCCGGAGAACAACGCATAGACACCGGCGAAGATCTTGCCGGCGTCCGTGGTGGGCGCGGCCATCGGGCCCATCCCCGCAAGGATCATCGAGGCGTTGAGGAAGGCGTCGACCCACGGCAGGCCGATCAGCCGGTGGTAGCCCTCCATGCCGGCCAGCAAGGCCAGGACCACCAGCGCCAGACCGATGCCGAGGCTGCGCAGTTGCCGCCGCAGGTACTGGGGCAGGGGTGCGACTGGCTGCGTGATGTGTTCGTAACGGTGGCGGATGATGGGCATTGCGCAGACGGCGAGTAATCCTGAGCCGCCTTGCCAGTCACTGGGCCCTGCGGCACACTGAATATACAGGGTCTACCGATAAACCCGCTATTGGCGGGCACCCCAATGCCACTGGCTCCGGCTAGAATCCACGCATGAGCAACAGCGCCGCGGCCCAGTTGGTTCCCAGTTCGCTGGATGAGGATGCCTGGGACGACCTGCTGAGCTTCATCGAGGAACGCCGAGTCATCCCGATCATCGGCCCGGAACTGCTCCTGGTCGCGACCGATCGCGGGCCACGCCTGCTGTACGACTGGCTCGCGGAGAAGCTCGCCGCGCGCCTCAACGTCGACGTCAGCCAGCTGCCGAAGCCCTACACGCTCAACGACGTGGTCTGCTGGTTCCTCGGCGCGCGCGGCCGGCGCGAAGAAGCCTACGTGCGGCTGCGCGGCCTGCTCAAGGACGCCAACTTCGAGCCACCGCAGGCGCTGCGGCGGCTGGCGGCCATCCCCGAGTTCGACCTGTACGTATCGACCACCTGCGATTCGCTGCTCGAAACCGCGATCAACATGGAGCGCGGCAGCGGCGCGCCGGCCGCGGAGGCGTTCTCCTATTCGCCCAACCGCGTCGTCGACCTGCCCACCGAGCGCGATCGCCTGCAGCGGCCGGTGGTGTACCACCTGTTCGGCCGCGTCTCGGCCTCGCCCACCTACGTGATCTCCGACGAGGACCTGCTGGAGTTCATCTGCGCGCTGCAGAGCGAGCACCTGGCGCCGGAGAAGCTGTTCTACGAGCTCGAGCACAGCCACCTGCTGTTCATCGGCAGCAACTTCACCAACTGGCTGGCGCGTCTGTTCCTGCGCATGGCCAAGCGGCAGCGGCTGTCGGACCCGCGCGATGTGGGCGAGATCATGGCAGACGATCACACCAGCGAGGACGAACGGCTGGTGGCCTTCCTGCAGCAGGTCAGCGTGCGCACGCGCATCTACCAGGGCGCGGAGCGCTTCGTCGACGAGCTGCATGAGCGCCTGGCCGCGCGCCGCAAGCCGGCCGGCGCCTCGGCAGCGGCGGCCGGCAGCACACCGACGCGTTTTTCGCCGCCGGCGCGCGACATGCCCGACAACGCCGTGTTCATCAGCTACACGCGCGAGGACCTGCACGCCGTGCAGCAGATCAAGGCCGGGCTCGAGGCCGCCGGCATCACGACCTGGTTCGACATGGACCGGCTCGAGGGCGGTGACGACTACGACCGCAAGATCCAGCGCAACATCGCCCGCTGCTCCTACTTCATCCCGGTCATCTCCGCGGCCACGCAGCGGCGGCTCGAGGGCTACTTCCGCCGCGAGTGGAGCTACGCCATGGACCGCGTGCGCAACATGGCCGACGAGGCCAAGTTCATCCTGCCGGTCACGATCGACGGCACCAGCGCCAGCGAGGCGCTGGTGCCCGACAAGTTCAAGGCACTGCACTTCTCGCAGCTGCCGGGCGGCGTCGTGCCGGCTGACTTCGCGCAGCGCCTGGCCGACTTCATGCGGGCACGCCAGCAATGAGCGCGGTGCCGGAGCAGGTCGCGGCGAGCGTTGACGCCGGCGCCAACGGCGGCGAGAGCGGCGAGGCGGCCCCCGACGCCAATCATCCATGGCTGGGCCTGGCTTCCTTCACGGAGGAGGCGCGTGGCTATTTCTACGGCCGCGAGGAAGAGGTCGCCGAACTCGCGCGTCGGGTGCAGCGCAAGCTCCTGACCGTGCTGTTCGGCCAGTCGGGGCTCGGCAAGACCTCGATCCTGCGTGCCGGCCTGGTGCCGCGGCTGCGCGATCAGGGCTACTGCCCGATCTACGTGCGCGTCGACTACGGCCGCGACTCGCCCGAGCCGGCCGAGCAGATCAAGCAGGCCATCAAGCGTACCGCGCGCCGCGCCGGCGAGTGGACGCAGGTAGGCGTCGCCGCCGCCGGCGAATCGCTGTGGGAGTACCTGCACCACCGTGACGACGTGCTGCGCGACGAGGCCGGCAACACGCTCATCCCGCTGCTGATCTTCGACCAGTTCGAGGAGATCTTCACGCTCGCGCAGAGCGACGACTTCGGTCGCGCCCGCGCCGCCACCTTCATCGCCGACCTTGCCGACCTGGTGGAGAACCGGCCACCGCACGAGCTCGAGGCCCGGCTCGAGCACGACGACTCGCTGGCCGAGCGCTTCGACTTTGCGCGCGGCGACTACCGCGTGCTGATCGCGCTGCGCGAGGACTATCTCGCGCCGCTCGAGGGGCTCAAGGGCGCCATGCCGAGCATCACGCAGAACCGGCTGCGGCTCGCGCCGATGACGGGCACCCAGGCCATGGCCGCGGTGTTGCGCCCCGGCAAGGGACTGGTGTCGGAAGAAGTCGCGGCCGCCATCGTGCGCTTCGTCGCCGGCGGCGCCGAGCTCGCCAACGCCGAGGTCGAGCCCTCGCTGCTGAGCCTGATCTGCCGCGAGCTCAATGACGCGCGCATCGCCGAGGGCCGGCCCGAGATCTCGCTCGACCTGCTGGCCGGCTCGCACGCCACGATCCTGAGCAATTTCTACGAGCGCGCGCTCGCCGACCAGCCGCCCGCCGTCCGGCGTGTCATAGAGGACGAGCTGCTCACGGCCTCGGGCTTCCGCGAGAATGTCGCCGAGGAGAGCCTCGTCAGCAGCCTGACGGACGCGGGCGCCGCGCCGGGCACCGTGCCGCTGCTGGTCAATCGCCGGTTGCTGCGCATCGAGGAACGGCTCGACGCGCGTCGCGTCGAGCTCACCCACGACGTGCTCTGCGGCATCGTCAAGTACAGCCGCGACCAGCGCCACGAGCGCGAGGCGCGCGAGGAGACCGAGCGGCTGCTCGCCGCGCAGCGCGATCGCGAACTTGCCGCGCGCCGCTCGCTGGTGCGCGCCCGCCAGGTCGCCGCCGTCTGCATCGTGCTGGCGCTCGGCGCCGCCGTGGCGGCCTTCGTGGCCTACCGCAGCACGCAACTTGCCCATCATGCCGAAAAGGTCGCGCTGCAGGCGCGCGCCGGCGCCGAAAACCTGCTCGGGTACCTGACCGATGACTTCGTGCGCGAGCTGGAAAGTTTCGGCCGGCTCGACGTGGTGGCCGAATTCGCCAAGCGCCAGATCGATTATTTCCACAGCCTGCCGGAATCGCTCAAGGGCCCGGACACGGTGCGCAATGGCGCACTGGCGATGGTGCACTACGCCCGCGCCAAGCGCATCCTCGGCGACCCGGCCGCGGCCCAGGCCACCGCGGCCGAGGCATTGCGCCTGCTCGAGCAGCGCCGCAGCGCGGGCGATATCTCCGATTCCGACACGATCGCGCTGGCGCTCGCCTACACGACGAAAGCGCAGATCGGGGAGTTCACGAACGATCCGAACGCGATGGCGTACTCCAGCCGTGCCGCCGAGCTGCTCAAGCCGCTGGCCGAGGGTCCGAACGCCTCGATGCCCGCCAAGCGTGCCTACGTCGAAGTCCTGGTGCGGGTCGGCTTCGAGCAGCTACGCAGCAACCAGTTCGAGGCAGCGGAGCGGTCCACGGCGCACGCGGCCAAGCTGGCCGACGGCCTGGGTGCGCGTGATCTGAGCGATTTCGGCATGGCGGCGTACTTCACCGAGGCGAGCGCCTGGTGGGTCGAGGCACTCGCCAACCTGGGCCGCATCGACGACGCGCGCCGCGTCGCCGCCGATGCGATCGGTATGGCCGACAAGGTGCTCGCGCAGCGGCCGGGTTACCGCCTGGCGCTGCACGCCCAGCAGCTGCTGGTCAGTGACATGGGCTCCATGTACCTGACCGAACTGAAACCGCTCGAATCGCTGGTATACCTGCGGCGTGCCGTGCAGATCTCGCTGAGTCAGCTGGAACTGGATCCCGGCAACATGGTCACCACCAACAACCTCGCCGTGGCGCGCAGCTCGCTCGGCGACGCGAACTGGTCGGCCGGCCAGTTGCGCGAGGCGCTTCCCTACTACGACCAGGCGACCAAGGACTCGCAGCAGGTCACCGGTGCCGGCGCGAACCTCTACGTCGGCAGCTTCTATAACGTGGGCCAAACGGCCTACCGGCACTCACAGGTCGGCGACTACGCCGGAGCGGGCGCCGTGATCGACTCGGGCAAGCCCTTCCTCGCCAAGCTCCGCACGATCGAGCTGCCCGGCAGCTTTGCCGTAACCGTGTCGGACATGATGATGCGGCTGTCGGTGGCGATTGTTGCCGAGCAGCGCGGCGATTATCCCCCGGCGCAACGCATCGCCGGCGACATCATGCGGGACCTGAAGCAGCTTCGCCCGAAGGCCGGCGTCGAGGTCCAGCAGTGGAACATCGTGGCGCTCTGGGCCGGCGCCACCGAGGGACCAGCCGCCTACGGCCTGCGTGACTATGCCGGCGCGGAACGAGCACAGCGTGCGGCACTCGAGGCGAAGAAATACCTGGGCACGCAGGGCGTGGACGACCAGCGCGGCCTCGGCGGCTTCACGACCTGGCTCGCCATGGCTGTCGCACGCCAGGGCCGCATGGACGAAGCCGCCAAGTTGATCGCGCCGGTGGTGAAGTTCGAGCGCGGCCTCGCCGCCCGCAATCATGGCGACGCCTGGGTGCCGGTCGAGCTCGCCAGCGCGCTCTACGCCCAGGCGCTCACCGACCGCGCCCAGTCCCCGGCGCTGCTGCGCGAAGCCAGCGCGCTGCTCGACTCCGTGCCCGCCGAGATGCGCAACATCCACGACGTCAAGGTCTGGCGCGAGTTCATCGCCGCCGAGCGCGCCGCAACCCACTAGGCCCGCGTGCGGTGACGCGCGTGCCTGCGCCGTTACGGGCGTCCGTACAGCGGGCCGTGCACCGAATCCCTTCCCGCATGTGTCGAAGGGCGGCATGTCGCGAGCGTCGCCGGAACGCAGTGCTGTTCCCTGATTCCCCGTTTCCACAACGAGCCGTTCTGGCAGCGAGCGGCGGGCTTCGCCGAGTCTGCGAGGCGCGCCCGACCACATGCGGGAAGGGATTCGGTGCACGGCCCGCCTAATGCAAACCGGCTGGCGCCAGCGCGCGCGTCAGAACATGCTCGACGGATCGATGTTCCCTCCGTCCTTCGGATCGCGCGCGGGAATGAACTCGCCGGTGATCATCGCCTCGTAGCCCTGCCCCGGCCCGACCATCGGGTAAACGCCGGCGTCCGGATCGATGATCACTTCGAGGAACGCGGGACCCTCGAAGGCCAGGAACTCCGCGACCACCGCGGGCACGTCCTGCCTGCGCTCCAGGCGGCGCGCGTAGCGGAAACCATCCGCCTGGGCCGCCCTGATGAAGTCCTTCTTGTGCAGCGATTTGTCGCTGCCCGACAGCCGCCCCTTGAAGAACAGCTTCTGCCACTGCTTGACCATGCCGTCGCCGAAGTTGTTGAGCACCACCACCTTCACGGGCAGGTCGTAGGTCGTCACGGTCTCGAGCTCGCCGATGTTCATGCGGATGCTGGCGTCGCCGTCGACGTCGATGACCAGCCGCCCTGGATTGGCCACCTGCGCGCCGATCGCCGCGGGCAGGCCGAAGCCCATGGTGCCCATGCTGCCGGAGGTGAGCCAGCGGCGTGGTGCGGCGAAGTCGAACATCTGCGCCGCCCACATCTGGTGCTGCCCCACGCCGGTGGTGATGATCGCCTCGCCGCGGGTGTGGCGGTTGATCTCCTCGATCAGGTACTGCGGCTGCACCAGTTCGCCGCTGCGCTGGTAGTTCATGCCGTAGCGCTGCCGGAGCGAGGCCAGGTGCGCGTGCCACGGACCGTAGTCGCGCTGGCGCGCGGCAGACCGCACCGCCGCCTGCAGCGCCGGCAGCGCATCGGCCAGCACGCCGACGTGGCTCCAGCGGACGGTCTTGACCTTGTTGATCTCCGAGCGGTCGACGTCGAGGTGGGCGATCGCGCGTGCAGCGCGCGCGAACTTCTGCGGATTGCCGGCCACGCGATCGTCAAAGCGCGCGCCGACCGCGATCAGGAAGTCACAGTCCTCGACCGCGTAGTTCGCCGCGGCCTCGCCGTGCATGCCGAGCATGCGCATCGCCAGCGCGTGGCGGGTGTCGATGCTGCCGATGCCCATGAGGGTCGTGACCACGGGCAGTCCAAGCGCCTCGGCGAACTCGCGCAAGGCCGGCGCCGCCTCGCCGTTGATCACGCCGCCGCCGGCGTAGATCAGCGGCCGCTGCGATTCGGACAGCAGCTCGACGAAGGCCGCCTGCTGCTCGCGGCTGACGCAGTTCGCCGCCAGCTCTGCGTTGCGGCGGCGGAATCCGGGTATCGGCAGCGAGCCCGACCCCTGCCAGGTGCCGGCCCAGTTCTGCACATCCTTCGGGATGTCGACGACCACCGGGCCGGGCCGCCCGGTACGCGCGATCTCGAACGCGGTGCGCACCGTCGCCTCGAGCCGCGCCGGGTCGGTGACCAGGAACACGTGCTTGGCCACCGGGCCCATCAGAGCCGCGACCGGCGCCTCCTGGAAGGCATCGGTGCCTATCGCCGCCGTCGGCACCTGACCACAGATCACCACGATCGGCACCGAATCGGCCATGCAATCGCGCACCGGGGTGACCGTGTTCGTGGCCCCGGGCCCCGAGGTCACGATGCAGACGCCGACCCTGCCGCTGGCGCGCGCGTAGCCCGCGGCCATGAAGCCCGCGCCCTGCTCGTTGGCGGGCACGATCAGCGGAATCTCGCGCCCGCCGGCCTGGCGCTGCGCCTGGTTATAGGTGAATACCGCGTCGTAGGTGGGCAGTATCGCGCCGCCGCTGTAGCCGAAGATGGCGGTCACGCCCTCATCGGCCAGCACCTGGACGATGATCTCGGCCCCGCTCATGGCCCGGCCCGCCAGCGGATGAGCCGCCTCCGGGATTGGTTGTTTCACGCCCTCCATGCCCAGAATCTAGCACCTTGGCGCGCCCGCTCAAACTTGGCTATTCTGCAGGCTCCAGGGGCCCTGTCGGGCGCCTGCACCGGTCCTCGAGTCAACCATGCGCCACATCATCGGCATCCTGCTGCAGAACGAGGCGGGCGCGCTGGCCCGGGTCGCCGGCCTGTTCTCGAGCCGCGGCTACAACATCGAGTCGCTGTCGGTGGCGCCGACCGACGATGCCACGGTCTCGCGACTGACGCTGGTCACGAGCGGCTCGGAATCCATCATCCTGCAGATCACCAACCAGCTCAACAAGCTCGTCGACGTGGTGCGCATCGACGACATGACGCGCGGCGAGCATCTCGAGCGTGAGCTGGTGCTGGCCAAACTGCGCGTGGATCCGGCGCGGCGCGACGCATTGCGCGGTTACGTCGTGCGCACCGGCGGACGGGTGCTCGACCCTTCGACCGACAGCTTCATCGTCGAGCTGCTGGGGAGCGAGGCCGAGGTCAACGGCTTCATGCACGAGGTGGCGAGCCACGGCGAGCTGCTCGAGGTGGTGCGCAGCGGGGCGCTCGGCATCAGCCGCAGCACGCGCGCGCTGCGGCTGGTGACGCCCGCCTAGATCTGATTGCGGTGCGCGCGGAGGCGCGCAGGGGAGCGCTGTCGGGTAAGCGCCCAAAGCGAGTATCGGGGAGCGACGGCGCTTACCCGACAGCGCTAGACATGCGTGCCTCCGCGCGCACTCAATGGCGTAACTTGGCCGGTCTCTCCGGCCACCTGGAGGTTACGGGCGAGCTGCGCGCGCTGCGCCTGCGCCCAGGCGCTGACGCCCGCCGCGGCCATCGGCCGGCTGATGAAGTAACCCTGCGCCACGTCGCAGCCGAGGCGCAGCAGCGCCGCCCAGACTTCGGGGGTCTCCACGCCTTCGGCCACGACCTTGAGCCCGAGGCTATGGCCGAGCTCGATCGTGGTGCGCATGATCGCGAGGTTGCTGGCCGAGCGCTCCAGGTTCATGACGAAGGCGCGGTCGATCTTGAGCTCGTCGACCGGCAGCGCGTGCAGCTGCGCCAGGCTCGACTGGCCGGTGCCGAAGTCGTCGATCGCGAAGCGCACGCCGGCGGTGCGCAGCTGCTGCATGATCTGCGCGGCGAGCTGCGGCTCGCGCATGATCGCGCTCTCGGTGACCTCGAGCAGCAGCGCGCTGGCCGGCGCCTGGTGCTCGCCGAGCAGCGCCAGCACCTGCGCCGGCAGCCCGCCGTCGGCGAAGTCCGCCGCCGAGAGGTTGACCGAGACCGGGAATTCGTGGCCGGCACGGCGCCAGGCGCCGAGCTGCGCGATGGCGGCGTTCAGCACCCAGCGCGAGAGCTCCGGCAGCACCGAGGCGCGCTCGGCGAGTGGGACGAACTCGGCGGGCTCGATGCGCCCCAGCGTCGGGTGCGTCCATCGGATCAGCGCCTCGAAGCCGACCAGCGCGCGATCGGTCAGGTTCACGAGCGGCTGGTAATGCAGCTCCAGTCCCTCGCCCTGCAGCGCGCGGCGCAATTCCGCAACCAGCGTCACGCGGCGGCGGTGCTCGGCGTCGTGCGCCGGCTCGTAGACCACGGCAATTGTGCCCAGCTCCTTGGCCTGGAGCAGCGCGACGTCGGCCTGGCGCAGCAGGTCATCGACGCTGGCGCGCGGCGCGCGCCACTCGCTGATGCCGGCGCGGATGTCGACGCTCAGGCGCAATTCGCCCAGGGTTACGCCGCGGCGCCACTCGTCGGCGGCCAGCAGCAGGCGATGCAGCAGCGCCGAGTCGTGCAGCGGCGCCGTGAGCACGAACTGGTCGGCGCCAACGCGCGCGCAGGGCGCGCCGTCTCCGGTCAGCGCCGTCAGCCGCGCGGCCATGGCCTGCAGCAGCTGGTCGCCGACCTGGTGCCCGACCGAGGCATTGACGTCGCGGAAGCGGTGCACGTCGAGCAGCGCCACGCTGCACGGCGTATCCACGGGCAGTGCCGCGAGCAGCTGCCGCAGGCCGTCGCGATTGGGCAGCTGCGTCAGCGCGTCGTGGGTGGCCTGGCGCAGGATGTGCGCCTCGCGCTCACGGATACCCTGCTGCATGGCGTTGAAGGTGCCGGCGAGCTGGCGGAACTCGACCCCGCCGTGCACCTGCACCTCGTCACAGTAGTAGCCACGCTCGATCTGCCGCGCGGCCGTGACCAGCACGCCGAGCGGCCGCACGGCGCCGCGGCCCGCCAGCAGCGCAACGATGATCGCGCCCAGCAGCGCCGCGCCGCCGATGATAAGGAGCGCATAGCGCATCTCGACGAACTGGGCCATGGCGGCCGGCTGCGAGCGCTGCACCACGAGCTGCAGCGTCCCGGTCTGCGCGCGCAGCGGCGCGCTCAGCGTCAGGTACTGCTGGCCGCCGAAGTCGGCCAGCACCGGCTTGCCGGCACCGGCGCCGGCGGGCACGCGCGCCGCGAGCAGCGCGGCCGCGGCGGAGTCGAGCGTGGAGATGATGCCGCTGCTGCCGTCCTGCTCGCGGTAGACGAGGCTGACGTCGGTGCCGGCCAGGTCGGCGAGCTGCCGGGCCAGCGCCTGGTCGAGCGCGAAGCCAAGCGCGACCCAGCCGATCGGCTGCGGCGCGCGCAACGGCGCGAACACGATCTGGTACGGGCGCGCGCCGACGACGGCGAACGGTGCGGACAAGCCAGCGTCCGGCAGCCGCAGCCCCGCCGCTGCCTGGCGCCACAGCTCGGGCGTGGTCGCGCTCAGCACACGCCCATCTGGCGCGTACAGCACCGCGAGATCGGCGCCGATGCGGCCGGCCTGGTTGTCGAGCGCGGATTTCACCGTCGGCTGGTCACCGGTCGCAACGGCCTCGCGGAAGGCGAAGTCGCCGACGATGGCGTCGGCGGCGGCGCGCAGCAGCCGCGCGCGCTCGGCGAGCGTGCGGTCGAGCATGGCGCGCGTCGCGGTGAGCTGGCGGACGGAATCGGCGCGCACGGCGCCGCGGATCGAGGCCAGCGTCAGCACGATGGTCACACCCTGTGCGAGCGCCACCAGGGAAACGATCAAAATGAGCAGTCGGTTCTTGAAGCTCTGCAAGGGCACGCGCTCAATCCACCGGGATATGCATGTTAGAAGCGCCCTGCTGTTTGCCTGTGTGATGGCCGGCACGGTTTTGGCCGTGGCGCGGCCGGCTGCGGCCGCGTCCGCTCTCACCGTGACGGTCGTCACCTCGTCCGGGGCGCCGCTCGAGGGCGCGGTCGTGGTCGCGGAGCCCGCATCCGCTGCGCCGCGCCCCCAGCCCGGCCAGAAGGCCATCATGGACCAGCGCGACCTCATGTTCGTGCCGGACGTGCTGGTCGTGCAGACCGGCACCGCGATCGATTTCCCCAACAGCGACCAGGTTCGCCACCAGGTCTACTCGTTTTCCCCTGCCAAGACCTTCCAGCTGCCGCTGTACGCGGGCCGGGCGCACGCGCCGGTGGTTTTCGATCACGCCGGGCTGGTCACGCTCGGCTGCAATATCCACGACCACATGCTCGGCTTCGTCTACGTCACCGACTCGCCCTGGTACGGCCGTACCGGCGCCGACGGCACGCTGCGGCTGCGCGACCTGGCGCCCGGCGAATACACGCTGCGCGTCTGGCACGCGCTGCTGGATGAATCCGGGCCGCAGCTCGCCACCACCCTGCGCATCGCCGAGGGCGCGAACGCCAGCGCCAGCCTGCGGCTGTCGCGGCCGTTGCGCCCGCCACTGCACCATCACGGAGCGGACAAGAAATGGGACGACTACTGATCCCGGCCTGCGCGGCCGCCGCGCTGCTGCTGGCGCAAGCGGCCGGCGCGGACGAATTCGACCTCAGCGTCGACCTGCGCGCCGTCAGCACCGACGCGACGCAGTCGCGGCTCACGGGCGGGCTCGGCAAGCTGCGCTTTGACTCCGACCAGGACGGCCTGCGTCTCGGCTACGTGCGGCTCGGCTACCGCGGTGACGTCACGCAGACGCTGCGCGTGGCCGCGGAGGCCTATGCCTACGGCGACCATGACGTCAACGCCGTCGACCTGACCGAGCTCTACGCCGAATGGCGGCCGATTCCGTCCACCGCGTGGCGATCGCGAATCAAGCTCGGCGCCTTTTACCCGGAGATCTCGCTCGAGAACCGCATGCGCGGCTGGCGCTCACCGTACACACTGTCGTACTCGGCGATCAACACCTGGGTCGGCGAGGAGCTGCGCACCATAGGCGCCGAATACAGCCTCGATTGGCTCGGGCGCAGCCACGGCCACAACTTCGACTTCAGCCTCGATGCCGCGGCCTACGGCTGGAACGATCCGGCCGGCACGGTGATCGCCACGCGCGGCTGGGGCTTGCACGACCGCCAGAGCATGCTGTTCGGGCGTTACGCCGACGGCGGCTCGCCGCTGCCGCAGCGCACGCTGTTCTACGACGATCTCGACAAGCGCGCGGGCTACTACCTCGGGGCGGCCGCTAACTACCGCGGCCTGGTGGAGCTGCGTGCGCTGCACTACGACAACCGCGCCAACCTCGCCGCCGGCTCGGCGAAGATCGACGACAATGCCTGGCTGACCTACTTCGACAGCCTCGGCGCGCGCTGGACGCCGGACGATGACTGGACCGTCATCGGCCAGTGGCTGCACGGCCGCACCCACGAGGACGCTGAGCTGCCGCACAATGCCTGGAGCTACCACGCGGAATTCCTGCTGGCGAGCCTGCGGCGCGGCCCCATGCGCTACTCGGTGCGCTACGACCGTTTCCGCATGCAGCAGACCTACAGCAGCTACGACGACTTCCCGGTGCTGCTCGCGGACGACGGTCACGCCTGGACCGTGGCCTGCATCCGCGACTTCGACCGGCACTGGAGCCTGGCGCTCGAGGGCATCCAGGCCACGAGCACGGTGCCGCTGCGCCCGGTCTATGGGCTCAATGCCTACGCGCGCGAGAACATGCTGCAGCTGGCGCTGCGCTACGAGCGCTGACGCCGCCTCAGGCGCGTTCGCCGTCTAGCATGCGCCCCAGGTATTCCTCGAAGCTGCCGCGCTCGTCGCGCTCGAGCTGCGCCTGCTCGGTCAGCGAGGCTGCGGCCTCGGCCGCGAACTGCGCCTGCAGTGCCGCATCGCCGGGCGCGTCGCGCAGGCGCGCGCAGTGCCGCGCCGACTGCGCGCGCGTGAAGTCGGCGAATCCCAGCCCCGAGCGGCGCAGCTCCTGCAGGTGCCGCGCCGAAGGCGTGCGCTCCGGGTCGCGCACCTTGGCCGCCTGCAACGCCAGCGTGCGCCGGTACGGCCGGTCGGGATCGCCGGCGTCGAGCAATTCGCAGATCCCGCCGAGCTGCTCGAGCAGCTCCCCGGCCCAGTCCCGCAGCGTGACCTCGCGGCCGTCGCACTGCAGCGGCAGGCCGGGCTCGCGCCCGCGACGCGCGACCAGCAGGTGGTTGCGGTCGAGCTGCGGCTGCTCGCCGGGCTCGATCGGCTCGCTCGTGCGCATCAGGCACAGCGCCAGGAAGGCCTCCATGAAGTGCATCTCGTCGGTGCACACGCCGGAGGGCTCGAAGACGCAGATGTCGAGCGCGCGCACCTCGACGTACTCGACGCCGGCGCGCGCGAGCGCCCGGGCCGTCGTCTCGCCAGCGAGCGGCGTGTGCTTCGGGCGGATGCTGCTGTAGTACTCATTCTCGATCTGCAGGATGCTGGCGTTGAGCTGGCGGTAATGGCCGTCGACGCAGACGCCGAGAGCCGCGAAGGGCGGATGCACGGTGTGCGTGGCGTGGCGCAGATCGCGCAGGTAGTGCTCGAGCGAGTTGACCGAGACCGCCACACCGGCCTGGCTGCGGTTGCGGTAGCCGAGGTCGCTCATGCGCAGCGAGGTGGCGTGCGGCAGGTGCAGCGTGCCCGGCCCGAGCGGCTGCAGGTCGGTATCGCCGTCCTTGAGGAAGCTGGCGCACAGCGCCGGTGAGACGCCGAATAGGTACAGCGCCAGCCAGCCGAAGCGCCGGTAGTTGCGCACCAGGTCGAAGTAGCGCGCCGAGACGAAGCTGGAGTCGGGCTGGCGCACGCCCAGCAGCTCCGCCCACAGCGGCCAGAAATCCGCGGGGAAGGAATAATTGTAATGCGCGCCGGCGATAGCCTGCATCAGCCCGCCGTATCGGGTCTGCAAGCCGCGCCGGTAGACCTCCTTGAATTGGCCGCGATGAGAGCGCCCGTAGCGAGCGATCGGCACCTCGGGCTCGCCGGCGATCTCGCCCGGCATCGACGCGGCCCACAGCAGCTCGTCGCCGAGCCGCTGCACCACGAACTGGTGCAGCTCGGTGATGTAGCGCGCCAGCGCCGCGTTGTCGCCGAAGGTCGGCGTTACCAGCTCGAGCAGGGCCTCGGAGTAGTCGGTGGTGATGTGCGGGTTGCACAGCGCGCTGCCGAGCTCCCGCGGATGCGGGCTCGCGGCGATGCGCCCGGCCGGCGTGACGCGCAGCGTCTCGCGCTCGAGCCCGCGGCGGCCGCCCGCCAGGCCGCCGCCGCGCTCGCGGCCATTGGCCAGCGCCGCCAGGCGCCGCTCGAACTCCCGGTCAATCCGCTCCACGCGCCATCCTCGCCGATTCCCCCTGTGTCGCGCCGGCCGTGCACTGGCAGCTGCAAACTGGCATTCTACGCGACCAGCGCCGCTGCCGGCGGCGCCCCTTCCGGAGGCCCGCCATGCTGGTTCATTCAGCCGCCCGACGCGTCGCCGTCATCGGCGGCAGCCGTATTCCGTTCGCGCGCTCCTACGGCGCCTACAGCGGCCAGGGCAACCAGGAACTGCTGGTGGCCGCGCTGCGCGCCGTGGTCGATCGCTTCCGCCTGCAGGGACAGCGGCTCGGCGACGTGATCGGCGGCGCGGTCATCAAGCACTCGCGCGACTTCAACCTGGTGCGCGAGTCGTTGATGTCGGCGGGGCTCGATCCGCAGACCCCGGGGCTCGACATCCAACGCGCCTGCGGCACCGGGCTCGAGGCGGCGATACTGGTCGCCAACAAGATCGCGCTCGGCCAGATCGAGGCCGGCATCGCCTGCGGCGTCGACACCGTCAGCGATCCGCCGGTGGTGTTCCCGAATTCCTTCCGCGAGCTGCTGTTGCGCAGCTACAGCGGCCGCAGCGCCTGGCAGCGGCTCTCGCCCTGGCTCAAGCTGCGGCCACGCGACCTCAAGCCGATACTGCCGGGCATCGTCGAGCCGCGCACCGGCCTGTCAATGGGCCAGAGCTGCGAGCTCATGGCCAAGACCTGGAAGGTCACGCGCGCCGAGCAGGACCGCGTCGCGGTCGACAGTCACCTCAAGGCCGCGGCCGCCTGGAAGGAAGGCTTCTACGACGACCTCGTGGTGCCGCACGCCGGCCTGCAGCGCGACAACAACGTGCGGCCCGACGCCTCGATGGAAAAGCTCGCCACGCTGCGCCCGGTGTTCGACACCAGCGCCGCCGGCACGCTGACCGCGGGCAACAGCACGCCGCTGACCGACGGCGCCGCGGCGGTACTGCTGGCTTCCGAGGACTGGGCGCGCGAGCGGCGGCTGCCGGTGCAGGCGTACCTGCGCGCCGGCAAGAGCTGGGCCGTGGATTTCGCCAGCGGCAACGAGGGCCTGCTGATGGCTCCCGTCTACGCGATGGCGGCGATGCTCGACGACGTGCAGCTCTCGCTGCAGGACTTCGACTATTACGAGATCCACGAGGCCTTCGCGGCGCAGCTGTTGTGCACGCTCAGGGCCTGGGAATCTCCGGAGTTCTGCCGCGACCGGCTCGGCCGCAGCGCCCCGCTGGGATCGATCCCGCCGGGCAAGATCAACGTCAAGGGCGGCAGCGTCGCGCTCGGCCACCCCTTCGCCGCCACCGGCGGCCGCATCCTCGCGGCGCTGGCCAAGCTGCTCGCCGCCGACGCGCAGTCGCGCCGCGGGCTGATCTCCGTCTGCACCGCGGGCGGCATGGGCGTCACCGCCGTGCTGGAGCGTGCCTGATGCCGCGCCAGAATTTCTCCTCCGGCACGGCCTGGGAACCGGTCGTCGGTTACTCGCGCGCGGTGCGCGCCGGCGACTACGTGCACGTGTCGGGAACCACCTCGACCGACGCCGACGGCCGCATCATCCACCAGGGCGACCCCTACGGGCAGACGGTGCAGGCGCTCAAGAACATCGAGGCCGCGCTGGCACGCGCGGGGGCGAGCCTGGCCCAGGTCGTGCGCACGCGCATCTACGTCGTCGACATCGCCGCCTGGGAGCTGGTCGGGCGCGCGCACGGCGCCGTGTTCGGCGAGATCCGCCCGGCGACCTCGATGGTCGAGGTCAGCCGCCTGATCGCCCCGGAGATGCTGGTCGAGATCGAGGCCGACGCCTGGCTGGGCAAGTGAACGGCCGCTGGGAAACACTGATGGCGCGCGACGGCCACGAGTTCGCGGCGTATCTCGCCTCGCCCGCGACCGCGCCGCGCGGTGCCATCGTGGTGCTGCAGGAGATCTTCGGCGTCAACGAACACATCCGCAGCGTGGTCGAGCAATATGCCGCGGCCGGGTTCCTGACGATCGCGCCGGCACTGTTCGACCGCATCGGCCGCAATCTCGAGCTCGGCTACTCGCCGAAGGACATGGAGCTCGGCACCGGCTACCGGCTGCAGGTCGCGGAACCCAAGGCCCTGCTCGACATCGGCGCGGCAGTCAACGTCGTGCGCCACGCCGGGCGCGTGGCGCTGGTCGGCTACTGCTGGGGTGGGCAGCTGTGCTGGGTCGGCGCCGCGGCCCTGAAGGTGCAGGCCGCCGTGGGCTACTACACGAGCCGCGTCTGGGAGAAGCTCGATCGCGTGCCGACCTGCCCGCTCCTGCTGCACTATGGCGAGCGCGACAAGAACATCCCGCTCGAGCGCGTCGAGCAGGTGCGTGCGGCCTGCCCGGCGGCACAGATATTCATCTACCCCGCCGACCACGGCTTCAACTGCTCCGCGCGCGCGAGCTACGACGCGCCCAGCGCCGCGCTCGCCTGGGAGCGCACCCAGGAATTCCTCAGGCAGCACATAGGCTGAAGCATCCATGCAACTCAAGGACCCGAAGCTGCTGCGCAGCCGGAGCTACGTCAACGGCGAGTGGATCGACGCCGGCGACGGCCGGACCAGCGTAGTCAGCAACCCCGCCACGGGCGCCCGGCTCGGCACCGTGCCGCAGCTCGATGGCGCCGCCACGCGCCGCGCGATCGCGGCCGCCGCGGCCGCCTTCCCCGCCTGGGCGGCGCAGACCGCGAAACAGCGCGCGCTGATCCTGCGCCGCTGGTTCGAGCTCATGATGGCGAACCAGGCCGACCTCGCGCAGCTCATGACCGCCGAGCAGGGCAAGCCGCTGGCCGAGGCCAGCGGCGAGATCGCCTACGCGGCGGCCTTCGTCGAGTGGTTCGCCGAGGAGGCACGCCGCGTCTACGGCGAGGTGATCCCGGGCCACCAGCCGGACAAGCGCATCGTCGTGCTGCGCCAGCCAGTCGGGGTGGTCGCCGCGATCACGCCCTGGAACTTCCCGGCCGCCATGATCACGCGCAAGGCTGCTCCGGCGCTCGCCGCCGGCTGCACCTTCATCGTCAAGCCCGCTGGCCAGACGCCGCTGTCGGCGCTGGCGATGGCGGAACTCGCCGCCCGCGCCGGCGTGCCGCCGGGCGTGTTCAACGTCGTCACCGGCAGCGCGCGCGAGATCGGGGCCGAGCTCACCGGCAACCCGACCGTGCGCAAGCTGAGCTTCACCGGCTCAACCGAGGTCGGCCGGGTGCTCATGGCGCAATGCGCGCCGACGCTCAAGAAATTGTCGATGGAACTCGGCGGCAATGCGCCCTTCATCGTGTTCGACGACGCTGACCTCGACGCCGCGGTGCAGGGGGCGCTCGCGAGCAAGTACCGCAACACCGGCCAGACCTGCGTCTGCGCCAACCGGCTGCTGGTGCAGCACGAGGTCTACGATGAGTTCGCGCTGCGGCTGCGCAAGGCCGTGGCCGCGCTGCGCGTGGGCGACGGCCTGGCCGGGCCGACCGACCTCGGGCCGCTGATCGACGCCGCCGCTCTCGCCAAGGTTGAGGAGCACGTTGCCGACGCGCGCGCGCACGGCGCCAAGGTCACGCTCGGCGGCAAGCCGCACGCGCTCGGCGGCACCTTCTACGAGCCCACGATCATCACCGAGGTCACGCCGGCGATGAGGTTCGCGCGCGAGGAGACCTTCGGCCCGGTCGCACCACTGTTCCGCTTCCGCGACGAGGCCGAGGCCCTGCGCCTCGCCAACGACACCGAGTTCGGGCTGGCCTCCTACCTCTACACGCGCGACCTGGCACGCGCCTGGCGCTGCACCGAGGCTCTGGAGTACGGCATCGTCGGCCTGAACACCGGGCTGATCTCCACCGAAGTCGCGCCCTTCGGCGGCGTCAAGCAGTCGGGTTTCGGGCGCGAAGGCTCGCACCACGGCATCCTCGACTACACCGAGCTCAAGTACCTCTGCATCGGCGGCATCGCGCCCGCCTAGGGAAGCGGCCACCGTGCCAGCCATGCCGCCAGAGCCCGCAGGCCCGATGTGAAGATGCTCGGAGTATTGACGGTCAACACGGGAACGCCGGACGCACCGCGCGCCGCCGCGGTGCGTCGCTTCCTCGCGCGCTTCCTCGCCGATCAGCGCGTCGTCGAGCTACCGCGGGCGCTGTGGCTGCCGCTGCTGCACGGCCTGGTGCTGCCGCTGCGCGCGCCGCGCAGCGCGCGCAATTACCGCCGCGTCTGGATGGACGGCGGCTCGCCGCTGGCGGTGCACGCAAGTCGCCTGCGCGAGGCGCTCGAACTCGAGCTCGAGTCGCGGCGGCCGGGCGCAGTCGCGGTCGAAAGCGCCTTCCTCTATTCAGGATCCGGCGTGCGCGCGGCGCTTGCGAAGCTGCGTGACGCGGGCGCCGGGCGCATCGTCGTGCTGCCGCTGTTCCCGCAGACCAGCGGCACGACCACCGGACCAGTCTATGACCAGGTCGGCGCGGCGCTGCGCGACTGGCGCGCGCTGCCCGACCTCGAACTGATAGGCGGCTACCACGACCATCCCGATTACATCGCCGCGCTCGCGAACAGCGTGCGCGAGCACTGGCAGCGGCACGGCCGCACGGCGCAGCTCCTGATGTCCTTCCACGGCCTGCCGCAGCGTTGCGTGCAGCGCGGCGACCCCTACGAGCAGCAGTGCCGGCGCAGCGCGAGCCTGCTGGCGGCCGCCCTCGAGCTCGGCGCGGGCGAATGGTCGCTGAGCTTCCAGTCGCGCTTCGGCGCGCAGCGCTGGCTCGGCCCGGCGACCGAACAAGTACTCGCGCAGATGCCGGGGCGCGGGCTGCGCAGCCTGACCGTGATCTGCCCGGGCTTCGCGCTCGATTGCCTCGAGACGCTCGAGGAGATCGCGCTGCAGGGCCGCGCAGCCTACCTGCGCGCTGGCGGCGAGCAGTACCAGTACGTCCCGGCACTCAACGATCGCGGCGACCACGTGCGCGCGCTCGCCCGGCGCGTGCTCGCGGCGGCGGCCGACACGCCCCCGAACCCGGCCTAGGCCGCCGCTGTCCCATGTTCGGCCGCTTCCTCGAGCTCAGCGTGACCACCGACGACATCGTCGCCTCGGTCCAGTTCTACGAGCGTCTGGGTTTCACACAGCTCACGACGGGCGATACCTGGCCGCATCCCTACGGCGTGCTCAGCGACGGCCGCTTGTGCCTCGGCCTGCACCAGCGGCGCGGGCCGGCACGCATGCTGAGCTTCGTGCGGCCGGGGCTGGCCTCCCACCTGCACGAACTGCGCGCTGCCGGCTTCGAGCCACATTACCTTCGCCTGGGCGACAGCGACTTCCATGAATTGCAGCTGCGCGATCCTTCAGGCCAGGACATCGCCCTGCTCGAAGCCCGCACGTTCTCGCCCCCTCGCCCCGGGCACGGTCGCTCGCACTGCGGCTGGTTCAGCAGCATCAGCATCCCGACGCTCGATGTGGAAACCGTGCAGGCATTCTGGGAACACGCCGGCTTTGTTGCGCTCGAGGTCGCGGACGATCCGCTGGCCCAGGTGGCCCTGACGAGCGACCAGCTGACCCTCACGCTGCACGGACCGCGCACGATCGCCACTCCGGTGCTCGTGTTCACCGACCCGTTGATGGGTGCGCGCCTGGAGGCACTGGCTGCCGAGGGCGTGCAGGGCACGCCGGGGTTGCCCGCGGGCCTCGATCCGCGTGCCAACGCGCTGATCGAAGCCCCAGAGGGCACGCTGCTGCTGCTGCTCGAGGCGGAAGCCTAGCTGCGTGCCCTCGTCCTTGCGGCGGCGCGCGCCACGCCACCGGGTCGGGGCGGGTATCAGGGCTGCCGGCGCGCCAGCAGCTGGAAGCGCGCGTGGATGACATCGGCCACGCGCAGGGCACCGAACAGCAGACTGTAGGGCTCCAACCCCAGATCGCTTTGCTTGAAATCGAACTCGCCCTCGATCTCGAGCGTGCTTCCCTCATGTCGCCACTTGACCGGCACCTGCAGCACGGCCTCGTGCCCGCGCAGGCTCACGGCCAGGTCCACGCTCGCACTGTCGGCCGCGACGCGCAGCTGCCGGCAATGCAGCAGCACCGCGGGGTAATGCTGCGCGTCGAGCTGGCGCTCGCCCAGCATGTGATCGCGCGTGCCGCTGCGCGCGCCGTCATCGAGCGGCGCGGCGAATTCACCGCCCGCTGCCGCGCGCTCGCCCGGATCATCGACGACGAGGGTCGCGACCGGAAGCTCGATTTCGCAGGACGACTGCCCGGGCGGCGACTGCAGCCAGATCGTGCCGGCAAGCCCGTGCGTGGAGATCACGTGCGTGTGACCGACGCTTGCAAGCGGCCCGTCGGCATGAAGCAGGAACCGCAACTGCGAGGCCGAGGCATCGAGTCGATAGGCTGCCGCGCCGGCCGGCGCGGCCGGGACCGTGCTGTGCGGCTGCTCAGGCGGCCGTGGCTGGCAACCGGCAAGCAATGACAGCGCGGCAACCGCCAGCGCTGCCAGCGGGCCTATCTCATTGTCGCAATGGGTGCGCACGCCCTGCTTAGTCCGCATCCACGGTCCGGATGTTCATTAAGAAAAACTGACCCCTGCTTCAGCCATTGAGTTTGCTGCTTCTTGCCTTCGGAACGAGACTTTCATCCACGGAATGAAGCTCGTTTAGCTGAGGCAGGAGCAAGCCATGAACACGCGCAATGTACTGACCTTCCTTGCCGCCCTGTTGGCCACCGCCGGGCAGGCGCTGATTTTCGCCGCTGACACCGCGAGCGTGCCCGAGGCCGCACCCTCGGTCGCCACGGCGGCCCGCCTGATCTCGAGTTTGCTGGGTGCGTGAGCATGGCAGATCGCCTGCCCAAAGCGAGTATCGGGGAGCGACGGCGGGCGCTCAGCGATGCTCCACTCCCGCAACCAGCCAGTCCTCGGGACGGCTCGGTGCCAGGCGCCGCGCGTACCAGGCGTAGACAGGGAGCCCAAGCGCGACCACGGCCGAACCCGCCAGGGCGCGCAGCGGCGTCGCCAGCAGGGTATTGATCATCAGATAGGCGGTGGCGGCCAGGAACAGCGCCGGCACGACGGGATAACCCCACACGCGGTAGGGGCGCGCGACTTCGGGCAAGGTACGGCGCAGCACATACACAGCGGCCACGGCCATGCCGTTGAACAGCAGCAACATGAAGACGACCGAGTCGGTGATGACGTCGAAGGTGCCGGAGAATGCAAACGCGACCGTGCAAACGCCGATCAGCACGATCGCATGGGCCGGAACGCGCGTACGCGGGGTGACCCTGGCGAGCACGCCCGGCAGCAGCCCATCGCGCGCCATTGCGAACGGCAGACGCGATACCGACAGGCTGGTCGAGTGCAGGGCGCCAAAGGTCGAAATCATCAGGCCCAGCGTCAGCAGCGACGCGCCGGCCGCGCCTAACATGCGCACCAACAGGGCGGCCGCAACCGAGGAAGTCTCCGGCACGCTGGCGACCGCCTGCGGCCCAAGCGCGTAGAAATAACCGGCGTTGACGAGCAGGTAGAGGCCGATGATCAATACGCTCGCACCGATCAGGGCGCGCGGCAGCGTATGCCCGGGTGCGCGCACCTCCTCGGCCACGAAACTTGCGGTCGCCCAGCCGTTGTAGCTCCACAGCGCGCCGATGACGGCCGCCCCGAATCCGGTGGCGCCGAGCCGCGATGTCGCCGGAACTCCCACGCAACTTCCGGTCGCGCCACTGGCGGCGTAATGGGCCCATGAACCGCCCTCGTACAGGAAGGCGGCGATGCCGATACCGGCGACCAGCAGCACCTTCAATCCGGTGACGACGGCGGCCAGCACCCCGTTGGTTTGCATCGACGCCAGCGTGAGCCCCGTCACCAGCACGATCGTCGCCAGGGTCAGCAGCTGCACCTGCGACGGTGCCAACGTACCTCCCAAAAGGTCATTGAAGAAGATGACGAAGACAATGGTGATGGCCGCGAAGCTTCCGGCCCCGTCGAGCAGCGTCTCCATCCATCCGTACAGGAACGCCCACACCCGACCGAATGCCGCGCCGATGAAATTATATTGCCCGCCGGCGCGCGGCATCATGGCAGTCAATTCAGCAAAGGTCATCGCGCCGGCGAGCGTGAAAATGCCAGCCACCGCGTACGCCAGCAGCACCATCCCCGGGGTCCCGACGTTGCAGGTCATGGCGCGGGCCTTGACGAACACGCCCGTGCCGATGACGTTCGTGACGATGAGCGCGGCCGCCGGAATCAGCGATAGTCCGCGAACCAGGGTTCGCGACTGGGCGGGCGCAGTCCTCGAATTGGACACCGAATCGCCTTGCGGCAAGTTGGTGGAGGTGCGCCGCTCAGCGCCGGCGTGCCCGCGGCTGTCGGTTGCGCTTGGCAGCCGTCTTACGCTTGGCAGCCGCATTGCGCTTGGCAGCCGTCTTGCGCTTGGCGCCAGTCGCGTTGCGCCGCTTCATGCTGGCGGGCTCGGATGATTTCGGCTTGCGCGGCGCGGCGCGCTTCACGGCCTTGCGGACGGCCTTGCGGACCGCGCCACGTCTGAGCACGCGCTTGAGTCCGCGACGCAGCGACTTGCGGCGCGCGGCCACGCGTGTCTTGACCCTGGCAACGGCCCGCGTCGCCACGCCGCGCAGCTGGTCGACGATGCCCGGGTTCTCGAGCGTCGACACATCCTGCGTGATCGGCTGGTCGTTGGCGATCGCGCGCAGCAGCCGGCGCATGATCTTGCCCGAGCGCGTCTTGGGCAGGTTGTCGGCGAAGCGGATGTTGTCGGGCTTGGCGATGGGACCGAGCTGCTCGCCTACCCAGTTGCGCAACTCCTTGACGAGCGCGCTGGCGTCGCCCTTGGGTCGCGGGCCACGCAACACGACGAATGCGAACACCGACTCGCCCTTGATCTCGTCGGCGCGGCCGACGACCGCGGCCTCGGCCACGCGCGGATTCGCGACCAGCGCGGACTCTATCTCCATGGTGCCGAGCCGATGGCCGGCCACCTTGAGCACGTCGTCGATGCGCCCCATGATCCAGTAGCAACCGTCGGCATCGCGGTGCGCGCTGTCGCCGGCGACGTAGTAGCGGCCGTGGAAGCGCTCCCAATATGTCTTGAGGTAGCGCTCGTTGTCACCCCAGATCGTGCGCAACATCGACGGCCAGGGCTTGCGGACCACGAGGTAGCCGCCGGCGTCCGGCTGCGTCACCGGCTCGCCGTGGTCATCGACGATGAGCGCGTCGATGCCGGGCAGCGGTTCGGTGCAGGAACCCGGCTTGGTCACGGTGACGCCGGGGAGCGGCGCGATCATGATGGCGCCGGTCTCGGTCTGCCACCAGGTGTCAACGATCGGGCAGCGCCCGCCGCCGATCACGCGGTGGTACCAGATCCACGCCTCGGGGTTGATGGGCTCACCAACTGAGCCGAGCAGCCGCAGGCGCGACAGGTCGTACTTCCCCGGCAGCGCTTCGCCGAGCTTCATGAGCGCCCGGATCGCGGTGGGCGCGGTGTAGAAGATCGTCACGCCGTGCTCCTGGCAGATGCGCCAGAAGCGGCCGCCGTCGGGCACCATCGGCCCGCCCTCGTACATGACGAGGGTCGCCCCGGCGGCAAGCGGCCCGTAGGCGACATAGGTGTGGCCCGTGACCCAGCCGATGTCGGCCGTGCACCAGAAGACGTCGTCGTCGCGCAGGTCGAAGACCCACTCGCTCGTGAGCTTCGCGTTCAGCAGGTAACCCGCGCTCGAATGCTGGATTCCCTTGGGTTTGCCGGTCGAACCGGAGGTATACAGCAGGAACAGCGGGTGCTCGGCGTCGACCCAGACCGGCGGACACTCGGCCAATCGACCCTCGAGCAGGTCGTGCCACCACAGGTCGCGCCCGGGCTGCATCGTCACCGGCGCGCCGCAGCGGTTCAGTACCACGACCTTCTCGATCGTGGCGCAGGCCCCGTCGAGCGCCTTGTCCACGGCCGCCTTGAGCTCGACGATGCCGCCGCCGCGCCGGCCGCCATCGGCCGTGATCACGACGCGCGCGCCGGCGTCCTCGATGCGGTCGCGCAGCGAGCCGAAGGAGAATCCGCCAAACACGACTGAATGGATGGCGCCGATGCGCGCGCAGGCCTGCATTGCCACCACCGCCTCCGGCACCATCGGCATGTAGATCACGACGCGGTCGCCGCGGCCGATGCCGAGCTGCTTGAGGCCGTTCGCCAGCCGGCAGACCTCGGCGTGCAGCTCGCGGTAAGAGAATCGCCTTATGTCGCCCGCCTCGCCCTCGGCGATGATTGCCGTCTTGTCACCCCGGGCCTGGAGGTGCACGTCGAGGCAGTTCCAGGAGACGTTCAGCTCCCCGTCAGGAAACCAGCGGTAGTTTGGGGCCGTGGAATCATCGAGCGTGATGCCGAAGGGCTTGTGCCAATGCAGATGCTCGCGGGCCAGTTCGCCCCAGAAGCCGACGTGGTCGCGCGCGGCGCGCCGCCTCATGGCCGCGACCTGCGCCGCCCGCAGGCGGGCCCGGGCCGCGAAGGCCGGCGGCGGCGGGAAGCGGCGATCTTCGTGCAGGGCCGATTCGATGTTCTGCGGGCGCACCATGGAAGCCCTCCGCCGGTACGGATTCTGCGCCCAAGAATACTGGAACCGATCGAGGGAAGCTCTGCCTACGTACTGTTACTGCAGCACCGCCGGCCTGGTCCGGTACAATTGCCCCCCGCTAACCGACCCTTCCTGGAGATGCCGATGAACGAACTGATTTCACGCCGCGACGCGCTCAAGAGTATCGCGCTGGGTGCGGGCACGATCCTGGCCGCGGGTGCGACCCGCGCGCGCGCTGCCGATGCCGGCAGCCTGCCGCACGTCGCGCCCACCGATTCGGTCGCCGTGGCCCTCGCGTACCATGAGAGCGCCAAGGCCGTGGACGCGGCCAAGTTCCCGAACTACAAGGCGGGGCAGCAGTGCAGCAACTGCCTGCAGCTCACGGGCAAGGACGGCGATCCGTGGCGGCCGTGCAACCTGTTCCCCGGCAAGCTCGTCAATGCCGGCGGCTGGTGCAAGGTCTACGTCAAGAAGCCCTAGGCCTCGGAGCCTGATCAGGCGGCCAGGCGCGCGATGCGCTCGGCCTGGCGCGGCAACAGCGCGCCGAAGCCGTGCTGGCTGCAGAAGCCCGCCAGTGTCGCAAGCTGCGGGCTGCGCCGGCGCAGCGCTTCGTGGTCGGCGCAAACAGGCGCGTCGCAGTGGATCCGGGTCAGCGAACGCGCGAGGTACGCCGCGGCCTGGTGCGTGCGCAGCTTCCCGGGCAGGCCCGCGGCCCCGCGCAGCGGCAGGCGCGCCACCTCGTCGAGGCCCGCGTACAGCGCGTCGAGCGTGGCGAATCGGGTCATGAGCGCCGCGGCGGTTTTAGCGCCGACGCCCGGCACGCCCGGGATGTTGTCGACCGCATCGCCCATGAGCGCCAGGTAGTCGGCCATGCGTTCCGGCTCGACGCCAAAGCGCGCCGCGATCTCCTCGTAGCGGTACTCGGCCGAGTCCGAGTAATCCCAGAAGCTGTCGCCGCGCCCGACGAGTTGAGCCAGGTCCTTGTCGCGGCTCACGACGGTCACGCGCAGGCCCGCCGCGCGCGCGCGCGCCGCCAGCGTACCGATCAGGTCGTCGGCCTCGTACTCCGGGCTACCGAACTCGGCGACGCCGAGGTGGCGGCAATACTCGCGGCACAGCTCGAACTGGCGCTTGAGCTCCGGCGGCGCGGGCTCGCGGTTGGCCTTGTAGGACGGCAACAGCGCACGGCGGTGGCCGGAACCGCGGCACTCGTCGAAGGCCACGGCCAGGTAGCGCGGCGTGCGCCGCTCGATCAGGTCACCGAGGAAGCGCGCGAAGCCGTAGAGGGCGTGGGTCGGATTGCCGTCGGCGTCGTGCAGCCCCGGCGGCAGCGAATACCAGGCGCGGAATACGTAGACCGAAGCGTCGACGAGGTAGACCATGCGCGGCGACGCCTAGGGCCTGCCCACGCCAGGCCCTAGCTCCGCCAACGCTCGATGCGCGCGTGCAGCGGGCTGCTGCGCGGGAAGTGCGCCTGCAGGTATTCCATCTGGTCGGCGAGCACGCGCCGGCCCTTGAGGAAAATGTACTCGGCGTAGGTCGGCATGAACGGCACCGCGATCAGCTGCAGGCTGGCCTGCTCGGGCGTGCGCCAGGCCTTGTAGTTGTTGCAGCTGCGGCAGGCCGCGACCACATTGGTCCAGACGTCGCGCCCGCCCTGGCTGAAGGGCCGCACGTGGTCGCGCGACAGTTCGCGGCTGCCGAAGCGCTCGCCGCAGTACAGGCACAGGTAGGCGTCGCGCCGGAACAGGGTCTCGTTGTTGAGCGGCGGCACGTAGTCGTGGCGTGTGTTGCCCGGGTTGCCGGTGTGCCCCACGGTCGCCACGATCGAGCTGACCTCGACCACCGTGCGGCGGCCGGTGCAGGCATTGATGCCGCCGTAGAGGCGGTAGATCAGCGAGCCGCAGGTGTAGGCCACCTGCTCCTGGTGGTAGAGCCGGGCGGCCTCGCGGTAGTCGATCCACTCGAGCGGCATGCCGGCGATGTCGGTGCGCAGCACCATCTGGCCCAGGCCGTGCGCAGCCGCATGGACGATCAGGCGCATGTCCTCGTCCAGCTGCGCCCGCTGCCCCCGGGCCACCACGTGCTTGCCGCTCATGCGTGTAAGATAAGGCAGTTTTGTGAGAGAATTCAACGGATGGGGTTCACACACCCCATCAAAATAGGAGTCGATCCATGCCCGTGACCATCGGTGCGCTCCGCGAGAGCGTGCCCGGCGAGACGCGCGTCAGCGTCGTGCCCGAGGTAGCCGAGAAACTGGCCGCCACCGGGGCCAGGGTGCTGCTGGAACGCGGCGCCGGCGCCGGAGCCCAGTTTCCCGACGCACTCTACAAGAGAGTCGACTGGGCGGATACGCCCGCCGCGGTGCTCGCCGCGGCCGACGTACTGCTGACGGTGCAGCCGCCCTCCATGGCGCAGATCGAGGCGTTGCGGCCCGGCGCCGTGGTGGTGGGCTTCATGCAGGCGCACGCGCGCGCCGCGGAAGTCGCCGCGCTGCGCACGCGCCGCATCACCAGCTTCGCCATGGAACTCGTACCGCGCATCTCGCGCGCGCAATCGATGGACGCGCTGTCCTCGCAGGCCGCGGTCGCGGGCTACAAGGCGGTGCTGATCGCGGCCAATACCCTCGATCGCTTCCTGCCGATGCTGACCACCGCCGCCGGCACCATCCGCCCGGCGCAGGTGTTGATCGTCGGCGTCGGCGTCGCCGGGCTGCAGGCCATCGCCACGGCCAAGCGCCTGGGCGCGGTGGTCGAGGCCTACGACGTGCGCAGCGCCACGCGCGAGCAGGTCAAGTCGCTGGGCGCGAAGTTCATCGAGACCGGCGTGTCCGCCGAGGGCCACGGGCGGCTACGCGCGCGAGCTCACCGAGGAGGAGAAGGCGAAGCAGCAGGAGGTGCTCGAGGCGCGCATCGCCGTGGCCGACGCCGTGATCACGACGGCGGCGATCCCGGGGCGGCGCGGCGCCGCGCATCATCTCGCGCGCGGCGGTCGAGCGCATGAAGGCCGGCGCCGTGATCGTCGACATCGCCGCCGAGACCGGCGGCAACTGCGAGCTGACGCGCGCCGGCGAGACGGTGCTGCACAACGGCGTCAAGATCGTCGGCCCGGTCAACCTGCCGGCGCAGCTCGCCTACCACGCCAGCGAGATGTACGCGCGCAACCTGCTCAACTTCCTCAAGCCGGCAATCGACAAGTCGGGCGCGCTCGCCATCGACTGGAACGACGAAGTCTTCGCGCAGTCCTGCCTTACGCACGACGGCGCCATCAAGCACGAAGCCACGCGCAAGGCCGTGGAGGGAACATGACCCCGATAGTCGCCATCACGGGCATCGTTGCCCTGTACATCTTCATGCTGGCCGCCTTCACCGGCTACGAGGTCATCGCCAAGGTGCCGGTGATCCTGCACACGCCGCTGATGTCGGGCTCGAACTTCGTGCACGGCATCGTGCTGGTCGGCGCGATGGTCGCGCTCGGCGGCGCGCACACGACGCTCGAGAAGGTCATCGGCTGCGTCGGCGTGTTCATGGCTGCCGGCAACGCGGTCGGCGGCTACGTGGTCACCGAGCGCATGCTCGAGATGTTCAAGTCGAGCGGCGCCAGGAAGAAGCCGGGAGGCCACTGATGGAGACTTCCCTGCTGGGCGCCGAGGGCAGGCAGTGGCTGATCCAGGTCAGCTACCTCGTCACCGCGTTCCTGTTCATCATGGGCCTGAAGCGCATGAGCTCGCCGGTCACGGCGCGCAGCGGCATCATCTGGGCCGGCGCCGGCATGCTGGTCGCCACGCTGTTCACGTTCCTGTTCCCGGGGCTTGGCAACTACGAGTGGCTGCTGCCGGCGATCATCGCCGGCACCGCGCTCGCCTGGTGGAGCGGTCGCGCGCGTGGCGATGACCGACATGCCGCAGATGATCGCGCTCTACAACGGCATCGGCGGCGGCGCCGCGGCGGCGATCGCCGCGGTCGAGCTCTATCGCGGCGAGCAGATGACGCTGACCATGTCGACGCTGGCGGTGGTCGGCGCGCTGATCGGCGCGATCTCGTTCAGCGGCAGCCTGGTCGCCTTCGGCAAGCTGCAGGGACTGATCAAGACGCTCGTTCCGCTTCGGCGGCCAGAACATCGTCAACCTGGTCGTGATCGCGGCCACGGCGATTGGTGGGCGTGTTCATTGCCTCGGGCGTGCATGCCGACGCGCTCCACGTCACGCTGTTCTTCGTGCTCGCGCTGCTGTTCGGCGTGCTCATGACGCTGCCGATCGGCGGCGCCGACATGCCGGTGGTGATCTCGATGTACAACGCCTTCACCGGCCTCGCGGTCGCGTTCGAGGGCTTCGTGATGCAGAACGCGGCGATGATCATCGCCGGCACCGTGGTCGGTTCGGCCGGCACGCTGCTGACGCAGCTGATGGCCAGGGCCATGAACCGCTCGCTCGGCAACGTGCTGTTCTCGGGCTTCGGCGACACCGGCGGCGCCGCGGCGGGCGGCGCGGTCACCGGCAGCATGAAGCCGATCGAGGCCGCGGACGTCGGCGTCATGATGGCCTACGCGCAGAAGGTCATCGTCGTACCCGGCTACGGCATGGCGGTCGCGCAGGCGCAGCACAAGGTCTGGGAGCTGTGCCAGCTGCTGATCGACCGCGGCGTGACGGTGCGCTTCGCGATCCACCCGGTGGCGGGCCGCATGCCCGGCCACATGAACGTGCTGCTCGCCGAGGCGGGCGTGCCCTACGACCTGATCGCCGACCTCGAGGAGATCAACGCCGAGTTCGAATCATGCGACGTCGCGCTCATCATCGGCGCCAACGACGTCGTCAATCCGGTCGCGCGCACCGACAAGTCGAGCCCGATCTACGGCATGCCGATCCTGAACGCCGACAAGGCCAGGAACGTCATCGTCATCAAGCGTGGCCAGGGCGCGGGCTTCTCGGGCATCGAGAACGCACTGTTCTTCCTCGACAACACGCGCATGCTCTACGGCGACGGCCAGGCCGCCGCCAGCCAGCTGATCCAGGCCGTCAAGGCGGCCTAGGCGCAGGGCGCGCCCGGCGACGGCGTCCCGGACACGGGCGTCCTCGTCCCGACGGCGAACGTGTTCGTCCCGACCTCGCCGCTTTCAATAAAAAATTCACATTCACGCTGCAACCATTCGCGGCGTGCCGGGTATCCAAGGGACAGGGCAGCGCTTTTGTGCGCACTGAAAGTCCGGCGAGTCGCCGGGCTAATGCCCTCGTTTTGCCCCGAATTTCTTCAAGGAGTCCGCCATGAAATCCAAGTCGATTGCAAGCTACATTGGCACCGGCATGCTCGCGCTGAGCGCAACCTTTGGGCAGGCCTGGATGGTCGCGAGCGCCAACGAGGCGCCGACCCAGTCGCTGCGCATCGTCGTCAGCGACCTCGACCTCAACAAGAGCAGCGACGTCGCCACGCTCTATGCTCGCATCCGCAGCGCGGCGGCGCAGGCCTGCGGAGCGGATGTCGTCACGGGCAGCCGGTTGGCGAGCACCAGCAAGAAGCAGTGCATGACCGACGCGATCAACGGCACCGTTTCCCAGATCAACAACCCCTCGCTTTCGGCCTACCACAAGCAGGAATCCACCAAGGCCGGGGCCTGAGTTCGGCGGCTCGCGCTGGCACGCGCCGCCGCCTCCCTACGGCGTCGCGTGCCTGGCGCCAGGCCGGGCAAGCCGCCAGTCGTCGCATTCGCCCGCGGCGACTGGCGGCGATTTTTCCAGCAGCGCAAATTCTCCCTGCGACTCCCTGCAGCCTTTGCCGTCGTCGCGAGTATCAAGGACACAGTACCGGTTCCCGCGCGTCATCTTCCGCTACCAATAGCCCGAATCCCCACACGGCCGCAGCGGCCGCCGCGCGTCGCGGCCGCCGGCCCGGACAAACCCTGGCGAGCTCGAACTGTGCGATGCTTGGCGGCACGGCGCGGGGCTGCCGCGGGCCTTCCGAGCGGCCGGCATGACAACCCTCCTGCGGCGAGTTTGAACCAGAATCATCCACTTACGCACCGCCCTGGAGGTGGCACCGCAGGGTCGGGGTGGTCGACGTTGCCAATGCAGCCGCATATTTCCCAAGCGCATGAAATCGTTGATCTATATCTTGCGATCAGGCGGAATCCTGCAGCCCGGTTGGTGCCGACTTGCCGGCCTTCCCGTATGCGACGCATGAATCCGTGCACATAGTTATCCACAAGTTCACCGATCATGAACGAGACTGAGTCCAGGGAAACCGGGGTGCTCAGGGTTGCGGTCGACTGCCCGCTCCGCGGCCCGCTCGATTACCTGCCGCCGCCCGGGCGGCGCGCAGCGGACTTGCCGCTGGGAGCCCGGGTGCGCGTTTCCCTGGGGCGCCGGGACGCCGTCGGCGTCATCGTCGCGCACGCGGCCGGGTCGACGCTCGCGCGCGAGCGGCTGCGGCCGGTGCGCGAGTTGCTCGATGACGAACCGCTGTTCGATCCCGTGCTGCTCGACCTGCTGCAGTGGACCGCCCAGTACTACCACCACCCGCCGGGCGAGGTATTTGCGGCTGCATTGCCCGCAGCCCTGCGCGCGGGACGGCCCGCGCATGAACAGGAGAGCTGGATTGCCGCCAGCGAAGCCGGCCGCGCTGCGCTGCTGGCGGGCGAACCCCGGCGCGCGCCCCGGCAGCGCGGGCTGCTGCAGCGGCTGGCCGACAGCCCGGACGGGCTCGCCGCATCGCAGCTCGATCAGCTCGAGGCAGGCTGGCGCACCGCGGCGCGGGCCCTGCAGCAGCGCGGCTGGCTCGAGTTCGCGACGCGCGCTGCGGCCGCGGCGGCGACAATGGTAGGCGCGGCGTCGCAGGCGGCCGAGGTGCCGCAGCTCAGCGCGGCGCAGGAGCATGCGGTCGAGACCATCGACGCCGCCGCGGACCAATTCGGCAGCTTTCTGCTGCAGGGAGTGACCGGCAGCGGCAAGACCGAGGTGTACCTGCGGCTCGCCGCGCGCGCGCTCGCGCGCGGACGCAGCGCGCTGGTGCTGGTGCCTGAGATCGGCCTGACTCCACAACTTCTCGAGCGCTTTCGCACGCGACTGGCTGCGCCGATCGCGGTGCTGCACTCGGCCCTCGGCGACGGCGAGCGCCTGGCCAACTGGCGCGCCGCGCGCGCAGGCAGCGCCCGGCTCGTGATCGGCACGCGCTCGGCGGTGTTCGCGCCCGCGCCGCGGCTCGGCCTGGTCGTGGTCGACGAGGAGCATGACTCCTCGTACAAGCAGCAGGAGGGCGGCTGCCGCTATTCGGCGCGCGACCTGGCGGTGCGGCGCGCGCAGCAGGCCGGCGTGCCGATCGTGCTCGGATCGGCGACGCCCTCGCTCGAATCGCTCCACAACGTGCAGCAGGGACGCTATCGGCAGCTACCGCTGCCGCGCCGCCCGGACCAGGCCGCCGCCCCGCGCCTGGCCCTGATCGACCTGCGCGCGCACGCCGTGCACGCCGGCCTCGCCGGGCCCGTGACGCAGGCGATCGAGCGCCACCTGCAATCGGACGGCCAGGTGCTCGTGTACCTCAATCGCCGCGGCTACGCGCCGACGCTGATGTGCACGAGCTGCGGCTGGATCGCCCCCTGCCTCGACTGCGACGCGCGGCTGACCGTGCACCGCGGCGCCGGGCAGCTGCGCTGCCACTATTGCGGCGCGGCCCAGCCGCTGCCCGAGCGCTGCGGGCGCTGCGGCTTCGCCGTGCGGCCGGTCGGCCAGGGCACCGAGCGCATCGCCGAGACGCTGGCGCAGATGTTCCCGCGCTCGCCGCTGGTACGGCTCGATCGCGACACCGCGCGCGACACCGCCGACGTCGAGGCGGTCATGAACGCGCTGCTCGACGGCTCGGCGCGCATCCTGGTCGGCACGCAGATGGTGACCAAGGGACACCATTTCCCGGGCGTCTCGCTGGTTGCGGTCATCAACGCCGACCAGGGGCTGTTCAGCAGCGACTTCCGCGCCGCCGAGCGCCTGGCGCAGACCATCGTGCAGGTGGCCGGCCGCGCCGGGCGCGGCACGCGCGCCGGCGAGGTGCTGATCCAGACCGAATACCCCGAGCATCCGCTGCTGCAGGGCCTGATCGGCGGCGGCTACGAGGCCTTCGCGGCCGGGGCGCTGGCCGAGCGCGCGGCGGCCCGCTGGCCACCTTACGGCCGCCTGGCGCTGCTGCGCGCTTCGGCGCGCGGCGCTCCCGCGGCGCTGGATTTCCTGCGCCGTGCGCGCGACTGCGCCGGCGCGGAGCCCGCAGCCCGCCTGCTGGGGCCGGTGCCGGCGGCCATGGCGCGGCGCGCGGGCCGGCACCACGCCCAGCTGCTGGTCGAGCACGCCGGCCGCAGCGGGCTCCAGGATTTCCTGCGCGCCTGGCTGCCGGAAGTGGAGCGCCTGCCCGAGGCGCGGCGCGTGCGCTGGGCGCTCGACGTCGACCCGATCGACATCCAGTAGCCGGCGTTTTTTCGGTAGACTGCGCGACCCCGTTTCGTCAGGCGAATTGCATTGAAGGCTGAACTCGAAGAGCTGCTCGCCCGGGCGCTGGCCGCGCTTCAGGGCAACTTCCTCGACGCCCCGGTCGAGCGCGCCGAAGTCGTCGTCGAGCGCACACGCGACCCGCAGCACGGCGACTACAGCTGCAACATCGCGCTGCGGCTGGCGCGGACGGCCGGCCGCAAGCCGCGCGAGCTTGCCGCCGCGATCGTCGCCGCGCTGCCGCCGGATCCGCTGCTGGCGCGCGTCGAGGTCGCGGGCGCCGGCTTCATCAACCTGTACCTGGCCAGGGAGGCGCAGGGCGAGGTGCTGCGCCGCGTGCTCGCGCAGGGTGACCGCTACGGCACCAGTAGCGCCGGCGCCGGCGAGCGCGTCAACGTCGAGTTCGTGTCCGCGAACCCGACCGGGCCGCTGCACGTCGGCCACGGCCGCCAGGCCGCCTATGGCGCGACGCTCGCCAACTTGCTGCGCGCCGTCGGCTATGACGCCAGCCGCGAGTATTACATCAATGACGGCGGCCGCCAGGTCGACATCCTGACCGCGAGCGTCTGGGTGCGCTACCTGCAGGCCGGCGGCGAATCACTGCCGTTCCCGGAGAACGGTTACCGCGCCGATTACGTGCGCGACATCGCGACGCAACTGCGCGCGGCCCAGGGCGACGCGCTGCGGGCGAGCGCAGCGGCCGTGCTCGACGGGCTGCCCGCCGACGCGCCGGCCGGCGACAAGGAGCAGTACATCGACGCGCTCATCGCCCGCATGCGCGAGCTGCTGGGTGCCACCGCCTGCGAGGCGGTGCAGGAGCTGGCCCTGGCCGCGATGCTGGCCGACATCCGCGACGACCTGCGCGAATTCGGCGTCGAGTTCGAGACCTGGTCCTCGGAGCGCGCGCTGACGCGGTCGGGCGCCGTCGAGCGCTCGCTGCAGCGCCTCGCCGGGCTCGGTCACAGCTACACGAAGGAAGGCGCACTGTGGCTGCGCAGCAGCGCCTTCGGCGACGCCGAGGACCGCGTGCTGGTGCGCGCCAACGGCCAGCCGACGTACTTCGCGCCCGACGTCGCCTACCACCTCGACAAGTTCGGGCGCGGCTTCGTGCGCCTGATCGACGTCTGGGGCGCCGACCACCACGGCTACATCCCGCGCATGCGCGCGGCGCTCAACGCCATGGGCGAGGACGGCGACTGCTTCGAGGTCTGCCTGATGCAGTTCGTGAGCCTGTTCCGCGGCGGCGAGAAGGTGCCGATGGGCAAGCGCGACGGCCAGTTCGTGACGCTGCGCCAGCTGCGCGCTGAGGTCGGCAACGACGCCTGCCGCGTGTTCTACCTGATGCGCAGCCACGACCAGCCGCTCGACTTCGACCTCGAGCTCGCCAAGTCGCGCAGCAACGACAACCCGGTCTACTACATGCAATATGCGCACGCGCGCGTCGCCAGCGTCATGAAGCAGCTCGCCGCGCGCGGCCTCGGGTACGACGCCGCCGGCGCGCTCGCCAGCCTCGGGCGCCTCGACGGCCCGCACGAGGCGGCGGTGCTGCGGGCGCTGGCGCGCTACCCCGAGACCGTGCACCAGTCGGCGATGCAGCGCACGCCGCACACCCTGGTGCATTTCCTGCGCGAGCTCGCCCAGGCCTTCCACACCTGGTACAACGCCGCGCAGTTCATCGTCGAGGAAGCGCCGCTGCGCAACGCGCGCCTGGCGCTGGCGCTGGGGGCGCAGCAGGTCATGCGCAACGGCCTGGCCCTGCTCGGCGCCAGCGCGCCGGAGACGATGTGAGCGGAAAGCGCCTGACGGGGCGCGACTACAAGGGCGTGCGCCGCGGCGGCATCGAGCGCCAGCGGCTGCGCGACCTCGGCACCGGGCTGGCGCTCGGGCTGCTGGTGGCGTTCGTGGTCTACGTCAGCGATCACCGCCACGCCGCAGGCGCGGACGACGGGGCGGGCGAGCCCGGACCCGCGCCGCGCCACGCCGCCGCCCGCAACGGCGCCGCCGGTGCGGCAGCGGCCGACGCGGCTGGCGAAGCCACGGAGGACGCCAGCGGCGGCTACGACTTCTACGCCGGCCTGCCGAAGTTCGAGGTCGTGGTGCCGGAGAAGGAGCACGGCGCGCACGTCGACGCCGCGGCGCGCGTCGACCGGCCCGGCACCTACTTCCTGCAGGCCGGCTCCTACCGCAGCAGCCCCGACGCCGAGCGCGTCCAGGCGCAGCTCGCGCGCCAGGGCATCAGCGCCAGCGTGCAGCGCGTCGCGCTCGACAATGACGTCTGGTACCGGATCCGCATCGGCCCGATCAAGGACCTGAACCAGCTCAACCGCCTGCGCCAGCAGCTGCAGGCCGCGGAGATTGTCACGCTAGTGATCCGGGTCGAGGACTAGGCCTACGAACTGCGGCGACGCACGCGCCGCGGGGCGCGCGGGAGAGCGTTGCTGGGTGAGCGCCCAAAGCGAGTATCGGGGAGCGACGGCGCTCACCCAGCAACGCTAGGCACGCGCGCTGCGCTGCGCGCGCTCAGTCCTCGGCGACGTGGCTGATTTCTATGCCGAGTGAGCGCAGCTTGCGGTACAGGTGCGTGCGCTCCATGCCGACGCGCTTGGCGAGCTGCCCGACCTTGCCGCCGCACAGCTGCAGCTGCTGCTGCAGGTAGGCGCGCTCGAAGTGCTCGCGCGCCTCGCGCATCGGCAGCGCCAGCAGGTCCTGCTTGACCAGCGGCGCGTCGATCGGCGCCTGCGCAGCCAGCTCGCGCTCGACCTCCTCGAGCGAGATCTCCTCCGGGCCCCCTCGCAGCAGCAGCCGCCGCAGCAGGTTGCGCAGCTCGCGCAGGTTGTCGGGCCAGGGATAGTTGCGCAGCCGGTTCTGCGCCGCGACGCTGCAGCGGCGGAAGTGCAGCTGCTCGCCCTCGGTGAGCTGGTCAGTGCATTGCCTCAGCAGCTCGGGCACGTCCTCGGCGTATTCGCGCAGCGGCGGCACCCGCAGCGGCAGCGCTGCGATCTGCGCGTACAGGTCGCGGCTGATGGCGCCGCCACCGCCGCCGGCGCGGCTCTCGATGCCGGGCAGCGCGGTCGCCACCAGCCGGGCGCCGAAGGCGACCGGCGCCGCGTCGCCGTTGCGCACGAAGCCGCCGGACTCGAGCACGCCGGCCAGCAGGCGGCGCGCGGAGGCCGGCAATTCCTCGACATCGCCGATGT
The DNA here is from genome assembly GCA_963778855.1 of uncultured Gammaproteobacteria bacterium. Taxonomy (GTDB): domain Bacteria; phylum Pseudomonadota; class Gammaproteobacteria; order Steroidobacterales; family Steroidobacteraceae; genus FEN-1191. The sequence continues at coordinate 138,734 of CAVZWC010000006.1, read as the reverse complement.
AGAGCGTGCCGCCCGCGGCCTGCTCGAGCAGCCCGGGACGGCCGTCGGCGCCGAGCAGCGCGTTGAGGGCCTGGTCGTCGTGCCAGGAGCGCGGATTGCAGCTGACGAAGGGACCACCCGACTGCGCCCCCGACTGGTGCACGAAGCGCGCCAGCGCCTCCGGCTCGCAGCCGGGCTCCGCGATCAGCAGCAGCGGCGCCGGATAGGCGGCGAGCCGTAGCAGCTCGCTGCGCAGCTGCTGGGCGACGCGGCTGCGGCCGTGCAGCGGCGCTGGTGTGCGCAGCGCGAAGCCGCCGAGCTGGCGCGAGCGGCGCGCGTCGAGCGCGCGCTTCACGGTGGGCAGCAGCTTGGCGAGCGACAGCGGCTTCTCGATGAAGTCGAAGGCGCCGAGGCGCGTGGCCTCGACCGCGGTCTCGACCGTGCCGTGCCCCGACATCATGACCACGGGGCAGTCGTTGCGCACGTCGCTGGACCACTCGCGCAGCAGCGAGATGCCGTCGGTGTCCGGCATCCAGATGTCGAGCAGTACCAGGTCGGGGGAGCGCGAGGCGCGCGCCGCTCGCGCCTGCGCGGCGTCGGCCGCCACCTCGACGTCGTAGCCTTCCTCGCTGAGTATCTCCTGCAGCAGGCGGCAGATGTCGGCCTCGTCGTCCACGACCAGAATCCGGTTCGCACTCATGCCCGTTCCCTCCGCGACTCCGCGCGCCTGTCGACGCTGGCCGGCAACAGCCACGCGGACGCGCGCCCCGCCCGCGACCAGGTTCTCGGCGCTGATCTTGCCGCCGTGCTCCTCGACGATGCGCTTGCACGATCGCCAGCCCCAGGCCGGTACCGCGCGCCTTGCTGGTGACGTAGGGGTCGAAGGCGCGCGTCAGGATATCCTCGCGGAAGCCCGGCCCGTTGTCGCTGACCGTGATCTCGGCCTGCGCCAGCGGCGCCGCCTGGATCGAGCGCGTGCGCACGGTAATGGCGGCGCCCGCGACCCCGGACAGGGCCTCGATGGCGTTGCTGAGCAGGTTGGCGAGGATCTGGCGCACGCGGCCGCGGTCCGCCTCGATCTCGCCGAGTTGGGCGTCGAGCTCGACGGCGATGTTGATGCCCGGGTCCTGCGAGCCGGTAGAGCTCGACCATCTCCGCCGCCAGCTGGTTGAGGCTGAAGCGGGCGAGCTGCACCTCCGGGGCGCGGGCGTACTCGCTGAAGGCGTCGACCATCTGCTTGATGGCGTCGACCTGCTGCACGATCGTGTGGGTCGCGCGCTCGAGCAGCCGCGCATGCTCGGTGTCCAGGCCGCGCAGCAGCTGGCGCCGCATCTGCTCGGCCGACAGCTGGATCGGCGTCAGCGGGTTCTTGATCTCGTGCGCGAGCCGGCGCGCGACCTCGCCCCAGGCCGCGCTGCGCTGCGCGTCGAGCAGCGCCGTGATGTCCTCGAAGACGATGACCAGCCCGGTCTCCTGGCCGTCGTCGGGCAGCGGCGTGCAGGCCCACAGCAATACGCGCGCGTCGGCCTCGAGCTTGAGCGGCAGCTGTTCGCGCCATTCGCGCTCGCCCGAGGCCAGGCGCGTGCGCAGCGCCGCGGCGAAGCCCGCCAGCAGGCTGTTGGCCGGGGCGCCCGCAGCCAGGCCCTGCCCCGCACGGCTTGCGAGGTCACTGCCCAGGATCACGCCGGCCGCCTGGTTGGCGCTGCGCAGCTGCAGCTGCGCGTCGATCACGAGCACGCCGCTCGACAGGCGCGAGAGGATGACCGCGAGGCGCTCGCGCTCGCGTTCCACGGCCTGGCGGCTCAGCGCCGCCTCCTCGCGGCTGCGGCGCAGGCGCTTGGTCATGTCGTTGAATGAGTGCACCAGGAAGCCCATCTCGTCGCGCGAGGGCAGCGGCAGGCGCGTGCTGAGGTCGCCCTTGCCGACGGCGCGCGTGCCGGCGATCAGGTCCTTGCACCGGGCGCGTCAGCCGCTGCGCCGACCAGACCGCACCGTAGACGGCCGCCAGCATCGTGAGCAGCAGCACCAGCGTCAGCGTCAGCATGAAGTTGATCTTGAGCGGCCGGCGTGTCGCCGACATGTCACCGTAATTCGAATAGGCGCTCTGCACCGCGTCGGCCAGGCGCGAGAGCTCGCGCGGCAGGTCGTAGTCGATCAGCACGAAGCGCCCCGGCGGCACGCCGGCGGCGCGCGCCAGCGGCGCCGCGGTCACGATCCGGGCGCGGCCGTTGCCCGGGGTCTCGAGGCTGACGTAACTGCGGCCGGCGGCGATCTGCAGCAGCACTCCCGGCGCCGGCGGCGGCGGCAACGCCGCGCCGGCGGCGCGGCTCAGCGCGAGCATGCGGCCGGCGCTGTCGTAGACCGCGACGTCCGCGCCCGGCGTCGCGCGCCGCTCGGCGTCGAGCCGCACCGCAAGCTCGGGGCCGGCGAGCGCACCGACGGCGCGGGCGATCTCCTCGGTGCGGCGCGCCTGCTCGCGCAGCCGCAGGTCGAGCGCCGAGCGCGACAGCACCAGCGCGTCGTTGAGGCCGTGCTTGATCTCGACGCGGAACCAGCTGTCGATGCCGTGGTTCAGGAACTCGAGGGCGAACAAGTAGACGATCAGCAGCGGCACCACCACCAGCGTGCCGAACATGCCCACCGTGCGCACCGTCAGCCGCGAGCCCGGCACGTGCTCGCTTGAAATCGCGGTACAGCTGCCAGAGCTTGCGCGCCAGCAGCACGCCGAGGGCCAGCACCGCGCAGACATTGAGCAGCAGGATCCAGGGCAGGCGGCGGTTGAAGTCGGCGGTATTCTCGGCCGCTGCGCGAGCAGCAGCAGCGCCCAGACGCCGGCGCCGCAGCCCAGCACGATCAGGCCGCGCAGGCCCCAGCGCTTCAGCGCACGAGTGTCCACGTGTACCACTCGCTGGTGCGGTGCCAGGCGTCGGACCAGAACACCAGCGCCCGCAGCGCGTCAGGCATGTGGCCGCGGCGCACGCCGGCGCGCAGGCTGATTTGCCATTCCTCGTCGGCCGGAAGCATCAGATCGACCGCGATCGGCCACTCGTCGACCGTGCCCACGCGCGCCAGCGCGGCCTCGAGGGTCGGGAACGTCTCCTGCGTGCCGGCGTCGACGTTGCGCAACAGGTAGCGGTCGGCGACCACCTGGTAGGACAGCTCGCTGTGCCGCACCAGGCTGACCGCCTCGGCGTCGAACCAGAAGCGCCGCTGCCGGCTGACGACGCACTCGAGGTCGAAGCTCAGCGTGACGCCGTCCTTGAGCGTGGCGCTCAGCAGGTCGCTGCGTGGGTAGCCGATGCGCGCGCTCAGCATGATGACGCCGTGGCTGGGCACCGCGTAGGCTGAGCGGACCTCGAGCTCGCCGTCGAGCGCTTCGTCGGCGTGCACCGCCGCCGCCGCCAGCAGCGGCAGCAGGCCGAGCATCACACAAGCGACCGTAACCGGCTTAGCCATTTCCAGGGCCTGTCGGCATCCTATGGGGCCGCTGCGATGGCGTCCCCCTGTTTGAGCAGGCAAGCATAATAGAAGCCGTCGCCCCCTGCCCCCGGGAGCAGCTGCCAGCCCTGGATGCAGGCCTTGAGGGCCGGGTGGTTGAGCCCGGCCACGGGCAGCGGGGCCAGCGCAACCCCCCGTTTCTGCGCGATAAACTGGGATATGACGCCACCGTTCTCGGCCGGGAGCAGCGAGCAGGTCGAGTACAACAGGCGGCCGCCCGGCCGCAGCCAGTCCCAGCACTTATGCAGCATGGAGCCCTGCCGCTGCGCCAGGGCCGGAATATCGGCCGCACGCCGCAACAGCTTGATGTCCGGATGTCTCCGGATGACACCGCTCCCTGAGCAGGGCGCGTCGAGCAGGATCGCGTCGAAGGGACGGCTATCCCACCAGGACGGCTCGGCGCACAAGTCGGCGCACACCAGGCGCGCCTCCCGACCCAGCCGCACCAGGTTCGCAGCCACGCGCGCGAGGCGCCCCTCGTCGCTGTCGAGGGCCGTGAGTTCGATGGCGCCGCCTGCCGCTTCGAGCAGCGCCCCGGTCTTGCCGCCCGGTGCCGCGCAGGCATCGAGGATGCGCTCGCCGGGCCTGGGCTCGAGCAGCGCAGCGGCGAGCTGCGCGCTCGCGTCCTGCACCGAGACGCGGCCGTCGGCGAAGCCCGGGACCTGGGCCAGCGGCGGCGCCGTATCGAGCACGACGGCCGTGGCCACGCCGGCGACGGGCTCGCCATGGAGCCGGGCGGCATCGAGTTCGCGCAGGTAGGCGTCGAGCGCGACCTTGCCGAGGTCGAGGCGCAGGCACAGCGGCGGGTGTTCGTTGTTTGCCGCCAGGATCGACTCGAGCTCCCGCGGCCAGGCCGCGCGCAGTGCGTCGACCAGCCAGCGCGGGTGGGCCGTGCGCGCCGCCAGGTTGCGATCGACGTCCGCGAGCCGGGATTCGCGCTCGCGCAGGTAGCGGCGCAGCACCGCGTTGATCATGGCGGCAGCCTGCCCGATGCCGAGCAGGCGCGCGGCATCGACCGCGGCGGCCACGGTCGTGGGCGCGGGGTGCGGCGAGTATTCGAGCTGGTGCACGGCGCAGCACAACAGCGCGCGCAGCCGCGCGTCGGTCCGACGCACGGACTGCGCCAACAGCGGCAGCACGGCGGGCGCGAGCCGCAGGTACCAGCGCAGCGTGCCCAGCGTGACGGCGCGGATCGCCGCGCCTTGCTGGTCCGGCTGCTCGTGGCGGGTGGCCGCGAGCGCCGCATCCGCGCTCGCGCCCTCCTCCAGCACCGCCGTGACGGCCCGGGCCGCGCCCGCGAGCACGATCGCCGCGGTTCCCGGCGGGCGCGCGCCGCCGTCCCGCTGGCCGGGCGCGCGCGCCATCAGTGGAACTTCAGGCCGGCGAGCGCCTGCGCGTGCGCGAAGTCCGCGGCGCTGACGACGCGGCGGCCCGCGCACTGCAACCGGTCGATGGCCAGCGCGCCCTGGCCGCAGGCCACGAGCAGGCGCCCGTCCGCCAGGCCGAGCACTTCCCCGGGCGCGGCCTTCGCGTGCGGCTGCGCTGGGGGCGTCGGCACCCCGTGCGCCAGCGCCGCGAGCACGCCCGCGCTCGCCACGCCGGCGTCCCAGATCCGCAGCGGCTCACCGCGCAGCGTGGTGTGCGCAACCGGCCAGGGATTGCAGGCGCGCACCAGCCTCGCGATCGACCCGGCGGGCGCCGCCCAATCGATGAGCGCCTCGCGCTTGTCGAGCTTGGCGGCATAGGTGACGCCCTCGGCCGGCTGCGCACGCGGCTCCGCGGTTCCGGCCTCAAGGGCGGCGATCACCTCCAGCAGCAGTTCCGCACCGAGAAGCGCGAGCCGGGCCAGCAGCGCGGCGCTGCTCATGTCCGGGTCGACGCCGACCGACCGCTGTGCGAGCACCGGTCCGGTGTCGAGCCCGGCGTCGAGCCGCATGATCGTCACGCCGGTCACCTGATCGCCCGCGAGTATCGCGCGCTGGATCGGCGCCGCGCCGCGCCAGCGCGGCAGCAGCGAGGCGTGGATGTTGAGGCAACCAAGCCGCGGCAGCTCGAGCACGGCGCGCGGCAGCAGCAATCCGTAGGCGACGACGACCATCAGCTCCGGCCGCCATGCGCGCAACGGCGCCAGTTCGGCCGCGGATGAAAGCCGCTGCGGCTGCGCGACCGGCAGCCCGAGCTCGAGCGCGCGCAGCTTGACCGGGCTCGCGCGCAGCGCGCGCCCGCGCCCGGCCGGCCGGTCGGGCTGCGTGAGCACGCCCACGAGGCTGTGGCCCGATGCGGCCAGCGCATCGAGCGCAGGCAGTGCGAACTCCGGCGTGCCGGCAAAGGCGATGCGCAGGGCGGGCATGGAGCTGGGAACCGGCCTTGCGCCGGCCCTAGGGAAGCTCTGCACGGTTGGTGTGGAGCATCCCTAAATCACCTTCGCCGACCGGCGCGCGCGAGGCCGCCGGGCCGCGCACGCGCGGCGCGCCGCCACGCTCACGCTGCTCCTTGTCGAGCCTGCTGCGGATACGCTCGCGCTTGAGGCTCGACAGGTAGTCGACGAACAGCTTGCCATCGAGATGATCCATCTCGTGCTGCACGCAGACCGCGAGCAGGCCGTCGAGGTCGCGCTCGAAGCTGTGCCGTGGCGATCCTGCGCCTGCACGCGCACGCGCGCCGCGCGCTCGACCGGCTCGTACACCTGCGGCACCGACAGACAGCCCTCCTCGGTCACTGCTCCACGCCTTCGCGCGCGAGGATCTCGCGGATTGATGAACACCTGCGGCTGGTCGTGCGCCTCGCTGACGTCGACGACGATGAGGCGCGATGCACGTCGACCTGCGTGGCGGCGAGTCCGATGCCCGGCGCGGCGTACATGGTCTCGAGCATGTCGTCGACCAGGCGCGACAGCGCGGCGTCGAATTCCTGCACCGGCGCAGCGCGGGTCCGCAGGCGGGGGTCAGGGAACTCGAGTATCGTGAGCAAGGCCATGTGCGCCTTCGGTCTCCTTATGACTTGCACCCATGTGAACCAGCGCACAAACTCCGCACGGGAGCGTGGGCGTTTATTGGTCAATGAGTTTATAACAGCTGGCGGTAGGCCACCCCACCCGGCCCTTCATTAGGAGTGAGGGATGTTCCTGAATCAGACAATAAGCTTCCGCCGGGCGTTCCACACGATCGCCGGGCTGAGCGCGCTATTGGTGCTGGGCATCGCCTCGAGCGGCTGCTCGACGCTGCATTCATGGTTCGGGCACGGCGATGCCACCGCCGCCGAGGCCCCGCAGACCACGCAGCCGGAGGGCACGGCCGCAAGCGGCGGGCCAACCGAGGCCGAGACCGTCACCTCCAACCTTCCTGACCTGCCCCCCGACGCCGATGGCACGACGGTCGTGACCGAGACGGCCGCGCCGATCAACCCGAGCGCGCCCAAGTCCTACGTCGTCCAGCGCGGCGACACGCTCTGGGGCCTCGCCGGCAAATTCCTCAAGGATCCCTGGCTGTGGCCGGAGATCTGGTACGTGAACCCCGAGGTCAACAATCCGCATCGCATTTATCCGGGCGACACGCTGCGCCTGGCCATGGGTTCCGACGGCAAGCCGGCGGCCGTGCAACTGGTGCACAACGCGGGCCGCGCCACGAAGCTGGAACCGCTGTTGCGCAGCACCGAGCTCGACTCTCCAATCGCCAACATCCCCTACTCGGTGATCGCGGCCTTCCTGTCGCGCCCGGGCGTGCTCACGAAGCAGCAGGTCGAGGCCGCGCCCTACGTGCTCGGCTTGCGTGACCAGCACATGATCGCGGGCACCGACAACAACATCTACGTGCGCAAGCTCAAGGCCGCCGAGGGCGAGCGTTACAGCGTCATGCACGTGGGCGACCAGCTCAGGGATCCCGACGGCGGCCACAACCTCGGCTACCTCGCGACCTATGCCGGCACCGCCCAGGTCACGCGCGCCGGCGACCCGACCAGCGCCGTGATCACCGAATCCGCGCGCGAGATCGTCGCCGGCGACGTGCTCGTTCCGGAGACCGCCGGTGCCGTCGGCGACTTCGTGCCGCACGCGCCCGCCGCGCAGGTCAAGGCGCACATCCTGGCCGTGGTCAACGGATTGCACCTCGCCGGCCAGTACATGGTCGTGGCCCTCAATCGCGGCAGCAAGCAGGGCATCGAGCCCGGCCAGGTGCTGCGCGCCAGGGATTCGGGCCAGCAGGTGCGCGACCGCTGCGCGAGCATTAACGCCATCGGCACCTGCACCGCCCACGTCGTCCACCTGCCGGCCGAAGCCTCTGGCACGATGCTCGTGTTCCGCGTCTACGACCGCGTGAGCTACGCGCTGGTGCTCGACGAAACCATACCGCTCGCCGTCGGCGACCTCGTGACCAACCCTTGATCAATCCAAAACTGCCCTGACGGGACAAAAAGGGCCGGCGGAAACGCCGGCCCTTTCTTTGTATGCTGCCCGTCGATGGCAGGCGCGACCCTCGATGAAATCGATTGCCGGCTGGCGCTGGCGCGCGCGCCAGGCCTGCACGCCGGGCATCTGCGGGAGGCGGAAGCACTCACCGCCCCCGCGCAGCTGGTCGGGCTGCGTGCAGATGAGCTGCGAGCGCGCGGCGTCCCGCAGGCGGCGGCGGCCTGGCTCGCCCGCCCCGACGAAGACATCCTGCACGACGACCGCCGCTGGCTCGAGGACTCCGGCGCCGATCTCATCGGTTGCGACAGCGCCAGCTACCCACCGTTGCTCGCCCAGCTCGCCTCCGCGCCGGTCGCGATCTACCTGAAGGGGCGGCCGGAAATCCTTTTGTCTGCGCAGCTCGCGATCGTCGGCAGCCGCAATCCCACGGCCGGTGGGGAACGCACCGCGCGCGAGTTCGCCGAATTCCTGGCGCGCGCCGGCCTCACGATCACGAGCGGCCTGGCACTGGGGATCGATTCCAGCGCCCACGAAGGCGCCCTCGACGGCGCCGCCGACGGAAGGGGCGCCACCGTGGCGGTGCTCGGGTGCGGGCTGGATGAGACCTACCCGCCGGAGAACCGCGAACTGGCCGAGCGGATCCTCTCGCAGGGCGGCGCCCTGGCGAGCGAATTCCCGCCGGGAACGGCCCCGCGGCGCGAGAACTTCCCGCGGCGCAACCGCCTGATCAGCGGCCTGTCTCTCGGCACGCTCGTGGTCGAGGCCGCCCGCCATAGCGGCTCCCTGATCACCGCCCGCCTGGCGGCCGAACAGGGCCGCGAGGTCTATGCGATCCCCGGCAGCATCCACAATCCGCTGACCCGGGGTTGCCACGAGTTGCTGCGGCAGGGGGCCAGGCTCGTCGAATCGGCCGATGAGATCCTCTCGGAACTCAGAATTCCTTTTACAAAACAAGATATTACAGAATCCGCCCAGGCGACCGCGCCGAGGGCCTTTGCCGCCCCCGGGTTGGACAAGGAGTACGAAATCCTGTTAGATGCGCTCGGTTTTGAGCCGCAGAGCGTCGATGCCCTTGTGGACCGGACCGGTCTGCCGAGCCCTTCCCTTGCGTCCATGCTGTTGATCCTCGAGCTGGAGGGAAGGGTGGGTTCGTACCCGGGAGGGCGCTATGTGCGGGTCAGCTGAGCAATCATAAAGAACTATGGATAACACGGTTTTCGACATCCTGGTCTACGTCTTCGACCATTACCCGTTCGCCGACCTGCCCGCGAGCGCGGAACGGGCCGAGATCGAGCGCGAACTGGAAAGCGCCGGCTTCCGCGGCGCCGCGGTTCAGCGCGCGCTCGACTGGCTGGCGGAGCTGGCCGACCAGCGCGACCGCCCCGGGCTGCACGCCAACGAATCCGCGTTCCGGCTCTACACGCTCGAGGAATGCGCGCGCCTCGACGCTGACTGCCGCGGCCTGCTGCTGGCGCTCGAGCGCGGTGGCATCCTCGCGCCGACGCAGCGCGAGATCGTGATCGAACGGCTGCTCGCGCTCGACGGCGAGGAGCTCGAGCCTCGAGCAGGTCAAGTGGGTCGTGCTGATGGTGCTTTCAACGCAGTCCGGTGATGCCGCGGCCTGCGAGCGCCTCGAAGACCTGGTACTCGATCTGCCGGTGCAGGTGCCGCATTGAGCGCCGGAAATTCCATCGGCAGGCAACACCCGCGGCCTGTCCGCGGTTTTTCGTTTTGGGCGCCGTGAAGATCCGCTGCTGAAATGGCCGAGAACCTCGTCATCGTCGAATCGCCTGCCAAGGCGAACACCATCAAGAAATACCTCGGCAAGGATTTCGAGGTGCTCGCCTCCTACGGCCACGTGCGCGACCTGGTGCCGAAGGAAGGCGCGGTCGATCCCGACAGCGGCTTCGCGATGCAGTACCAGCTCATCGAGCGCAACGAAAAGCACGTCAATGCCATCGCCAGGGCGCTCAAGAAATCGAAGGTGCTGTACCTGGCGACCGACCCCGATCGCGAGGGCGAGGCGATCGCCTGGCACCTGCACGAGATCCTGCGCGAGCGCGGCGAGCTCGAGGGCAAGAGCGCGCACCGCGTGGTGTTCTACGAGATCACGAAGAACGCGATCCGCGACGCCGTCACGCACCCGCGCGGCCTGTCGCTCGACCTCGTCAACGCCCAGCAGGCGCGGCGTGCGCTCGACTACCTCGTCGGCTTCAACCTCTCGCCGCTGCTGTGGAAGAAGGTGCGGCGCGGCCTGTCGGCCGGACGCGTGCAGAGCCCGGCGCTGCGCATGATCTGCGAGCGCGAGGACGAGATCGCCGCCTTCATGGCGCAGGAATACTGGACCATCGACGCCGAGGGCGAGCACAGCCAGCAGGCCTTCCCGCTCAAGCTGGTCGAATTCGGCGGCCGCAAGGTCGAGCAGTTCAGCTTCACCGACGAGGCCAGCGCGCGTGCGGCCGAGGCGGCGTTGCGCGCCGCGAGCGGCGGCACCGAGCTCAGGGTGCTCGGCATCGACCGCAAGCAGCGCCGGCGCAACCCGGCGCCGCCGTTCACGACCTCGACGCTGCAGCAGGAGGCCTCGCGCAAGCTCGGCTTCTCCGCGCAGCGCACCATGCGCATCGCGCAGCAGCTCTACGAGGGCGTCGACATCGGCGAGGGCAGCGTCGGCCTGATCACCTACATGCGCACCGACTCGGTCACGCTGGCGGCCGAGGCGGTCGCCGAGATCCGCGCCACGATCGAGCGGCTGTACGGCCACGAGGCGCTCGCCGACGAGCCGCGCGTCTACAAGACCAAGTCGAAGAACGCCCAGGAGGCGCACGAGGCCATCCGCCCGACCTCGGCCGCGATCGTACCCGCCGACATCGAGCGCTACCTCGACGACGACCAGTTCAGGCTCTACTCGCTCATCTGGAAGCGCGCCGTCGCCTGCCAGATGGCGCACGCGGTGTTCGACACCGTGGCCGTCGACATGGTCGCGGGCGCCGACGGGCCAGAGCGCCACCTGCTGCGGGCCAACGGCTCGACGCTGGTCAAGCCCGGCTACATCGCCGTGTACCAGGAGGGGCGCGACGACGGCGTCGAGGAGGACGAGCGACCACATGCTGCCGCCGATGCAGATCGGCGATGCCGTGAAGCTCACGGCGCTTGCACCCGGAGCAGCACTTCACCGAGCCGCCGCCGCGCTACACCGAGGCCTCGCTCGTCAAGGCGCTCGAGGAGCACGGCATCGGCCGCCCTTCGACCTACGCCTCGATCATCTCCACGCTGCGCGACCGCGAGTACGTCGAGATCGAGAACCGGCGCTTTACGGCCACCGACATCGGCAAGATCGTCGGCCGCTTCCTGACCGAGCACTTCCACCGCTACGTCGAATACGGCTTCACCGCCGCGATGGAAGACGAGCTCGACGCCGTGTCCCGCGGCGAAGAGCCGTGGACCACGCCGCTCGGCGAAGTTCTGGAAGCCCTTCATCCGCCAAGTCGAGCTGATCGAGAAGATCGTCACGCGCGAGCAGGTGGCGCAGGCGCGCGAGCTCGGACACGACCCGGCGAGCGGCAAGCCGATGACCGTGCGCATGGGGCGCTTCGGGCCCTTCGTGCAGATCGGCACCAAGGACGACGAGGAGAAGCCGCGGTTCGCCGGCCTGCGGCCCGGGCAGAAGATGGACGCGATCACGCTTGCCGACGCGCTCGAGCTGTTCAAGCTGCCGCGCACGCTCGGCACCACGGCCGAGGGCGAGACCGTGCTGACGGCGATCGGCCGCTTCGGGCCCTACGTGAAGTACGGCGCCAAGTACGTGTCGATGAAGGACGACGACCCGTACACCGTCACGCTCGAGCGCGCGCTCGAGCTGATCCAGGCCAAGATCATCGCCGACGCCAACCGCATCATCCAGGATTTCCCGGCGCAGAATATCCAGGTGCTCAACGGCCGCTACGGCCCCTACATGACCGACAAGGCCAAGAACGCGCGCGTGCCGAAGGACCGCGACCCGAAGACGCTCACGCTCGAGGAATGCCAGACGCTGCTGGCCGCCGCGCCCGCGAAAGGCAGCCGCGGCCGCTTCGGCCGCAGATTGCCCGTGAAGGCGGCCGGCGAGGCCGCAGCGGCGACGCCAGCGACCCCGGCAACGCCGGATGCGCAGGGGACCGATGCCGCGCCAGCCCCGGTCGCGGCGAAGGTCGCGAAGAAGACCAGACCCGGCGCATCGCCGAAGACCACCGCGATGCCCAAGGCCACCGCGATGCCCAAGGCCACCGCGACACCCAAGGCCACCGCGACACCCAAGGCCACCGCGACACCCAAGGCCACCGCGCCACGCAAGGCCGCCAGCCGGAAGGCGTCGGCGCGACGCTAGCGCAGGGCCTGCTCACCCTCGCGCCGCGCGCATGAAATACCGCCACGGGTTTCATGCCGGGAATTTTGCCGACGTGCACAAGCACGTCACGCTGCTGGCGCTGCTCGAAGCGCTGCAGCGCAAGGACAAGGGCTTCCTCTACCTCGACACGCACGCCGGCCGTGGCGGCTACGCGCTCGACGGCGCCGACAACAACCACGGCGAGGAAGCACGTCTCGGCTTCGGCCGCCTGCGCGATCAGCCCGGCGCGGCCACACCGATCGCCACCTACCTCGAAGCCGTCCGGCGCGCCCGCGCGCAGGTGGGCTCGGCCTCGCTCTATCCCGGCTCGCCGCTGCTCGCAGCAGTGACGCTGCGGCCGCAGGACCGGGGCCGATGCTACGAACTCCAGGCTGCCGAGTGCCGCGCGCTCGAACGGCTGCTGCAGCCCTACCCGCGCGTGAGCTGCGAGTGCGGCGACGGCTACGCGGCCCTGAAGTCGCAATTGCCGCCGCCGGAGCGGCGTGCGCTGGTATTCATCGACCCGCCCTACGAAGAGCAGGAGCAGGAGCTCGCGCGCGCCACCGCGGCCGCGTTCGCGGCACTGGCGCGGCTCGCCAACGCCGTGGTCATGTTGTGGTACCCGGTCAAGGACCAGCGCAGCGTGGATTCCTGGCTGCAGCGCATATCCACCCACCTGCCGGCGCCGGCACTGGTCACCGAACTGTGGCTGCATCCGCGCGATTCGCGCGTGGCGCTCAACGGCTCGGGCCTGCTGATCCTGAATCCGCCCTACCAGCTCGATGCCGGGATGCGACAATGGCTGCCCGAGCTGGGAACCGCGCTCGGCGCCGACCGCCACGGCGGCACTCGGCTCGAATGGATCGCCCATGAACAGCATTGATCGTTACGCCGTCATCGGCAGCGGCATCGGCCACAGCCGCTCGCCGCAGATCCACGCGCTGTTCGCCCGCGCCACGCAGCAAGCGCTCGAGTACGGGCTGCTTGACGTGCCGCCGGCGGCCTTCGCGTCGGTCGTGCGCGATTTCTTCCGCGGTGGCGGGCGTGGGCTCAACGTGACGGTGCCGCACAAGCAGGCGGCGCTGCGGCTCGCCGACACGCTGACGGAGCGTGCGCGCCGCGCCGGCGCGGTCAACACGCTCGCGCGCGGCGCGGACGGCAAGCTGCTCGGCGACAACACCGACGGTGCCGGCCTGGTGCGCGACCTCGAGTTCAACCTCGGCTTCAAATTGCGCGGCGCGCGCGTGCTGCTGCTCGGTGCGGGCGGCGCGGCGCGCGGCGTGCTCGCCCCGCTGCTCGAGGCCGGCGTCGCCTCGATCGTGATCCGCAACCGCCATGCCGCGCGCGCGCAGCAACTGGCGCGCGAATTCGCCGACCTCGGCGCCGTCGTGGCACCACCTGCCGCGGGCGCGGCCTCCGCACCGGCGCATGCCTACGATGCGGGCTTCGACCTGATCCTCAACGCCACCTCGGCGAGCCTGCGTGACGAACTCCCGCCGATGCCGGTTGATGCCGTGGGCACGCAGACCCTGACCTATGATCTCGCCTACGCGGATCACGACACTGTGTTCGTGCGCTGGGCGCGCAAGGCCGGCGCGGCGCGCGCGGTCATGGGCCTCGGGATGCTGGTCGAACAGGCGGCGGAGTCCTTCCTGCTATGGCGCGGCGTGCGACCCGAGACGGCGCCGGTGCTCGCCGCGCTGGGCCGCGGGTCCAGTCCATGATGTAGCGGTTACCTCGCCAATCTGGTACAACCCACACTGAAAGCAACAATCACGACGCTGAGTCGCGATACATGACGGGCAGGACCCTCCTGCCCGTCTTTTTTTTGGAGGCACATTGCTCCGCAAGCTGCTGCGCGAACCGCTGCTGCACTTCCTGCTAGTTGGCCTGCTGCTGTTCCTGCTGTTCAACGTAGTATCCGGCTGGCGGGGCGGCGCCGACCGCCGCATCGTGATCAACGATGCCACGGTGATCGGTCTCGCACAGACTTTCCAGGGAACCTGGCAACGTCCGCCCACGCCGCAGGAATTGAAGGGACTGATCGCCAACCGCATCCGCGAGGAAGTCCTGTACCGCGAGGGTGTCGACCTGGGCCTCGACCGCGACGACACGGTCATCCGCCGCCGCGTGCTGCAGAAGCTCGACATCATCAGCGAGGAATCTGCGGACCAGGAAGCGCCGGGCGACGCGGTACTGGCCGGCTGGCTGCGCGAGCACGCCAACCGCTACGCGCAGCCCGCGGTGCTGGACTTCGAGCAGGTGCTGTTCGATCCGGTCCGGCACGGCGTGCGATTGAAATCCGACCTCGAAGCCGCGCTGGCGCAGCTGCGCGCCGGGGCCAATCCGGATAAGTTCGGCGACCGCAGCCTGCTGCCGATGCGCGTCAACGCCAGCCCCCTGGATGCGGTGACGCGCGACTTCGGCGACGCATTCGCGCAGGCGCTGCTGAAGCTCCCGGTCGGCGCATGGCAGGGACCGGTGAGCTCGGGCTACGGCGTGCACCTGGTGCGAGTCGGCCGTCTCGTGCCGGGACGTCCCTCCACGCTCGATGAGGTGCGCGGCAGCGTCGAACGCGACTTCGAGAGCGACCGGCGCACGCGAGCGCGCGAGGACTACTACCGCAAGCTGCGCGCGGGCTATAAGGTCGTCATCGAAGCCCAGCTGCCGGCCGAAGCGAGGCCCGGAGCCAACGAATGAGGCCTGGGGCACCGGTGCGACGGCCCTGGCCGCCGTCGCGGCCGTGGCGGGCGTCGTGGCTCGCCGCGCTGATGCTCGCCGCGCTGTGGCTCGTGGAGCCGGCGCGCGCAGACGTGTTCCGGCCGGCCTACCTGCAACTGCAGCAGCTCGACCACGAGACCTACGAGATCAAGTGGCGCGTGCCGGCACTCGACGCGCAGACCACGCTCAAGGTCAAGCCGGTGTTCCCTGCGGGCACCGTCGAGCTTACGCCGCGGCACGCCATCTTCACGGGTGGAGCCCTGACGCAGCGCTGGCGCGCGCGCATCCCGGGCGGGCTCGAGGGCAAGCCGATCAGCTTCACGGGGCTCGCGGCGACCAACCTCGACGTGCTCGTGCGCGTGGAGCGCGCCGATCACACCGAGCAGCTCGCCCGCATCCTGACGATGAGCCCGAGCTTCACGCTGCGCGCGAGCCCGGGCTCCTTCGAGGTCGTACGCACCTACACGGTGCTGGGCATCGGCCACATCCTCATGGGCGTCGATCACCTGCTGTTCGTGCTTGCGCTGATCATGATCGTGCCCGACCGGCGGCGGCTGATCGTCACGATCACCGCCTTCACGATCGCGCACTCGATCAGCCTGGCGCTGGCGACGCTGCAGGTCGTGCACGTCTCTGGTCCGCCCGTGGAGGCGACGATCGCGCTGTCGATCGTGTTCGTGGCGGCCGAGATCCTGCACCGGCGTCAGGGCCACGAAGGGCTCGCGGTGCGCAAGCCCTGGTTGATCGCCTTCAGCTTCGGATTGCTGCACGGCTTGGGCTTTGCGGGCGCGCTGGCCGAGGTCGGGCTGCCGCAGAACTCGATTCCCCTCGCCCTGCTGTTCTTCAACGTCGGCGTCGAAATCGGCCAGCTGCTGTTCATCGGTGCCGTGCTGGGCGCGGCGGCCCTGTTCCGGCGCCTGTGGCCGCGGGCGCTCGATCCGCGCTGGACCGTGGTCGCGCCGGCCTACGGCATCGGCGCAATCGCGAGTTACTGGGTCATCCAGCGCACCGCGGCCTTCTGGGGCTGAATGAACTACCAGGCCGGCAACAGCGGCACCGGGCTTCCGGCCACCTCAGGGGGCGATCGCGGGTAGCCCGAGGGCCGTGCGCAGGCTGGTGACGACGTGCCTCAGGTCCTGCTGGTACTGGTGATTCTGCAGCATCACGGCCGCGGCTGCGGTGCCGATGATGCGCCCGGCCTCGACGTCCGTCGGGTAGTGCGCGCCGACGATCAGGCGCGACTCGCCGTAGAGCCGGGCGCGCGCGAACAGCGCCGCGCGCTGCTCCGGCACCATCTGCGAGAGCACGATCGCGCAGGCGGTGCCGAAGGCGGTGTGGCCGCTCGGATAGGCGCTGCTGTCGCGCTCGCGGGCGAGCTCGGGCGGCATCGGATAATCCGGCGCCACGTCGCCCCGGCGCTCGACCTGGGCGCTCAACATGTAGGGCCGGGGGCGGTGCCAGTACTGCTTGGCCGGGCCGACCGCGCCGGCGGCCTGCAGCGCCGCGCGGGTCGCGAAGTCCAGCGCCGCGGCGGCTGCCGCGGGCGGCCGCAGCACGTCGGCGACGCGCCGGCAGTTGATCTCGGCGTCACCCACCGCGCGCTCGAGCGTGCCGTCCTTGTGCGCGGCTCGCTGCCGCGCCAGTACGGCCTGCAGGTCACGACGGTCCGCCTCGCTTCCCTTTGCGGGCGGCGGCTCGAGCAGCACGATTGAATCGATCTGCGTGGATGAAAAGTAGACGGGAGGGGGCGCCTCGAGCGCATGGGCGCCGGCACAGAACCCGAGGAACATCGCGAGGAGGGTCAGGCGCGCTGCATTCTTCATGGTCGTGGTTACTTCCGTGGCGTATCTATTCGCACGCCAATAATAACTTGAAAGCCGCATATTGAATCATATATGTTACAGCTATGTGGCTTCCCTCCGAGCTCGCCGCCTTCGCCCAGGTCGTTGAACTCGGCTCCTTCACGGCCGCGGGGCGCGCTGTTGGCGTGCCGAAAGTGGCGGTCAGCCGCGCCGTCCAGAGCCTCGAGAAGCGCGTCGGTACTCGGCTGCTGACCCGCACCACGCGCCGCGTCGCATTGACCGACGCCGGCCGCGCCCTGCTGCCGCTGGCCGCGCGCATCGCGGCCGATACCGCCGCCGCACGACGCATCATGGCGCCGCTGACCGAGGATCGCCGGAGCCTGCGCGTGCTCGCCGACCCCGCCTACGGCCGCCTGCTGCTGGCGCCGCTGCTGCCGCGATTCATGGAGCGCTACCCCGACATCCCGCTCGAGGTCGAGATGGCCTTGACGCTGCCCGACGGCCCGGGCGAGCACTGGGACGTGCTGTTCCAGAACGGCCCGCCGCAGCGTGAGGGGCTCGTGGGCACGCCGCTTGGCCGCCCGCCGATGATCCTGTGCGCGACGCCGGCCTACCTGCGCGCGCACCCTCCGATTACCCAGCCGGCCGACCTGGCCCAGCACGCGGTGCTGGTCACGGGCCAGGAACTCTCCGAGCTCCGCCTGCACCGGGGCCGCACGCAGGCGCAGGTTGCGCTGACGCCCCGGCTCATCGTCACCGATCCGGCCGTGGTGCACGCCGCCACGGCAGCCGGCGCCGGCATCGGCGTGCTGCCCGAGTTCCTGTGCCGGATCGGCCTGTCGATGAACAAGCTCGAGCGCGTGCTGCCGGATTGGCAGGTGGCCGACCTGCTGGAATTGCACGCCGTGTCGGACCTGCGGCGCGCCGGGATGCCGGCCGTGAAGGCGCTGGTCGAGTTCTTCATCGCCAACATGGTCCCGGTCCTGGGTCGAGGATAGCCGGCGTGCCGAGCCAAGACGCGGGAGCCGCCCCGGCGCCCTTCCAGGAGTTCTTCGACGACGTCCGGCCGCAGGGCGCGCTGCGCGCGCGCATCACCGCCGCCTGTCGACCGGCCGAGACCGAGTGCCTGCCCCCGCTGCTCGAGGCCGCCAGCCTGCCGCCGGCCGAGGCGCGCGCGGCCCAGGAGCTCGCGCGCGAGCTCGTCGTCGCGCTGCGCCGCAAGAAACTCGAGGGCGGCGGCAGCGTCGCCGGGCTGATCCAGGAATATTCGCTCTCGAGCCAGGAGGGCATCGCGCTGATGTGCCTTGCCGAGGCGCTGCTGCGCATCCCGGACTCGGCCACCCGCGATGCGCTGATCCGCGACAAGATCTCGACCGCCGACTGGCAGGCGCATCTCGGCAACTCTCCCTCGCTGTTCGTCAACGCGGCCACCTGGGGCCTGCTGATCACCGGCAAGCTCACCGCCACGAGTTCGGAGGGCGGGCTCACGGCCGCCATCACCCGCCTCATCGGCCGCGGCGGCGAACCGCTGATCCGCAAGGGCGTCGACCTGGCGCTGCGCATGATGGGCGAGCAGTTCGTGACCGGCCAGACCATCGACGAGGCCCTCGACAACAGCCGGGCGATGACGGCCAAGGGCTTCCGCTACAGCTACGACATGCTCGGCGAGGCCGCGACCACCGCCGCCGACGCCGAGCGCTACTACGCCGACTACGAGCGCGCGATCCACGCCATCGGCGCTGCCGCCAACGGCCGCGGCGTCTACGAGGGCCCGGGCATCTCGGTCAAGCTCTCGGCGCTGCACCCGCGCTACTCGCGCTCGCAGCGCAAGCGCGTGCGCTGCCGAGCTGCTGCCGCGCCTGACCCAGCTCGCCGTGCTCGCGCGCCGCTACGACATCGCGCTCAACATCGACGCCGAGGAGGCCGACCGGCTCGAGATCTCGCTCGACCTGCTCGAGGCACTGTGCTTCGACCCGCAGCTCGAGGGCTGGAACGGCGTCGGCTTCGTGGTGCAGGCCTACCAGAAGCGCTGCCCCTACGTGATCGACTGGATCGTCGACCTGGCGCGGCGCTCGAAGCACCGACTCATGGTCCGCCTCGTCAAGGGCGCCTACTGGGACAGCGAGATCAAGCGCGCCCAGGTCGACGGGCTCGAGGACTTCCCGGTCTACACGCGCAAGGTGCACACCGACGTCGCCTACCTCGCCTGCGCGCGACGGCTGCTCGCCGCGCCGGACGCGGTCTTCCCGCAGTTCGCGACCCACAACGCGCACACGCTCGCCACCGTCATGAAGATGGCGGGCGGCAATTTCTACGCCGGCCAGTACGAGTTCCAGTGCCTGCACGGCATGGGCGAGCCGCTCTACGAGGAGGTCGTCGGCGAGGACAAGCTGCGCCGGCCCTGCCGCATCTACGCGCCGGTCGGCACCCACGAGACCCTGCTCGCCTACCTGGTGCGCCGCCTGCTCGAGAATGGCGCCAACACCTCCTTCGTCAATCGGATCGCCGATCCCGAGGTGCCGATCGATGAGCTGGTCGAGGACCCGGTCGCGATCGTGCGGCGCCAGGTCCCGATTGGCGCGCCGCACCCGCAGATCGCGCTGCCGCCCGAGCTGTTCGGCGCCGAGCGACGCAACTCGGCCGGGCTCGACCTCGCGAGCGAGCAGCAGCTCGCCGAGCTCGCGACCGGCCTTGGAACCAGCATCGACCGGACCTGGCGGGCCGTGCCGCTGATCGCCGCACCGGCGAGCACCAGCGCCAGCGAGCGGGCGCGCGTGACGCGGCCGGTGCGCAATCCCGCCGACCACCGCGACCTCGTCGGCTCGGTCGCGGAGGCGAGCCCCGCCGACGTCGAATCCGCCTGCGCCCAGGCCCAGCTCTCCGCGCCGGCCTGGGCGGCCACGCCTCCGGCCGAGCGCGCCGCAGTGCTGGCGCGGGCCGCGGAGTTCTTCGAGGCGCGCAGCGCCGAGCTGCTCGGGCTCATCGTGCGCGAGGCCGGCAAGTCGCTGCCCAACGCGGTCGCGGAGATTCGCGAAGCCGTCGACTTCCTGCGCTACTACGCGCGCCCAGGCGCGCGCGAGTCTGCACGGCGAGGGCCACCGCCCACTCGGCCCCGTGGTTTGCATCACGCCCTGGAACTTCCCGCTCGCGATCTTCACCGGCCAGGTGGCCGCGGCGCTCGCGGCCGGCAACGCCGTGCTCGCCAAGCCCGCCGAGGAGACGCCGCTGATCGCCGCCGCCGCCGTGGAGCTGCTGCACGAGGCCGGCGTGCCCGCGGGCGCGCTGCAGTTCCTGCCGGGCGCGGGCGAGGTCGGCGCCGCGCTGGTCGCCGATCCGCGCTGCTGCGGCGTGCTGTTCACCGGCTCCACCGAGGTCGCGCGGCTGATCCAGCGCCAGCTCGCCACGCGCCTGGCGCCGGACGGCCGCGCGGTGCCGCTGATCGCCGAGACCGGCGGCCAGAACGCGATGATCGTCGATTCATCTGCGCTGCCCGAGCAGGTCGTCAACGACGTGCTCGCCTCGGCCTTCGACAGTGCCGGCCAGCGCTGCTCGGCGCTGCGCGTGCTGTGCCTGCAGGAGGACATCGCCGAGCGCGTGCTCGACATGCTCCGGGGCGCGATGCACGAACTCGCGGTCGGCAACCCGGACCGGCTCGCGACCGACATCGGCCCGGTGATCACGCGCGAGGCGCAGCAGAACATCGAGCGCCACGTCGAGGCGATGCGCGAGGCCGGCTGTCGCGTCGAGCAACTGCAGCTTCCGGCCGCAGCGGCGCACGGCACTTTCGTCGCCCCGACGCTGATCGAGATCCGCGACATCACCGAACTCAAGCGCGAGGTGTTCGGTCCGGTGCTGCACGTCCTGCGCTACCGGCGCACGGACCTCGAGGTCCTGGTCGACGCGATCAACGCCACCGGCTACGGCGCTGACCTTCGGCCTGCACACGCGCATCGACGAGACCATCGCCTCGGTCAGCGAGCGCATCGCCGCCGGCAACATCTACGTCAACCGCAACATCATCGGTGCCGTGGTCGGCGTGCAGCCCTTCGGCGGCCATCGCCTGTCCGGCACCGGTCCGAAGGCCGGCGGACCGCTCTACCTGCGCCGGCTCGTCAGCGGGCGCCCGCCGGCGCCGGAACTGCCCGTGGTCGAGGGCGCCGAGCCGATGACGCACGCGACCCTCGCGCTCGCCTACCGCGATTTCCTGCTCAAGCGCCGCCTGCGGGCGATCGCGGAGCGTGTGTCGAATTACCTTGAACAGTCGTGGGTCGGCCGCTCGCTGGAGCTGCCCGGCCCGGTCGGCGAGCGCAACCTGTACGTGCTCAAGCCGCGCGGCCGCGTCGCCGCGCTGGCACCCGATGCCGTCTCGGCGATGCTGCAGTTCGGCGCGATCCTGGCCACCGGCAACCGCGCGCTCGTCGAGGAGCGCAGCCCGCTCGCGACGCTGGCCGCCGAGCTGCCGCCCGAGCTCGCCGCGCGCATCGACCGCACGCCGAACTGGAAGGCCGCCGGTTCCATCGACGCGCTGCTGTTCGCCGGCGATCGCGAGGGCCTGCTCGCGACCTGCGCCGCCGCCGCGAGCCTCGACGGCCCCATCATCGGCGTGCAGGGAGCGAGCGCCGCCGGTCTCGCCGCCGGCACCGAGGACTACGCGCTCGAGCTGCTGCTCGCCGAGGTCACGATCAGCACCAACACGGCGGCCGCAGGCGGCAATGCCAAGCTCATGACGATCGGCTAGAGCAGCTCCGGCTCCGCGTCGGCGACTGCGCTGCCGCCGCTGCGCACGATGCGCGCCAGCGCGAAGGCCTGCGGCAGCACCTGGGCAGCGTAGAAGCGCGCGGACTGCAGCTTCGCGCGGCAGAAGGCCTCGTCGCCACCGGCATTATCACTGCCGCCGCCCGGAGTGGCCCCGGGGTTGGCTCCGGCGCCGGGCTGCCGCGCAGCAATATGCGCCGCGCGCGCCATGAGCCAGCCGCCGAACACGATGCCGCAGAGCTTCAGGTACGGAACGCCAACCGCGTAGGCCGCACCCGGCGCGCCGGCGAGCTGCGCCAGCAGCGTATCGGTGGCCGCGCGCAGCTGCGCCAGCGCCTCGCGCGCCGCGGCCAGCACCGCCGTCACCTCGGCACGGTTGGCGCCATCGCCGACACCCTTGAGTTCCGCGTCGGCCTGCTCGAGCAGCGCGCGCATGGCCGCGCCGCCATCGCGCCCGAGCTTGCGCCCGAGCAGGTCGTTGGCCTGGATCGCGGTCGTGCCCTCGTAAATCGTCGTGATGCGCACGTCCCGCAGTGTCTGCGCGATCCCGGTTTCCTCGATGTAGCCCATGCCGCCGTGCACCTGCAGGCCCAGCGACACGAGTTCGGTGCCGTATTCCGTGCTCCAGCCCTTGACGATCGGGATCAGCAACTCGCCACGCAACAGCGCGGCGCGCCGCTGCGTCGCGTCGCCGGCGGCCTTCGCATGATCGAACTGCAGGGCGGCGTAGAGCGCCAGCGCGCGCATCGCCTCGACGCCCGAGCGCATCGTGAGCAGCATGCGCAGCACGTCCGGATGCCAGGAGATCGTCCGCACCGCGCCGGCCGGCTGCGGCACCGGCCGCCCCTGAACGCGGTTGCGCGCCCAGGCGCTGGCCTGCTGCAGCGCCAGCTCGGCGAGCCCGATGCCCTGGATGCCGACCGACAGCCGCGCGGCGTTCATCATGATGAACATGTACTCGAGCCCGCGGTTGGCCTCGCCGACAAGATAGCCGATCGCGCCGTCTGTGCTGCCGAAGGCCAGCACGCAGGTGGGGCTGCCGTGGATGCCGAGCTTGTGCTCGATCGACACGCACTGCACGTCGTTGCGCCGGCCCGGGTTGCCGGTGGCGTCCGGCACAAACTTGGGCACCAGGAACAGCGACAGTCCCTTCACGCCGGCGGGCGCGCCCTCGATGCGCGCCAGCACCAGGTGCACGATATTCTCCGTCATATCGTGGTCGCCCCAGCTGATGAATATCTTCTGGCCGGAGACCAGGTGGTGATCGCCCCTGGCGGAAGCGCGCGTGCGGATCGCGGCCAGGTCGGAGCCCGCCTGCGGCTCGGTCAGCACCATCGTGCCGCACCATTGGCCCGCGATCATCTTCGGCAGGAACAGCTTTTGCAGCGCGGGGGATCCGACCATCAGCAGCGCCTCGATCGCGCCGCGCGAGAGCATCGGGCACAGCATCAGCGCGGCATTGGCGCCGTACCAGATCTCCTCGACCGCGCTCACGAGCGCCTGCGGCGCGCCCTGGCCGCCGTGTTCCGCATCGATGCCGAGCTGCGGCCAGCCGCCCTCGATGTACTGGCGGTAGGCCTCGCCGAATCCCGCCGGCGCCTTGACGCCCGCCGCCGTCCAGGCGGCCCCGGCCAGGTCCCCGGGGCGGTTGACTGGGGCCAGCACCCCGGCGGCGAAGCGGTCGGCCTCCTCCAGCACCGCGGCCGCGGTATCGACAGAGAAATCACGGTATTGCGGCAGCGCCGCGAGCGCCCCGGCGTCAAGCAGCCGCTCGAGCACGAAGCGCAGGTCGGCGACTGGAGCCCGGTACACGCAAACACCTCCGGCGGCAAGGCCGCGACAATATGACAAGTCTACTGAAATATGACCTTCGCGACAGAACGCGAGTGGCATCACGGTGGCCGGCGGCGCAATCCACCATGATTCCCCTCATGTCCACGGAGTCGCCGAAGATGGCCACCGGCGCCCGACGGCGGGCCATTCCGGACGAGCTCGGCCAGGCCCTTGCGCAGGCGCTGGCCGCGCTGCGGCCGCAGGCGGTCTCGCTGCACGACTCGACCGGCGACACCCTCTGGCTCAGCGCCGGCTCGATCGGTCCCGACGAACACAACTTCGTGCTCGCGGCCCTCGACGTGTTCGCGCTCGAACCCAGGCGCAACTGCCTGCATCGAAAGGTCGAGGACGGGCGGCGCGCGCTGTTCCTCGCGGCGCGCGACCCGCTGGGCACCTGCACCGGCGCGGTCTGCGCCTTCGTCGAGCGCGGCGTGGACGACGACACCCGCGTGGTCACGCCGCCACTGCAGGCGCTGCTGCAGCGCTTCAGCACGCTGCTCGGGCCCGCCGCCGACCGCACCTCGAGCCAGTCGGCGCTGACGCTGGTGCGTGAAGACGCCGCCACCGAGAGCCCGGCCATCAGCGGCCCGATTCGCGCGCGCAAGTACATGCGGCTGCAATCGGGCGGCGGCATACGCCGCTACGAGATCTCGATCGCGCCAGTCGACGCGCAGCACGATGCCACCGTGTTCGAGCGCGTGGTCGAGTGGCTGGCGCAGAACAACCTGCGCTACCAGGCGCGCCCGGCGAGCTTCGCGGTGCCGATCTCGGCCGCCGCCGCGCTCGATCCCGAATTCGCGCGCCGTCTCGCCGCCGCCCTGGGCCGGCACAACTGCAAGGAAGGCACGGTCATGCTGGCGGTGCCGTCCGCCGCCTGGGCCGGACAGCCCGAGGCAACGCTACAGCTGCTGGAACTGTGCGACCAGCAACGCTGCCACGTGATCCTGGACGACTTCACGCTCAACGACGTCGCGCTGCGCCTGCTGCGCTGCAAGGCCGTGCGCATGCTCAAGCTCAACACCGAGCTCACGACCACGGCGATGATGGAACGCTATCCGCGCGCGCTGCTCTCGGCCTGCACGCACATCGCCCGCGTGCTCGGCATCCATTGCATCGCGCAGCGCGTCGAGTCGGTCGCGGCGAGCCGCTGGCTGGCCGTCGCCGGCGTCGACTACCTCGACCAGTTCAATCCTTCCCGAACCAGCGTCCCAACAACGAACGACGAGGCAGAGGAGCTGCAGCTGGTTTCGTAGTCGTCGGGCGCGCCGCGGCGGCCGGCTTCGATGCACTGACCGGGCCCGCCGCGGCGGCCGGTTTCGCCGCAGCGGCCGGGCGCGCCGCAGGCGCCGGCGTGACCCGTTTGCTGCCGTAGGGGTCGTAGCCGACGTTGCCCTTTTCCGCTCCGCCCTGCTCGAGTTCGAGTCCGGGCTGCTTGCGCGGGCCGCTCGCGTCTTCCTCGAGTTTGAGTCCCGGCACCTCGAGGCGCTTGAGCAGCGCCGTGGTCGACTCGACCAGGTGTCGCCCGGATTCGGCCGCCCATTTCCACACCGCGTTGCCGCGCTGGTCGTGGCTCACGCCATCCTTGTAGAGCCGCTGCTTCTCGTCCGATGCGTCTTTCGGATCGCCCATAGATTCACCAGCTGTAGTGGACCCGGTAGCGGATGACGGTGCTGCCGTCCTTGGGCACCGTCGCCTCGAAATGGATGCGCTGCGCGCTGTCCCTGCTGTATTCCTGCGACTGCGAGACCAGCCGCCAGTTGCTCCAGCGGTACATGGGCTCGCGCACTTGCACCTCGACCGGCTGCGGTTTGTGGTTGTGCAGAGTGATCTCGATCTCTTCCTCGACCCAGCGCGCGCGCGTGTCGACCTTGTAGTCGACCTGGCGCCGCTCACCGGTGACGTCGAAGGCGCTGCCGAGCCTGAGGCGCACGGTCGCGTCCCTGGGCGTGTGGCCGATCGCGTCCTCACCGATGAACTCCGGGCTGCCGTCGGCGCTGTCGAAGCGCGAGACGCGCACGCGCCCGGCCGGCAGCGGCACGCCGAGGCCCGAGGCCGAGTCATTGCGGAATTCGAGGTAGGTGTCGACGCGCGTATTCGCTGCCATGCCCGGCTCGCGTTCGGTGAAGGGCTCCGGGAACGCCGGCGCGCCCAGTGCGTCGTAGATCAGCAGGCGCCGCGCGGGGATCTGGTGCGCCGCCTCGAACAATTCCAGCTGCTTGGTCGAGTTATTCGGCAGCGTCGTGGTGCGGCCGAGCGTGTAGAGATGGAATTCGTCGAACGGCTTCTCGACGAATCCGGCGCCGTCCGCGGCCATCTCCATCTTGGCCATGGGCGCGAAGACTGCGCGGTTCGTCGGCACCTGGACCCGATTGACCTCGCCCGCGACCAACTTCAAGCGTGCATCCTTAAATGTCGCTCCGGACTGGTTGATGATACTGACCCAGGCCGACAGATCAAGCTGGCCGCTGTTGGCGGCGCGACCCTCGCTGTAGGTCGCGTTGTAGTCGGCCCACCAGGTGATGCCGCCGGTCTGGTAGGTCACACGCGCGCGCTGCGCGCCGCCGATCGGCGACTGCAGCTCCCACAGCAGCGTCGGCTGCGTGATCAGGCCGCCCGGCAACTCGGGAAATTTCACGGCCGAGTAGCCGTTCAATGCGTGCACGCTGCCATCGCTCCCGCGCAGCACCAGGCCGTCCGCGGCCGAAAGCAGCGTGCCGGTGACGGTCGAGGTCTCGTTGCCGACGCTGCGCTCGACGGTGATCGGCCGGTCGAGGTAGCGCAGCAGCAGCTTGGACGTGCTCACGAGGTCGAACTGGAAGTTCTGCTCGAGCACGCGCACGTGCGGATTGGCCGGCACCGAGAAATTGACCGTGGTCGGATCGATGAGGCCGGCGACGTCGGTGAATCGCAGCGTCGAACGGCCGGCCGTCAACTCGATGTCGCGATCCTGGCGCACGAGCGCATAGCCTGGCACGGCGGCGGCCGGCGGCACTCCGCCGCCCGGCACCGGGCGGTAGAAATCCGCCGGGATCGCGCCCGGCTGCTGCGAACTGTAGATCGTCAGCGCCAGTTCCTCGGGGGCAGCCGCGCACAGGGCGCTCGCCCAGCAGCCGGCGCCACAGGCCAACGCCACCATGAAATTCCGATGACCCATCCAGATCACTCCATTTGTCCGACGCCAGTCCGGACCAATGCAACCGTGGCCCCGCCAGGAAGTGCGACGCAGTTCGCATCGCACCCAACGCGCGCGCGAAGTGTGAGCCAGCACCCATGCGCGCACGGCTTGGCGGGAGCACGATACTCTTATGACAGTCCGAATGGCACATCGTCGCTAGGATGCGCACCGCGCCGCTCATCACGCCGCCGCCCACCAAGGACGGGTCACGCCCCGCCGCGGCTCCAGCACCCGCAGCGGCGGCGCCGCAGGCCATTCCGGTGGTACCGCAGTCCATGCCGATGGACCGCGAGTTCATCCTGCGCAACCAGATCGCCGAGCGCTACCTCGCCGGCCGCCTGCCGGTGCGCGGCGTACACGACTTCGAGCGCTATTGCCGCGAACATCCGGAGCTGATCCATGAACTCGGCCTCGCCGAGAAGGTGCACGCCGCGCTGCGCCTGCTCGAGGCCGGCGGCATCGCCCCGCCCTGGGAAGCCAAGCCGCGCCAGTGGTGGGAGAAGCTGCCCGTATTGATCGCCGCCGCGGTGCTGGTGCTCGCCCTCGGCATCACCGCCCTGACCATGGCCGGCAAACTCTCGGCGCGCGACGCCGCCATCGCCGCGCTGCGCCAGCGCGCGGCCGAGCAGCCGCTCGAGCCCGCCACCAGCACCCGCAGCGTGCGCCTGATTCCGAGCCGCACCGCGCCTTCGATCCGCCCCGCGGTCGTGATCGGCGGCAGCAACGCGCAGATGGCCGACTTCCGCATCGACATGTCGTGGTCGAAGTTCACGGCCTTTCGCGTGACGATCGACCGCCAGGACCAGGGCCGCGTGGCCGTGATCAACTACCTGCTCAAGGACTCCAACGGCGACCTGCGCATCGGGCTGAACAGCACCGCGGTCGGCCCGGGCACCTACCAGTTCGCGATCGAAGGCCTGACCCTGCGCAGCGACGCGGTCGCGCAGGCCTGGGTCACGATCGGCGTCGTGCACTAGTTCAGCACCGCACGCGGCGATTGCCGCAGCACCGGACGCACCGCCAGCCATCCGCTGGCGCCCACCAGCAGCGTCGTGCCAACGACCCCGGCCAGCCACAGCCAGCCATCGAAGCGATAGCGCATCTCGAGCTGGCGCGCGAGCAGCAGCCCGCCGAGCGCGGCGCCGCTGGCCGCAAGCAGCCCGGCGAGGATGCCGAGCCCGGCGAACTCCGCGAGCGCATTGCGCGCCAGCAGTGCGCGATCCGCACCCAGCACGCGCAGGATCGCCGTCTCGTAGCGGCGCTCATCGCGGCTCGCCTGCACCGCCGCCAGCAATACCGTCAGCCCGGCCAGCAGCGTGTACAGGAACACGCTCTGCACGGCCGTGATCGCCTTGTCCATGACCGAGCGCACCTGCGCCAGCAGGTCGCCGACATTGAAGATCGACACGCCCGGAAACTGGCGCACCAGCCCGGTGAGCGCGCCGGGGCCGCGCGGCTCGTAGCGCGCGCTCGTCATGTAGCTGCCGGCCGCGAAGTCGAGCAGTCCGGGCACGAAGACGATGAAGAAATTCGGCCGGAAGCTGTCCCAGCGCACCTTGCGGAAGCTCGCCACGCGCGCGCTGACGCGCTCGCCCGCGACATCGAACTCGAGGCGATCGCCGAGCTTGATGCCGAGCGCTTCCTGGAACTCGCTCGCCAGCGACACCAGCGGCTGCCCGGCGTCGGCCGCGGTCCACCAGCGGCCGGCGACGATGCGATTGTCGTCGCCGAGTTCCATGGACCAGGTCAGGTTCTGTTCGCGCTCAGCCATCTCGCCGCGCGCCGGCCGGGCGCTCATGGCCACGCCGTTGATCGCCACCAGCCGCCCGCGCACCATCGGCAGCATGCGTTCCTGCCGCGCGCCGGCCGCCTCCAGCACCGCGCGGAAGTCCGCGCGCTGCGCGGCGGGGATGTTCACGAAGAAGAAGTTTGGCGCCCCGGGCGGCAGCGTCGTGCGCCAGTCCCTGACCATGTCGCCGCGCAGGCCGGCCAGCACCAGCAGCAGCATGACGCCGATCCCGAAGGCCACGATCTGCGCCACGCTCGCGGCCGGTCGCCGCGACAGGTTGGCGAGCCCGTGTCGCATCGCCAGGCTCGCGGCGCTGCGCGCGCGGCCGGCGAGCCGGACCAAGCCCCAACCGCTCCCGCCCAGCACCGCGATCGCCGCGGCAATGCCGCCGCAGAACCACGCAGCGAGCTTCCAGTCACCGAGCGTGCCCTGGACCACGGCGACCAGCGCGACCAGCGCGGGCGCCAGCGCCAGCCACAGCGTTGCCGGGGGCGGTCCGGAATCGCGCCGCAGCACGCGCAGCGCCGGCACGCGCGTGAGCTGCAGCAGTGACGGCAGCGCAAAGCCGGCCAGCACCGCGACGGCCACGATGAAGCCCTCCAGCACAGGGCTCCAGCTCGCGGGTGGCAGGTCGGTGCGCAGGAAACCAGCGAGCGCGTGCAGCAGCCAGTACTGCGTCAGCCAGCCGGCCAGCGCACCGACCAGCGTCGCCGCTCCCGCCAGCCCCAGTAGCTGCAGCAGCTGCACGCTGAGCACGAAACGGCGCGAGGCGCCGAGCGCCTTGAGCAGCGCGACGCTATCGAGGTGCCGCGCCAGGTAACAACGCGCGCTCATCGCCACCGCGACCGCGCACAACAGCACCGCGACCAGCCCCGCGAGCGCAAGGAACCGACCGGCGCGCCGCGCCGCCTCGCCGATCTGCGGGCTCGCGTCCGCGACCGTGGCCCAGCGCTCGCCGTTGCGCGCGCGTGCCTTGAACCACTCGCCGTAGGCCGCGAGCCCCGCCTCCCCGCCCGCCAGTAGCATGGCGTACTGCATGCGGCTCGCCGGCTGCACCAGCCGCGTCGCTTCCAGGTCGGCGTCGTTGATCAGCAGGGCTGAGGCGAACTCGACGAAGGCCGAACCCTGGTCCGGCCGGCTGATCAGGATGCGACTGACACGCAGATCGAGCGCGCCCACGGCCAGCGTGTCGCCCACGCTCGCGCCCAGCGCCGCCGCCAGCCGCGAGTCCGGCCAGCACTCGCCGCGCTCCGGGAGCGCGCGCGTCGCCGCGCCGGCATCGAAGGGGCGCGCGGCGACCTTGAGCGCGCCGCGCAACGGATAGCCCGCGCCCGCTGCGCGGATGTTCGCCAGCTGGCCCTGCTCGCCGCGGTAGACGACCGACAGCATCGTGGTCAGTGCCGCGGTCTGCAAGCGCAGCGCCGCCGCATGCCGCGACAGCTCCGGCGCAAGGGGTTCCGGCGATTCGACGCGCGCGTCAGCCGCCAGCACCTCGCTTGCCTGCGCCTGCACGGCGCGCCCGATGCGATCGACCAGGAAGCCCACGCCGGTTAGCGCCGCGACCGCGATCACGAGCGACAGCCACAGCACCGCGAGCTCGCCCGAGTTCCACTCGCGGCGCAGCGCGCGCCAGGCCATGCGGAGGGCGAGCATGCGTCAGGTCAACCGCCCACCGTCCATGGTCAGCACGCGCTCGCAGCGCCCAGCCAGCGCGAGATCGTGCGTGATCAGCACCAGGGTGGTGCGCACGGCGGCGTTGAGCTCAAACAGCAGCGCGATGATGCGCTCGCCAGTGACGGCATCGAGGTTGCCGGTCGGCTCATCCGCGAACAACACGCTCGGCTCGCCGACGGCCGCGCGCGCCATGGCGACGCGTTGCTGTTCGCCACCGGAAAGTTGCCGCGGATAGTGTCTGCCGCGCTCCGCGAGCCCCACGCGCGCGAGCATGTCGCGCGCCCGGTCGCGGGCGTCCGCGCGCCCGCGCAACTCGAGCGGCAGCATGATGTTCTCGAGCGCGGTCAGCGCCGGCAGCAGGTGGAAGGACTGGAACACGAATCCGACCCGCGTCGCGCGCACTCTTGCGCGCCCGTCCTCGTCGAGCGCGGTCAGCTCGTCGCCCCCCAGCCAGATGCGGCCCGAGGTGGCGGTATCGAGCCCGGCCAGAAGCGCCAGCAGCGTCGACTTGCCCGCGCCCGAGGGCCCGGCAATGGCCACGCTCTCGCGCTCGCGCACCTCGAGCGAGACCTCGTTGACGATGGTCAGTGGGCCTTCCGGGCTGCTAACCTGCCTGCTGACCCGCTCCGCGCGGAGAACCAGGTCGCGATTCGTCACCATCCTGCTAGGCCTGTCTGTCGTGGAGGCCCGCCGGAGGCGCCTGCAGCTCTTTGTGCCGCTCGATGGCCGCGTGCACATCGAATAGCATGCGGGCACGGCCGAGGCGATGGTCGAATCCCGCGCGGCGCACCACCTCCAGCACGTCGGGAGTCAGCGCCGCCAGCCAAACGATGGTTCCACGTTCCGTGAGGTGTCGCTCACCCTCCATCAACGCCAGCAGCGCGGAGTATTCAATATCCGACACCGCGCTCATGTCGAGCGCAATGACGCGGGGCCGGTAGCGTGCGTCCAGCGCGAGAATTGCCTCCTTCACATAGTCCACATTGAGAAAGAAGAGTCGACCCTCCGGGCGCACGATCAGCAGGCCCTCGAAGGTTTCATCGTCCGGGTGTTCGGCCGACAACGGCCTCAGGATGTCGGTGCCGCGCTTGCGTCCGATGACGTGCACTTGCGGACGCGCGGTGTGATAACCGAGGCCAATCAGTGACAGAACGATCGCCACGGTGATCCCCTGCAGCGTACCGAACAGCAGTACCCCGAGCGCAGCTGCGAGCGCCCAGCGAAATTCCATGCGGCGCACGCGGCGGATTGCCAGGAACTCGCGCGGCTGGATAAGCCCTATCGAGTAGTAGATTACGATCGCCGCGAGCGTGGCATAAGGCAGGTAGCCCAGGAGTCCGGACAGCAGCAGCATGGTCGCAACCCCGGCGCCAGCTGTGACGAGCGAGACCGCCTGCGACCGTCCTCCGGTTGCGCATACCACTGCGGTCTGCGATGTGCCGCCGCCGGCCGGCATCGCACCGAACAGCGCGCCTGCCACGTTGCCGACCCCGGTGGCGATCAGCTCGCGATTGGCGTCAACCGGCGGATCGTCCGAACGGACGAAGGCGCGACCTGCGGCAATCGTTTCGGTGAAACTCATCAGTGCGATTCCAAGCGCGCCCGGCACCATCTGCCTGACCAGGCCCATATCTGGCAGCGTAAAGTGCGGCAATCCTTGCGGAATCGCGCCTACCGTGGCGACCCCGAGCCCATGCAACCCAAAGTACCAGGACGCGGCGATGCTGCCGCCGACCACGAGCAATGGCGCCGGCGAATGCGGCCACAATCTTCCCATACCGATGAGCACCAGAAAGGCTGCGGCGGCGACTGCGAAGGTGAGGCCAGAGGCGCCCGGCATCCGATGCAGGATACTGAAGAGGTCGCCGAAGAACCCGTGCTTGGCGACGTGGATTCCAAGCAGCTTCGGCACCTGATCCAGCACGATCACGAGACCGACTCCGGCCTTGAAGCCGGCTAGCACCGGGACGGAAATGAAGCTGGCGAGGAACCCCAGCCGCATCAGCCGCGCCAGCAGCAACATTGCGCCGACCAGCGCCGTCAGTGTCGCCGTCGCCGCGATCAGCTTCACCGGATCGCCGTCCGGCACGGCGAGGCCAAGTTGCGTACCCGCCAGGATCGCCAGCGTGGCGGAGGTGCTGACACTGAGCACGCGTGACGTGCCCAGCAGCGCGTAGGCCACCATCGGCACAAAGGCCGTGTACAGACCGACGGCAACGGGAAGGCCCGCGACGGTGGCGTAGGCCATGGCCTTGGGCAGAACCACTGCCGCGGCCGTGAGACCGGAGACCACGTCGAAACGCAGCGTGGCGCGACCGAATCGAGCCACCTTCGCACTTGTCGGCTCCGGACTCATGGTCGTGACCCTCTCACTTGCGTCAACCTGGAGACCGCCTCGACGATGGTCAGTGGGCCTTCCGGGCTGCTAACCTGCCTGCCGACCCGCTCCGCGCGGAGAACCATGTCGCGATATATCGTCATCCTGCTGGGCCTCGCCCTCGCGCTGCCGGGGGCGGGGGCACGCGCCGCCACGTCCGGCAAGCCCGTCATCCTGGTGTACGGCGACAGCCTCAGTGCCGGCTACGGCGTTGCCGTCGACAAGGGCTGGGTCAGTCTGCTGGCGGACCGCGTGCATCGCAAAGGGTACGGATTCCAGGTCGTGAACGCCAGCGTGAGCGGCGAGACCACGAGCGGCGGCCTGCAGCGGCTGCCGCACGCGCTGGCCACGCACCAGCCCGGCATCGTCATCCTCGAACTTGGCGCCAATGACGGCCTGCGCGGATTGCCGCTGGAAGCCACGCGCAGCAACCTCGACGCCATGATCACGCTGGCCAGGCAGGGCAAGCGGCGGGTGCTGCTGGTCGGCATGCGCATGCCGCCCAATTACGGTGAGCGCTACACCGAGGGCTTCGCCGCGCTGTTTTCCGAGCTCGCGCGCGCGCAGCGCACGGCCTTCGTGCCCTTCCTGATGGACGGCGTCGCCGGCAAGCCCGAGCTCATGCAGGCCGACGGTCTGCATCCGAACGCGCGCGGGCAGCCGCTTCTGCTGGATAATGTCTGGCCGGCGCTCGAACCCTTGCTGCGCGCGCGCCCACTCTGACACGACCGGTCGCGGCCGGCGGGAGCCTCGGGATGGACAGGTTCTGGATCAAGCAATATCCGCCCGGCACCCCGGCGGAAATCGATCCCAACGAGTATGCCTCGGTGAAGGCGCTCATCGAGCAGGGATGCACGCAGTTCGCGACCCGCCACGCATTCCTGCAGATGGGCCACGCCATGAGCTACGCCGAGCTCGACCGGCTGTCGGGTCGATTCGGCGCCTGGCTGCAGCAGCAGGGCCTGCGCCAGGGCGATCGCGTCGCCATCATGCTGCCGAACATCCTGCAGTATCCGGTGGTCATGTTCGGCGCGCTGCGCGTCGGCATGGCGGTGGTGAATACCAACCCGCTCTACACGGCGACCGAGCTCCAGCATCAGCTGCGCGACTCGGGCGCTTCCGCGCTGGTGGTGCTCGAGAACTTCGCCTCCGTGGCCCAGCAGGCACTGCCCTCCTGCGGCGTGCGCTACGTGATCGTGACCGGGGTCGGCGACCTGCTGCCGTTCCCCAAGGGCGCGCTCGTCAACTTCGTGCTGCGCCACGTGCAGCGTAAGGTTCCACCGTGGCAGCTGGCGGGTGCGCACACACTGCGCACCGTGCTGCGCGCGGGACCGGATGCGCCCGAGCCCGTGAGCGTGGGGCACGATGACATCGCGTACCTGCAATACACGGGCGGCACAACCGGCGTGGCCAAGGCCGCCATGCTGACCCATGGCAACATGGTGGCCAACATCCTGCAGGCGCGCGCCTGGTTCCGGCAGGTGGCCATCGACAACACGACCTACGTCTGCGCGCTGCCGCTGTACCACATATTTTCGCTCACTGCGAACTGCCTGCTGTTCACCTCGCTCGGCGGCACGGGGCACCTGATCGCCAATCCCAGGGATTTCCCGGGATTCGTGAAAGAACTGCAGGCCCATCCACCGATGTTCTTCATGGGCGTGAACACGCTGTTCAATGCGCTCATGAACACGACCGGCTTTGACAAGCTCGATTTCTCGCGCCTCGTTGCCACGGTCGGCGGCGGCATGGCCGTGCAACGCGCGGTCGCGGAGCGCTGGAAGCAGCTCACCGGATGCGTGCTCACCCAGGGCTGGGGGCTCACCGAGGCCTCGCCTGCGGGCTGCGTGAACCCGCTGGTCGGCGTCGGCTTTACCGGCTCGGTCGGCCTGCCGCTGCCGTCAACCGAAGTCAGCATCCGCGATGACGCCGGCGCCGAGCTCGGCATCAACGAGATCGGCGAGATCTGCCTGCGCGGCCCGCAGGTCATGCGCGGCTACTGGCAGCGCCCCGACGAGACGGCGATGGTCATGCTTCCCGACGGCTGGTTGCGCACCGGCGACATCGGCCGCATGGACGAACGCGGCTACGTGTACATCGAGGACCGCAAGAAGGACATCATCAACGTGTCGGGGTTCAAGGTGTTCCCGAATGAGGTCGAGGACGTGGTCGCCGCGTATCCGGGCGTCGCCGAGGTGGCCGCCGTCGCCGAGCCTGACGAACGCGCCGGCGAAGTCGTCGCCCTGTTCGTCGTCAAGAAGGATCCCGCGCTGACCGCCGAGGCGCTCATGGCACACTGCCACCAGCATCTGACTGGCTACAAGCAGCCGCGCCATATCTATTTTCGCGACTCGCTGCCCAAGAGCAACGTCGGCAAGATCCTGCGCAAGGAGCTCCGCAACGAACTGGCGGGCGCCAGCGCTGCTAGCGCTTAGTGCGCCGCCGCGCGCCGAGCCGCGTTGGCTTGGCTTTCACGGACTTCATGGCCTGCGCCGTCGCCGGTCGCTCGCCGATCAGAAATACGCCCAGGCCGACCCTGATACCCGGCTTGTTCTTGTCCTTGGCACCGGAACGTACATGTGTCTGGCTGGTGCGCCACCTGCCGACGCCGTCGACCAGGGAGGAGGCGCGCTCCGAGAATGTCACCTGAAACAACGCGGCCTCGTCCGTCGACAGCCCCGTGATATCGCGAAAGCCTACAAAAATAGGCTTTTCCGGTTGCTCGATGTTTTCCACGAGCGTCGCCCCAAGGTCGCGCACCCGGTTCGAGATCTCGGCCACGACGTCGGAGCCATAGCCCCTGACGCGCGGCGTGTGCTTCCGGATCACCACCCGCCCGCCACTCATGCGCGAAGCCGCCCCGCTGCGCACCAGCTCGTTGAGCACGGAAATCGGCGTGACGTCGCCACCGTATCGGCGCACCAGCGTATGGAAGGTTGGCCCAGGCCCCCGAATCACGAGTTGATTCGGATTTCCCTGCCGGTCGAGGAACTCCGGATCCGTCCGCCAGCCATGCAATACACGCGTAGTGCGCTGCTTGGCGACTTCCCTGCCCGGCGGCACCACCCCGGTCTTTACCAGGCCAAACAGCGTGCGCACTTCCTTGCGCGTCAAGCCGGTCACTGCTGCAATGCGCGAATGGTTCAGACGATTGCCCAGCTTCGCGGTCTCGGCCGCGACCCCGATGCACGCAATCTTGGCCGCGATCAGCAGCTCGCCGGCCCCCATGCCGCTCTTCATGCAAAGCTTGGCCACCGGCGACAGTGCGTGCGCGAGAACGTTGATGTCACGCTGCTGGAGGGTGGCACGGGAATGCATTGGACGGGCTTTAGCAATCATCTATTCTGGCTAGTTATTGATTGGCATCTCTAATGACAAATTCCAAATAAACCAACGCCAAGTCGCTTCATCTTCACTGAACTCTTCGTTGGCTGCGAACCATTGCATTCATGCTCATCCAGCCAATCGTTAATTTCATGCATGAATGACAAGCTGCGCTGCTGCGCAAATTGCATAAATTCTCGGACCTTACGCGAATCAATTCTTGGATTGTCAGCGCATTGCCAAAATAGTCCAGTGGGCCTGGTGGAATTTCTCAATCTCCGGGTAGACACCCTTGCTGCGTCGGTCAGGAATCTGAAGTTGGGTTCAAACGGCAAGTACACTGGGTGACCGTAGTCCATTAAGCGGCGAATCAATCGATATTTTCCCGATGGTATTCGTCTAACAACACCAAAGCGAACCATGACGGAAAGAGCCTCTTTTGGTGACACAGTCGTTTTGCAAGCCCTTACCAAAGTTCCAATACTTCTCTTGCCCTTCAGCGGAAGCTCATCCGGTCGACCTGAGTTATTCAGATAGTTTGGGTCTCTCAACCAGCGATTTACTATGCCCGTGACTTCCTGCCCGATACTTATGTGCACAATCTTTAATCTTGACGAAGATGCGGATCGAATTGCTGCCTTGCACTCAGCGAGTAATTTGACCTTTGGGATACCTGACTTATGGAGTAAGGCCATGACAGGGGTCAAAAGTTCACGGCGAACCTGCCGCGTGGCCCTTGAGACAACTGATTGCTTGGTATTAGTTTTGGCTGGCATTTGTTGTCACCCTGCGCACTGTTGCTCCAGGTCGGAATGTGCGCCCATTATATTGAGGCTATCTGTGCACTAATCGGCCTAAATCTGGCGCGTGTGCACAGATAATCTTGGAGACTCTGGTACCCCTAAGTAAAGGGGTAGATTCGCGCATGTCGCGGCATTCTAAGGATTAGAGCGACCGCGGACTTTATCTTTCAGTTGAGGAGGGCGCGGAATGGTGAATGCGCGCGCCTGCCTCTTAATGAACGTCTCGTTGCGCTGTAAATCCCGAGTTACAGCAGCTAAGAAAATTGAAGTGCTCCGGTCGCTTTCAGACCGCTTGGCCACCAGCATTGACGCCCACCGCTTGGCCACCAGCATTAACACCTACCGCCTGACCACCAGCGTTGACGCCCACCGCTTGGCCACCAGCATTGACGCCCACCGCTTGGCCACCAGCGTTGACACCCACCGCTTGGCCACCAGCATTAACACCTACCGCCTGACCACCAGCGTTGACGCCCACCGCTTGGCCACCAGCGTTGACGCCCACCGCTTGGCCACCAGCATTAACACCTACCGCCTGACCGCCGGCATTAACACCTACCGCTTGGCCACCAGCGTTGACGCCCACCGCTTGGCCACCAGCGTTGACGCCCACCGCTTGGCCACCAGCATTAACACCTACCGCCTGACCGCCGGCATTAACACCTACCGCTTGGCCACCAGCGTTGACGCCCACCGCTTGGCCACCAGCATTAACACCTACCGCCTGACCGCCGGCATTAACACCTACCGCCTGGCCACCAGCATTAACACCTACCGCTTGGCCACCAGCATTAACACCTACCGCCTGACCGCCAGCATTAACACCTACCGCCTGACCGCCAGCGTTGACGCCCACCGCTTGGCCACCAGCATTAACACCTACCGCCTGACCGCCAGCATTAACACCTACCGCCTGACCGCCAGCATTAACACCTACCGCCTGGCCACCAGCATTAACACCTACCGCCTGGCCACCAGCATTAACACCAACAGCCTGACCGCCGGCGTTGACGCCCTGGAATCTCGCAATGTCGTTTGCCAAGATCACGCCCCGTCCAGCGGGTTGCGTACCTATCACCTTGACAATGTCACCGACGTGGGGAGCCAAAAATTTCGTATTCCCTAGGAGCGACGTGTAATCCACCACAGCACCACCAACGGACATTAACCCGCGCGCCCTGTCCACGGCCGTTACAGAGCCAGCCAACTGAACCCGATCACCACTGGCGGCGTAGCGTGTAGTGTTCTGAACGACTGCCGCCCGCATCGAGCCATTTGATTCGAGCGCACCAAACACATTTAACGTGTGTCCAGGAAGAATGCTAGAGACACTTCTAAGCGTCATACGATGGCCCAACACAGTTACAGTGTTAGTTGCTCTGTCCACATTTTCAACTGGACCCGACAGGATCAAGCGATACGGCGTATTGGCCGAATGCGCATTCATCACGGACATCGCCAATACCATGGACAGCGCAACAATAATATTCTTCCTAATCGTCATCACTGCTTCCTTGTCGGTCAAAACATTCGTGTCGGAGTTAACTCGCAAGCTCGTCTGTCAAATTCCAATTACTCGCACCACCGGCCCGTTGTGAATCACCGGCGTCCTCAAAAAACACGGCTGAAATTCCATACCGACGTCCGTCAACGTCGTCCCTAAATCCGACAGCCTTGTTTGAAACCCATCGATCCATACCGTCAATAAAGTCTTCACCATCACTTCGAAGCTGCGCGAGCATCGTGTCCCGGCCCTGACGCGAAAGCGGAAAATCGGAAATCATCGCGCGATCAAAATAGGATGGCTCCGAGGCGTCCTTAAAAAGGTTGTAGGTGAATGTGGAGTGCAGCGCGTTCCCGATTAATCCCAAGCGAGAAATCTTCGACAGATCCTTCCCAAGTGGGAGAAACGCGCGGGTCGTACACCGAACAAACTTTCCTGCGTGCACCTCGGCACAGCGATTTGTCAGCAGCACTTCAAGCGCTGTCTCGCGATCCAACTCAGTACCCGACGCTCGAATCAAATCGCCAAAGAGTCGAAAGGACCCCTCAGGCTGCAATGACAGATCTAGCGGCGCTCCGTACGGCGTAGAAAACCCTGGATCGTCATGCCACCGCCAAGTAGCAAGTCCGATCTGATCAATTCGCTTTCTGCATGAGCTCGCTCGTTGCTGGTCTCGCTCTGTCGCGATCCTAACCAACTTGACGACCTCTCCCCGCGTCACGCCGGCCATGAGGCCGAGGCGCGTGGCGTCAGCGGGGCGGCCCTGCGATTGATTGCGTTCGCGAACCGCGAAGATGTACAGAGCGCGTACGACTTCGACGAGATCCTGGTAGGTCACGCCGTAGGCGAAAGCAGCGCGCATGAGCGGACGAAGCGACTCCTCGATCGCCTCGAGCAGCGCTGTTCTTTCATCGTCAGCGACTGACCCTGAGCCCAAGTGTTACCCCTTGGTTAAACATAACCCAATCAGTAGTTTACATTATCTATCGAGTCCCGGTTATGTCAATGAGTTAAGTCGTGTATGTGGGCCGCGCATGCTGCGATGCGACATCGACTACGAAGCGATGACCTACCCCGGCCAACAGGCCGACACGCGCCCCGGCTTGGAAGCCCTTAAGTTATTGTTTTTAAACGCCCGGAGAGCTCGCGAGGGCCGCGAGCAGGGCGCACGACCAATGCCCTACCCGTGCGCCGAAGTGCCCGCCACGGCCGCCGCAATCTGTCCCTGGATGCGTTCGGCCGCCGCCTTGGGGTCAGCCGCGTCCCGGATCGGGCGGCCAACCACGATGTAGTCAGCCCCGTAGCCGAGGGCCTGCTCGACCGACACCACGCGCTTCTGGTCGTCGCTGGGGCGATTTTCGACGGGGCGGATTCCAGGCGTGATCACGAGCAGGCGCGAGTCGATGTGCTGGCGCAGCAGCTGCGCTTCGAGCCCGGAAGACACCACGCCGTCGCATCCGGCTTCGAGCGCGCGACGCGCGCGCGACAGCACGAGTTGCTGCACGTCGCACTTGAACCCGAGGTCATCGAGGTCGCCGCGATCGAGGCTCGTCAGCACCGTGACGGCGAGCACCTTGACGTCGCCCTTGGCCGCGGCGGCCGCCTCCATGATCGCCTGGTTGCCGTGCACGGTGGTGAAGGTCACGCCGCGATTACGCAGCTGGCGCACCGCGGCCGCGACCGTTGCCGGGACGTCGAAGAACTTCAGGTCGACGAACACCTTCCTGCCGCGCGCCACCAGCCATTCGAGCAGCGGGAAGTATTCGCCCGCCATGAATAGCTCGAGGCCGATCTTGTAGAACAGAACCGCATCGCCGAGCTGCTCGACCAGCTTGCGCGCCGCGGCGGCGTCGGTCACGTCGAGCGCGAAGATCAGCCGCTCGCGATCAGGTATCCCACTTTTCATCAGCCCTGCCCCCTCAAGTGCGCTCCGCCGGATCGAACAGTCGCCGGTGCTCGAGGATCGCGTAGCGATCGGTCATGCCGGCCACGTAGTCGGCGACGATGCGGGCGCGGCCGCGTGGGCCATCGGCCGCCTCGGCCACGCGCGCGGCCGCGCAATAGTCCTCGGGCATCAACCGCTCGTCCTTCATGAACGCGCCGAACAGGTTCTCGAGCACGCGCCGTGCCTTGCTGGTCATGCGCAGCACGCGGTGGTGGCGATAGACGCGCTCGCGCAGGAAGCGCTTCAATTCCAGGTGCTGGGCGCCAACCTCGGCGCTCATCGCGATCAGCACCTCGTCATGCCGCCGCACGGCGTCTATATCGGCCGGGGCCGCCGCGCGCAGCAGCTCGGCGCTCGTCCGGATCACGTCAATCACGACCTCGTTAATCATGCGGCGGATGATCTCGTGCACGGCGCGGCGCTCGGGCAGCTGCGGATACGCGGTGTGCACGACATCGCTGTGTCGCCGTACCAGCCGCACCTCGCACAGGTCGGCGAGCGTGATGAGTCCGGCGCGCAGGCCGTCGTCGACGTCGTGGTTGTTGTAGGCGATCTCGTCGGCGAGGTTGGCAAGCTGCGCCTCGAGCCCCGCCTGGGTGCGATCGATAAAGCGTTGACCGACGTCGCCGAGCTCGCGCGCCTTGGGCAGGGCGCAGTGCTTGAGGAT
This sequence comes from uncultured Gammaproteobacteria bacterium, assembly GCA_963778855.1. GTDB lineage: Bacteria > Pseudomonadota > Gammaproteobacteria > Steroidobacterales > Steroidobacteraceae > FEN-1191. The sequence continues at coordinate 98,123 of CAVZWC010000006.1, read as the reverse complement.
GCCCTCGCGGCACTCGAAGCTCAGGTTGAGTCCGCGGAACTCGGCGTAGCGGTCCTCGAGCTCGTCGACGACGCGCAGCGATTGCAGGTTATGCTCGAAGCCGCCGTACTCGCGCATGCACTCGTTCAGCGCGTCCTGGCCGGCGTGGCCGAAGGGTGTGTGGCCGAGGTCGTGCGCGAGTGAGATGGCCTCGACCAGACTCTCGTTGAGCGCGAGTGCGCGCGCGATCGAGCGCGCGATCTGCGCCACCTCGAGCGAGTGCGTGACGCGCGTGCGGTACAGGTCGCCCTCGTGATTGACGAACACCTGCGTCTTGTACGCCAGGCGCCGGAAGGCGTTGCAGTGGATGATGCGGTCGCGGTCGCGCTGATACTCGCCGCGGTACTCGGGTGGCGGCTCGGGGTGGCGCCGCCCGCGCGAGCGCTCGTCGTGCGCCGCGTAGGGCGCGAGCGCGGCGGGCACCGAAGGCGGCGGGTTCATGCGCCGAGGTGAGCCCGCAGCGTGGCGTGCAGGTCGTGGTCGGGATAATCGTCGCTGAGGAAGGCCTCGCCGAGCTTCGCCAGCAGCACGAGGCGCACGCGCCCGGCCCTGGCCTTCTTGTCGACGCTCATGAACCCGGCGGCGCGCGCCGCGCCGATCTGCGGCGGGGTGGTGCGCAGTCCCGCGCGCCTGAGCAGCTCGGCCACGCGCTCCACGTCGGCGGTCTCGAGCCGACCGAGGCGTTGCGACAGGCTCGCCGCCATCAGCAGGCCGACGCCGACCGCCTCGCCGTGCAGCCACTCACCGTAACCGGTGGCCGCCTCGATCGCGTGGCCGAAGGTGTGTCCGAGGTTCAGCAGCGCGCGTTCGCCGTGCTCGCGCTCATCGCGTGCGACGACCTGTGCCTTGATCTGGCAGGAGCGGAAGATCGCGCGCTCGAGCGCCGAGGCGTCGCGCTTGCGCAGCGCGTCGATGTTGTGCTCGAGCCAGACCAGGAAGGCCTCATCGCAGATCAGTGCGTACTTGATGATCTCGGCGAGCCCGGCCTGCAACTCGCGCTCGGGGAGCGTCGCGAGCGCGTCGGTATCGGCGAGTACGGCGCGCGGCTGGTGGAAGGCGCCGATCAGATTCTTGCCGCCGAGGTGGTTGACGGCGGTCTTGCCGCCCACCGACGAGTCGACCTGCGCCAGCAGCGTGGTCGGCAGCTGCACGAAATCCACGCCGCGCTGGTAGCAGGCGGCGACGAAGCCGGCGAGGTCCCCGACCACGCCGCCGCCGAGCGCCAGCACCAGCGCATCGCGTCCCAGGCGATTGGCGATCATGACGTCGAACACGCGCCCGGCCGTCGCCAGCGACTTGTGCTTCTCACCGTCCGGCAGGATCACCTCGACGACCTGCCGCCCGTCGAGCGCGTCGGTGACGCGCCTTGGCGTACAGCGGCGCCACCGTCGTGTCGCTGACCAGCAGTACGTCGCTCGCCGGCACGACGGAGCGCAGCAGCGCCGGCTGGCGCAGCAGTCCCGGCCCGATGTTGATCGGGTAGGAGCGATCGTTGAGCTCTACGGTAAGTGTCTGCATGCGGACGGCGCGCTGGCGGCCGCAGTATAACCGCTGCCCTACACGCCCGCGCCCGCGCCCGAGCCCGAATCCGCGCCCGCACCGGCGCCGGTGCTGCGCCAGGCCCGCACTACCTCCTCGGCCACGGCCCGGACCCGCCTGCCGGTGGTGGTGGCGATGAAGTCGGCGACCTCGCGGTACAGCGGTTCACGCAACTCCATCAGCTCCGCGAGCCGCTGCTGCGGGTCGGCGCTTCCAAGCATGGGCCTGTTGCGCGTGCGCCCGGCGCGCTCGGCCTGCTGTGCCACCGAGGTCTCGAGGTAGACCACCCAGCCGCACTCGCGCAGCAGCCGCCGGTTGTCGGCGTCGAGCACCGCGCCGCCGCCCGTGGCTAGCACCACGCCGGTCTGCGCAGTGAGCCGCGCGATTGCCTCGCGCTCGCGCTTGCGGAATCCCGCCTCGCCCTCGCGCTCGAAGATCAGCGGGATGTCCGCGCCGGACTGCTGTTCGATCTCATGGTCGCTGTCGATAAAGGGCAGGCCGACGAGCCGCGCGACCTGGCGGCCGACGGCGGTCTTGCCGGAGCCCATCGGACCGACGAGATAGATGTTGGCGCTGCCCTGCATGGCGCATAGCATAAAACAGAGCGGCCGCCTTTCGGCGGCCGCTGCTGGGCTTGCCGAACGACCCTCGTCGATCAGTTCGGGTCGGAGCAGACGGCCGGGGTCGTAGAACCGGTTCCGTATGGGCTGACCGGTCCCGGCGGGGCCTTCTTGCAGTCCGAGTAGTCATCCGCCAGGCCCGGGAGCAAGAAAGTCGCGCTGGCAGAACTTTCAGTACCTTGCACAGTGGTCGACGAGATCAAGGTCTCCATGACCCAGTAGGCGTGGTCCTTCGGATACTGGATGACCACGTCGAGACGACCATTGGTGTCGGTGTTGCCCGAGCTCGGCGACACAACCGCGATGTTGCCGGGCTCGAGCTTGCCGCTGGTGTTGTAGTCCTTGACCGGGATCCCCGCGACCACGCCGAGCGAGTTGATGTTGCCCGAGTAATCGGTGTCCTCGTTGTTGCACAGCGTATAGTTCTTGTACGCGTCGTTATCCGTGTTGAGCGTGGTGTAGTTGGGAACCCAGACATTCGCCGCGCTGCAGACCATCGCGCCCTTGCCATAGGCCACCGGCAGGATCTTCAGCGAGATCGGCATGTTCTGCACAGGCGAGCCGCCGCTGTCGACGGCGAACACGGAGTAGACGATCTGGTACACGGCGTCATTGACGGCGCTGATCGTGTTGCCGGTGCCCATGGAGAGGAATACGGTCTGGCCGCCTACCGTCAGGTTGGTCGTGGCGTTGTAGGTCGTGGCGCCACCCTTGGCCTTGACCGTGCCGGTGATCATGACGGCGTTGGCGCCGCTGCTGGTATTGCCGGCCGTGTACACGGTCTGCGCGCTGCCCTGGGCATCGGTGACCGCCGAGGCCGTCGACAGGCCGCCGTTGGACGGGTCGGCCGTGATCTGGAACGTGACCGTCGCACCCTCGACGAGATTGTTCGATGCGTCGCGCACCAGGGCCGTGATCGTGCTCTGGCCCTGCACGGCGACCGAAGCGGGCCCCGCCTGCAGCGCGATCTGGCTCGGATTATCGGCGACGAAATTGAGGTTGAGCTGCGTGCTCACGCCGGTACCGCTGGCGTTCACGACCGAGGGGCCGGCGCCGAGCGAACTGATCGTCACGCTGGCCTTGCCGGCGGCGTCGGTCGCGACCGGCGTGGCGGGCGTCAGCGTGCCGCGCGTCGCGGCAAAGGTCACAGGCTGGCCGGCCACCGGCGTGCCATTGTTGAGCCAGGTGACCGTCACGGTCGCTGGCGTGTTCAGCGCCACCGTGCTGCTGCCGGTGACCGCGATGGTGAAGTCCTGGGTGCTGATGTTCACCGACTTGGTCTGCTGCTGGCCGAGCGCGGAGGCGGTGATCGTGTCGGTGCCGCCATTGCTCGCGGCAACCGTGAAGGTCACGCGACCGTTGTTGTCGGTATTGGTCGAGCTGGCGGTGATCGCGTTGCCAGCGCTGGAGCTCAGCGTAACCGGGGTGCCGGCGATGCCCTGGCCGGAGGCATCCGTGACCAGGACGCTGTAATCGCCGGTGTTGTTAAGCACCAGGTTCGACGGGCCGGTCAGCGCCACCGCCGTGCCGTTGACGGTCACCGGTACCGTGGCCATCGTCGTGCCGGAAGTCGCAGTCACCGTGATCGTGCGATTGGTCGGGTCAAGGCCGGCGCTCAGCGTGGCGAGCGCGAGTCCGCCCGGGTCGGTGGTCGGCTGCGTCGGCGTCAGCACGCCGGAATCGGTCTGGAACACGACGGTGACGTTCGGCACCACGTTGTTGTTGGCGTCGAGCGCCTGCGCGGTAATCGTCGCGGACTTGGAGCCATCCGATGGCAGCTGCGCCATGCTGGTCACCAGCGTCAGCTTCGCCACGGGGCTTACGGTGCTGCCGCTGCCGCAACTGCTGGTGAAGGCTGAGTCGCAGTTGCCCGCGCCGCTGCCGCAGCCAGCCAGCGCCAGCAGCGCCAAGGCCGAGAACCATCGAAGTGTACGCATCTTGTTCACCTGAGCGATTGATCTTGGGAGTCTGTCCATGGGCAATCCGCGGCCGATCAGCCGGCCTTTACCCCTTCACGCAGGATCTTCGGTGTCACGAAGATCAACAGCTCATTCTTCTTATTGGTCTTGATCGTGCTCTTGAACAGGTAGCCGAGCACCGGGATGTCGCCGAGCCACGGCACTTTCTTTTCCGTTTCACGCCGATCGGTCTCGAGGATGCCGCCGAGCACCACCGTCTGGCCGTCGCCGACCATGACGCGCGTGGTCAGCGTGCGCGTGTCGATCGAGGGCACGTTGACGCCGCCCGAGGTCACGACCACCTGACCGACGTTGTCCTTGGTAACCACAAGATCGAGGATGATGCGGTTATCCGGCGTGATCAGCGGCGTCACCGTCAGCGACAGTACCGCCTTCTTGAACGAGATCGTGGTCGCACCGCTCGAGGCCGCTTCCTGGTACGGAATCTCCGTACCCTGCTCGATCTTCGCCGCCTTCTGATTCGCAGTGATGATGCGGGGCGAGGACACCACCTCACCGCGCCCCTCGGCCTGCGCGGCCGTGAGTTCGAGATCGACGATATAGTCGGATCCGAGCAGCAGGAAGGCCAGGCTGCCGGCCGGGTTGGCGACCGGCATGTTGACGTTGTAGCGGCTGGCGGCGTTGTCGCCGGTCGGCACCTGCACCGGGTTCACGGTGCCGGTGCTTCCGAGGTTGCTGAGCGCCGAGCTCAGGCCGGTGTCGGTGCTGGCGGAAGTGCCCGAGGTCATGAACAGGCCGTTGTTGCCGTTGCTGTGTATGCCCGTGTACCCGGCGCGCACACCCAGGTCGCGCTCGAAGTCGTCGTTGACGATGACCAGGCGCGACTCGATCAGCACCTGCCGCACCGGAATGTCGAGCGTCGTGACCATCTTGCGGATCGCATCGAGGCCCTCCGCGGTGTCGACCAGCAGCAGCGTGTTGGTGCGCTCGTCGACTGCAACGCTACCGCGCATCGACAGCACTGAATTGGCGTTGGCGTTGTTCTTGAGCAGCATCGCGAGGTCGGCAGCCTTGGCGTAGTTGACCTGCAGGAACTCGGTATGGAGCGGCGCCAGCTCGCGGATGTCCTTCTTCGAGGCCAGGTCGGCCTTCTCGCGCGAAGCCAGCTCGTCGGAGGGTGCGACGATGATGACGTTGCCATCGCGGCGCTTGTCGAGGCCCTTGGTGCGCAACACGATGTCGAGCGCCTGGTCCCAGGGCACGCTCTGCAGGCGCAGCGTCACGCTGCCCTTGACGCTGTCGCTGACGACGATGTTCTGGCCGCTGGCGTCGGCCAGCAGCTGCAGCACCGCGCGCGTGTCGATGTCCTGGAAGTTGAGCGAGAGCTTGTCGCCGCTGTAGATGTGCTTCTCGTCGGCCGCCGCGGCCGCGGCCTTCGCGGTCACCGGCTGCACCTCGACCACGTACTCGTCGTCCGACTGGTAGGCGAGCTGCTGGAACTCGCCCGTGGCCGAGAGCACGATGCGGGTGTCGTTGTTGACGCGCATAGCGTCGAAGCCCTGCACCGGCGTGCCGAAATCCTGGGTGTCGTAGCGGCGCGCGAGCTTCTTCGGCAGCCCGGCGTCGCTGAAGCTGATGGTGATCTGCGAGCCCTGCTGGCTCAGGTTGATCGGCGTGCGCGGGTCGGAGAGCTTGACGATCAGCCGGCCGACACCGCCGTCGCCACGGCGGAAGTCGATGCTGCGGATCTCGCGGCTGCCGGAGGCCGGCACGACCGCGGGCGCCGCGGCGCTGGTGGTGGCGCTGGTCGGGCTCGCCTGGCCGGCGGCCGAGCCCACGGTGACGACGATATCGTTGCCCGCGACGCGGGTCTGGTAGGGCTGCAGGCTCTCGAGGTTCAGCACCACGCGGGCGCGGCCGTTGGCCTCGGCCGCCAGCACGGTGTCGACACCGGCGGAGTTGACGTCGATGCGGTGCGAAGTCAGCCCGAGCGTGGTGCCCGGCAGGTCGAGCGAAATGCGCGCCGGCTTGTCGATGGTGAAGCTCATGGGCTCAGGCGCCGGCCCGCTGAGGTGCAACGTGATCTGGACCTGCTTGCCGCCCTGGGCCTGCACGTCGATCGACTGCAGCGTGTTGCCGGGTGCGTCGGCTGCTCGTGCGCCCGGCGTGACGAGCGCTGCGGCCAGGCAGGCCCACGCCAGCGCGAGGACGCGGCGCAGGTGGTTGACGGCGGTTGGTCGCTTCATTCGCTTACTCTCCATTCCGGTCACTCGTTCAATGCCAGGGCCGCGGGACGCTCGATGTACCCGCCCAGCCCGTCCGGCACGAGTTCAATCACACTGATCCTGTTCGCCATGATGTCGGTGATGCGGCCGTCGTTCTGGCCGAGGTGGTTGCCGACCAGCACGCGCTGCACGCGCCCGTCCGCGACCTGCACCAGGCCGTAGAATTGATTGTCGAGCTTGAGCGTGCCCACCATTTTCAGCGTGTCCAGCGAGAACTGCTCGAGGAACTCGCGGTTGCGCTGCACCTCGGGCCGCGGCCCGCTGGCCGCGCCGCGCGAGCCACCGGGCACGAAGGGCGAGCGCAGGCTGCTGCTCGAGTAGACGTAGCTGTCGTACGGCTTGACCTCGGGCAGCGGCTCGACGCGCCCGCCCGGCTCCTTCTTGGTCGCCTCGATAAAGCGGCTCAGGTCGCCGTCACGGCCTGAGCACGCGGCCAGCACGACGGCGCCCAGCGCCATCAATGCCAGCGTCCGCCAGGGCCCGTTTTGCTGCTGCTTCATCCGTTTACCCGTTGCTTAGGTCCGGTCCATCAACCCTGCGGCCGCCGGGCGGACTTCTCCGCCTTGCGCCGGTCGGCCTCGGCCGACGCCACTTCCTCGTCGTCGAGGTAGCGGTAGGTCTTGGCCGTCAGGTCCATCTGCAGCTGGTCGAAGGCGCCGCCGCCGCTCTTGTTGGCCGGCGTGATCTGCACGTCGTGCAGCGTCACGATGCGCGGCAACGCGGCGATGCCGCTGACGAAGGCGCCGAACTGGTGGTAGCTGCCCGCGAAGCGGATCTTGATCGGCCGCTCGGCGTAGAAATCCTTCTTGATCTCGGTGTCGGGCTGGAACAGCTTCTGGTCGAGCGCCGCGGCCAGCCCGGTCTGCGAGATGTCGACCAGCAGGTTGTCGACCTCGGTCTTGCTCGGCAACTGCCGCAGCATGGCGCCGAAGGACTTTTCGATGTCGGCCAGCTGCTGCTTGTAGACGTCAAGGTTGGTCGCCTTGGAGTGCTTGTTGCGGAACTCCTGGCGCAGCTGCTGCTCCTGGTCCTCGAGCTGCTGCAGCTGCGGGTTGAGGTCGGTCCAGACGAAGAAGTAGAGCGCCATCAGCGTGACCACGGCGAAGCAGACGCCGACCGCGCCGGCGCGCACCGCGAACGGCCAGCGGCCCGGGTCGCGCGGATCGAGGGCGCGCAGTTCCTGCAGCAGGTTCATGGCGTCCCTCCGGCGCGGGCGTGCTTCGGTTTCACGGGCGCGTTGTCGTCATCGCTGCCGGCGGTGACGATCTCGCTGGCATCGAGCACGAAGCTGTTACCAACGATGTTACCCGACGACTTGGCCTCGACGACCTCGAGCTCGGGATCCTTCATCCACTGCGAGGCCGAGATGTTGCGCATGAAGGTCGACACGCGCGTCGAGGACTGCGCCACGCCCTCGAACTTGAGCTTGGTGCCGTCCTGCTTGAAGGTGGTCAGGTAGGTGCCATCGGGCATGTTCTTGGCGATCTCGTCGAACAGGTGCACGACCTCGGAGCGCGAACGCTGCAGCTTCTCGATGACCTGCATGCGGGCGATGAAGCGCTGCTTCTGGGTCTCGAGGTCGTTGATCTCCTCGATCTGGCGGTCGACGAACTTGATCTCGGCGCGCAGCCGCTCGTTGCGCGCCTCCTGCGAGCTGATCATGGACTTGAACAGCAGGTAGCCGGCGAAGGCCGTCACCAGGGCGCCGAACGCGGCGCCGCCGAGGGCGACGAAGAAGGCCAGCTTGCGCTCCTTGCGCTGCTGGTCACGCCAGGGCAGTAGATTTATGCGTGGCATGTCAGTCAAAACTCCGCAGGGCCAGTCCGCAGGCAGTCAACAAGGCGGTGGCGTCGCGCTGCACAGCCTGGGCCCGCGCCCGCGCCGACAGCTTCATCTGGCCGAAGGGATCGCCCTTCTCGGCGGTGATGCCGACCCGGCTCTGGATCACGTCGGCGACGCCGGTGACGTTGCCGCAGCCGCCGCAGATCAGGATCTTCTCAGGCTGCTCGCGGCCGCTGCCCGAGGCCAGGTAGAACTGCAGCGAACGGCTGACCTGCTGGGTCATGTCGTCGATGAAGGGGTCGAGCACCTCGGCCTGGTAGTTGCCTGGCAACCCGCCCTCCTTCTTGGCGCGCCCGGCCTCTTCCATGGTCAGGCCGTAGGTGCGCATGATTTCCTCGGTCAGCTGCTGGCCGCCGAAGGCGAAGTCGCGGGTGTAGATGATCTTGAGGTTGCGCAGCACGCTGAAGGTGGTGCTGCTGGCGCCGAAGTCGGCGACCGCGATGGTGCGGTCGATGCCGCCGTCGGGCATCTGGTGCGTCATGAGCTTGCAGGCGTTCTCGAGCGCGAAGGCCTCGACGTCGACGATGCGGACGTTGAGGCCGGCGGCCGCCACCGCGGCGCGGCGCTGCTCGACGTTGTCGGAGCGCGAGGCCACGAGCAGCACGTCGACGGATTCGGCGTCCTTCTCGGAGGGGCCCAGCACCTCGAAGTCGTAGCTGACCTCGTCCATGGGGAAGGGGATGTACTGGTCGGCCTGCATCTCGACCTGGGCCTCGAGGTCCGCGTCGCGCAGCCCGCGGGGCATCTGGATGACCTTGGTGATGGCCGCGTCGCCGCTGATCGCGATCGCGACCTCGGTGCTGGTCGCACCCGAGCGCTTGACCGCGCGCCGGATCGCCTCGCCGACCGCCTGCGGGTCGACGAGCGTCTTCTCATTCATGGAATTCGCGGGCGTCGCCTCGGCCGCGTAGGACTCGACGACGTACTGTCCACCGGAATTAGCCAGCTCGATCAACTTGATCGAGGAGGTTGTAATATCCAACCCCAGCAACTGGCGGTTCTTACGCGAGAACAGGAACACGGTTTCCCTTCCTTAATCAGTAAGATACACGCCACAATGGCGAACCAGACCCCATCGGCACGGCAATATATATCAGCCATCGGTTAAATTGAACGTGAGTGGTCTCACGGAATTGACCCCGAACACCCGTATCGAACGTATTGGGTTGGCGCGCGATACGTGGCAATGGGCTGCGATATGTCACGGCCCCGCACTTCAACACGCTAGGCTGGTCCAAGGCAACAAATGAAGTCGCAATTGGTGAAGTCCCGCACGCTGCGCTTGTTGATTAGCCTTGGGATTGTCGCCGCGGTGCTGGTGCTGGGCGTCATCTATGCCTTCCTGGCGAGCTACGTCTACCTCTCGCCGACGTTGCCGACGGCCGCGAGCATGCGCAGCTTCCCGCTGCAGGTGCCGTTGCGCGTCTACACGCGCAGCGGCGCGTTGATCGCGCAGATCGGCGAGCAGCGCCGCGTGCCGGTGACCTACGAGGAGATCCCGCAGCTCGTGCGCGAGGCCTTCCTCGCGGCCGAGGACGACCGCTTCTTCCGCCACGGCGGCATCGACTACTTCAGCATGCTGCGCTCGATGTACGTCGACCTCACGACCGGCGACTACGCGCAGGGCGCCAGCACGATCACGATGCAGACCGCCCGCAACATGTTCCTGACCCGGGAAAAAACCGTCGGTCGCAAGCTCCAGGAAATCTTCGTCACGCTGCGCATGGAGCACCAATTCACCAAGCAGGAGATCTTCGAGACCTACCTCAACGTCATTTTCTTCGGCCAGCGCGCCTACGGGGTCGCGGCGGCGGCCGAGGTCTACTTCGGCAAGCCGCTCTCCGATCTCTCGGTGGCCGAGGCCGCCATGCTGGCGGGGCTCCCGCAGGCCCCTTCGCGCTACAACCCGGTCACGAACCCCCAGCGCGCGACCGAGCGGCGCCACTACGTGCTGCAGCGCATGCTCGCGCTGCGCTTCATCGACAAGGACACGGCCCGGCGGGCCATGAACGAGGAGATCAAGCCCCGCGAGTTCGCCCCGCGCTCGGACATCGAGGCCCCCTACGTCGCCGAGATCATCCGCCAGCAGGTCGTGGCCCGCTTCGGCGAGGGCGCAATCGACGCCGGCTACAAGGCCATCACGACCATCGACGGCCGGCTGCAGACCGCCGCCAACCGCGCACTGCGGCTCGGGCTCATCGAGTACGACCGCCGCCACGGCTACCGCGGCGCCGTGCGCCACGTGAACCTCGACTCCAGTGCCGGGGTGCGCGAACTCGACAACCAGCTCGCGAGCCTGCTCCCGGTCGGTAACCTGACGCCGGCGGCCGTGGTCTCGGTCGCGCCCGCGGCCGCGCGCGTCTACCTGCGCGGCGGCGGCTTCGCCCAGGTGAACTGGGACGGCGTGGCCTGGGCGCGCGGCAGCGCCCCCTCCGGCAAGGTCGACGCGCTGCTGCGGCGCGGAGACCTCATCTATGTGATCAGTGACGGCCGCGGAAACGCCCAGCTCGGCCAGATCCCGCAGGTCGCGGGTGGACTCGTGGCCCTCGACCCGCACGACGGCGCCGTCGTCGCGCTCGTCGGCGGCTTCGACTACTTCAGCAATGCCTGGAACCACGTGACCCAGGCGCGCCGCCAGCCGGGATCGGGCTTCAAGCCGTTCCTTTATTCAGCGGCCCTCGAGCACGACTTCACGCCGGCGACCGTCATCATGGACGCCCCGGTCGTGGTCGCGGACGGCGGCATCGAGCAGACCTGGCGCCCCGAAAACGACGGCGGCCAGTTCAGCGGCCCGACGCGGCTGCGCGAGGCGCTCGTGCACTCCCGCAACCTGGTCTCGATTCGGATCCTCCGGGCAGTCGGCACGGAGGACGTCATCGAATACGCCTCCCGCTTCGGCTTCGACCCGGCCGTCATGCCCAAGAACCTGACGCTCGCGCTCGGCACGCTCCCGGCCACGCCGCTCGAGGTCGCCACGGGCTACGCGGCGTTTGCGAACGGCGGCTACAAGATCACGCCGTATTTCATCGAGCGCATCGACAACGGCACCGGCCAGACCGTGTGGCAGGCGGCGCCGAGGGAAGTCTGCAACGGCTGCGGCCCGGGCGATGAGGCCACCTCGCCCCTGGCGGGGCCCGTGGTCACCGCTGGTGCGGCGGGCGGCGCAGGCGACAGCGCGGCAGGAGCGGGCGGCGGCGCCGGCCCGCTCATGGCGCCCATGGGCAGCGCGCCGTCCGACGCGGCCACGGCACGTGCGGCCAAGGTATTGACGCTCGCGCCGCCCCTGGACCAGCAGTTGCCGCCGATGCTGGCCATGGCCCGCCGCGCCCCGCGCATCATCACGGCCGCCAACGCCTGGCTCATGGACAACATCATGGCGGACGTCATCAAGCGCGGCACCGGCGTGCGCGCCCGCGTGCTCGGCCGCGAGGACATCAGCGGCAAGACCGGCACCACGAACGAATCGCACGACACCTGGTTCAACGGCTTCAACCCGGATCTCGAGGCCACGGTCTGGGTCGGCTTCGACCAGGAGCAATCGCTCGGCGAGGGTGAGGAAGGCAGCAGCGTCGCTGTGCCGATCTGGGTGCGGCTCATGCGCGAGGGCCTGCGCGGGCTCCCGGACGTGCCGCGGCCGATACCGCCGGGGCTCGTCACGGCGCGCATCAACCCGTCGACGGGCCTGCTGGCGCCGCCGAACGACGCCAACGCGATCTCGGAGTATTTTTTCATCGACAAGGTGCCCACCGCGAACTCGGTGCCCGGCAACCCGGGCACGACCAGCGGCGAGCCGCTGTTCTAGCCATGCCCCGACGCAAGTCCCCCCGCAACGAGAACCTCCGCCGTGCCGTCGCCCAAGAGGCCGCGCGCGTCATGGCCGAGCACGGCATCCAGGACTTCCGCGCCGCCAAGCGCAAGGCCGCCGACCGCTTCGGCATCACCGAGGAAGGCGCGCTGCCCAGCAACGCCGAGGTCGAGGAATCACTCGTGGCCTACCAGCGCCTGTTCGGCGGCGAGGCCCACGGCGAGACGCTCCAGGCCCAGCGCCGCGCGGCACTGCGCGCGATGCGTTCGCTCGGCGCCTACTCCCCGCGGCTCGTCGGCCCGGTGCTGACGGGCTCGGCCACCGCGCACAGCGACGTCCAGCTGCATTTGTTCGTGGATAACCCCGAGGCCGTGGCCCTGAGCCTGCTCGACCGCGGCGTCAGCCACGAGATGAGCGAGCACCGCCTGCGGCTCGATGCCGAGCGCTTCCAGGTCTACCCCGCGGTGCGCTTCGAGCTCGACGACCACATGATCCACGCCACGGTGTTCCCGGTGGACGGCATCCGCCAGACGCCGGTCAGCCCGGTCGATGGCCGCCCGATGCGCAGGGCGGATGTCACCGAGGTGGAGGCGTTGGTGACGGCGGGGGCGGCGGCGAGGAACTAGCCTCCTCAGCCCCGGCGCCAGCTACCGTGCAGGCGTCGATGAACTGTTTATCGGCGTAAAGCCCCAACAGTAACTTGGTGTAGAGATCGGCATAGCCATTCCGGCCATTGCGAATCGCCCACGGAGTCATGAGCGACGATGGCCAGGTGTCCCGCGCCTCCAGCTCCTTGTCGAATAGCACCTGTCCGCCGCGAGACACATGGAACCGCGCGGCTAAGGTTCCGTGGCCTTCGGAGGTTCCGCTTGCGTGCAGTTCGCTCTTCAGCAGTTCACCGCGGAGCTCCGTCGGCGCAGCGGCATCGAACTTGCCTGCGGCCCTGAGGTCGACGAGCAGCGCATCCCGGAGAAACTGCGCAAACGACACGCCATCGGTGGGCAGGATCAGGCGGCCGCGAATGCTCACGTGCTGATCCGTATCGACGGGCACCCCGGAAGCCAGTGCAAAGGCGCCGACGCGTACCCGCGACATGCCGGAATCGCGCAGCTGCCGGATGCCTTCGGACGTCGGGCCATGCTCCGCCAGCCGGGTCACGCAACCCGTCAGTAGCGCACATCCCAGCAGCAGCGCCGCAACGGGCAGGAAATGAATGCGGTTCATTTCCCGAACTTCGGGTCGGCTGACAGGTCCTTCAACGCATTGCCGACGGCCTGGCGGGTCAGGGTCCGCACGGCGGTTGGCCTATCGCGCACCTCGATTGCGCCCTTCGGCACTGACACCCGTCCGTTTGACCACAAGATCGAGTCGCGGACCACATGTGACACATGCTCCGCGTGGGGTGAAGCCTGATAGTCGACGCTACAGACGTAGCGAAAATGCACAGTGTTGCCGACCAATCCGAAGGTGAGACCGGTGACAGCGGCCTTGCCCAAATCCTTGCCGAGCGCATCGTCTCCAGTGTTGTCGAGCGTAATGGCAAGCAGCGCCCCGCTAGCCACCGGTTCGTTGGTGACCTGGGAAAACAGCCCGCTTTCCCTGACGGTATCCGACACCAACTGCGCCCATTTCGAAGTGCCAGCATCGTTGGTCTGTCCGTCGCTCTTGAACTCGAACACCACCTCCACGGGCTGCGGGCTGGCAAGTCGCTGGTACTCGCTGGGCTTCACATCCTTGAGCTCGCCAGACAGGTAATAGCTCTCGCAGCCGCTGGATCCCGCCAGCAGAGCGGCCACCACCAGGATTCGGGGCAATACGGCGCAGCCCGGCATGTGGTCCCTACGAGCTCAGCGGCGCTTGGCGACCTCGACGTACTCGCGGCGCGTGGGGCCGGTGTAGAGCTGCCGCGGCCGCACGATCCGCATCCCCGGGTCGGAGATCATCTCCATCCAGTGCGCCACCCAGCCCACGGTGCGCGCAATCGCGAACATGACCGTGAACATCGTGCGCGGGATGCCGAGCGCGCGGTAGATCACGCCCGAATAGAAATCGACGTTCGGGTAGAGCTTGCGCGAGATGAAATAGTCGTCCTTGAGGGCGATTTCCTCGAGCCGCAGGGCCAGCTCGAACAGCGGGTCGGAGCTGCCGAGCTTCGCGAGCACGCGGTGGCAGGCCTCGCGGATCAGCTTGGCGCGCGGGTCGAAATTCTTGTAGACCCGGTGCCCGAAGCCCATGAGCCTGAATTGGCTGTTCTTTTCCTTGATGAGCCCGATGTACTTCGGGATCTGGTCGGCCGTGCCGATCTCCTCGAGCATGTCGAGCACGGCCTCGTTGGCGCCACCGTGCGCCGGGCCCCACAGCGCCGAGACCCCCGCCGAGATCGCCGCATAGGGGTTCGCACCGGTGCTGCCCGCGAGCCGCACGGTCGAGGTGCTGGCGTTCTGCTCGTGGTCGGCATGAAGTATGAGCAGGAGGTCGAGCGCCTGGGCCGCCACCGGATCGACGTGGTACGGCTCGCAGGGCACTGAGAAGTACATGTTGAGCAGGTTTTCGCAGTAGTCGAGGTCGTTGCGCGGGTAGATGAAGGGCTGGCCGAGTGCGTGCTTGTGCGCCGCGGCGGCGATCGTCGGCAGCTTGGCGATGATCCGGTGCGAGAAGATCTCGCGGTGGCGCGGATCGTGGATATCCATCGAGTCGTAGTAGAAGGCCGCCATCGAGGCCACCACCGCGGACACCATCGCCATCGGGTGCGCGTTGTGGTGGAAGCCGTTCGTGAATCGCAGCAGCGACTCGTTGATCATCGTGTGGCGCGTGATGCTGGTGCGGTAGCGGCTGAGCTGCTCGGCATTCGGCAGCTCGGCGTAGATCAGCAGGTAGGCCACTTCCATGAAGGTGCTGCGGGCTGCGAGCTGCTCGATCGGGTAGCCGCGATAGAGCAGCACGCCCGCATCGCCGTCGATGAAGGTGATCTTGCTCTCGCAGGCCGCCGTGCCGCCGAACGAGGGATCGAAGGTGAAGACATCCTGGTCCTTCGAGAGCTCGGCGATGTCGATGCAATCGGGCCCGATCGTGCCTGAGCGCACCGGCAGCTTCGACTTGGTGCCGGTCGCCGGATTCAGCAGTTCGTAGGGCGGTTTTTCCATCGCGCGCTCGGGCCTCGGATGTGATTTCGCAACCGGCCACGCAAAGGTAACGCGGCGCGTCCAGTCGCAGCGTTACATATGCGCAACTCGGGAATCAAGGTGTCGCTTCACACCCTGCGCAAGGAAGCGCAGTGCGGACTTGCGTCGCAGAAGACCGGTCGCGGCCCGAGGGTCGCGCCCAGCGCATGTGCCGAAGCTCAGCGCGGCGCGGCGGCCGCGGCGTATTTCTTGCGGAACTTGTCGACGCGGCCCGCCGTGTCGACCATCTTGTGCTTGCCGGTATAGAAAGGATGGCAGTTCGAGCAGACTTCGACCTGCAGGTCCTTGCCTAGGGTCGAGCGCGTCTTGAAGCTGTTGCCGCAGCTGCAGGTCACGGTGATTTCCGTGTAATCCGGATGGGTCGCTGCTTTCATGGCCGTCACCTCGAGAGCTTTCGTCGCCGTGGACTGGCCTATGTGGGGCCGGGCCGGCATTAAAAAAGGGCGCGCAGTCTAGCCCTGCGGCGCCCTGCCCGACAAGTAGGCTCGCCCCGCCACCCCGGCCGGGGCCATTTATCCACAAATTTTGTGGATAACTCTGTGCAGAACGGCCCGTCCGGGGCCCAGTTTAGGTGTCATTTTGGCCTTTCTTTCGCTTTGGACAGAAAATGACCATTGGATTACAGTCTGTTTGATCAATGGCTTAGAGGTCTAAAATGCCGTCCGGCCTGCAATGCGGGCCGTAAAAGGCTAATTCTTGCCCCGGCCCCAAAGTCGCTGTGCATAAGAGCGGCCGCCGCGGCGCGATTTCGCCTAAGCGTCCGTCCGGCTTGGCAAAAATTCGGCGATCAGGTCGTTCAGGAATCGCTGGCCGAGTTCTGTCGGCCGCCAGTGCCGGCCGCCTGTTCCTTCTATATGGCTGGTTTCGCCGGCTGGGACCACCAATCCGCGCTCCGCGAGCCGCCCCATTCGCTCGGCCACGGTATTCCAGGCGAGACCGGTGCGTGATTCGAACAGTGATTCCTCGAAACCGTCGACGAGACGCAGCGCGTTCAACATGAATTCGAACGGAAGTTCTTCTGCCTTCACCGGCGTCGCGGGCGGCACGCCCTGGTGACCGCGCGCGAGGTAGCGGCGTGGCTCGCGCTCGCGGACCGTGCGGGTCACGGAGGCCGGCGCGTGCATGAGCTTGCCGTGTGCGCCCGCCCCGACGCCGAGGTAGTCGCCGAAGCGCCAGTAGTTCAGATTGTGCGCGCAGCGCGCGCCCTCGCGCGCGTAGGCCGAGGTTTCGTATTGGCGATAGCCCGCCGCGGCGAGTTCAGCCTGACATAGTTGCTGCATCTCGAAAGCCAGGTCGTCTTTCGGCATCCCCGAGGGTGGCCGACCGCCGAACACGGTGCCGGGCTCCAGCGTGAGCTGGTAGTGCGAGATGTGGGCGGGCTTTAGCGTGATCGCGGCGCGCACGTCGGCGAGCGCGCCTTCGAGCGACTGGGCGGGTAGCGCGTACATCAGGTCCAGGTTGAAGTTGGCGAGGCCCGCCGCGTGCAGCTCCTCGGCGGCGGTTCTTGTTTCGGTGGCCGAGTGGATGCGCCCGAGGCGCTCGAGCATCGCGGGTTCGAAGCTCTGCGCCCCGAGCGAGACCCGCGTAATGCCGGCTGCGCGGTAGTCGGCAAAGCGTCCGCGCTCGATCGTGCCGGGGTTGGCCTCGAGCGAGATCTCGGCGGTGGACTCAATCGTCAGCCGCTGCCGCAGGCCCTCAAGCAGTCGACCGATGGCGCCCGGATCGAACAGGCTCGGTGTGCCACCGCCCAGGAACAGGCTGCGCACGGATCGTCCGGCCACCCCACCCTGCTGGGCGTCGACGTCGGCCAGCAGGGCCTCGAGGTAGGCCTGCTGCGGCAACTCGGCGTGCAGCGCGTGCGAGTTGAAATCGCAGTACGGGCATTTGCTCACGCACCAGGGAAAATGCAGGTACAGCGCGAGTGGCGGCGCCTCTAGATGCATGTATCCAGCCGCACGATTAGCTCGTGCAGCGCCGCGCAGCGGTGGCTGAGGGCATTCTTGAGCGCCGGGCTCAGCTCGGCGGCCGTGCAATTGGAGCCAGCCGGGATGAACCAGGGGTCGTAGCCGAAGCCTTCGGTGCCGGCAGCCTTAAGCGCGATGTGCCCTTCCCAAGTACCCTGCCCGATCAGTGGGCAGGAATCCTTGGCGTTGCGCACCAGCGCGACCACGCAGCGGTAGCGCGCGGTGCGCTTCTCCGGCGGCACGTTGGCGAGCGCGGCGATCAGGGCGGCGTTGTTTTCTTCGTCCGTGGCGCCACGACCCGCAAAGCGAGCCGAATGCAGGCCCGGCCGGCCCTGGAGCGCGTCGACCTCGAGCCCCGAATCGTCCGCCAGCGCCGGCATGTTGGACTTCTCGGCCGCGTGGCGCGCCTTGAGCAGCGCGTTCTCCTCGAAGGTCTTGCCGGTCTCTTCGATGACGGCGATGCCGAGCTCCGATTGCAGCACCAGCTCGAAGCCGCGCGAGGCCAGAATGGCGGCAAATTCCCGCTGCTTGCCCGGGTTCGCGGTTGCCAACACCACCTTCATTCGAATCCCCCGCCGCTCATCCCCAAGCCTACCGGTTAATCCATCAATGCCTGCGATTGCAGCGCGCACAGCTCGCCGATGCCCGCCACCGCCAGGTTGAGCAGGGCGTCGAACTCGTGGCGCCGGAAGGCGTGGCCCTCGGCCGTGCCCTGGACCTCGATGAAGCCGCCGCCATTGTTCATGACGACGTTCATGTCGGTCTCGGCCTCCGAGTCCTCGCCGTAGTCGAGGTCGAGCACGGGCTGCCCACCGACGATGCCGACCGACACCGCCGCCACCTGCCCGTGCAGCGGGCTGGCGCCCAGCACCCGGCGCGAGCGCAAATTCGACACCGCATCCGCAAGCGCCACGTAGCTGCCGGTGATCGCGGCCGTGCGCGTGCCCCCGTCGGCCTGCAGCACGTCGCAATCCAAAGTAACAGTGCGCTCCCCGAGCGCCCGCAAATCCACCACGGCCCGCAGCGAGCGGCCGATCAGGCGCTGGATCTCCTGCGTCCGGCCCGTCTGCTTGCCGCGTGCCGCCTCGCGCGCCGAGCGTGAATGCGTCGCCCGCGGCAGCATGCCGTACTCAGCCGTGACCCAGCCCTGGCCCTTGCCGCGCAGGAAGGCGGGCACGCCATCCTCGACCGTGGCCGTGCACAGCACGCGCGTGTCGCCAAACTCGACCAGCACCGAGCCTTCCGCGTGGCGCGTGTAATGGCGCGTGAAGCGCACCGCGCGCAGGGCATCGGCCGCCCGATCGTTGCGACGGGTCGCCATGGGCTACTCCATGTACCGGAGCGCGGCCGCCGAGGTGTTGTCGCAGCTCGGGCCGCTCGCCGCCACAGCCTCGGCCCCGAGCGTGGAAAGCGCCTCGCCGCAGGGCATCTTGGCGTCCGCGAAGGCCTTGGCGATGGCCTCGTCGCTCGCCCCGGCCCAAAGGCCGTCCGTGCAGACCAGCAGCACGTCGCCCTGCTCGAGCGGCTGGCGACGGCTCAGCTCCATCTCCGGCAGCAACGGCTCGCCCCCGAGGCAGGATTCGACGAAATTTCGCATCGGGTGATTGTGCACCTGATCGGGGCCGATGACACCCTCGCGCACCAGCAGCTCCACGTGGCTGTGATCGCGCGTGCGCGCGACGAGCTTGCCGTGCCGCAGGTGGTAGGCCCGGCTGTCGCCCACGTGGGCCCAATAGGCCGAACCCTTCTGCACCAGGCACAGCGCGATGGTCGCCCGCGGCCGGTTCTCGACCGGGATGTCCGCCCCGATGCTCACGATCTGCTGGTGCGCGGCCCCGAGCGCCAGGTGCAGGAAGCCGATCGGATCGAGCATCGGGTGCGAGGCCGCCCGGAAGCGATCGAGGATGCACTTGAGCGCGATCGAGGCGGCCCGCTCCCCCGCCTCGTGCCCGCCCATGCCGTCGACCGCGACCAGCAGCGCCGCGTCGTTCACGACCTCGGTGCCGACTCGATCCTGGTTGCTCTCGCGCGCCCCCTGCAGGCTCAGTTCAGCGTGTTCAACGCGCAAGCATGCTCCAAATCAATGAGTTATATTGGTGGACTTATAACATCCCGGGACGCTCCAAGTCAGCGCCGGGGCCGTAATTTCCGCGAAATTCCGGGGGCATTTGACATGATATCCAGCATGACTGGCTTCGCCCGCCAAGAACGGAGCGGTGCCTTCGGCACGCTGGTGTGCGAGATCCGCAGCGTCAACCACCGCTTCCTCGACGCCACCGTAAGACTCCCCGACAGCTGCCGCGCGATCGAATCGGAGCTCCGCCAGGCACTCGCCAAGGAACTGCGCCGCGGCAAGGTCGACTGCACCATCCAGCACCGGGCGCCCATGGCCGGAGAATTGCAGGTCGACGAGGCCGCGCTCGCCCCATTGCTCGCGCGTACCCAGCAGATCGCCCGCGTCGTGTCGGAGTATGGCCACATCAACGTGCTCGAGCTTCTGCGCTGGCCCGGCGTGCTGCGCGAGAACCAGCTCGATCCCGCGATGCTGCACGAGGCCGTGCGCGGCGTTTTCGAGGAGACCCTGAAGGGCTTGAGCGCGGCGCGCGGCCGCGAAGGGCAGCGGCTCGCAGATGTGATCGTCCAGCGGTGCGATTCGCTCGAGGCGCTGATCGGCCAGGTGCGCGCGCGATTGCCCGAGGTACTTGCTCGCGTGCGCGCGCGGCTCGAGGAACGACTCGCCGAGCTTGGGGGCGAGTTAGATAAGGAGCGTGTCGAGCAGGAAGTCGTGTTGCTGCTGCACCGACTCGATGTGGCGGAAGAACTCGATCGGCTCACGGGGCATATCGAGGAAGCGAGGCGGACGCTGTCTGGGCCGGAGGCGGCGGGGAGAAGGTTGGATTTCCTGCTTCAGGAATTCAATCGCGAGGCGAATACGCTGGCGTCGAAGTCGCAGGACCTGGAGACCACGCGAATCGCGGTCGAGATGAAGGTCGCGATCGAGCAAATGAGGGAGCAGGTGCAGAATATTGAGTGAACTCCGCTGGAATCAAGTGTGCACTCTCTCCGCCAGTGTTTCAGTTGGGAGAGCAGCGGACTGAAAATCCGCGTGTGGGTGGTTCAATTCCACCCTGGCCACCACTGACCCCAGACGGCAATGGCCTGCAGAGTGTGTACCTGACGCAGATCGGGGCAGCGCTCTCGGCGACCCTCTTCGCGTTAATCGGCAGGAAGGCGGCGAGCGTGGCCGATATCGGCCAGGAGATCAACAGGATCCAGCGCGACACGCCAGCACCCGAGCGTGATATAGAGGAATGGGAGCGTCGAGTCGAGGTCGCCATCGTTGCGGACACCGTGATCCGCGAAACTGAAAGAACGGCACTCGTGCAGGCGCGTCGCGGCCAGGGCCTATTCCGAGACAACGTGCGGTCCATTGAGCGCGCCTGTCGCATCACCAAGGTCGAGCGCCTCGAGCACCTCATAGCCAGCCACGTCCAGCCGTGGCGCGACAGCAGCAACGACCAGAGACTCGACGGCGAGAAAGGTTTGCTGTTGACGCCGACGGTTGATCACTTGTTCGACAAGGGTTTCATTTCCTTTGAGGACTCCGCGCAGTTGATCGTGTCACCAGTCGCCGATCCGAACTCCCTGAAGCGGATGGGTGTGGATCCCGGCGGCCGTGTGGACGTGGGTACCTTCTCCCAGGGACAGCGGCATTACCTGGATTTTCACCGCGAAAATGTGCTGCGCATGGCGCGTGGCGTCCGCGAGCGGGCCTCCGAGGGCGGCCGAGCGCGATGATCGTGGGTGCGGAGGTGTCCATGGGCAGAGAAGAGATCGATCGGCTGAAGCGAACGCCCATGTACCCCTTGCGGTCACGAAGCCTTCCAAAATCAACGGCATCGTGCTCTTAGAGTGGGGCTTAGACGGGTGTCAGGTCACGGACTGTGCGCAACCTCACCCGTTCGCCGAGGCAAATTCCATAGTCGGCTGCGCCGGCCCCGAACTGTGAATTCCGAGGTGTCATAAATGGCAGCATTCTGGCATTGATTATTTGATGGCGACCCTCCTTTCCAGTCCTGGCGGCGGCGCTACTCCTGGCGAGAGGCGCTTCGCCGAACGTCTGCGTCAACTGCTGGAGGATGACTACTTGTGCTGGTACGACGTGCCGGTAGGGCCGCGGCATCAGCACCCGGATTTCATGATCCTGCACCCTGGGCGGGGTGTGCTGATCCTTGAAGTGAAGGACTGGCGGTTGGATACGATCCGCGAGGCGGACCCGACTCGATTCACGCTCATCACGGACGCCGGAGTGAAGGTGGTCGGAAGCCCGCTGGAGCAAGCGCGGCAGTACGCGAACGCCGTCGTCGACTTGTTCAAGCAAGACCCCCAGCTGGTAAACCCTCCGGAATCGCCATTTGCCGGGGGACTGACATTCCCCTATGGCTACGGCGCAGTGTTGACAAACATCACGCGGAGGCAATTTGACAGCTCCGGTTTGCGCGAGGTTCTTCAGCCGCATTTGGTGATCTGCAAGGACGAGATGACCGAGTCCGTCGAGACGGAGGAGTTCCAGTCACGTTTGTGGGGCATGTTCAACGTGCGCTTCGAGAGCAAGCTGACGCTGCCGCAGGTAGAGCGCATCCGTTGGCGACTATTTCCGGAGATTCGCATCCATCAACAGGCTCTACTACCGCCAGCGCACTCGGAGGCAGCAACAGTCGCCGACGCCGACGTGCTTCGGGTAATGGATTTGGCTCAGGAAGAGATTGCAAGAAGCCTCGGCAGTGGGCACCGCATCATTCACGGCGTGGCGGGCTCGGGCAAGACCCTGATCCTCGCCTATCGCTGCCAGTACCTGGCCCGGACACTGCAAAAACCCATTCTGGTTCTGGTATTCAATCGCGCGCTGGCATCTTGGTTGCGCCACTACTTTGCCGCCCAGGGCGTGGGCAAGCACGTGATGGTAAGCACCTTCCACGCATGGTGCGCAGATCAGTTGCGTCTGTACCACGTAGCGGCTCCTCAGACGGGCGACTACGAAGCCATGGTGCGCGCGGTCATCGGCGCGGTGGATCGCGGGCAGATTCCGCGGGCACAGTATGGTGCCGTGTTAATCGACGAAGGGCACGACTTTGCACCGGAATGGCTGAAACTCGCGGTGCAGATGCTCGACCCGGAAAGCAACTCGCTGCTCCTTTTATATGACGACGCGCAGTCGATCTACAGCCCGAATCGATCGAAGTCGTTCTCATTCCGGAGCCTCGGCATCGCGGCTGCTGGCCGTACCAAAATCCTGCGACGCAATTACCGCAATACCGATGAGATTCTCACCTGCGCGCGCAGCTTTGCCGCGCAGCTACTGTCGCCAGTGGAGGCAGACGAGGATGGCGTTCCGCTGATCTCCCCAGAGCCAGGGGGTCGAAGCGGTGAGTCACCGCGCTTCGCGGAACTCGCGTCACTCGAAGCGGAGTGTGTGTACATTGGCGAGCAGCTGAAGAGCTTGCAGCGCAGCGGCGTTGGGTGGAATGAGATGGGTGTGTTCTACACAGCGCCGTTCGTTGCCGATGAGCTGGCGGCCGCGTTCACTCGTCTCGGCGTGCCGTTCGACTGGCTGAAGGATGCCGCGTCCAAATCATTCAACCCCTTGCGGGCCACGGTGAAGCTAATGACGCCGCACAGTAGCAAGGGTCTGCAGTACCGCGTAGTCGCCATCGCGGGTCTGGGGTTCTGGCCGTACAAAGACGCCAACGAACAGGCGCGACTGCTTTACGTGGCGATGACCCGCGCGACGCATCAGTTGCTGATGACAAGCTGCAAGCGAAGTGAGTTCAGCGAGCGGCTAAGGGTGCTGTGCGAGCGGCAGGCAGCCTGATCGGAAGGTCGCCACTTGAGTGCCACCACGCTTGTCGATAAGGTGACGAAACAAAATGGCCACCCCCGAAGAATCCAGCGCTGCGCTCGCCATCCTCATCGATGCCGACAACGCCAATCCAGCCATCGTCAAGGGCTTGATTGACGAGGTGGCCAAGTTTGGCCGCGCCACTGTGCGCCGCATTTACGGCGACTGGACGACGCCAAATCTTGCCAAGTGGAAGGAATCGCTGCTCGAGCATTCCATCCAGCCCATGCAGCAGTTTGCTTACACCAAAGGCAAGAACGCGACGGACAGCACGATGATCATCGATGCGATGGACCTCCTGTATGCGGGCAACCTCGATGGGTTTTGCATCGTCTCGAGCGACAGTGACTTCACACGCCTGGCATCTCGCCTGAAGGAGTCGGGCAAACGCGTCTATGGATTCGGCGAGAAGAAGACGCCACGGCCGTTCGTAGCGGCCTGCGATCGCTTCATCTATACCGAGGTGTTTACGCGCGTCGCGGGGGAGATGCCGCAACAAAAGGCCGCTGCCGAACTCGATCGCGACCGTGAATTCATCGACCTCGTGGGCGGTGTGATAGATGATGCATCGGATGACAACGGCTGGGCAAATCTGGGCGCGGTGGGGAGCATCCTCACCAAGAAGCAGCCAGACTTCGATTCGCGCAACTATGGTTACGGGAAGCTGAGCGACCTACTCGATGCCTCGGAGCACTTCGAGGTGAAGAAGTCTGACAAGGCGGTGGTGGTGCGGAGGGCAAAGTAGGATCTGCACCGTCGGGTCGCCAACCGTGGATGATCGGTCCATGACCAAACCCACCCGATCACTGACCAAGAAGCAGTTCAGTCGCTCCAAGCTGGAGCTATATCCGGAGGAAACTCGCCGACCGGCAACTTGTCGAGCCGGCCAAGGGAGAAATGCGGGCCGGACCGAACCGTCCGGCGCAAGTGTTGCGACTGCGCCTGACTTGAGCGTGGGCACAATCCGCGCACGTGCCACGGCCTCCGACTCCCAGCTGCCGAGGGCGGCCGACTTCTACGTCGCGGCACTCCCCGCAACGTACAAGTGCTCGCCCCGCGCACTCCAGCGGTAAAGATCCTCGTCTCCGCAGTGCGGGCACTTGATCGCCGCTAGCTGGTCGTCGGATCCGGTTGCGGTCGATTTGCCGTCGGCGGGTGCGGGTGCGATTGCGATGACGCGCCCGCACGCCTTGTTCTTGCAGAACCAGCCGGTGTAGTTGTTGCCGGCGATCATCCGCTGCGGGGCCAGGACGTCGACGTGTCGCAGGCCGGGTGAGCTCGCCGCCCTGCGGATCGGCGCGCCCAGGCTCTTGGAGGGTCGCTTAATGGCCATCGCGGCTCATTGCCTCGCAGGCGCGAGGTACCACAGCACCGCGGCGACCAGTATGAGCGCGGGAACATCGCCCATCAGGTGACCGGCTTCGTGTTTGTCGCCCAGCGCCTGGGCGCCCATGATCAGTGCGTGCACGAGGCTCGACCAGGCGGTGAATGAAATCAGGCTCCGATGCGCGCCCGGGTTGTTGGCGGCGATGATCAGGAAGATACCGAGTACCGCGTATATGCCGGCGATCATCTGCAGGTAGTAGAAGCCCATGCCCCCGTGCCAGACCCAGCCTGACGGCCAGATCAGGCCCAGCGGATAGACGAGGAGGAAGATCACGCCGAACAGGCGCAGCGCCAGCTTCAGCAGCTTCTCCTTGGATTCGTTGTTCACGTTGACTCCGTTGTTTCGACTGGGTCGAACTGCTATTGATTGAGTACGAACGGGCAGTCGACGTCACGATAATCCAGGACGGTGACCGGTATCAAGACCGTGTCCATTACCGGGGCGGCGCTCAGCCATACAATCCGCAATCCGATGATCCCATGAGCAGCGCCGCCGCCGCGGCCGAAGCCTTCTGCGCAGGCTATGGCATGCCATCGCCCATGGCCGCACGGATCGAGGCTGCGCGAGCGGCGGGCGGAGCTCAACGACCCGCACGTGCGGATCAATTGGAGCGTAGTGAGTGGAGCGGCCTAGTATTCGAGAAACTGCTCGTCCGGGTAGCAATAGAGCCAGCGCTCGCCGGTCTCGGCCGATGCGATGACCGGGTGGCCGCTTGCGTGCGCGTGCTTGGACGCGTGCTGATTCGGTGAGGAGTCGCAGCACAACGTCCGTCCGCACTGCTGGCAGGTTCGCAGGTGCACCCAGCGATCGCCGGTCTTGATGCACTCTTCGCAGACGTGCCGCTTCGATGTCTTCACGTCAGTAACAGCACGGAGATGTGGGCACGGGCTGCTGGTCATGACCGGGGCTCCTATTCCGCCAGTACGCGGTGCACGAACGAAACGGCGATCGAGCCTTCGCCGACCGCCGAGGCCACTCTCTTGATATTGCCCGAGCGAACGTCGCCGACGGCAAATACGCCCGGCAGGCTCGATTCGACCAGGTACGGCCGACGCTCCAGCGTCCACTGGGCTTTCGTGAGGACTGCCGGCGACAGGTCCGGGCCCGTCAGCACGAAACCCTTGTCGTCGAGCGCGAGGCAGCCCTCGAGCCACGCGGTGCACGGCATGGCTCCCGCCATGACGAAGACGTGGCGCACCTGCTGCGTCTTGACGCGACCGCTTTCATTGTCGCGCCATCGCACCCGCTGCAGGTGCCCCTCACCCTCGAGCGCCACGAGCTCGGTGTGCCTGTGCAGCTCGATCGCCGGATTCTCCTCGATGCGCCGGACGAGGTAGCGCGACATCGTGTCCGCGAGCCCTGCCGCGCGCACGAGAATGTGCACGCGCCGCGCCGTCTGAGCGAGGAAGACAGCGGCCTGCCCGGCCGAATTTCCGCCGCCGATCACGATGACGTCCTCGTCGACGCAGAGCTGGGCCTCCATGAACGTGGCGCCGTAGTAGACGCCCAGGCCCTCGAAGCGCGGGAGATCCTGGAGCTGGGGCTTGCGATACTCGGCGCCCGTCGCCAGTACCACGGTCCGCGCCCGAATCGCCGTGGCGTCGTCGATCGCGATCGCATACGGCCGTTGGCTGCACTCCATGCGCACGGCGCTCCGGGCAATCAGGATCTGCGTGCCGAACTTCTGCGCCTGCGTGTAGGCGCGTCCGGCCAGGGCCTGGCCCGAGATGCCGGTCGGAAATCCCAGGTAATTCTCGATCTTCGAGCTCGAGCCGGCCTGCCCGCCGGGTGAGCGGCTCTCGATGACCAGCACGTCGAGCCCTTCAGAGGCGGCGTAGACCGCGGCGGCGAGACCTGCGGGTCCGGCGCCGACGACGACCACGTCGTGCGCGTGGGTCGTGTCGACCGCGGCGTTGAAGCCCAGGCAGTCGGCGATCTGCGCGGGCGTGGGTTGCCGCAGGACGGTTTCGGAACGGCAGACGACGACCGGAATGTCCGTTGCCGTGATCCCGAATCGATCGAATACCGCCTGCACATCCGGCTCGCGATCGAGGTCGATGTACGTATAGGGATGGGCGTTGCGGCTCAGGAATTCCTTCACGCCGAGGGTCTTCGCGCAGAATCTCGAACCGATCACGATGACATCGCCCACACCCTGGGCGATCAACTCCACGCGCCGCATGATGAAGGCGCGCATCAGGATCTCGCCGATCTCGGCGTCGGTCTGCACCAGGCGCAGCAACGCATCGCGATCGAGCATGCACACTTCCCCTGGCTCGCTGGCGCGCGCTTCGACCAGGGACTGGCGGCCGGACAGCAGGCTGACTTCGCCGGTAAACTGACCCGGCAGGTGGGCGACGATCAGGTCTTCCCCGTCCAGCTTGCGGCGGTATACGCGCACCTCGCCTTTCAGTACCAGCAGGAACGGCGCATGAAGATCGCCGCTGCGGATCAGGACTTCGCCGCGCCTGATCGCGCGAGTTTCACCGCGCGCCACGACCCGCGCGACCTGCGCGTCCGTCAGGCGCGGATACAGGCGCTCGATCGTCGACTTCTGCGTCGGACGCATGGCCGAAGCGGTGTCCATGGATTCCTCTCTCAGGAACCCTCCTTTTACCGCATGATGCCGCTCTCGGCCAGACGCTGGCCCTGACCCGCCGCGAGTCCGTCGCTCGACAACGTACATCGGGCTGGGCTATGGAATAATGGCCGATAGGCGCGTCGCAAGTCACAGGGGGATCCATATGAAATTCATGTCCAAAGCTGCTACGGCAGCGGCCGTCGTGCTGGCCGCCACAGGTGTGCTGGCCGCGCCCCGGGCGCATGCCGCCGCGACGCTGATCGAGAACGTGAACGGCTATACGCTCGCGGGCGGGCAGCTGCAGCGCTTCGGCGCACTGGTATTCGACGACGGCAAGGTGGTGCGCACCGGCGATGCGGCAGCGCTCCGTAAGGCCTTCCCGGCGGCGAGCGTGGTCGACGGGCACGGCAAGACGCTGTTGCCGGGCCTCATCGACGCGCATGGGCACGTCATCGACCTGGGGTTCGAGCAGAAGCGCATCCAGCTGACCGGCACGACCAGCCTCAAGGAGGCGCAGGAGCGGATCCGTGCCTACGCGGCTTCGCACCCGGGGCTCGCGTGGTATCGGGGCTCGGGCTGGAACCAGGTCATCTGGAAGCTGGGCCGCTTTCCGCTGGCAAGCGAGCTCGACGCGGTGATCCCCGACCATCCGGCGGTGCTCGGGCGGATCGATGGCCACGCGCAGTGGGTCAACACCAAGGCGCTGCAGGCGGCCGGGATCACGCGCGCGACCAAGGATCCGGTGGGCGGGCGCATCGAGCGCGATGCGCAGGGCAATCCGAGCGGTGTGCTGGTCGACCGGGCCATGGACCTGATGAATCGCGTGCTGCCGGAGCCGGACGACGCCGAGCGCATCGAGGCGCTCAAGGCCGCGGTGGCGCACTTGAACTCGGTGGGCCTGACCTCCGCGGCTGACGCGGGCGTGAGCGCCAGGATCATCGACGATTACCGCAAGCTGGCTGACCATGGCGAGCTCACGGCACGCATCTACGCCATGATCGGTGGCACCGGCGAGGACTTCCAGGCGCTGTCGAAGAGCGGCCCGCTGATCGGCTACGGCCAGGACCACCTGACGGTGCGCTCGGTGAAGCTCTTTGCCGACGGCGCCCTCGGCAGTCGCGGCGCCGCGCTGCTGGCGCCGTACTCGGACAAGCCCGACCAGAAAGGGTTGCTGTTCGAGACGGATGCGGCGATGGAATCCAAGATCCAGACCGCGCTCAAGGCCGGCTACCAGGTCAATATCCATGCGATCGGCGATGCGGCCAATCGCCAGGTGCTGGACGGCTTCGAGGGCGCCTACAAGGCCGTGGGCGGGCGCGAGCTGCGCAACCGCATCGAGCATGCGCAGATCATTGCCTTGAGCGATATCCCGCGCTTCAAGCAGCTGAACCTGATTGCCTCGATGCAGCCGACGCACGCCACCAGCGACATGAACATGGCCGAGGACCGCATCGGCGCAGAGCGGCTCAAGGGCGCCTATGCCTGGCGCACCATGCTGAAGCAGGGCACGATCATCGCCGGGGGTTCCGACTTCCCGGTGGAGTCCGACAACCCCTTCTTCGGCCTGTACTCGGCGGTCACGCGCATGGACCACGAGGGGCGCCCCGCGGGCGGCTGGCACCCCGAGCAGGCGCTGACGCTGCTTGAGGCTTTCCGCGCGTTCACGCTCGATGCCGCTTACGCGGATCACCAGGAAAAGACCATCGGCTCGCTCGAGCCGGGCAAGTGGGCGGATTTCATCCTGATCGACCGCGACCTGTTCAAGGTTCCGCCGGCCGATATCTGGAAGATCAAGGTCGAGCAGACCTGGGTGGGGGGGCGGCGGGTCTACTAGCGACGGCGACACTGCGGCGCTCCGGGTGAGCGCGTCGCGTCACGGTTAGTTTCCAGGCGGTAGCCGATCCCGCGGTTCGGGGCTAGCCAGCTGCGCGCAGCGGGTGCTGGCGCTGTGCTGCAGCGCATTCCTGCCATTACTCGGCGCATTCAGTCATTGGCTGATTGCGCTCTCACACCTACCGTGACAGCAGGCTCTGGCGATCAGGGCTGTCATAAGGCCCTGACTTGCTGATATACGGCATTGCCGTATAATGCCATGTATAGTTTCATAGAGACGCGCCCCGCGCATATCCTTCGCAGGATTCGCGAGGAAATTGACGATGCCTAAACCGAGACGAGACATCGGTCGGGAGATCCTGGACGGCCTGCGCGAGCTGAAGCGCGGAGTACATGGCCGCATTGTCAATGTGCCGGATGTGGCGTCCGTCAGGACCAAGACGGGCCTGTCGCAGGGTCAGTTTGCCAGGCTGCTGGGTGTCTCGGTTCGCACGCTGCAGGATTGGGAGCAGGGGCGCCGGGCGCCGTCGGGCGCAGCGAGAACACTGCTGATGATCGCCGACCGGAATCCAAAATCGCTCCTGGACGTGGCTTGAGGTCGCGATTGTCCAGACCAGCTTAGGCGCCGTCACGTTCCGCCTCCGGCAATGCGCGCTTACCCCTGAGGCCACCCGCTGACGGCTGGTTTCACGGTCCCACGCGCCAGAGCACTCAACACATCGGCCAGCGCGTCGACGTCGGCTTCCGTCGTCACGCTGTTGGTGATGCAGGCGCGGACGACGGATTGTCCTTCGAAGAGCGCCCTGGAGCACCAGTGGCGGCCATTGGCGTGGAGGCCGGCGATGATGCGATCGACTTCGAAGCTGCCGGGCGGCGGCAAGGTGCAGACGACTGCCATGCCGGAATCGTTGACGATCGTCCATCCATCGGCGCGGAGCCGGGCTTCGAGCCGTGCGGCGAGCTCGAGGCAGCGCTCGACGTGGCGCTTGATGCCGTCCCAGCCGGCGGTCGCGAGCGTCAGGAAAAGCCTTAAGCCCGCAAAGCGTCGCGACCACTGCACGGAATTGACATACGGGTCGAGCCGCGCGTCGCTCGCGGGCATGTAACTGGCGGCGACGCGGAACACGCGCGCGAGCAGCTCGGGCTCGCGGATCAGGAACATGCCGGTGCCCATGGTCGCGGCCAGCCACTTGTGCGCATCGATCGTGACGGAGTCGGCCTGCTCAATGCCCTCGATCGGGCCGCGGGATTGAGGCGAAGCGATCAAGCCGCCGCCCCAGGCGGCATCGACGTGCAGCCAGAGCCTGTGCTCGTCGGCGATGGCGCGGCACTCACGGAGCGGGTCGACGGCACCGGCATTCGTCGTGCCGGCGGTTGCCGCGATCATGACCGGCACATCACCGGCGCGACGGTCGGCTTCGATCGCCTGGCGCAGGGCGCTTGCATCCATGCGTCCGCGACCGTCCGCGGGAATGAGGCGGATGGCGGCGCGGCCGATGCCGGCCTGGTGCGCGATCTTGAGCCAGGCGAGGTGGCTGTCGCGCGAGGCATAGGCGCGCGGCGGGCCCGCGAACGCGCGCGACCCGAGTTCATCGAAGCCGTCGCTCGCGCGTGTCAGGGCGCAAAGGAGCCCCGTGTAGTTCGCCTCCGAGCCGCCGGAGGTGAAGTGCCCGCCGGCGGTGGTTCCATAGCCCAGCCGCGTGGCCACGGCTGCGATCGTGTGTCGCTCGATATCGACGGCAGCCGGCGCATGCGACCAGACGGAGAGCTGGGGATTGAACGCGGCGGTGATGCGATCGGCGAGCTCGGCGGAGAGCGCCGCACGGCCGTTGAAGAGCCCGTAGTACCTCGGGTGCGTCGTCTGGACCAGGCCGGTCTGCAACGCGCGCGCCACCCAACGCGCCGCATCGGCCAGCGGCTGCGGCTCGGAGAAGTCGTAACGCGCGAGCTCCTTGCGGAACCCGGCGTTGTCGGCGCGCGGCAGCACCGGGCCGGCCATGGCCCCGCCGAGCGCGCGCTCGATCTCGTCGTCAATGAACTTCCAGGCCTCGCGCTGGCCGTCGGCCGGCGGGAACATATCGTTCATGTCTCGAGGCCGCCTTCGCGCTCGAGCAGCGCGCGCTTGCGTTCCACACCCCAGCGGTACCCGGTCAATGCGCCGCTCGATCCGATCACGCGATGGCACGGAATCAGCAGCGCCACGTGGTTGCGCGCGCACGCCGACGCCACCGCCCGGACCGATGACGGCAGCCCGAGTCCCTTGGCCACCTCGCTGTAGCTGCGCGTCTTGCCAAGCGGGATCTTGCGCAGCGCGCGCCAGACGCGCGACTGGAACGCGGTGCCCTGGACGTCGACGGGCAGGTCGAGCGCCTCGCGCGGCAGCAGGATGAAGTCGCGCACGCGCTCGAACCAGCCGTAGAGGCGCTGCTCATCGCTGAAGAGCTCCGCCTTCGGGAACGCGGCGCGGAACTCCTGCAGCAGCGCGCCCGGCTCGCTGCCGAAGCTGAGCCAGCAGATGCCGCGGTCGGAAGCCGCGAGCAGCATCCAGCCGAGGTCCGTGAGTCCCATCCACCATCCGATCTGCAGCGTCGTGCGGAGTTGGCCGGGCGTGAGGCCCATCGCGCCCTTGGCGGCCTCGTACGCGGCGGAGTTGGTGCCGAAGCCGGCATCGAACACGGCATCGAGGGCAGTCCGCCCCGCGTTCGAGATCTTGGCGAGGCGGTGGAGCGCGAGCGCCTGGGCGTAGGCCTTGGGGCTGGTGCCGAGGCGGCGCGTGAACTGGCGCTGCAGTTCGGAGCGTCCGGTGCCGAGCTGTGCGGCGAGCGCGTCGAGGCCGGGCGCATCGCGCTCGATCAATCGACAGGCTTCACGCAGCACGCGGGGCCAGTCGATGCGGCGAGCGCCGCCGCGCGAGCGGGTCGGAGTTTCGGGCGCGGTGGCGGCTTTGGCAGCATTCATGGCGAGCATCCTAATTCAATGAAGTTCGGAACCCGAATGCGGGTCGATGGAGTAAGGATAGACCGTGTTAAGGAAGCCAGGCTGCGCGCGCACGCGGGCAACCCAGCTGGAGACTCCCGGATACGCGCTGAGCGGCAAGCCTGCCTCATCCGCACGGCTCACATAGGCGAAGAGCGACATGTCCGCGATCGTGTACTGGCCCTCGACCAGGAAGTCGCGGTCGATGAGCCAGCGGTCGAGCAGGCGCAACGTCTTCTCGCCCAATGCGCGTTTGGAGGCGACGAGTTCATCGCTGCGGCGCGCGAGCTTGCCCGTCATGGTCCAGTATCGGAGCGAGGCGAGGCCGTTCTGGATGTAGTCCTCCTCGAAGTACATCCAGCGATGGACCTGGGCGCGAGCCCAGGGGTCCGCGGGCAGGTAGGGCGTGCCCTCGGCGAGGTAGCTGAGGATGGCGTTCGATTCGGGGAGCACGCGGCCGTCCTCGAGCTCGAGCACCGGCACGGCGCCTGTCGGGTTACGGGCGAGATGCTCCACTTCTTGCCCCTCTCCTTTGAATATCGAGATAGTCACCGAGCGGTACGGGCGCTCGAGGTGGCTCAGGAGCAGGCGCACCTTGTAGCCGTTCTGCGAGGGCAGGTAGTCGTAGAGGGTGATCATCCGCAGGTCTCCGCAAATTGTGAGCGCATGGTGCGCCCATGACGGTTAGCGGGCTTCCGGAATCGTGCGCGGGGCTGGGTTTAACGGAATAGATCGGTCGTGGCGGCGCGGTCGTGGGCGTACTGGCACCATTCGCACTCGGCGGCGGCCGAGGGGCGCTGGCTCGATTGCAGGGTCGCGACCGCCTCGCGGAACTTCGGCTCGACCCATGAACGGTCACCATCCACGGGGATCATCTTGGTCCGGAACCGCAGCACGTCCCTGAACTCGCCGGCGTTCTTGATGCCGTTGGCGTAGACGAGCCAGCCGCGCGCGTCGACGCGGAAGCCGACCTTCTCGACGAGGAACTGGTAGATCTCGAGTTGGCGTTTGTACGCGGGGTACACGCCCTCGGCGGTGATTTCATCTCGCTTCGCCGTGGCCTTGTAGTCGGCGACGATCAACGTGCCGTCGGGCTTCTTCCACAGATCGTCGACCGCGCCGAAGAAAGTCCATCCCGTTTGCGGGTCGAGCCAGCGCACGCCCGTGAAATTGGTGCGCCAGGCTTCGAGCTGCGCGTGCCTGAAGGGCACGGCGTCGAGCCCCACGGAGGCGAACAGCGGATGCGGCCTGGCGGCGGCGCGATAGCCGTCAAATTCCGCCTTGAGCAGCGCGTCGACGGCGAGGTTGAGCGTGAACGACGGGCCGCTGGGCCGGCCCCAGCCGAGCCCGATGTCGTCGTAGAAGCAGCGCGGGCATTCCAGGTACAGCTCGAGCTTGCTGCGGCTGAACTGCTTGCGGGTCATGGAGCGGGTACCCACCTGTCGACCTCCGGCTTCGTTACGAAACGATTGTCACGATGGTCACCACGATCTCATGTCCTCGCCCGCACTCCTCGCTATTCGAGTAATGCCGGAATTTGTCGCCCGGCTGGCATTGCGCGCGCAGTTCGCACCACGCCGTAGACGCCAGGACCCGCAGTGATTCTGAGCAAATTGGCCCGTATCCGGTAGCCCGGGTTGCTGCGTTGCACCAACATCCCGTAGCTTACACCGTCCTTACTGATGCGCCACGCGGCGCGCCCTCGGAAAGACGCAGTGCTAGTCTTGCGCGCATGGCCGACCGCAGCACGCGACTCGCCAAGCTGACCCGGCCGGCCGGGCGGGCGCCGTACGCGCGCGCGCGCCTGTTCGAGCTGCTCGACCAGCATAAGCACTCGCCGGTGCTGTGGATTGCGGGACCGCCGGGCGCGGGCAAGACCACGCTGATCGCGGACTACACAGCCCGGCGCGGGTTGAACGGCCTGTGGTACCAGATCGACCGGGGCGACGCGGACGTCGCCTCCTCTTTCTATTACCTCGCCGAGGCGGCGCGCGCGCGCGGCCGCAAGGATCCGTTGCCTCCCTTCGAGCCGAGCTACATGGGCGACGTCGAGGCTTTCGCGCGCGGTTTCTTCCGCGAATTGTTCCAGGGCGACGCACCGTACCTCGTGTTCGACAACTACCAGGCGCTGCGCGTCGACACGCACGCGCAGAACATCGTGCTCATGGCGATGAACGAACTGCCTGCGGACGGCCGCATCTTCGTCATCAGCCGCACCAATCCGCCGGCGGGTTTCGCGACCGCGCGCGCGCGCGGGCAGATGACGGTCGTCGGCTGGGACGAGCTGCGCATGAGCCGCGAGGAATGCGCGGGCGTGGCCTCGGCGCGCGGGGTCACGATCAACGACGCCGAGCTCGAGGAGTTGCACACGCGCACGCAGGGCTGGGCGGCGGGCATGGTGCTGTTGCTGCAGGGCCTGCGGCACCGGGCCGCGCCGAAGCCGGGAGCGGCGGGCGCCTCGGGCGCGGCGCCGAGCGTGATCTTCGATTACCTCGCCGAGGAGATCTTCAGCAAGCTCGCGCCGTCGGTGCAGGAGTTCCTGCTGCGCGCGGCCTACCTGCCGCAGGTCACGACCGCGATGGCGGCCGCGCTTGACCCAGGTGATGAAGTGCGCGAGGCGGTGCGGGATTTCACGTCCACCGAATTCCTCGTCACCGTCGTGCAGCGTGAGCCGCAGCTCGTGTTCCAGTTCCACCCGCTGTTGCGCGAATTCCTGCTCGCGCGCGCCGAGGAGACCGGCAGCGCACCAGAGATCGAGGCGCGGCGACAGACGGTGGCCGAATTGCTGGCCGAGCACGGCTACCCGGAGGATGCCGCGGCACTCTTCATAAGGAACCTCGATTGGGCCGCGCTCACGCGCGTGATCCGCCAGGCCGCCGATCGACTGCTCGAGCACGGGCGCACCCAGACCCTGCAGCGCTGGATCGAGGCGCTGCCGGCGGGTCACGCTGCGAGCGACCCCTGGCTCGAATACTGGCTCGGAGCCGCGCGCTATCCGTACGCGCCGCGCGAGGCCGTGCAGCTGTTCGCCGAAGCCTACCGCAAGTTCGCCGGCGCGACTCCGCCGGACGTGCGGGGCGCAGTCTCGGCGCTGAATTACCTGATCGAGGCGATCATCTGCGACGCGCACGACTTCAGGCTGCTCGATCCCTGGATCGCCGAGGCCGCCGCCTGGCCGCAAGCCCTGCAACAGCATCCGACGCCCGGCATCGAGGCGCGCTTCACCTGCACCGCCTTCGTCGCCATGGCGCTGCGCCAGCCGCAGCATCCGGACCTGCCGGCCTGGCGCGATCGCGCCATCGAGTTGGTGCAGACTCGATCCGATCCAAATGTGAGGATCGCGCTGGCCTCGGCGCTGACCGCGCTCGCTGCCTGGATCGGCCAGTTCGCGCGCGTCGAGCCGCTGATCGAGATGATGCACCGGCTACTCGAGAAGCCCGAGATCTCGCCCGCCAACGCCACCAAGGCGGCGCAGGCCGAGTCGATGTACTGGATGCTGGCCGGCGATCGCGAGCGCTGCGTCGCGGCCTCGCTCCACGGGCTCGCCATCGTCGAGCACACCGGCGTGCGGCTTTGGAACGACACCTTCCTGATCAACGCGCTCTGCGGCGCACTCGCCGAGAGCGACCTCAAGAGCGCAGCCGGG
This sequence comes from uncultured Gammaproteobacteria bacterium, assembly GCA_963778855.1. Lineage (GTDB taxonomy): Bacteria > Pseudomonadota > Gammaproteobacteria > Steroidobacterales > Steroidobacteraceae > FEN-1191. The sequence continues at coordinate 62,606 of CAVZWC010000006.1, read as the reverse complement.
TTCCTGCAGCAGATCGAGGCGCGCACCACGCCCGACCGCAAGTTCGACATGGCGCTGCACTCGTATGCCACGGCGTGGTACGCGATGTTGCAGGGCGACGCCTTCCTCGCGCACCGGCGGCTCAAGCTCGGCGTGCGGACGGCCGCCGAGCTCGGCCTGCCCTTCTTCCAGGTGATCGCCGGCATCGGCCTCGCCATGGTGCTGGCTGAGAACGGCGACGAGCGCGGCGCGCAGGCCGAGCAGTCGCGCGCGCTCCAGGTCTCGGCCACGATCCGCAACCGGCTGCTCGACTTCACCGTGTACATGTGCGGCGCGCAGATGGCGCTGCATCGCGAGGCTGATGGCGAGGCGCTCGAGCTGCTGCGTACCGGGCTGCAGATCGGGCGCGAGCGCGGCTTCACGCATTTCCTGTGGTGGCAGCCGCGCCCGGTCGCGCGGCTGTGCCAGAAGGCGCTCGAGGCGGACATCGAGCCCGAGTACGTGAGGCGGTTGGTCCTGCAGCGCAAGCTCATGCCCGAGCCCCCACCTTACCAATTGGCGGCCTGGCCCTGGCGTTACCGCATCGAGGTGTTTGGCAACTACAAGCTTACGCGCGCGCTGCCCGTCGAGGGTTCGAGCGCCCGGCGCGGCGGGCGCCCGGCAGACCTGCTCAAGGTGCTCGTCGCCTTCGGCGGCGAGTCGGTGCGGCTCGATCGCGCGGCCGAGGCGCTCTGGCCGCACGTCGACAACGACTACGCGCTCCGGTCGCTGACGACGACACTGTTTCGCCTGCGCAAGGAATTTGCCGAGGAAGACGCGCTAGTGGTCGCCGACGGCGAGCTCTCGCTCAACCGCACTTATTTCTGGACCGATGCCTGGGCCTTCGAGCAGGCCTGCGACACTGTGTTCAGCGCGCGCGCGGCCGGCAACGTCGCAGCGAACGGCGCGGCAGCGGGCGATGCGGCACGCGCCGCCGACGCGGCCGTCGAGGCCACGCGCGCCGCGCTCGCGCATTATCGCGGCCCGTTGCTCGCCGACTCGGAAGAGAGCTGGACGGTAGCGCCGCGCGAGCGGCACCGCTCGCTGCTGCAGCGCCTGCTCAACACGGTCACGGCGCCGCTCGAGAAGCAGGGACGCACCGACGACGCGCTCGCGCTTTATCGGCACGCGCTCGAGCTCGATCCGCTCTGCGAGCCCCTGCACCGGCGCGTGATCCTGATACTGAAGAATTCCGGCCGCGTGCCCGAAGCGCTCGAGGCCTGCCAGCGCTGCCGCGCGCTGCTCAAGGCCGAGGGCGGCTCCGAACCCTCCGCGGCCACGCAGGAACTCTGTCGCTCGCTCCAGCCGGACGCTGCCTCACGGCCTCCCGCCTAGCGCCTCCACGGCGCCCCACCTGTAAGCAAGATGTAAGTCCGGCGTAAGGGGGCCGTCCGGCCCCCGCTCCTACGCTGTTCGCAGGTCCTGAGAATCCCAGCCCATGACGGCGCGGGTTCCCTGGACCCAGACAGCTTTAGGGAGCACGACATGTCCATTGAAGAAACCGCCGCCAGCCGGGCGGGCGCCGTTCATGTGAATCGTACTCGGGCTCGGACGCTGGCCGCCGCGGCCCTCGTGGGTTTGGGCTGGCTAGGGGCGACGCGGCTCGCCGCGGCCGACGAAGCGCAGCGCAGGGGCTGGTGGTTCGATGCCGGCATCGGCGCATCCGCGGTTTCCATCGGCAGTGACCCGATTGCCAGTGGCGGCGGCGGCATGTGGGTCGAGCTGGCAGTCGGTGGCCGGCTCAACAATCACTGGCTCATGGGGCTGGCCATCGGCGGCACGGGCCTGAAGGCCGGTAGCGGCAGCTATTACAACAACAACTATTCGCACTGCGGCTGTGGTGACGTGTGGGGCGAAGGCGTCGACCACTCGATGCTCGCCGTGCGCTACCTGCCGCGGATCGACCATGGCTGGGTGTATGGCCTCGCCACCGGTCCCGCGTTCTACAACAACAACTCGGTCGAGCAGGTCACGGGCAACTACAACACCGGCAGCGGCTGGGAGACCGGCGGGCTCGTCGGCTACGACTGGCTGCTCAGCGGAGCCAAGACACATGTCGAGGCCGTCCTCAATGTCGAGCACGGGCACATCTCCTACGCCGCGCCACTGACCGGCCAGTTCAACTACACGGAGATCGCCGCCAGCGTGCACATCGCCTGGTTCTAGTCACGCAACCCAAGGGAGAATGTCATGACCAATCGCAACTTTCTTCGATCGCTGGGCACGGCCGCCGTGTTGCTGTGGGCGGCGACGCTGCCCGCGCTCGCAGACATCAACGACAACCGCTTCGTCGTCTTTGGCGACAGCCTGTCGGACGCGGGAAATTTCTATTACTTCTACGGTCAGGTTTCGCAGGCGCCCTACGCGCCGATTCCGGACGCGCCCTACGACATCGGCGGGCACCACTTCAGCAACGGCGCGACCTGGATCGAGCGGCTCAGCCGCGAGTTCGGCTCGGTCAAGAGTGGACGGCCGGCACTCGCGCGTCCCGGCGTCAACACCAACTACGCAGTGGGACGCGCGCGGGCGCGGCCAAATGCGCCGGAGTTCGCGGACTTCGACCTGTCGACGCAGGTGCGGCTGTTCCTGAACGACGCACGCGGCTCGGCGCCCTCACGCGCGACCTACGTGATCTGGATCGGGGCCAACGACCTCGACGACGCGCTCGGCGCGCTGCAGACCGACTCGACGGGCGCCACCAGCGCCGCGATCCTGAACGGCGCGCTGACCGCAGTCGCCGGCAACATCCAGGCCTTGTGGGCGGCGGGCGCGCGCTCCTTCCTCGTGCCCAACATGCCGGACTTCGGGCTCACGCCGGCGCTGCAGATGCTGGGTCCGCAGGCCGTGCAGGCCGGCGAGCAGCTCAGCACGATGTACAACGCCGGGCTCGCGCAGGTGCTGCAGCAATTGCAGGCACTGCCGGGCGTGCGCTTCACCCGGGTCGACATATACCGCGTGCTGAACGCCGTGGCCGCCAATCCCCCGGGCAACGGCCTCACGGACGCGCTGACGCCCTGCCTGAGCTTCTTCGTCGTGCAGGGCGCGGTCTGCGCGGACCCGGACCAGCGCCTGTTCTGGGACGCGATCCACCCGACGGCCGCCGGCCACGAGATCGTCGAGGAAGCCGCCGAGCACGCGTTGCGCGCGAAGCGGAGCATCTCGATGTGAGAAATAAGTGTCGGGCGCCATCCCCCCTGCGCCCGGCATGAAGGCAGCCACGCCGTCCCTCCCCCAAGGGACGGCGTGGCCGCGAGCCGCCGGACGGCGCTTCGCGCGATGGCTGCCAGCACCGTTGACCGATCAGCAGCGATCGCCTGTAATAACCGGATGCCAGCTTCAATCCGCCGCGGACTATCCGCCATCCTGCCCATCGCGTTCACCGTCGCGATGTCGTTTTCCACTGATGCACGCGCGGCCGGCCGCCCGCTCACGCCCGACGACATCTACCTCATGGAAAGCGTCAGCGATGCGCAGCTCTCGCCCGATGGACAATGGATCGCCTACCTCGTTTCGACGAGCGACAGGAAGGCCGACGAAGGGCGCAGCGCCCTATGGATGGTGAGCTGGGACGGCACGCAGCAGCTGCCGCTGACGCAACCGTCGAAAGACGTCAGCTCGCCGCGCTGGAGCCCGGACGGCCGCTACCTCGCCTATCTTGGCAAGCCGGCCGCTGCCGAGGACACGCAGGTCATGGTGCTCGATCGCCGCGGCGGCGAGCCCCGTGCGCTCACGAAGGTCACGGACGACATCGAGAGTTTCGCCTGGTCGCCGGATGGCCAGCGGCTGGCGCTCGTGATCGAAGCCGACAGCGACGCGCCCAAGGACAAGGAGGCGGCGAAGAAGCCGCGGCCGATCATCATCGATGACCTGTTCTTCAAGCAGGACGTCACGGGCTACATTGGCCGCGGTCAGAAACAGCAGCTCTACCTGTTCGACCTCGCGACCTCGAAGCTCGAGCTGCTCAGCAATGATCCGCAGGCAAATGACGTCGACTCGGTGTGGTCGCCCGATGGCAAGCAGATCGCGTTTGCGCGGACGCACGAGCGCGCCGTCGATCCCGACGGCCGCATGGACATCGATATCGTCGAAGCGCGCGCCGGCGCCGCGCCGCGTACGCTGGTGCGGTCGTACGCGCCCGACTCGCAGAGATTCCGGTGGAGCCCGGACGGCTCGCTCCTGACCTACCTGCAGGGCCTGGAACCGAAGTTCGCCTCCTACCAGCACGATGAGCTCATGGCCATTCCCGCGGCAGGCGGCACGCCGCGCATGCTCAGCGCGCAGCTCGACCGCGCGGTCAGGCACCATGAATTCTCGGCCGACGGCAAGTCGATCACGATGCTGGTCGAGGACGATCGCCTGCAGTACCCGGTGCGGCTCGAGCTCGCCAGCCTCGCGACCGAGAAGCTCAGCGCCAGACCGATGGTCGTCTCGACCTTGTCGGTGGTCGGCAAGCGCGTGGCGCTCGCGGCCTCGGACGCCACCACAGCCGCGGAGATCTACGCCTACGAGGGCGGCACGCTGCGGCAGCTGACCCACCATGGCGACAAGCTGCTCGGCCAGGTCGAGCTCGGCGCCGTCGAGGATTTCGGCTTCAGGAGCCGCGACGGCACCGAGGTCCACGGCGTGCTCGTCAAGCCGCCCGGCTACGTGGCGGGCCGGAAGTATCCGACGATCCTGTGGATCCACGGCGGGCCCAGCGGGGAAGACGACGACTCGGAGGATTTCGACAACAGCTACACCTTCGAGCGTCAGCTCATGGCGGCCAATGGTTACGTCGTCGTGGGCATCAACTATCGCGGCAGCGGCGGCCGGGGCTTGAGCTTCTCCAAGCCGATCGCGGCGGACTGGGGGCACAAGGAAGTCGAGGACCTCCTGGCAGGTGTTGATGACGTAATCGCACGCGGTTTGGCCGATCCGGAGCGCCTGGGAATCGGCGGCTGGAGCTACGGCGGCATGCTGACCGACTACACGATCGCGAGCGATACGCGCTTCAGGGCGGCGATGGCGGGCGCGGGCGTCGCCAATGTGCTGGCGCTCTACGGCGTCGACCAGTACGTGCACCAGTACAACGGCGAGCTCGGTCCACCCTGGCGCGACCTGGCGCCATGGATGAGAGTCTCGTATCCGTTCTTCCATGCCGATCGCATCAAGACACCAACGCTGTTCATGGGCGGCGACAGGGATTTCAACGTGCCGATCGCCGGCGGCGAGCAGATGTACACGGCGCTGCGCACGCGCGGCGTGCCCACGGAATTGATCGTCTACCCGGATCAGCACCACGGACTCACACGGCCGAGCTTCATCAAGGACCGGTTCGAGCGCATGGCCGCCTGGTACGATCGCTACCTGAAGCCGGCCAGCGCCGAACCCCGGTAATCACGCCCATCCCCGGTATTACAGCCATGCCAACGCCCAAGACTTGCGGCCCGGCCGCACTGATCCTCGTCGCCGCAGTGGCTACAACGGCATTCTCCACCGCGGCCCAGGCAGCCAAGCGCGCGATCACGCCCGACGACATTTTCCTCATGGACAGCGTCAGCGATCCGCAGCTCTCGCCCGACGGGCAGTGGATCGCCTACCTCGTCTCGACCAGTGATCGCGAGGCCGACGAAGCACGCAGCGCAGTGTGGATGGTCAGTTGGGACGGCACGCAGCAGCTGCGGATGACACAAGCTGCGGACAGCGTGAGCTCTCCGCTCTGGAGCCCGGACGGCCGCTATCTTGCCTATCTTGGCAAGCCGGCCGATAGCGAGCACACGCAGGTCATGCTGCTCGATCGCCGCGGTGGCGAGCCGCGCGCGCTGACGCGGGCCGATGACGACGTCGAGAGCTTCGCGTGGTCGCCGGACGGCACGCGGCTCGTGCTCATGATGGTGACCGACAGCGATGAACCCAGGCCTGACGACGCGCCCAAGGCCGACGACTCGCCCAAGGGCGCCGGCGCGGCGAAGAAGCCGCGGCCGATCGTCATCGACGACCTGTTCTTCAAGGAGGACGTGACCGGTTACATCAGCCGCGGGCAGAAGCAACAACTGTTTCTGTTTGATATCAGGAGCTCGAAGTTCGAGCTGCTCAGCAATGACCCTCGCGCCAACGATTTTGCGCCCGCCTGGTCGCCCGATAGCAAGCAGATCGCCTTTGCGCGCACGCGCGAGCGCGGCGAGGACCACGACGGCCGCATGGACGTCGAGGTCGTCGAGGCGCGCGCGGGGGCAGTGCCGCGCACGCTCGTGCGTCCTTACGCACCCAACTTCCAGCAGCTCAAGTGGAGCCCGGATGGGAAGCTCGTGGCCTACCTGCAGGGACGCGAGCCGAAGTACTACATCTACCTGCACGATGAGCTGGCGACCGTGCCCGCCGCAGGCGGCGCGCCGCGCGCGCTGACCGAAAAGCTCGACCGCTGGATCATGGATTACGACTTCGCGCCCGACAGCCAGTCGGTGACGCTCGTGGTCGAGGATGATCGCGTCCAGTACCTGGCAGGGCTCGGGCTCGCCGACCTCAAGCTCGAGAAGCTCATTTCGCGGCCGCTGGTCGTCTCCTCAATTTCCGTCGCTGGCGGCCACACGGCGCTCGTGGCCTCCGACGACGACACCGCGTCGGAGGTCTACGCCTTCGAGCACGGCGCCATGCGGCGGCTGACGCACCACGGCGACCGGCTCTTCGACCAGGTCGAACTCGGCAAGAGCGAGGAGTTCGACTTCAGGAGCAAGGACGGCACCGTGATCCACGGGTTCCTCGTCAAGCCGCCGGGTTACGTCGCCGGCCATCGCTATCCGACGGTGCTCTGGATCCACGGCGGCCCCGACCTGCAGGACACGCACGCGGTCGACTTCGATCGCTACCAGATGCAGCGCCACCTGGTCGCGGGCAGCGGCTATGTCGTGATCGGCGTCAATTACCGCGGCAGCAGCGGCCGCGGCTTCGATTTCGCGAGGGCGATCTACGCCGACTGGGGCCACAAGGAGGTCGAGGACCTGCTCGCCGCCGCCGACGCGGCGGTCGCGCGCGGCATCGCCGATCCCGCGCGGCTCGGCATCGCCGGCTGGAGCTATGGCGGCATGCTGACCGATTACACGATTGCGAGCGACACGCGCTTCAAGGGCGCCGTCGCCGGCGCGGGCACCGGCAACCTGCTCGCAATGTACGGCGTCGACCAGTACGTGCTCTGGTACAACGAGGAGCTCGGCCCGCCCTGGCGCGACGTGGCGCCATGGTTGAAGGTCTCCTACCCGCTGTTACACGCCGATCGCATCAAGACGCCGGCGCTGTTCATGGGCGGCAACAAGGACTTCAACGTGCCGATCGCCGGCGGCGAGCAGATGTACGTCGCGCTGCGCACGCTCGGCGTGCCGACCGAACTCGTCGTCTACCCGGACCAGTACCACGAGATCACGCGGCCGAGCTTCTACAAGGACCGCTTCGAGCGCACGATCGGCTGGCTGGATCGCTACCTCAAGTCGCTGCACTGACCGCTGCGCGCTGAGGCGCGCGCGCCGGGGATCCGCCTCAACCCGAGTAGTAGACCGCGAGCTTGTTGCCTTCCGGGTCGCGGAAGAACGCGGCGTAGAAGTCGGGGCTGCGTGCGCCGGCGGGTCCTTCATCTTTCGCACCGAGCGCGAGCGCCTTCTTGTAGACCGCATCGACGGTGGCCTTGGAGTCGGCAGCCAGCGCGACCATCGCGCCGTTGCCGGCCGAGGCGGGCTTGCCGTTGAAGGGCTTGATGAGCAGCAACGAGGCGCCATCGGGCGTCTTGGCCCAGCTGATGTAGCGCTCGTTCTCGCCCTGGCGCTTGGCGCCGTACACGGCGAGTAGCTCGTCGTAGAATTTGGCCGCGCGCGGCGGGTTGTCGCAGCCGATGCAAACGTAGCCGATCATTGAATATCCCCTCGATATGCGGTTATTGGTACTCGCGGACTGCGCAATCATCTCACAGTGCGCCGACCCCGGCGCTATGATAGGCGCCCGCCTTAAACAAGTCCGTCCATGGCGCGCACCGGCCGGCTCTACGTGATGTCGGCCCCTTCGGGGGCCGGAAAAACCAGCCTCGTCAAGGCGATGCTCGCGGCGCGCCCGGAGCTCGTGGTGTCGGTCTCGCACACGACACGCACGCGCCGTCCGACCGAAATCGACGGGCGCGATTACCACTTCGTTGACAAGCAGGAGTTCGGCCAGCTGGTTGCCGCCGGCGCCTTCCTCGAGCACGCCAACGTCTTCGACAACCAGTACGGCACCGGGCGCGAGCAGGTCGCCGCGCAGCTGGCCGCCGGGCGCAGCGTGCTGCTCGAGATCGACTGGCAGGGCGCGCGCCAGGTGCGGCGCGGGATGCCCGGCTGCGTGTCGATCTTCATCCTGCCGCCCTCGCGCGCCGCACTCGAGCAGCGGCTGCGCAACCGCAAGACGGACAGTGACGAGGTCATCGCCCGTCGGCTCCGCGATGCCGCGACCGACATGTCCCACTGCCCGGAGTTCGACTACGCCGTCGTCAACGACGAGTTCGACCTGGCGGTGGCCGAGCTTCTGGCCATCGTCGATGCGGGGGTCGACGCCGGGGCGGCGACCCGGCCGGCGCTGGCCGCTAATCGGCCGGAAATCAAGCAGTTGCTGTCCTCGTTAGTGGCATGAATCGGGTCGTTTTGGCGTATACTGCCAAAGTTCGTCACTCGAACTTTGCCTCAAGGAATAGTGCTGCGCCATGGCCAGAGTCACCGTCGAAGACTGCCTGAAGAACGTCGATAACCTGTTCCAGCTCGTGCTGCTGGCCTCGCAGCGCGCGCGCCGCCTGGCCAATGGCGCCGAGGCCACCGTGCCGGGCGACAACGACAAGCCAACGGTGCTGGCCCTGCGCGAGATCGCCGCGGGCAACATCACTCCCGAGATGCTGCGCGAGCCCGAGCCGGAGCCCGTGGCGGCCGTGTTGCCCGAGGCGGAGAACGAATCCACCTTCCGCGCCCCGCAGTTCGGTCTGATCGATCGCGACTGACGGAGTAAAGCGCTAGCGCCCGGCGACGAAGCAACAGGCCCTATGGACTACGCTTCGTCGATACTGGGCCTCATTCCTGGCACGCGGCGCGGCACCCCGGGCCTCAAGGATCTGCTCCACAAGGTCGGCACCTACCTGCCGCCCGAACAGGTCGAGCGCGTGCGCGCCGCGGCCGAGTTCGGCGCCGCGGCCCACCAGGGCCAGAAGCGCCTCAGCGGCGAACCCTACATCTCGCACCCGGTCGCGGCCGCGGAAATCCTCGCCGACCTGCACCTCGACGCCGACACGTTGATCGCGGCCATCCTGCACGACGTCATCGAGGACACGCCGACCCCGAAGGAGGAGATCGCGGCGCGCTTCGGCAATGATGTCGCCGAGATCGTCGACGGCGTCACCAAACTCGACCAGATCCAGTTCAAGAGCCGGCAGGAGGCGCAGGCCGAGAGCTTCCGCAAGATGCTGCTGGCGATGGTGCGCGACCTGCGCGTGATCCTGGTCAAGCTCGCCGACCGCACGCACAACCTGCGGACGATGGATGCCGTGGCACCGGCCAAGCGCCGCCAGGTCGCGCGCGAGACGCTCGACATCTACGCGCCCGTAGCCGAGCGGCTCGGGCTCTACCGCATCAAGCTCGAGCTCGAGGAGCTCGGCTTCCAGACGCTCTACCCGCAGCGCTACCGCGTCATCGAGCGCGCATTGCGGCGTGCGCGCGGCAACCAGAAGGAGTTCCTGACCAAGATCCGCGCGCAGCTCGAGCCGGCGCTCGCCAAGGCGGGCATCCAGGCGCAGGTCGAGACGCGCGAGAAGCACCTCTACAGCGTCTACCAGAAGATGCAGCGCAAGCGCGCGCCGCTGGCCGAGATCGTCGACGTCTACGGCCTGCGCATAATCGTCGACAGCGTCGACACCTGCTACCGCACCCTCGGCGTCGTGCACAGCGTGTTCAAGCCGATGCCCGGGCGGTTCAAGGACTACGTCGCGATCCCGCGCGTCAACGGCTACCAGTCGCTGCACACGACGCTGTTCGGGCCGAACGCGGTGCCGATCGAGGTGCAGATCCGCACCCGCGACATGGATCGCGTCGCCGAGTCGGGCATCGCAGCGCACTGGAAGTACAAGGAACACGCCGGCGAGGGATCGGCGCAGCAGGAACGCGCGCGCGCCTGGCTCACGAACCTGATGCAGATGCAGGAGAGCGGCAGCTCCGAGGAATTCATCGAGAACGTCAAGGTCGACCTGTTCCCGGACAAGGTCTACGTGTTCACGCCGCGCGGCGACATCCTGCGCCTGCCGCGCGGCGCGACCGTGGTCGACTTCGCCTACGCCGTGCACACCGACATCGGCAACCGCTGCGTCGCCGCCAAGGTCGACCGCCGGCTGACCCCGCTGCGCACCGTGCTGCGCAACGGCCAGACGGTGCACATCATCACCGCGCGCGGCGCGCGCCCGAATCCGGCCTGGGTCAACTTCGTCGTCACCGCCAAGGCGCGCACCGGCATCCGCCACTACCTCAAGAGCCTCAAGCGCCACGAGGCCGTCGAGCTCGGCAAGCGGCTGCTGCAGCAGGCGCTGGCCGACTTCCAGGTCGAGCTCGAGCAGGTCGACGCCGCGCTGCTCAAGACCGCGCTCGTCGAGTTCGCGCTGCACGACAGCGAGGAGCTGTACGAGAAGATCGGGCTCGGCGAGCGGCTCGCGCCGCTGGTCGCGCGCCGCCTGTTGCCCGGCAACCAGTCGCAGAGCCATGACGGCAAGGGCGCGCCGCTCGCGATCGCCGGCACCGAGGGCCTGCTCGTCACCTACGCGCACTGCTGCTACCCGTTGCCCGGAGACCCGATCCTCGCCTTCCTGAGCACCGGCCGCGGCATCGTCATCCACCGCGAGACCTGCGGCAACGTCACCGACTATCGCAAGCACCCGGAGAACTGGCTGCCGGTCAACTGGCAATCGAGCGAGGGGCGCTTCTTCTTCACCGAGATCCGCGTCGAGGCCGTAAACCGCATGGGATTGCTGGCGGCGGTGTCGGCGGCGATCTCGGGCACGCACACCAACATCTGCAGCGTGAACTTCCAGCACGACGAGTCGGAGACCGCGACCATGGTCTTCATGCTCGAGGTGCACGACCGCGAGCACCTGGCCCGCGTGATCCGCACCGTGCGCCGCATGAACGACGTGGTGCGTATCGTGCGCACCATCGCCGGGCAGGGCCGGCGCCAGGATTCCTGAAGCAACCACATGAGCTACCATCCATGAGCAAGAGCATCCACACCGAACGCGCACCGAAGGCCATCGGCACGTATTCACAGGCGGTGCGCGCCGGCGACACGGTCTACATCTCGGGACAGATCCCGCTCGACCCGGCCACGGGCACGCTGGTCAGCGGCGAGATCGAGGTCGAGATCAAGCGCGTGTTCGAGAACCTCAAGGCGGTCGCGGAGGCCGCGGGCGGCACGCTCGCGAACGCGGTGAAGCTCACGGTGTTCCTGGTCGACATGGCGCACTTCCCCAAGGTCAACGAGGTCATGGCGACCTACTTCACGGCGCCCTACCCGGCGCGCGCGGCCGTCGGCGTGGCCGCGCTCCCGCGCGGCGCCCGCGTCGAGATCGAGTGCATACTCAGCCTGGCCTGAAGGAATCCGGCGCCCGCCCGCCGCTGCGCGGCGTAGGGCCGATGCTGGCCGGCCGACTGGCGCGCCTCGGCGTGCACGGCCAGGATGACCTGCTGTTCGTGCTGCCGCTGCGCTACGAGGACCGCACGCGCGTGGTGCCGATCGGCGCACTGCAGCCCGGCATGCGCGCGGTCGTCGAGGGCGAGGTCTTGTTGTCGGATGTCGCCTTCCGCCGCCGCCGGCAGCTGCTGGTGCGGCTCGGCGACGGCAGCGGCTCGCTGACGCTGCGCTTCTTCCACTTCTCGAACGCCCAGCGCAGCGGGCTGGCGCGCGGCGCGCGGCTGCGCTGCCACGGCGAAGTGCGGCGCGGGCCACTCGGCCTCGAGATCGTGCACCCGGAATACCGCGGCATCGGCGCGGCCGGCGAGCCGCTGCCGCAGACGCTGACGCCCATTTATCCCGGCACCGAGGGCCTGAGCCAGGGACGGCTGCGCAGCCTGGTGCAGCGCGCGCTGGCCGCCAATGACGGCACGGCGCTCGTCGATTACCTGCCGCCCGAGCTGTGCGCGGAGATGCGCCTGCCCGGGCTGCGCGCCGCGCTCGAATTCCTGCACCAGCCGCCGGTCGGCACCGAGCTGCGCACGCTCCAGGTCGGAACGCACCCGGCGCAGCGCCGGCTGGCGCTCGAGGAGCTGCTCGCGCACCAGCTCTCGTTGATGGCCTTGCGCCAGGCCACCAAGGCCGCGAACGCCTGCGGCCTCGGCGCCGGCAAGCCGCTGCAACAGCGGCTGCTGCGCTCGCTGCCGTTCCGCTTCACGGGCGCGCAGGCGCGCGTGCTCGCCGAGATCAATGCCGACCTGGTGCAGGCGCAGCCGATGACGCGCCTGGTGCAGGGCGATGTCGGCTGCGGCAAGACGGCCGTGGCGGCGGCCGCGGCCGCGCTGGCGCTTGGGGATTCGCGCCAGGTTGCGTTCATGGCGCCGACCGAGTTGCTCGCCCAGCAGCACGCGCTGACGCTGAGCCGCTGGTTCGACCCGCTCGGCGTGCCGGTCGCGCTCGTCACGAGCTCGCAGCCCGCGCGTGCCCGGCGCGCGGCACTCGCCGGCATCGCCTCGGGGCAGGTGCCGCTCGCGGTCGGCACGCACGCGCTGTTCCAGGAGGAGATGGAGTTTCGCTCGCTCGCGCTCGCGATCATCGACGAGCAGCACCGATTCGGCGTACAGCAACGTCTGCTGCTGCGGCAGAAGGGGCGGGACCTCATGCCGCACCAGCTCATCATGACGGCGACGCCGATCCCGCGCACGCTGGCGATGACGGCCTACGCCGACCTCGACGTTTCGATCATCGACGAGTTGCCGCCTGGCCGAATGCCGGTACGCACGGTCGTCATGCCCGAGGAGCGGCGCGCCGAGGTCGTGGCGCGCATCGACGAGACCTGCCGCGGCGGCGGCCAGGCCTACTGGGTCTGCGCGCTGATCGAGGAGTCCGAGGAACTGCGCTGCCAGGCCGCCGAGGAATCAGCCGCGCTGCTGACCGCGGCGCTGCCCGAGGTGCGTGTCGGGCTCGTGCACGGGCGCCTGGCCGGCGGCCGCAAAGAGGCCGTCATGCGCGCCTTCAGCGCCGGCGAGATCCAGTTGCTGGTGGCCACGACCGTGATCGAGGTCGGTGTCGACGTGCCGAACGCGAGCGTCATGGTGATCGACAACGCCGAGCGCATGGGCCTGGCGCAGCTGCACCAGCTGCGCGGCCGCATCGGCCGCGGCGCGAAGTCGAGCAGCTGCGTGCTGCTGTACCGCGCGCCGCTGTCGGAGCTGGCGCGCGCGCGACTCGCGGCGCTGCGCGCGAGCAACGACGGCTTCGAGATCGCGCGCCGCGACCTCGAGTTGCGCGGCCCGGGCGAACTGCTCGGCACGCGCCAGACGGGGCTCGCACAGTTGCGCGTCGCCGACCTCATGCGCGACGCCGACCTGCTGCCGCAGGTGCGCACGCTCGCGGCGCGTCTGCAGCGTGAGCAGCCAACGGCCTGCGCGGGCCTGATCGCGCGCTGGGTGGGCGAGGGAGAACAGTATGGTCGAGTCGGTTGATTTCGAGCTGGTGCCCGGGCCGCCGGATCGCGCCGGCCCGCCCGGCCTCGCGAATGCGGCCGGTGCGATGAAGAAGCCAGCGGCCACCACGGACGCGTCGACGGCGGGCGCCGCTGCCGGGGCCGAGTCGCCACCCGCGAGCGAGCCCCTGCTGACGCCCGAGCAGCTCAGCGCCACGATGAAACTACGGGCGCGCATCGCGGCCGCCTCGAACCCCTGGCTGCAGCGTCGGCTCATGGATTTCGCGCTGCTCATGCGGCTCGACCGCCCGATCGGCATCTGGCTGCTGCTGTGGCCGACGCTCTGGGCGCTGTGGTGCGCCGCCGACGGCCATCCGCAGTGGCGGCTGCTCGTGATCTTCACGCTCGGCACCGTGCTGATGCGCTCGGCGGGCTGCGTCGTCAACGACTTCCTCGACCGCGACATCGACCCGCACGTACGGCGCACGCGCGACCGGCCGCTCGCGGCGCGGCGCGTGTCGCCGATCGAGGCGCTGGCGCTGTTCGCCGTGCTCGTCGGCGCCGCATTCCTGCTGGTGCTGCGGCTCAACGACGCCTGCCTGCGCCTGTCGCTGGTCGGCGCCGCGCTGACGGTCTCCTACCCGTTGCTCAAGCGCTTCTTCCCGATCCCGCAGCTCTACCTCGGGCTGGCCTTCGGTTGGGCCGTGCCGATGGCGTTTGCGGCCGAGCTCGGCTTCGTGCCGCGCGTCGGCTGGGTGCTCATGCTGGCCACGGTGGTCTGGGCCGGAGTCTACGACACCTTCTACGCGATGGCGGACCGGCCGGATGACCTGCGCATCGGCGTCAAGTCGAGCGCGATCACCTTCGGCGATCTCGACCTGATGATGGTCGGATCCATGCAGGTCATGGTGCTGCTGGCGCTGTTGTTCGCGGGCCGCCTGCTGGTGCTGCACGCGCCGTATTTCTACGCGCTCGCCGTGGGCGCTGGGTTCTTCGGCTGGCAGCTCTGGCTGGCGCGCGCCCGCGCAGCCGAGGGTTGCATGCGCGCCTTCTACAACAACAACTACTTCGGCATCATCATCCTGGCGGGGCTCGTGATCGACTACGCCACGCGGCGCTGAGGCCGCGCGCGCCCCGCTTGCGGCTGCGGCGCCGGCTTCCATGGCCGGCCGAGCCGCTGCTCGATATAACCGCGGATCAGCCGCCGTACCATTTGCGAGGGCGTGACGTCCTCGGCGGCGCACAGCTGCTCGAGCATCGCCTTCTTGCGCGGATCGATCAGGATCGTCAGCCGCGCGGTGCGGTCCTCGACGTGGCTGCCGCCGCGCGGCTTCATCGGTTTACTTGGCCGGTGCATGGGATGATAATGAAAGCGTAATTGGATTCACTACGCCCCGCAACTTGAACAAACCGGCTCCGGTTCCAGGGACGGCGGATTAGCAGTGCTGACAATCCCAAGCCTGCCCCTGTCCGGCGCGCCGCTGCCGCACAGCCTGGCGCTGCTCGCGGCCTGGGGCGCCATCGGGCTCGCGGGCCTGTTGCGGCCGCACAGCGTGCGCTTCGTCGGCCGCACGCTGTTCCCGCTGGGCGCCCTGTGCGGCCTGGCGCTGGCGCTGGTGGGCTTCGCGAACGTCGGCCAACCCGCCGGCGCAGCTGGTGCTGCCGATCGGCCTGCCCGACCTGCCGTTCCACCTGCGCCGCGACGCGCTGTCGGGCGTCTTCCTGATCCTGCTGGGCGCGGCCTCCGCCGGCATTTCGCTGTTCGCCGGCGGCTACTTCCGCCAGGGCGAGGGCACGGCGCCGGGCCTGCTGTGCCTGCAATACCACATCTTCCTCGCCAGCATGGGCCTGGTGCTGCTGGCCGACGACGCCTACGCCTTCATGGTGGCCTGGGAGACGATGGCGCTGTCGTCGTACTTCCTGGTCACGACACAGCACCGCATGCCGGAGATCCGCCGCGCCGGCTTCCTCTACCTGCTGATCGCGCACGTCGGCGCGATCGCCATCCTGCTGAGCTTCGGCGTGATGCAGGGCGGCAGCTGGCAATTCACCTTCGATGCGATGCGCGCGGCCCAGCTGCACGCCGCCTGGGCGACGGCGGCCTTCCTGCTGGCGCTGCTCGGTTTCGGCGCCAAGGCGGGCCTGGTGCCGCTGCACGTCTGGCTGCCCGAGGCGCATCCGGCCGCGCCCTCGCCGGTGTCGGCGCTGCATGAGCGGCGTCATGCTGAAGACCGCGGTCTACGGCATGCTGCGCGTCAGCTTCGACCTGCTCGGCGCGCCGCAGCTGGTGGTGGGGCCTGGTCGCGCTCGGCGTCGGGCTGTCCAGCGCCTTCTACGGCGTGATCTTCGCGGCCGTGCAGACCGACATGAAGCGCCTGCTGGCCTGGTCGTCGATCGAGAACATCGGCATCATCTTCGCCGGCCTCGGACTGGCCATCGTCTTCCACGGCGCCGGCATGAGCGCGCTGGCGGCGCTGGCGCTGATCGCGACGCTCTACCACTGCCTCAACCACGCCTTCATGAAGAGCCTGCTGTTCCTCGGCACCGGCGCGGTGCTGCACGCGCACCGGCGAGCGCAACCTCGGCCGGCTCGGCGGCCTGATCCACCGCATGCCCTGGGTCGCCTGGCTGACGCTGGTCGGCGCGCTGGCGATCGCGGGCCTGCCGCCGCTGAACGGCTTCGTCTCCGAGTGGCTGCTGCTGCAGGCCTTCCTGTTCGCCGACGACGGTGCCGCACACCTTCGTCAACATGCTGCTGCCGGTCGGTGCCGCGGTCGTCGCGCTGTGCACGGCGCTCGCCGGCTACGTGATGGTGAAGTTCTTCGGCGTGATCTTCCTCGGGCCAGCCGCGCGAGGCCGCGCTCGCGCAGGCGCACGACGCCGGCCTGCTCGAGCGCGCTGGGCCTGCTGTGGCTCGCGCTCGGCTGCGTCGCGCTCGGCCTGTTGCCGGTGCAGGTGATCGCGCGTGCTCGACACCGTGAGCCGCGGCCTGCTGGGCTGCCGCGCTCGCCGCTCCGGCCGCGCACTGGTGGCTGCTGGTGCCGCGCCGCGGCGCGTGGCGCCTCCTACGGCCCGCTGGTGTTCCTGCGCGGCGTCGACGCGCTGGTCATCGTGCTGGCGATGCTCGGCGGTGCGCATCTTCTACCACCGGCGCGTGCGCCGCGCGCCAGCCTGGGACTGCGGCTTCGTGCGGCTCGACGCGCGCATGCAGGACACCGCCGAGGGCTTCGGTCAGCCGATCCGGCACATCTTCCAGCCCTTCTTCCTGATGCACGCGCGACGCTGCCGACGCCGTTCGACCGCGCGCCGCGCTACCGCGTGACGGTCGGCGACCGGATCTGGCGCTGACGGCTACGAGCCGCTCGGGCCAGCTGGTGCGGCGCGTGGCGCGACCTGGTCGCGCGTGCTGCAGCAGGGACGCATCGCGACCTACCTGCTCTACAGCTTCGTGA
Source organism: uncultured Gammaproteobacteria bacterium (assembly GCA_963778855.1). Taxonomy (GTDB): domain Bacteria; phylum Pseudomonadota; class Gammaproteobacteria; order Steroidobacterales; family Steroidobacteraceae; genus FEN-1191. Next base: position 45,503 of record CAVZWC010000006.1, on the reverse strand, counting down.
CGCTGCGTGCTGCTGGCGCTGGTGCTATGAGCGCCTGCGCATCGCGCACGCAGCTGCTGGAGATCGCTGGCGGCGATCGTCGCCGCGCCGCTGTTCCTCGGCTGGGTCAACCAGTGCCGCGCCTGGCTGCAGAACCGCACGCGCGCCGAGCATGCTGCAGCCGTATCGCGGCATCCGCAAGCTGTTCCACAAGGACGCGGTGCTCGCCGAGCACGCCTCGTCGCTGTTCCGCATCGCGCCCTACATCGTCTTCGGCACCATGGTGCTGGCGGCGGCGATCATCCCGTCGATGGGCACGCGCCTGCCGCTGTCGGTCGCGGCCGACGGCATCGCGCTGGTCGGCCTGCTGGCCACGGCGCGCGTGTTCCTGTCGCTCGCGGCCATGGACATCGGCACCGCCTTCGGCACGCTCGGCGCGCGCCGCGAGATGATGGTCGGCTTCCTGGCCGAGCCGGCGCTGCTGATGGTGATCTTCGTCGCCTCGCTGATCTCGCAGACCACCGCGCTGGCCGCGATCGCCGAGCGCCTGAGCGGCGCGACGCTGGCGCTCTATCCGAGCCTGGCCTTCACCGGCCGTCGCCTTCACGATGGTGCTGCTGGCGGAGAACGCGCGCATCCCGGTCGACAACCCGGCGACGCACCTCGAGCTGACGATGATCCACGAGGCGCATGCTGCTCGAATACTCGGCGCGCCACCTGGCGCTGATGGAGTGGGCCGCGGCGCTCAAGCTGTTCAACTACGCCTGCATCGGCTTCGCGCTGTTCGTGCCGTGGGGCGCTCGCGCATCGAGCGCCAGGGGCCGGCGGGCCTGCTGGCCTCGGTGCCGGTGCTGGCGCTGAAGCTCGCGGCGGCGGGCGCCGGGCTCGCGCTGATCGAGACCGTGTCGGCCAAGCTGCGCGTGTTCCGCGCGCCGGAGTTCCTGGCCACCGCGTTCCTGTTCGCGGTGCTCGGCCTGCTCGTGCATCTGCTGCTCGGAGCCTGAACGACGATGGTCGCCGTTCCTTGACGCTGCAACTGCTCAACGCCTGCGCGGCGCTGCTGCTGCTGCTGTCGTTCGCGATGCTGTCGCAGCGGCGCATCGTCACGCTGGTCAACCTGCTGGCCGCTGCAGGGCGCGCTGCTGTGCGCTGGCGACGCTGCTGCTCGCGTGGCGCACCGGACCAGCGCCACCTGTACCTCTCCGCGGCGCTGACGCTCGCCCTCAAGGTGATGTTCCTGCCGTGGCTGCTGCACCGGCTGATCCGCCGCCTCGGCGTCTACTGGGACACCGAGCCGCTGCTCAACATCTCCGGCACGATGCTGCTCGGGCCTGCTGATCGTCGTGTTCTCCTTCGGTCTCGCGCAGCCGATCGCCGCGCTCGCCGAGCACCGCGACGCGCAGCACCATCGGCATCGCGATCGCCGTCATCCTGCTGGCGTTCCTGACGATGATCACGCGCCGCAAGGCGATGTCGCAGGTGGTCGGGCTTCCTGTCGATGGAGAACGGGCTGTTCTTCGGCGCCATGAGCGCCACCTACGGCATGCCGATGGTGGTGGAGCTCGGCGTCGCGCTCGACGTGCTGGTGGCGATGCTGGTGCTGGGCGTGTTCTTCTTCCAGATCCGCGAGCAGTTCGACAGCCTCGACCTGCACCACCTCGAATCGCTCAAGGAGAAACCCTGAGCGTGGAATTCCTGCTGCTGCTCGGCACCCCGCTCCTCGGCGCCCTGGTGCTCGGGCGTTACGGCGCGCGGCGCGCCGCCCCGGAGCTCAACGTGCTGTTCAGCGGCCGTGACCTTCATCGCCGCCTGCGCGCTGACCGCGCGCGTCATCGCCGCACGGCAGCGTGGCTGGTGGCGCACGAGCAGTTCTTCATCGACCCGTTCAACGTCTTCCTGGTCACGCTGACCGCCTTCGTCGGGCTGACGACGGCGCTGTTCTCGCGGCCCTACATGCGCGTCGAGATCGACGCACGGCCGGCTGAGCCCCGGCCGCCTGCGGCTGTATCCACAGCATGTACCAGCTGTTCACCTTCACGATGCTGCTGGCGCTGACGACCAACAACCTGGGCCTGCTGTGGGTCGCGATGGAGGCGGCGACGCTGTCGACGGTGCTGCTGGTGACGCTGTATCGCACGCCGGCGAGCCTCGAGGCGGGCTGGAAGTACTTCATCCTCTGCGGCGTCGGCATCGCCCAGGCGCTGTTCGGCACGATCCTGCTGTACTTCGCGGCCGAGAAGGTGCTCGGCGGCGAGGGCGTCACGGCGCTGCTGTGGACGCACCTCAATGCCGTCAAGGGCCAGCTCGAGCCGCGCGTCCTGAGCCTCGCCTTCGTGTTCCTGCTGGTCGGCTACGGCACCAAGGTCGGACTCGCGCCGCTGCACAACTGGCTGCCGGACGCGCACGCGGAGGGCCCGACGCCGATCTCGGCGGTGCTGTCGGGCCTGCTGCTCAACGTCGCCATCTACGCCGTGGTCCGCTGCAAGGTGCTGGTCGAGGGCTCGCTGCACTCATCGCTGCCGTCCCACATGCTGATGGGCTTCGGGCTGCTGTCGGTGGTGCTGGCGGCGTTCTTCCTGTGGCGGCAGCGGGACATCAAGCGCCTGTTCGCCTATTCCTCGATCGAGCACATGGGCATCATCGCCTTCGCCTTCGGCATGGGCGGCCCGGTGGCGAACTTCGCCGCGCTGCTGCACATGACGGTGCACTCGCTGACCAAGTCGGCGATCTTCTTCACCGTCGGCCACGCGGCGCAAAAGGCCGGTTCGCAGCTCATGGACAAGATCCGCGGGCTCATCACGCTGAGCCCGACCATCGGCTGGGGCCTGATGCTCGGCAGCGCTCGCGATTCTGGGTCTGCCGCCGTTCGGCGTGTTCGCGAGCGAGTTCCTGATCCTGACCACGGCGATGAAGCAGCAGCCCTGGGCGACGCCGATCCTGCTGCTGGCGCTCGGCGTCGCCTTCGCCGCCATCTTCGGTCGCGTGCAGCCGATGGTGTTCGGCGAGACCAGCGCGCGCCGGCTGCCGCACCCGCCGGCGCTGCTGCCGGTGTTCGTGCACCTGGCGATCGTGCTGATGCTCGGGCTGTTCGTGCCGCCGTACCTCGCCGACTGGTATCGGCAGGCCGCGCTCATGATCGGGGGCCACTGAGATGCCGTGGTCGAAGTGGCAGGCCCGCATGCAAGCGCTCCCCGGCAGTCCGGGAGCCACGTGGCTCGCGGTCAGCGCCGCGGAATGGCTGCAGGCCGCGGACGACGTGGCGGCCGCCGGCGGGCAATTGCTGGCGATGTGGGCGACACCGGCCGCGGCCGGGGCGGGCGCGTTCGTGCGCGCGGCGCTCATGCACGGCGGCCGTGTGCTCGTGCTCGAGCTGACGCTGCTGCAGGCCGCCGAGGGTTATCCGGGGCTGCAGTCGATCTTCCTGTCCGCCGCGCGCATGCAGCGCGCCATCTTCGACCTGTGCGGCGTGCGCGCGGACGATCCGGACCAGCGGCCGTGGCTGCGGCACGCGGCGTGGCCCGCCGGAGCCCGCCCATTGTGCGAGGCCGTGGCCGGCATCGCCCCGGAGCGGCTGGCCGCGGACGACTACGCCTTCGTGCGCGTCGAGGGCGAGGGCGTGCACGAAGTGCCGGTCGGGCCGGTGCACGCCGGCATCATCGAGCCGGGGCACTTCCGCTTCTCGATCGTCGGCGAGAAGGTGCTGCGGCTCGAGGAGCGCCTCGGTTACGTGCACAAGGGCATCGAGCGACGCTTCCAGGAACTGAGCCTGTCGGAGGGCCACCGCCTGGCCGCGCGCGTGTCGGGCGACTCGGCCGTGGCCTACTCGTGGGCCTACTGCCAGGCGTGCGAAGCGCTCGCCGGCACGCAGGTGCCGCCGCGCGCACTGTGGCTGCGTGCGCTGTGCCTCGAGATCGAGCGCATGCAGAACCACCTTGGCGACCTCGGTGCGCTCGGCAACGACGCCGGCTTCGCCTTTGGCCTGTCGCAGTTTTCCCGGCTCAAGGAAGAGTTGCTGCGCGCCGGCCAGGAGGCACTCGGGCAACGCTACCTGCTCGACGCGCTCGTACCCGGCGGCGTGGCCGTCGACCTCGATGCCCTGGGCGGCATCACGCTGGCGGACTGCGTGCGCATGGTAGCGGCCGAGGCGGCGAAGCTGCGCGACATCTTCGACGAGCACGCCGGCGTGCAGGACCGCTTCGCCGGCGCCGGCCAGGTGTCGCCCGAGCTCGCGCGCAGCCTCGACCTCATCGGTCTCGCGGGACGCGCCAGCGGCCAGGCGCTGGACCTGCGCGTCGATCAGCCCTGGCCGCCATACGATCAGCTCGCCACCCGCAAGTGCGGACACGACGCCGGGGACGTCGCCGCACGCGTCGCCGTGCGCTTCGATGAGCTGCAGGAATCCGCGCGGCTCGTGCTGCAGCTATTGCTGCGCTTGCCTGATGGCCCCGTGCAGGCTCCGGTCTCGACGCTGCGCGCGCGCGGCCTCGGCTTGGGGCTGGTCGAGGGCTGGCGCGGCCCGGTGCTCGTGGCGCTCGAGGCGGACGGGCGTGGCGGCATCCGGCGCTGCCATCCGCACGATCGCTCGTGGCAGAACTGGCCGGTGCTCGAGCACGCCATCATGGGCAACATCGTGCCCGACTTCCCGCTGATCAATAAGTCCTTCAACCTCAGCTACAGCGGCCACGATCTCTAGGGCCTGTTCACACTAACGGCGCGGCTGCGTTGGCGCCCCCAAAGCCGCCGGGCAAGGCGCGAGGAGCGAAGTTTGGTGACTCCAAATGAACGACGAGCAACGCCGCCCGGCGGCTTTCGGGGCCCAACCGCCTGTATCGAAGGCGCAGCGGTCGAATTTCAACCGCATACGCTTTGTTACAAGGGGGACGGGGCCGTAATGGGCCGGGGCGGTGTTGCGCCTCGCTCATGTGCAGTGAGCACACAGCGCTCGGCGCGCCTGGCCCCGGCCCGTTGCGGCCGCCGTCGCAGCCGCGCCGTTAGTGTGAACAGGCCCTAGCCATGCTCAAGACACTGCGCGCCATTGCCGCCGTCGGCATCGTCTCCGAGCCACCGCCGGAGCCGGAGCTGGACCTGCGCCTGCGCAATGAACTGCCCGCCAGGATCCGCACCATCCTGGGGCGCGCGCTGTGCATCCGCCAGGTGGACGCCGGCTCGTGCAACGGCTGCGAGCTGGAGATCCACGCGCTCAACAATCCGCTCTACAACATCGAGGGGCTCGGCATCCGCTTCGTGGCCAGCCCGCGGCACGCCGACCTGCTGCTCGTGACCGGGCCGGTGTCGCGCCACATGGCGCTCGCCCTGCGCCGCACCTATGAGGCGATGCCGGACCCGAAGCTCGTCGTGGCGCTGGGTGATTGCGGCTGCACCGGCGGCATATTCGGCGAGAGCTACGCCAGCTGTGGGCGCGTGGCCAATGTCATCCCCGTTGACGTCGCGGTTCCTGGTTGTCCGCCCTCGCCGCTGCGGATCCTGCAGGGGATACTGACGGCGATCTCGGCCCGCTAGGCGCGCGCCGCAAGGCTCGCGCGACGACCCAGAGCTCGATCGATGCAGCGCCCGCGGCCGTCAGTGCGGCGGCGGCGGCCGCGGCGGTGCTGCCAGTCGTGACGACGTCGTCGACCAGTGCCACGCGCAGCCCGGCGAGCGTGCGCGTGGCCGCGAACGCGCCGCGGACGTTGGACACGCGGTCAGGTGAGCGCAGCGCGCGCTGCTCGCACGTGGGACGCACGCGGCGCAGGGCGTGGCGGTCGAGCCGTAGCCCGAGCTCGAGCGCGGCGAAGCTCGCGAGTTCGGCGGCCTGGTTGTAGCCGCGCGTGCGCAGTCGCAGCGGATGCAGCGGCACCGGGACGACGAGCTGCGGCAGCGGCGCCGCGCGCCGTGCGCGTTCACGCGCGAGCAGCGTGCCCAGCACCCGCGCGTGGCAGCGCTCACCGTGGAACTTGAGCGCACGCACCAGAACGTCGACCGGGTACTCGAAGCTCCACGGGCAGCAGACCAACGCGTAATCGGAGGCGAGTACGAGGTCTTCCGCCGCCGGACGAGGCAGGCCGGCGAGGCAATCGGCGCAGAGATCGACCGGCCCGGGCAGGCCGGCGCGGTCACAGATCACGCAGATGGGCGGCGCGAGCAGCGAGCCCAGCGCAGCGAGCGTCCGGCGCCACGTCGACTTTCTGTGACGCGCAAGGTTGACACTATGGCCGCTGCCCGCGAACATCGCGCCAGCTTGGCAGCGCCCACCGCGGCGCGCAGCGTGCATTCCTGGCGCAAACCTCTAGGGAAGGATGCCGGTGGACAGCGAGCGCAGGCACACGGATTATGAAAGCCTGACGACCCAGGCCCGGGGCGAGCTGCTGGAACGGCTGCAATTCTTCAAGCTCGATCCGCGGGTGGTCGTCGACCTCGGCTCCGGTCCTGGCCTCGGCACCACGGCGCTGCGCCGGAACTTTCGCGGCGCGCAGGTGCTCGCGGTCGATGCCGATTTCGCCCACGCGCTGGCGGCGCGCCGGCGGCAACGATTCTGGCGCGGCTGCGACGCGATCTGCGCCGACGCCTGCACCTTGCCGCTGCAGTCGCAGTCCGTCGACCTGGTCTTCAGCAACCTGCTGCTGCCGCATTGCTCGAGTCCGCCGCGGCTGTTCGCGCAGGTGCAGCGCGTGTTGCGCCCCGGTGGACTGGTGGTATTCAGCACGCTCGGCCCGGGTGCATTGGAGAAGCTACGCGGCGGCCGCGCCGATGTCGCGGCCTCGGCGCTCGCCGTCACTGAATTAGACATGCCGCGCCTCGGCGCGGCGATGTCGGAGTCCGGCCTCAGCGAACCGGTGCTGGATTGCGAGCGACGCACCGTCGAGGGACAGCCGGACGGCATCGAGATCATTTATGGCGCTGCCTTTGGCGGCAACGCCAGAGCCAGAGCGGGCGGGCTTGGCGTCGATGGCTCCGAATACGCCGTGCCGCTGGATCGATTCCGAACGCGTGGGAAAACAAGCTGAGGGACGCTCGAATCTTTATAAATCAATAGCTTATAAAATCTCGTTCCCCCTCGTAAAGTGAACGAGCCATTTCGGGCGATTTAGCTTAAGTTTGCCTCAAATTTGCTATCTTCTATGAATATCGCCGATTTTCTTCGCATTTACAGCGGCCTTGCCCGCACCCTATAGATAGAGTCGAGACGGACCAGCCGACAGGGCTTGTTGGCGGCGCGAACCCGCGGCGAGAGCGGCCGATGATTGCGGCCCCGGCGACAGGGGCAGCCGGGATCCGGGCAGGGGTTCGAGCCCCGGCGCGGCCAGTGGCGCCCGTTCGGCCCGCCAGGCGCGCCGGCTCGACCAAAGCGGGCCCTTGCCCGGAGTGGCGCCGCTTGCGGTGGCGGAGCGCCAGTTTCCCCGGCGCGACAGGCCGGCGGCAAGCCGGTCGCCAGCCGTGCGGCGCCGCGCGCGCGCGCCGCGGCCGTAGCGGGATTTTTGTCCGCGCCAGTGCCCGTGCGGCGGACTTAAGTCATTGCGTTGCGATGGAAAAGGCGCATCCGCTAAGATGCCGCCCCGTAAGCGGGCGCCCACAGCACCGTAAGCCTGCCTTCCTGACCTGGCCGAAGCGCTCGTTGAGTGCCCGGCTGGCGCGTGCGCCCGCTGTATCGCCGCCGTGAGCGGGCCTAGCCGGGGAACTACTTAAGGCCAGTCAATGAATATGAAGAAGCTCGGAACTGCCATTGCCGCCATCGGCGTGTTCGCGTTGGCCTCGCCCGCCGCGTTCGCCGCGTGGACGCTGAACATGACGCAGGGCATCACGGAGATTTCGCGGCGCGTCTACGGCCTGCACATGCTGATGTTCTGGTGGTGCGTGGCGATCGGCGTCTTCGTGTTCGGCTGGATGATCTATTCGATGGTGCGTTTCCGCAAGTCGCAGGGCGCGGTGCCCGACACCAACGCTCACGCACAACACCAAGGTCGAGATCATCTGGACGATCCTGCCGGTCGTGATCCTGATCGGCATGGCGGTGCCCGCGACGCGCACGCTGATCGAGACCGAGGACGCGACCAACACCGAGCTCACGATCCACGTCACCGGCTACCAGTGGAAGTGGGGCTACCAGTACGTCGACTCGGGCGTCGAGCTGTTTTCGACGCTCGATCGCGCCAGCAACGCCGCGCGCCAGCTCGGCTCCGGCATCGACCCGAACACCGTGCCCAACTACCTGCTGAACGTCGACCATCCGCTGGTGGTGCCGGCCGGCGTCAAGGTGCGGCTGCTGATCACCGGCGCAGGATGTCATCCACGCCTGGTGGGTGCCGGCGCTCGCGATCAAGAAGGACGCGATCCCCGGCTTCATCAACGAGGCCTGGTTCAAGATCGACGCCGACAAGACCGGCCTGTACCGCGGCCAGTGCGCCGAGCTGTGCGGCCGTGACCACGGCTTCATGCCGATCGTCGTCGACGTGCGCAGCAAGGCGGACTTCGAGGCCTGGCTCAAGAGCCAGCAGGCGCTGCAGCGGCCGGCCGACCCGCCGCAAACCGGCTGACCGCGCCGGCGATACCGGACATCACCGCAAAGACATCCAAGGATCACGAGATCACCAACATGGCTTATTCCGACAACCGCCGGCGCAGCGACCACCACGACCCATGCCCCGTCGGGCATCTGGCGCTGGCTGTCGACCACCAACCACAAGGACATCGGCACGCTGTACCTGGTGTTCGCCTGCGTCATGTTCTTCGTCGGCGGCGCGATGGCGATGGTGATCCGCCTCGAGCTGTTCAAGCCCGGCATGCAGTTCGTCGACCCGGCGTTCTTCAACTCGATGACCACGATGCACGCGCTGGTGATGATCTTCGGCGCCGTCATGCCGGCCTGGGTCGGGCCTCGCCAACTGGATGATCCCGATGCAGGTCGGCGCGCCCGACATGGCGCTGCCGCGCATGAACAACTTCAGCTTCTGGATCCTGCCCTTCGCCTTCACGCTGCTGCTGCTGGGCTTCTTCGTGCCGGGCGGCGCGCCGGCCGGCGGCTGGACGCTGTATCCGCCGCTGGTCGCTGCAGGGCGGCGACTCGTTCCCGATGACGATCTTCGCGATCCACCTGATGGGCGCCTCCTCGATCATGGGCGCCATCAACGTCATCGTCACGATCATGAACATGCGCGCGCCGGGCATGACGCTGCTGCGCATGCCGCTGTTCGTCTGGACCTGGCTGATCACCGCCTACCTGCTGATCGCGGTGATGCCGGTGCTCGCCGGCGCGGTGACCATGCTGCTGACCGATCACTTCTTCGGCACCAGCTTCTTCAGCGCCGTCGGGCGGCGGCGACCCGGTGATGTTCCAGCACATCTTCTGGTTCTTCGGCCACCCCGAGGTCTACATCCTGATCCTGCCGGCCTTCGGCATCGTCTCGGAGATCATCCCGACCTTCTCGCGCAAGCCGCTGTTCGGCTACGAGGCGATGGTCTACGCGACCGCCTCGATCGCCTTCCTGTCGTTCATCGTCTGGGCGCACCACATGTTCACGGTCGGCATGCCGCTGGCCGGCGAGCTGTTCTTCATGCTGTCGACGATGCTGATCGCCGATCCCGACCGGCGTGAAGGTGTTCAACTGGATGCGCGACCATGTGGCGCGGCTCGCTGAGCTTCGAGCCGCCGATGCTGTTCGCGCTCGCGTTCCTGTTCCTGTTCACGATCGGCGGCTTCTCGGGCCTGATGCTGGCGATCGCGCCGGCCGACTTCCAGTACCAGGACACCTACTTCGTGGTGGCGCACTTCCACTACGTGCTGGTGCCGGGCGTCGATCTTCGCGATCATGGCCGGCGTCTACTACTGGCTGCCGAAGTGGACCGGCCACATGTACAACATGACGCTCGCCAAGTGGCACTTCTGGCTGTCGACGATCTTCGTCAACGTGCTGTTCTTCCCGCAGCACTTCCTCGGCCTGGCCGGCATGCCGCGCCGCATCCCCGACTACGCCACGCAGTTCGCCGACTGGAACATGGTGTCCTCGATCGGCGGCTTCGGCTTCGGGCTGTCGCAGCTGCTGTTCCCGTACATCATCATCAAGTGCGTCCGCGGCGGCGAGCAGGCCACGGCCAGGGTCTGGGAAGGCGCGCACGGCCTCGAGTGGGAGCTGCCCTCGCCGGCGCCGTACCACACCTGGGAGATGGCGCCGAGCATCGCGGTGATCCACCACGGCGCGGAGCACTGGACGGAAGAGGATGAGGGAGAGCGGCCTTGACGGCTGAGGCGCTGCGCGAGCGGCAGCGGCGCGCCGCGCGCCGCACGACGATCGCGCTGGTGCTGGTCGCGCTGGCGTTCTACGTCGGCTTCATCCTGATGTCGATCGCACCGGAGCCACGGATGAGCGAGCCGGCCGCTGCCGCCCGCGGCCGCCAACCGCTGCGCTTACCGGCAAGCTGCTGGCTGTTCGTCGCCGGCAGCTTCGCGTTCGGCTTTGCGCTGGTGCCGCTGTACCGCGTGCTGTGCCAGGTCACCGGCTTCGGCGACCAGAAGCAGCTCGCCGCCGCCAGCGCTGCCGTCGCCGGAAGCGGCCGATGCGGACGCGCACCGTCACCGTCGAGTTCATCGGCAACCTGCCGACGGTCGGCAACTGGGAGTTCCGCCCCGCGCAGGCCGCGCTGCGCGTGCATCCGGGCCAGCTCTACGAGGCCGAGCTTCATCGCCCGCAACCTGACCGGCCACGACACCGTGGCGCAGGCCGTGCCCAACATCGCGCCCGGCGAGGCGGTCAGCGCTGCTTCCACAAGACCGCAGTGCTTCTGCTTCTCGCCGCAGAACTTCCGGCGCGGCGAGGAGCGCGACGCTGCCGGTGCGCTTCTTCGTCGACCGCGCGCTGCCGGCCGACATCGACCGCGTCACGCTCAGCTACACCTTCTACGACATCCGCGCCACGGTCGCCGCCCGCTAGCGCGCGCCACCACTCAGGAAACGCCCATGTCGCATGGCACACGCACCCGCCGACTCCAGCAAGTACTACATGCCGCACGGCACGCCCGTGGCCGATCATCGGCTCGGTGGCGCTGTTCACGACCATGCTGGGCGTGGCCGCGCTGGCTCAACGACTGGCTCGGCCCGGAGGTGTTCGCGCTCGGGCCTGGTGCTGCTGGCGGTCATGTTCATCGGCTGGTTCCGCACCGTCATCGGCGAGAACCAGCAGGGCATCTACAACCTGCACGTCGACCGCTCGTTCCGCATGGGGATGATGTGGTTCATCTTCTCCGAGGTCATGTTCTTCGCCGCCTTCTTCGGCGCGCTGTTCTACGCGCGCACAGCTGTCGGTGCCGTGGCTCGGCGGCGAGGGCGTGAAGATCTTCAACAAGATCTTCCTGTGGCAGAACTTCGACGCCGCCTGGCCGACCAACGGCCCGGCGAAGCTCGGCCCGCGCGCCGACGGCAGCTTCGAGCGTCATCCCGGCCTTCGGCGTGCCGGCGCTCAACACCGCCATCCTGCTGACGCTCGGGCGTCACCATCACGATCGCGCACCACGCGCTGCGCGCCGGCAAGCGCGGCGTGCTCAAGCTCTTCCTGGCGCTGACCTTCCTGCTCGGCTTCCTGTTCGTCTCGCTGCAGGCGCACGAGTACGACGAGGCCTACACTGCACAAGGGCCTGCAGCTCGGCACCGGCATCTACGGCTCGACCTTCTTCATGCTGACCGGCTTCCACGGCCTGCACGTGACGATCGGCGCCATCATGCTGACGGTCATCTGGCTGCGCACGCTGCAACGGCCACTTCACGCCCACGCGCCACTTCGCCTTCGAGGCCGTGGCCTGGTACTGGCACTTCGTCGACGTGGTGTGGCTGGGCCTGTTCATCTTCGTCTACTGGGTGTAGCCCGGGGCCCTGGCGGCCGTGGCGAGCTTTGTCCTCGTACACGGAGCGTGGCACGGCGGTTGGTGCTGGGAGCGGTTGCGGGCGCAGCTCTCGCAGTACGGCGCCCGCATCCACACGCCGACCCTGACCGGCCTTGGCGAGCGCGCGGATCTGCTGAGCCCGGCGGTCAGTCTCCAGACCCACATTGACGATATTGTCCACGTGCTCGAAACAGAGGCCCTGCGCGAGGTGGTGCTCGTGGGGCATAGCTACGCTGGAATGGTGATCACGGGCGTCGCGGCCCGGGTGCCGAAGCGACTGGCGCGATTGGTGTATCTCGATGCCGTCGTACCGCAGAGCGGGCAATGCCTGTTCGATTGCACCGGCCCGGGGTTCCGGAGCTGGGTTGATGAGCAGGTCAAGGCGCGGGGCGAGGGCTGGCGCATCCCGGTCGCTCCGCCGGAGTTCCTGGGCCTTGCCGATAGCGCAGACATCGATTGGGTCATGCCCAGGCTCGTGCCTCATCCGTACCGGACCTTTCGCGAACCCGTGCCATTGCAGGCCGGCCAGGAACCCGCGGTTGCGCGCACCTACATAAACTGCATAGGCAGCAAGCCACGCGGCGGCGCGCGGTCGGCGCAAGCCGCGGGGATTGACGATTATCACGAACTCTCGACCGGGCACGATGCGATGGTCACGGCTCCGCTAGAACTGGCGGAGCTGCTGCGGCCGGAACGGCTCAGTGCGAGCGGAAATCCGCGCGGCCGACGCGGATGACCGTTGGCGTGCGAACCGTCACGGTGCTCGGAGCGGGCGGCAGCGACACCACGTATCCGGCCGGCACCGGCTCGGCCCAGGTACCGTACACGCGCCCGCCCTGCGCCACGAGCCATTCGTAATCGCCGAGAAAGTTGCCGTCGGTGGCAAACGGAACGGGGTTCCAGGCGTAGTTCGTAAACGTGTGGCCGCCATCGGTGGAGCGCGCGAGAGTCACGCGCGTCAGCTTTCTTTCCGGGTCGTCGCGCCGATCGTAGAACTGCACGTAGATCGAGCCGTCGGCCGGATCGACCGCCATCCATTGCAGGAACTGGTCCGCGCCGTCGTGGATCGGGTCATCGTTGACACGCATCGGCGGCGACCATGACGTGCCGCGATCGGGCGAGCGGGAGATGAACACGTCGACATCGCCGTTGCGAAAGTCGCTCCAGGTCGTGTAGAGCGTACCGTTCTTCGGGTCGATGCCGACCTGCGGGAAGCCCATGGCCCGCGAGAGCCCCGGTATGCCGCTGGCGCCGCCGAAGTAGGGCGCCGCGACATCGAAGATGGGGTGCGAGGGTGAAAAGCTCCGGCCGCCGTCCGTGGAGGTCGCGAGCGTGATGTTGAAGCCTTCGTTCCAGATTACGTACAGCGTGCCGTCCGGCGCGACGGTGCCGATCGGGCCGACGACCGCGCCATTGTCGTCGCGCGGCAGGCCGGCCTTGGTGCTGATGCGGATCGGCGCAGCCCAGGTTGCGCCGCCGTCACCCGAGCGCGTGAACAGAATGATCGACTGCTCGAGTTGCCACTCGATCCACGCCAGGTAGAAATTGCCGCGGTGGCGGCTGGCCGCGCCCGTGTCCGACCAGATCCGCGGCATGTCCTCGAGCTTGACGTCGGGTTCGTCGCCCTTCCAGGTCTTCACGCCGATCGGTGCGGGATCCCAGCTCTTGCCGCCGTCGGGCGATCGTCGCACCCAGATCCCATTGCCGCCGACGCCATGGGCCCAGTAGCCCGGCAGGCCGTTCCTGTCGATCGAAAGATAAGACAGGACCACGCGCCCCCGATGGTCGAAGGCGAGCGACACGTCGCCGAGTGGCCGCTGGTCGTCGCTGGCGACGCGCACCGGCGTGAAGGTGGCGCCGCCGTCACTCGAATGGGCCACCCACCGGCCACCGACGGCGACGACTTCATTCGGCTGGAGGGGGTTCACCGCGATCGCGGGCTCCGAGGCGATCGTGCCCGGCGGCGACACGGTCACCACGTGGGCTCCGGGTGCCGGCGCGAGTGGGCTGGCCGCCTCGACGAGCGGCGCGCCGGTGCCGGGCAGCATGAGAGCCGTGAAGAGGACCCGAACGGTGAGTCCGCGCATCGCCTGATAGTAGCATCCGCCGGCGCCGGAAACGGACGGCGAACTTGGGTTAAGCTAATGTGCTCCGCGCCTCGCAGGATGCCGAGGCGGCTCGCCGCATCTGCGAAGCACTCAGGTCCGCCGGAATCGAGGTCTGGTTTGACCAGAAGGTCGACCTCGCGGCCTACGTCGGTACGTTCAAGGATCCGTGGCGCGGCGAGGCCACGATTGCGCGCAACGGTGACGGCCTCACCCTGAGCTTTAGCCACACGAAGGAGTTGACGGGGCCCCTGACGCCGATCCGGCCGGGCCTCTTCGTCGTGTGTTGGAAGAACCGGGCGCTCGATGCCGATGCCTACATGCGATTCCGCGAATACTTCGCCGGTGCGGTCGAAGGCTTCACGATGGAGGCTGTCTCGGCGAACCCCGCAAGCTAACGCCGCCGGAAACGCCTTTCCTGAAGAGGCTATGCGGATTGCTTGAGTTCGCTGACCGCTCGCCAGGCCTGGTCGATCGCTGCGTGCGTGTACGCGTCGGCGCCGGCATCCGAGTTCGCGATCGCGATGCGGCCAAATCGCTGCCGGCCGACGACCTCCGGCGGCGGTTCCATGTTCCAGTTCGCGTCCTCGAGGTCGACGTGATCACGCGCGTAGCCGTGCGGCCAGCGGTTCACGGTAATCGCGAGTATGTCGCGCGCGGCATCGAAGCCGCCGCCGCCGAGCAGGCTGTTGAGCAGCGTGCGCACCTCGCGCTCGTAGTCCTCGAACATCATGCCGAGCATGCGGCCGCGGTCGGCGCGGGCCTGGTCCGCCATGCCGCGTCCCGGAGGTGCGGGCTCGGAGAAAGCGGCGAAGGACTGCATCACGCACGGATCTTCGGGCCACCAGGCCGGGTGGTAATCGCCGACGTTGACGCCGGTCACCAGGAACAGGTTCTGCAGGAAGCTCCCGGGAAGCTGCGCGCCCTTGATGCCGAGGGCCTGGAGCGCCTTGCCGTTGCGCAGCAGCGTATTCACGACGAGCATCGGGCGCTTGACGCACTTGGCAAGCGCCGCCTTCTGCGCGGGTGGCAGCTCCGGCGCGAGGTAGGGAATCATCGCGTTGTAGCAGGCGAGCACGGCCTGCCTTGCCGCGACGCGACGGAGCTGGCCTTCCTTCACGTAGTCAACGTTGATGCCAGCACCACCCGCCTCGTTCGCTACGTGCACCGCCGTCGCGCTGAGCCGCAGCCGCACGCTTGCACCGGGCCGATCGAGCGCGCCGTAATCAGGCCGCGTGGTGACGATGCCAAAGGGATCCGCGCCAGTCGCCATCCCCGGGACAAACGCCGGGATCAGCGAGCGCACGAGCAGGCGCGCAATCGAGCTGTTGCCGTCAGGGAACATCGCCGTCGGGCTGTCGCCGTGCTCGGTATCCTTGTCATGCGGCCCGCCGAGCACATGCGCGCCGGGCGAGGCCGTCTGCAGGCATTCGGCGACCGACAGGCTCTCGGCCGGCAGGCCCCAGTATCCCGCGGGTGTGTTGCTGAGGACCTGCAGCGCCTCGTCAGGCATGCCGAAGTGCTCGCGCAGGAAATCGGGATAGCTGGTGCGGTGCAGGTAGGCGTGCCGATCCGCCGCGGGCTTGCCGGCGAGCACGTCGCTGTCCGCAAGCAGGAACGCCTTGAGCTTGGCACGCGCAACCGCGGGAATCGGGAATGCATCAACGTGCTGTGCAAGCGGCTTCGGCGCCATGCCATCGAGCGTCACGCCCGGCAACAACACGTCGCGGCCGTAGCGCGCCTCGTGAAACAGGACAGCGGGCCTCAGCTGCCCGCGCGGGGCTAGCCAATCGAAAGTGTAATCCTTGCGCAGGCGCTGGAGGTCGATGCCGAGTTCGGCCAGGAGCTTCAGCACGGTCTTGCTGAAATACTTGTACTCCATGTTGACGGTACCGCCCCAGGCCAGGCGCATCGGCCCGCCCTGGTGGAACTCGTTGCGCTTGGCGTGGCCGCCGAAATCGTCGTGGTTGTCGAGCACCAGTATGCGCTGCGCGCTGCCATGTAGCTGCCGATGGAAATACGCGGCTGCAAGCCCGCTGATCCCACCGCCGACCACGACAAGGTCGTAGTTCTCGTCGAGCGGCTTCGGATTGTCGAAACGCTTGCCCTCGCGCGCGAGCGCGTGCGCCACCTCGAATGCCCCGGGGTGGGCGCCACGCAGGCCCGTGAGCGCCGGCGGGTAATAGTCGCTTGGGCTTTCCTGCGGGAGCGCCAGCCCAGGTAGCGGGAGCGTGAGGCCGAGCGCCGCGAGCCCGGCGTCGTGGATGAAATCGCGCCGCGCGATCAAACGATGCATGCCAAGCTTGCGGTCGCCTGGGCTCACGGCGCTGTACCGGGCGGGTGCTGGCTCGCGTCGTAGGCGGCGATGTCCGCGGCGCTGACGTTCTCGGCCTTCCACAGCATGGCGCGGTGGATCCGGTTCCAGCCGCTCGGGTGGTCGTACAGCAGGTATTCCTCGAGTCTGCTCGGCTTCATCTTGCGGTACTCGGCCACGGCGATCGCCGCCTGCGCGAAGCCATCGGGTGCGCGCGAGGCATTGAGCCCGAAGGCATCAGCCTCCTCTTCCATCGTCCGCGTGATCGTGTTCAGCACCGGGGTGCACACGAACAGGTAGACCGAGAACAATGCGGCGAGCAAGGGCAGGCCCGCCGGATCGGTCACGTCGCGGATCCCCCACTGCGCGGCGCGCCCGCTGGCGAAGCGGTCGAAGGCGCGCGCCAGGAACACGAAGCCCAGCAGCACGATGAGCCCGCTCGGCAGCAGGAACTTGTAGCCGTGGTTGAGGACGTAGTGGCCCATCTCGTGTCCGAGCACCGCCCGGATCGCCTCGGGCGAGGTCCGGTTCACGAGGTTGTCGTTGAGGCTGATCTGCGCCGTGCCGAGCAGGCCGCTCACGTGCGCGCTGACCTTGGTGGTCTGCTTCGAGGCGTCGAACTCATAGACCTGCCTGACCGGGATCTCGTTGGCGCGCGCCAGTGACAGGATCTGCTGCTTGAGCGGGCCCTCGGCCAGCGGGTAGAACTTGTTGAACACTGGCTCGAGCAGGGTCGGGCTGATCAGGATCTGGAACGCGAGCAGGACTACGATGAACACCGTGCCCCACAGCCACCAGGTCTTCGCGAGCTTGCGCATGACCGCGTAGATGACGGTCACGGCCAGCGCACCGAAGATCAGGTTGATGAGGAGCTGCTTGCCGGTGTCGCCGAGCCAGCCCGCCAGGTTCTGGTTCGACATGCCGTACTGGTGCTCGCGGAAATAGCCCTCATAGGCCGCCCAGGGCAGCGTCAGCAGCGTGATGAGCAGGATGTAGATCGCGCCGTAGATGGCCGTCTGCAGCCACTTGAAGCGCGTGGTGCGCTCGGCGAACTCGCGCATACGCCGCGACCAGCCGGTGCCGAGCAGCAGCCAGGCAACGGCGAGGCCGACCACGAGATCCCACAACTGCAGCCAGTATCCGCCCTCGAAATAGGCATCCGAGCGAGCCAGCGCCTTGGGCGGAATCGTCGCCATGTAGGCCGCCGTGGCGGCCTCGGCGTCGAAATGGGGCGGCGTAATCGCAGCCGACGTGGCAGCCGGCGCCGCGGCGACGGCGGTAGCGGCGACGGCGGTAGCGGCGACGGGCGAATCCGCGGCCGCGCACACGACGGGAGCCAGCAGGAGCAGCGCACACAGGATTGAGGCGGCCGAAATGATGCGACGCATGGATCTCCCTCCCCAGGGGTTCATGACGTGGTCAGTTTATCCGCACTTCCGCCAAACGCCAGCGCCGCGCGCGCGGCTATGCCATGCTGGTTTCGCACCATGTCGGTCGACTCAAAACCAGGCGGAACGGCGGGGCTGCAGCGCGCACTGGGCACCTTCGACCTCGTGATGCTCTACGTCGCCGCGATCATCGGCCCGCGCTGGTTGTCGACGGCGGCCCAGTACGGGCCAGCCAGTGTCACGCTCTGGGTCATCGCGCTGCTCGTGTTCTTCGTGCCCTCGGCGCTGACGGTGCAGGAGCTCAGCTCGCGCATCCCGTACGAGGGCGGGCTGCACCTGTGGACCAAAGCCGCCTTCGGCGAGACGCACGGCTTCCTGGCCGGCTGGGCCTACTGGCTCTCGAACCTGGTGTTCTTCCCCTCGCTGCTGCTGTTCATATCGGGGATCACGCTGCACATCGGCCCGCGCTCGTGGCAGTCCCTGGCCGAGAGCCCGCTCTACAACGGCTTGTTCTGCCTCGCCCTGCTCTGGGGCGTCACGCTGCTGAACGTGCTGGGCCTGAAGCGCGCCAAGTGGGTGCAGAACATCGGCGGCATCGGCACGCTCGTGGTCACGGCGCAGGTGCTGCTCGGCGGGGCGATCGCCTGGTGGCACTACGGATCGGCGACGCCGATGCCGGCGGCGAGCCTGCTGCCCGATTTCGGCGCGACGAGCACGCTCAGCACCTTCGCGATCCTGATCCTCGCCTTCGTGGGGCTGGAGCTCGGGTCCTTGCTCGGCGACGAGATCAAGAACTCGGCGCGCTCGATCCGCCGCGCGATCGGCGTTGCCAGCCTGGTGATCGCGGTCACCTATGTCCTGGGCACGGTCGCGCTCATGGTCGCGCTGCCCGCCAACCGCATCAACGCCATCAGTGGCATCCCCGAGGCCATGGAGGCGATCGGCCAGCGCAGCGGCATCGGACTGTTCGGCCTGACCGCGGCGACGTTGATCGCCCTCACGGGGATCGGGGGCCTGGGCGCCTGGATTACCGGCACCGCGCGCCTGCCCTTCGTCATTGGCCTCGGGCACTACCTGCCGGAGCGGCTGGGAGCGATCCACCCGCGCTACGGTTCGCCGCACGTGGCGCTGCTGACGCAGGCGGTCGCGATCTCGCTGGTGCTGCTCGCCGCGATCTCGGGCTCGACCATCCACGAGGCCTACATCCTGCTGATCGACATGACCGTGGCCCTGAACTGCGCGGTCTGGGTCTACATCTTCGCATCGCTCCCGGTGTTGCGACGCCGCGCCGCCGGGCTAAACGAGGGCATCGCGCTCATGCCCGGCGGTACGTTCGCGAGCTACCTCATTCCGGGCGTGGGCGCTGCGGCCTCGGCCTTCGCCACGGTGGTGTCGATGATTCCGCCGACCGCGAGCGAGCATCCGACCCTGTTCCTCGTCAAGGGCATCGGTGGCTGCGTGCTGGTCTTCGTCGTCGGCCTGGCGCTGTGCCGGCGGCAGCGAATGCGCATGCTAAGATCCGGATCATGAGCGCCGTCGGCATCGACAAGCCCAGCGTCTGTCCGCTCGACTGCCCGGACACCTGCAGCCTGACGGTCACGGTTGCCGACGGGCAGGTGCTCGCAGTCAAGGGCTCGCGGGCCAACCCGATCACGCACGGCGCGATCTGCGCCAAGGTCGCGAAGCAATACCCGGAGTTCGTCCACGGCCCGAACCGACTGCGCCATCCGCTGGCGCGCGACGGCGCAAAGGGCAGCGGCAAGTTCCGGCGCATCTCCTGGGCGCGGGCGCTCGACACGATCCACGAGCAGGTCAGCCGCGTCATCGAACGCCACGGGCCGCAGGCCGTCATGCCGTTCAACTACGCCGGGCCGCAGGGGATCCTGGCCTCCGATTCGATGTCGCTGCGATTCTTCCATCGGCTTGGCGCGACGCAGTTATACCGCAGCGCGCTGTGCGGCGGCATCCGCAGCGAAGCCTACGCCGGCACCTTCGGCGATTGCCCGGGCACGCCACTGCAGCAGGCCCATCTGGCGAAGCTCATCGTCGTCTGGGGCAACAACGCCACCACCTGCAACCTGCACCTGATGCGGCAGATCAACGCCGCCAAGCGCGAAGGCGCGAAGCTGGTCGTCGTCGATCCGCGGCGCGTCAAGGTCGCTGAGCAGGCGCACCTGCACCTGGCGGTGCGGCCGGGCACGGACGTGGTGCTGGCCTGGGCCATCGCCGTCGAACTCGAGCGCATCGGCGCCTTCGACCGCGCCTTCATCGATCGCCACGTGCTCGGCAGCGAGGAGTTCATGGCCGCCGCGCGCGCCTTTCCGCCGGAGCGCGCCGCGGAAGTCTGCGGCGTGAGCGCAGAGGACATCCGCCGCTTCGCGCGCTGGTACCACGAGGCGCAGCCCGCGACGATCGCCTGGGGCAACGGGCTCGAGCGCAACCAGAACGGGGGCTCTGGGGTGCGCGCGATCGCAGCACTGCCGGCGCTGGCCGGAAAGTTCGGCGTGCCGGGCGGCGGGCTGGTCGCGGCCGCGGGCCACGCGTATCCCACCGACTACGACCGATTGACGCGACCCGACCTTGCGCCGGCGGGCACGCGCACCCTCAACATCCTCGACGTGCCGCGGCTGCTGCTCGACCCGACGCTCGACCCACCGCTCAAGGCGCTGTTCATCTACAACCACAACCCGCTGATCGTGCATCCCGATCAGAACCGGGTGCGCCAGGCGCTCGCGCGCGATGACCTGTTCATCGTCGGCTGCGACGTGGCGATGACCGACACGATGGACTACGCCGACGTCATCCTGCCGGCCTGCACGCACTTCGAGCACGGCGACCTCTACGCGGCCTACGGCCAGCAGTACCTGCAGCGCAGCGCGCCGGTCATCGCCCCGGTCGGCGAGAGCCTGCCGAACACCGAGATCTTCCGCCGGTTGGCCGCGCGCTTCGGCTTCCGCGACCCGCTGTTCACCGCCGACGACAACCAGCTCATGGACGACGCCATCATCGACGGCGACGCACGCATGGCCGGGATCCGGCCCAGCAAGCTGCCGCTCGACGGCGCGCTCAGCATGGAATACGACGGCGCCGAGCCGGTGCTGTTCCGCAACGTGTGGCCAAAGACGCCGAGCGGCAAGATCGAGTTGCAGTCCTCGGCGCTCGGCGAGCGCTACGCCGCGCCGCTGCCGACGTTCCGGCCCGTGGAATCGCGCTACCCGCTGGCGCTGATCTCCCCGGCCTCGGACAAGCGCATCACCTCGACCTTCGGCGGGCTCGCCGTCAACGACGCCACGCCGGTGCTCGAGATGCATCCCGCGGATGCGGCCAGCCGCAAGCTCGCGGATGGCAGCTGGGTGCGGGTGTGGAACGACCTCGGCGAGGTGTTCCTGCCATTGCAGGTCACGACCGCGGTGCGTCCCGGCGTGGTCTGCTCGGAGAAGGGGGCATGGCTGCGCACCAGCCCGAACGGGCAGACGATCTCGGCGCTGGCGCCGGTGCACAAGGCCGACATCGCCGAGGGCGCTTGCTTCAACGACGCGCGCGTCGAAGTCACGGCGCGCGCCGCCTCTTAAGCGCGCCGGCCCGCGCGGCCGCCGTCGCAGTCACGCCGCAGGTGTGAACAGGCCCTAACGCAACAACCGCTCGAGCGTCGGGAAGGGCACGGCGCCTTCGCCCAGTGCGCGCTCGTGGAATTCCCGGAGCGAGAAATTCGCGGCGTGGCCCGCGCGGTAGCGATCGCGCGCTTCCTCCCAACCCCGGGCGCCGGCGTAGTACGTGACCAGCTGGCACGACGAGAGCTGTGCGCGTTGCAGCTTCTCGGCGGCCTCCTCGCGCTCCTGCCAGGACTCGTTGATCATGAAGTCCAGCGCCTGCTGCTCGGTCATGCCCCGGGTCTGCAGGCGGATGTCGATGATCGTGTTGGCCTGCGCACGCAGCTGCCACTTCAGCAGCGCGAGCCGCAGCCCCGGGTCGTTGTCCATGTAGCCCGCGTTGGTCATGAGTTGCTGCGCGTACACGCCCCAACCCTCGATGTAGGCGTCGTTGCCCCAGAGCGTGCGCAGCGCGCGCCGCACCGGCGGCTCAACCCGGTTGGCGTACTCGAACTGCACGTAATGGCCGGGCATGGCCTCGTGGATCGTCAGCTGCTGCATCCCGTACCGGTTGTATTCGCGCAGCTTCGACTCGATCCGCTCCGGCGGCCAGTCGGCCGGGATCGGAGTCAGCCAGTAGTACGCGCCGAGCCGGGGCTCGAGCGCCGGCGCCGGGCTGAAGCCGCCGACCGGGAAGGCGCCGCGCATGTAGGACGGCGTCTCGCCGACGGCGAGGTTGCCGGCGTCGCCGAGGGCGAGCAGGTCGTGCTCGCGCACGAAGGCGGTGGCCTGCTTGAGCGCGCTGCGGGCCTCGTCCATGTAGGTGGCGGCGGTCGCGTGGCGCGTGGCGTACTCGGCGAGCGCGGCCGGCACGCTGCGCGGCGCGGCGAGCCGCACCAGCTCGGCACGCGTGGCCTTGAGGTCCGCTTCCGCCGCGGCCAGCAGCTGCGCGCTGTCGTGCCCCGTGCCCAGCAGCAGGGCGCACTTGCGCTCGTAGTTGTCCTTGCCAAGCCGCCAGTCGCTGGTCTTGTCCGCCAGCGTCGTGGCCAGGAAAGCGCTGAAGTCGCGCAGCGATTGCAGCGCCGGCCCGGCCGCGTCGGCGTAGGCCGCCTGCATCGAGGGTGGCGTCGCAGTGCGCAGCGTGCGATCGACAATTTCGATGTTGCCATCGTTCTCCTCGCGCGCGACGCGATTCCAGACCGCGGGCGCGTCGCGCAGGTTCGCTGTCGCCCGCGCCACGAACAGCGGCAGGCGTTGCAGCCGCTCGATGAGGTCGCGGTAGCGCTGCTCGAGCGGCGCGTAGTCGAGCACGAAGGGCGTGTACAGGCCGTTGCCGATCAGCTCGACGTAGAGCGTCGGGTTGTGGCGATAGCCCTGGATGCGGTCGAGCTCGAGCCGGTTCGAGGCCAGGGCATCGCGGATGACGTCGAGGTCGGCGCGGCGCTCGGCGTCGAGCCGGGCGCTCCGCAACGCGTCGAGGCGGCGCTGCATGTCGCGATCGAATTGCCGCAAGCGCTCGATCCCGGCCGGGCCGTAGTTATCCCAGCGCCCATCCAGCCGCACGCCCGCGTGCACGTGGTAGCCGGCCGCGGAAGCCGAAACCGGCTGCAAGGCCAGGCTTTGGTAGACGAAATCCGCGACCAGCGCATCGGCCCTGGCTTCCGGCGTCGTGGCCAGCGCACCGCGGGCGGCTGTGGCACTCGCGCCAGGCGCGGCCATGGCTGTGGCCATGGTCGCGAGGACCAGGCCCGCCGCACTCGCCGCCCTTCGTCGTGCCATGGACCGCCCCTGGAAATGCCCGCAGTCGATTATCGTCGATTCTTGCGGCTATGATCGCGGCCCCGGCAAGGGTGTTTACGAGGGATCCCAGCATGCGCAGGTCGAGAATCCTGGCCTTGATCGCGGGTGGCGCGCTTTCGGCGGCAGCCCTGGCGCCGATGGCCGTCGCGGGCGCGGAGGCGGCTGCCACGCCTGCCACGGCCACGTCGGATGATCCCTACCTCTGGCTCGAGCAGGTCGACGGCACGCGCGCCATGGGATGGGTGCGCGCCGAGAACGCCAGGACCGAGGCCGTGCTCGACAAGGACCCGCGCTATGCGGTGCTCTACCGCGAGGCGCTGGCGATCGCGCAAGCCAAGGACCGCATCCCGCGTCCGAGCCTCATCGGCGGCCGCGTCTACAACTTCTGGCAGGACGCGCAGCACGCGCACGGCCTGTGGCGGCGGACCACGCTCGCCGCCTACCGCCGCCCGCAAGTGAAGTGGCAGCCGGTGCTCGACCTCGACGCGCTGTCGAAGACCGAGAAAGGCAATTGGTTCTGGAGCGGCGCGCAGTGCGCAGAGCCGGCCGAGCGCTTGTGCATGATCGCGCTCTCGGACGGCGGCGAGGATGCCGTGACGGAGCGCGAGTTCGACCTGCGCAGCGGCCAATTCGTCGCCGACGGCTTTGCGCTACCCAAGGGCAAGCAGTCGGTGGCCTGGCAGGATCCCGCGACCCTGCTCGTGAGCCGTGAATGGGCGCCCGGCGAGCTCACGAAGTCGGGCTACGCCTACATCGTCAAGCGCGTGGCGCGCGGCCAGCCGCTCGCGGCCGCGCAGGAAATCTACCGCGGCACGCCGGATGACGTCGGCGTGGATCCGATCGCGCTGCACGACGGCGAAAGCCACCAGGCATTGCTCGTGCTGCGCAACGTCACCTTCTTCGAATCCGAGTACCGGATCGTCGGCGAGCACGGCCTCGCCAGGCTCGCCATGCCGCAGAAGGCGGCCATAGTAGGGATGGTGTCCGGCCGGATCATCATCGAATTGCGCGAGGACTGGAAGACAGCCGACGGCCGCACGCTGCCGCAGGGATCGCTGGTCTCGGTCGAGCTCGAGGCGGCGCGCGCCACGCCGGAGCGGCTGGAGCCGACGCTGATCTATGCGCCCACGCCGCGCCGCGCCTTCGCCGAGGCCGCAACGACGCGCGACCGGCTGCTCGTCGTCGAACTCGACAACGTCAAGGGGCGCGCCTACGCCTACACGCCTGAGCCGCAGGGGCGCTGGTCGCGGCGCGCGCTCGCGCTGCCCGACAACGCGACCATCGAGATCGCCGACACCGACCTGCACAGCAATCGCGCCTTCTTCGACGTCACGGGCTTCCTGACGCCCTCGAGCCTGTGGTTCACGGATTTCGGCGGCGATGAGCTCACCGTGGTGAAGACCCTGCCGCCGAAGTTCAATGCGACCGGATTGACGGTGGAGCAGTTCGAGGCAAGCTCGCGTGACGGCACGAAGATCCCTTACTTCATCGTGCATTCGAAGGCAATCAAGCTCGACGGCAGCACGCCGACGATCCTGACGGCCTACGGCGGCTTCCAGGTATCGGAAACGCCGTACTACTCCGCGGCGACCGGCAAGCTCTGGCTCGAGCGCGGCGGCGCCTTCGCGCTCGCGAACATCCGCGGCGGCGGCGAGTTCGGGCCGGCCTGGCACGAGGCGGGCCTCAAGACCAGGCGCCAGCGCATCTACGACGACTTCGCCGCGGTCGGCGAGGACCTGATCGCCCACCAGTACACGAGCCCGGCGCGACTCGGGATCCGCGGCGGCTCCAACGGCGGGCTGCTCATGGGCGTCGAGTTCAACCAGCGCCCCGACCTGTGGGGCGCCGTCGACATCGAGGTGCCGCTGCTCGACATGATGCGCTACGAGCAGATCGCGGCCGGCGCCTCCTGGGTCGGCGAGTACGGCAGCGTCTCGGTCCCCGAGGAGCGCGCCTTCCTCGCCTCGATTTCTCCTTACCAGAACATCAGGGCCGGCGTGCACTATCCGCTGCCGCTGGTGTGGACGACGACCAAGGACGATCGCGTCGGCCCGCAGCACGCGCGCAAGTTCGCGGCGCGGCTCGCCGAACTCAAGCTCCCGTACCTGTATTACGAGGTCATCGAGGGCGGGCACGGCGCTGGCGCCACGCTCGAGGAGAAGTCGGCGATGACGGCGCGCGAGTTCACCTACTTCGCCCGCCAGCTGTCGCTGCCTTAGGGCGCTGCGTCGCCCGGCGCGCCCACGTGGCGGCGCCACAGCAGGTAGCCGCGACCTCCGGGCCGCTCGATGCGCGTCGTCACCGATAACTGTGCCGCGACGAGCGTCGGTTCGCGCGCAGCCTGCGACAGCGGGATCATCGACAGTGAAGCCGTCACCGTGTGCGGGCGCAGGTATTCGCGCCACTTGGCGTACGACCATCCGCGCCCTGGCAGCAGGCTGACCACGACCGTGGCCGGCGCCGAGCGTAGTTGCTGCGAGAGCTTCGCCGCGGAATCATCCTTGCCGGCATCGAGCGCACTCCAGCTTCCGGCGGGGAGGTAGAGCTGCGCCCAGGCGAGCGTGGTCTCGTCCGGGTTCCACAGCAGCATCGGGCCCGGCGCCGCCGACTGCGCCACGCGCGTCGCGAGTGCGACGATGTCCTGCGTGCGGTTCACGGCCCCGAGCAGGGCGAGCGCGCCGAGCGAGAACAGCAGGCACCAGGCGGTGGCAAGCCGTAGCAGCTCGCGCGAGCGTGCATCGTCGTGCGCGCGCGCTCGCAGCGCCCAGCCAATCGCCAGCGCGCAGGCGCATGCACTCATGACGAACACCGGCCAGCTCGCGCGCTCCTCCGTCCACTGCAGCGCGACCGTCAACGCCAATACCAGCATTGCCAGAACTCCGATCAGCACGGCCGTCGCGCGCAGCGGCCAGCGCCGCGTGCCGACCTCCGCGCCAGCGACCGCCGCACCATCGGCCGCAGAGCCATCGGCAGCCCACAGGCCGGCCAGCAGGGCGAAGCCGGCCATGCACGGGGCCGCGTAGATGCCGCGCGCCGTCGCGGCGAGCGACAGCACGACCAGCCCGGGCAGCGCGGCGCAGGCGGCGAAGCGCCAGGCGCTGCGCGTTGCGGTCGGGGCGGCGGTCGCGCCGCCCCTGCCCGCGGCTGTGGCTGCGCCATTCGCCGGCACGGCGCCGCCGGCGCGCACCGCGCGCCAGGCCGCCCGCAGCGCGGCCGCGGCGATGAAGCACCACGGCAGCAGGTACAGCGGCAGCTCGAGCAGGTACTTGCCCGGGGAATTCGGATGTCCGCTGGAGTAGGTCTCGCCCGCGGCGTCGGCCAGCGGCAGGGCGCGGCCCAGCAGGTTGTTCCAGAACAGCACGCGCAGCGAATGCGCCCCGTCGGGCTGCGCCGCAACCGCACTCACCCAGGCGAGGATGGCTCCCGCGAGCAGCAAACCGCCGACGTGGAATTCCCAGCACCACAGCTCGCGCCAGCGGCGCTCCCAGGCGATGAAGCACAGGAAGGCCAGCGCCGGCACCAGCCAGGCCGCGAAGTTCTTCGCGAAGAAGGCCAGCGCCAGGCCGAGGTGCATGCGCAGGTAGCCGCGCAGCCGCGCGCGCCGCGCCTGCAGCGCCGCGGCGTTCGCGCCAACGCCCGCGCCCGCACTGCCGGCATCCACGGCGAGCCCCGCGTACATGCCCTCGAGCGCCAGGCACACGCCGGCCAGCAGCAGCGCGTCCGTGTCGAGCCAGACCTGCACCTGGCACACGAGCGCCCCGCAGGCAAAAAGCATCGCCGCTACCCAGGCCGCGCTGCGCGCCGCGGCCTTCGCGCTGCTCGCCATCGGGTCGGTGCTGCGCCGCGGCTGGCCTGCCGCCAGCAGCCGGCGCGCCAGGCTCAGCACCGCGAGGAATGCCACGATCGCGTAGCCGAGCTGGGGCAGCCGCGCCACGGCCGGGCCCATTCCGAAGGCGCGCTGCGCGAGGCCGGCGAGCCAGTAGGTCAGCGGCGGCTTCTCGGCAAAGACATGGCCCGCGAGCACGGGCAGCGGCTGCAGTTGCGCCACCATCGAGGAAGCCAGCGCCGCTTCGCGCGGCTCGTCGGGGGTCCAGTAGCCGCGGGCGAACAAGCCCAAGCACCACAGCAGCGCCAGTGTCGCCGCCGCCAGCGAGGACCCGCCGCGCTCCCGCGCCAGGCTTGACGGCTCGCGGTTCATCGCGGGCGCCGGCTCACGCCGCCACCGCCACGAGCCGCACGCCGGCGATGACGAGCGCCGCGCCCAATAGCTGCAGCACACCGAGCGCTTCCCCGAGCACGACCCAGGCCAGCAGCAGCGTGACCACCGGGCCGAGCGAGCCGATCATGGCCGCCGGGCCGGCGCCGAGCTGCCGGATCGCCTCCGACATCAGCCAGACGGGCAGCACCGTCGAGAACACCGCCATCGCCACGCTCAGCGCCTGCACCTGCCAGGGCTGCGCGACGAGCGTCGCGACCGGGCGCAGCAGCAGGAACTGAGCCACCGCGAAGCCGCAGGCGATCACGGTGCCCCAGGCGGCGACGCGCGCGGAGCCGAGCCGCGCAAGCAGCGGGCCAGCGCGCAGCAGGTAGATCGCGTAGCTCACGGCGCTGGCGAAGATGAGGGTGCCGCCGAGCATCACGTTGCCGCCGCCGGCGCGCAGGTCGTGCGAGACCACGAGCGCCACGCCGGCGTAGCACAGCAGTAGCGCGATCCAGGTCGAGCGCGCCGGGGCCCGCCGCTGCTGCCAGGCCGTGAACAACACGACCATCGTCGGGTAGGTGAACAGGATCACGCGCTCGAGCGCCGCGGAGATGTGCCGCAGCCCGAGGAAATCCAGGTAGCTGGCGATGTAGTAGCCGACCACGCCCAGCACCAGCAGCGCGCGCCAGTCCGCGGCCCGGATCGGCGAGTCCGCGCCGCGCTCCGCCACCAGGCCCAGCAGTAGAAATAGTGGCAGTGAGTACAACATTCGTAATGCCAGCAGCGTCTCGGCGTCGACGCCGTAGCGGAACGCCGCCTTGACGAAGATCGCCTTGATCGAGAAACCCACGGCGCCCAGCATGGCGGCCATGAGCCCGGTCGAGCGCTTCACGGCTTAGCGGCCTTCGAGGCCGTGGGGATGGATGTAGCCCAGCCACCAGGCCAGCATCAACAGCACGAACAGGGCGACCGAAAGCCCGATGCGCAGGGTCAGTGAGCGCAGCAGCTTGCCCGACCCGCCATCGCCCCTGGCGAGGTGATAGAGCGCAACACCGAGGCTGGCGACGATAGCGCCAAGGACAAGGAGCACGACGAGCTTGACCGGATCCACCCCGCTCTTCCCCCAAAGGACCCGCGCGGCGCTCCCGGAGCCCGCCTGGCCACCGCAGCCGCCACCACCACTGAGGCCGCCAGTATAGGCCGGCGCCTGTACTCCGCGCCCACCCGGCTGCACAATGCCGCTCCCAATTTTCGACCCCGGAGCGCCTCGTTTGCTGCGACTCGAGTTCGGCAATTCCCGGCTGACGGCGAGCTGGTGGATGACCGCGCTGGCCATGGCCGGCGTGCTGCTGTTCGTCCAGCTCGGCCGCTGGCAGTGGCACCGCGCCGAGGAAAAGCGCGTGCTCGAGGCCAGCTACGCCGCGGGCGGCGCCGACTTCGCCTCCGAGCTGGGCACGCGCGCCACGAGCGCGCTGCCGCGCTACGCGCAGCTGCGCGTGCACGGCCGCTACGACGCCGCGCACCAGTTCCTGCTCGACAACATGAGCCACGGCGGCCAGGCCGGATACCAGGTGCTGACGCCCTTCCGGCTCGACGACGGCCGCCTGCTGCTCGTCAATCGCGGCTGGGTGCCGTTGCCGGAGGGCCGGCGCGATCGGCTTCCGGACCTCAGGCTGCCGGATGCAGTGGAGGTCAACATCGGCGGGCGGCTCGATACCTTCCCGGCCGCCGCCATAGCTGCGGGCAACGTGGCGCCCAGCTCCGACTCCACCTGGCCCAAGCGCACGAGTTTCCCGACGGGCAGCCAACTGGGCCAGGCCCTGGGGCAGCCCGTGGAGGAGCGCCAGCTACTGCTCGGCGAGGGCGAACCGAACGGCTACGTGCGCGACTGGCGCGAGGCGGTGATCGGCTTCGGGCCGCAGCGGCACGTGGCCTACGCCCTGCAGTGGTGGGCACTCGCGGCCCTGATCGCCTACCTCTACCTGTACATGAACCTGGAAATGCGGCCCTGATGAACCGGCGGCCGCTGCTGTGGATGCTGCTGATCTTCGCGGCACCGCTCGCCGGGGCTTTCTGGCTGTACTACGGTTCGGGGTGGCGCCCCGCCGGCAGCACCCATCATGGCGAGCTCATCCAGCCCGTGGTCACGTTGCCGGCGCTGCCGCTGGACGGCCGCGGCGGCAATGCCCTGGCGGGCAAGTGGACGCTGCTGGTCGTGGGCTTGGGTGAATCCGGCTGCGACGCCGAGTGCCGGGGCGTGCTCGTGTACGCGCGCCAGACCTGGTTGTCACTCGGACGGCTGAACGCCCGCGTGCAGCGCCTGCTGCTCGCCGGTCGGGGCTGCTGCGACGCGGCCTACCTGCGCAACGAGCACGAGGGATTGGTAGTGGCCCCGGCGACGTCGGCGCCCGCCGCAACCGTGCTCGCGGCGATCCCCGAACCGCGGGGGCGTTACGTCTTCGTCGTCGATCCCTTGGGCAACCTGATGATGCGTTACGATGTGCGCCAGGACCCGAAGGGCCTGCGCGAAGACCTCAAAAAACTACTCGAACTTTCGCATATTGGTTGACCCATGGGCCGCGCCAATCTCATCCGCACGCTCGCGATCGCGGCCTTGTTGATCTGCCTTGGCGTGGTCGTGCTGGGCGCCTACGTGAGGCTATCCGCGGCGGGACTGAGCTGTCCCGACTGGCCCGGCTGCTATGGCCATTTCTCCCCCGCCGGCGCGACCACCAGCGACACCGGGATCGAGGTCGACAAGGCCTGGAAGGAGATGATCCATCGATACTTGGCAGCAACATTAGGTGCTCTTTTGGTCCTGATTGCTGCATTAGCGTTACAACAAAAGCCTCCCCGGATCGTCTCGCCCTCGTATGCCTGGGGGCTCGTGCTGCTCGTCGTGACGCAGGGAATCTTCGGCATGCTGACCGTCACGAGACAGCTCGAACCCGCGATCGTCACGACGCATCTGCTGTTCGGGCTGACCACGTTGTCGCTGCTCTGGTGGCTGGTGCTGACGATCGGCGGACGGCGCACGAGCGCGTGGAGCGGCGCCTCGTCCTTCCTCGGCGCCAGCCTGTCGCGCACTCGCCAGCTCGCGCTCCTCGGGCTGATCGTGCTGGTCCTGCAACTGGCGCTGGGCGGCTGGACGAGCAGCAACTACGCGGCCACCGGCTGCCCCGACCTGCCGACCTGCCAGGGGCAGTGGTGGCCCGGGCTTTCGGGCACGGCCGGCATCCATTTCGTGCACCGCCTGGGCGCCGTGTTGACCACCCTGGTATTGCTGCTGGCGTCGGTGCGCGTGCTGCGATTCCGGAGCGATGACTTCGCGCGCCGCTCGGCGCTCGCGGTGCTCGGGGCGCTCGCGCTGCAGCTCACGATCGCGGTCACCATGGTGCTGCAGGGGTTCCCGCTGTGGCTGGCCACGGCCCACAACGCCGGCGCGGCGCTGCTGCTGCTGGCCGTGGTCGCCCTGAACCGCTCGCTGCGCCCGGCCTGGAAGGCCTCATGAACGCCCAGCCTGGCGTCGAGGCGGGCATCGTGCAGGCCCCGCCTGGCGTTGCGCCCTTGCCGCCCCGCGGCGCGCGCGCGCTGGAGCGGCCGCACTGGCGCGACTACCTCGAGCTGACCAAGCCGCGGGTCGTCGCCCTGATCGTCCTGACGGCGGTCGTGGGCACGCTGCTGGCCTCCCCCGGGCTACCGCCGCTGGACGCACTGCTGTTCGGCAACCTCGGCATCGCGCTGGCGGCCGCCTCTGCCGCGGCCATCAACCATGTCCTCGACCGGCGGATCGATGCCCGCATGGCGCGCACGCGCGGCCGCCCGCTGCCGACGGGGGCCTTAGGGCTCCGCCAGGCGCTGGGCTTCGCCGCGGTGCTGGCGCTGGCTTCAGTGCTGGTGCTGGTGACGCTCGTCAATACGCTCACGGCGGTCCTGACCTTCTGCTCCCTGATCGGCTACGCCGTCGTGTACACGCTCTGGCTCAAGTGGGCCACGCCCCAGAACATCGTCATCGGCGGGGCGGCCGGGGCGGCGCCGCCGGTGCTGGGCTGGGCGGCGGTCACGAACAGCATCGATCCGCACGCCCTGCTGCTGTTCCTGATCATTTACGCCTGGACGCCACCGCACTTCTGGGCCCTGGCGATCGCGCGCCGCAACGACTATGCCAAGGCCGGTGTCCCGATGTTGCCCGTGACCCACGGCGTGGAATTCACGCGGCTGCACGTGCTGCTGTACACCATGCTGCTGTGCCTCGTCACGCTACTGCCTTACGTGACCGGCATGAGCGGGCTCATCTACCTGGCGGCCGCGGTGGTGCTCAACGGCCGCTTCCTGGCGCACGCGATCCGCCTCAAGCTCACGCGCCGGGACGACCTGCCGATGCGGGTGTTCCGGTTCTCGATCAACTACCTGATGTGGCTGTTCCTGGCGCTGCTGGTGGACCACTACCTGCCGACCACGTAGCGCGCCTGCACGTCAGCGCCCGTGATAATCCAGGCGTGGCTATATGATTGTCTTGCTGACCGGGGCCGAGGGATTGCTCTCGACGCCGGCGACCGTGTAACTGGTTACCGTGAAGTAATACGTGCCCGGAGACAAGTTTTGGATCACGTAAGTCGAGATGCCCGTAGTGGCGACCTTAACAACCTGATCCAATACGCTGCTGTTGGTGCCATAGCGGATGTAATAGCCCGCAAGATCGGTAAGCACTGATCCATCCGTATTCCTGTCCGGAGCCAACCAGCTTACGGTCACGCTTGTGGTTCCGCCGCTGGGTGCGCCACCAGTCCCCGAAGTACCCCCCGGTTCGCTGGTGCTGGTCGGCACCGCTGCGGAGTTTCCTGAAGAATTGCAGCCAGATACCAATACGCCAACCAGGACTGGGATAATCAGTCTCTCCAGGCGCGATCGAAACCTATTGTGCATCTTGTGCATCATTCACCCTCGATGTCGAACTGGGGCGGCAAATCACAGAGCGGGAACCAATCGATGTTCAATGGCGCGCGCTCATCACCTGCGATCAAGGTGCCAGTTCATCAGTCGGCAACAGATCCCCACAATC
The DNA here is from genome assembly GCA_963778855.1 of uncultured Gammaproteobacteria bacterium. Taxonomy (GTDB): domain Bacteria; phylum Pseudomonadota; class Gammaproteobacteria; order Steroidobacterales; family Steroidobacteraceae; genus FEN-1191. Next base: position 13,196 of record CAVZWC010000006.1, on the reverse strand, counting down.
TGTCGTTGCCTGCCGACGCAGTGTCTTAATTTGCCGACGCATGCCAATCTTCAAATGGTCTTGCTGACGATGGCCGACATGGTGCTTGCCACCATCGCGGCATTGTAGGATTCAATAGCGAAATACCATTTGCCGGGGCTCAGGTCGGTCACGACATAGTCGCTGACGCCGGTGGTTGCGATCGTAATCGTCTTGTCCAGCGTGGCTGAATCAGTGCCGTAGTGAATGCGATAACCCGCGAGATTTGTCAGGGCCGAACCGTCGGTATTCCGGCTCGGTGCTGCCCAGACCAGCGTCGCAGTACCAATTGCCGTTTGCGTCACGGCGATCGAGAACGGCTGTGACGACACGGAGGCCAGCCCGTCAGTGACGGTCACTTGCACATTCGTGTAAGTGCCGACCTGCATGGCGCCGGGCGTTCCCGATATCAACCCCGTGGTGGCATCAACACTCGCCCACGAGGGCAAGTTTCGCGCGCTGTAGCTAAGGGCGTCGCCGTCGGCATCTCGTCCCATGGGTTGAAAAAGGTAGGTATTGCCGGCAAGAACCACGGCGGGCGGAGTGCCGCTGATGGTCGGCGGAGAGTTCGTGCTTACCGTTGAGTTGGTGGAAGGCGTGCCACCTGAAGCGAGCTTTGCCGTGGACGCGTTGCTGGAAGTCGCGCTGTCGGTATTGCAACCGACGCCGATTGTGCTCGCCAGCGCGACCACTATCACCCTCACGTGCCGGGACCATCCGCTGCAATTACTCATTCAGCACCTCGCAACCAGCTACCACAGCAGCCACGGTACGAGGGGGAGTAAAAATAGCGGATGACGGTGACGCGGCATTGAGACTGCTGCGGCTGCCGGCAACCCCGCTATCTCGCGTCCACTTAGGATCTCGAGACCGGAGGCTTTGCGTCCCCGCCTTGCGGCGGGTATGCCCTTAACTACGCTTGCGACGCTACTACACCGCCCTTGCAGTCCAGATTCAAATTGTCGCTAGATGCAAACAGATCTCCATACGGCGGCCCCAGACGCCCCTGCATCGCTTGACCGGTTGGAGAGGCCTTGCGCCCCTTCCCAACCCCTCCATGGCGCCTGTGATTCCACAAGCGCCCCTGGTGACATAATCTTTGGGAACTCGGTCTGGATTCCGGTCCATAATGGACACAGAAATGTGCACGGCGACCGCGTAACGCGGTAGCGGATCCGAAAACGGTCAGCGGGCAGCTATCGCCGGCATCGCTTGACTGTGATTAACCTCTGCCAGGTACTCTTCAATTAGCCTGAGGACCGAGAACCGCGTGGTCGCCTGCCCCAAGCTTTCGGTTGTGGTTCCCTTCTACAATGAAGAGGACAGCATTCGTCCGCTGCATCGGGCAGTCGTCGCTGCTTTAGAGCCCTTGCAGGTCAGTTTCGAAATGGTGTTCGTCGACGACGGCAGCAAGGATGAAACGTTCGCACGAGCCGTGGAGCTCGCGCGCGAGGATGCTCGTGTTTGCGTCGTCAAATTTCGCAGGAATTATGGACAAACTCTGGCGATGGCCGCTGGGATTGAGCACGCCACGGGCGACATACTGGTAACCATGGATGGCGATCTGCAAAACGACCCGGAGGACATCGCGCAGCTGCTGGGCAAGATCGAGGATGGATTTGATATCGTGGTCGGCTGGCGACATCGGCGCCAGGATAAACTGCTTACGCGGAAGGTTCCGTCTGTCATTGCCAACTGGCTGATTGGCAAGGTCACTGGAGTGCCGATTCGTGACAACGGCTGCTCACTGAAGGCCTATAGAGCCGCTGTAATAAAGCAAATTCCATTGTATTCTGAAATGCACCGCTTCATTCCCGCCATGGCATCGATCGCTGGACCACGCATTGCCGAAATCAAAGTTCGCCATCACGCCCGGCAGTTCGGCAAGTCCAAGTATGGGTTATCGAGAATCTACAAGGTCTTGCTGGACCTGCTCGCCATCAAGACCGTAGCGTCATTTACCTCGCGCCCGTTACTCTGGTTCAGCTTATTGTCGTTGCCCGCGCTCGGACTGGCCGCACTCGCATTCGGATATACGGCATTTGTGGTGTTCGTCAACCACGAGTCTATCCCATTGCCGGTCGCGGGCAGTGGCCTTATATTCTGTGCCTCGGCCACTATATCCATATCAAGCGGGGCTTTGGGGGAGCTGGTCTATAAGCTGGGCGACCTCCGCGATTATCGATTTTCGACACTAACCCGACGCTTGGACTTCCGGACCGGCGCAAGAAGAAGATGAGGTCATCGATGGACGAGCAACGGGCAGAGACTTTGATCTCCGCTGTCATTCCCGTCGGCGGTCGACACTCGGACATTTCCGCGCTCTACCAGGAATACAGGTCCGCTCTGCAGAAGGTCGGCGCACGATTCGAACTCATCTTTGTAATCGATGGCCCACACGCGGACGTCGTCGACTCGCTGGAGCGCATTCAAGGAGACGATAAATCTGTTGTCGTCGTCTTACTGACCCGCCCGTTCGGCGAAGCCACGGCGCTGATGGCGGGTTTTCAACAGGCTCATGGCTCGATAATCATGACGCTGCCCGCGTACTATCAAATTGAGGCTAGTGAGCTGCCCAAGCTGGTGGCGGGCCTGGAGACGGCAGACATGGCCGTCGCCCGCCGACAGCCACGAGCCGGCGGAATGTTCGAAAGGCTTCGAAGAAGCTTATTTCACGGATTGGTGGCGTGGGTGACGGGACTTCACTACAGCGACCTGGGATGTGGCGCTCGGGTCTTCAGGAAGCGCGTGATCGATGAGATCTCGCTGTACGGCGATCAACATCGCTTCCTCGCGGTTCTGGCCAACCGACAAGGTTTCCGCGTGATCGAGGTCGACATCCGCCAATCGCCGAAAGATCGATTTGATGGCGCTTACCGAGTCAGAGAATACGCCCATCGCGTGTTGGATATATTGACGCTGCTATTCTTGGTGCGATTCACCAAGAAACCGCTGCGTTTCTTCGGCATGGTCGGAGTGATCACCTTCGGCTTGAGTGCGCTGGTTCTGGTGTACCTGGGAATTGACCGCCTGGTCTTCGGCGCCGCCCTCGCTGATCGCCCGGCGCTTTTGCTGGCGTCTCTGCTTGCGGTCGTCGGCCTGCAGTTGTTTGCAATTGGCCTGCTTGGCGAATTGATCATCTTTACCCACGCACGCGATCTCAAGGACTATCAAGTGGAGGATGTCATTCGCTTTCCGCGTGAATCGGCCGCGGTTGGCGATGTCGTATCGCCCCGCTCTGGGCTCCCTGTTGACGTGTAGCGGCCGGAGGAGAGGCTCATTCGCTCGATTGCCGCGTCACAGGTATTTCGACAGTTCCTGTTATTTAGCGTGATCGGCGCGGCTGCCTTCCTGGTGGACGCTGCCGTATTGACGGCGCTGATAAAGATGACCGGGGTGGGGCTCTATCTCGGGCGCGGCATTTCGTTTCTTTGCGCAGCCACGTTCACGTGGCATCTGAATCGTCGCTATACCTTTCCGCACTCCACACAGGATCGCCGCAGCGCGCAATGGCTTCGATATCTCGGCGCCAATGCGCTCGGAGCATGCGCCAATCTGGGTATGTATGTCTGGCTGGTCTCCACGTTTCATGCCGCCCGAACTCTGCCCGCGCTGGCGGTAGCTGCAGGCTCACTGAGCGGACTCCTGTCCAACTTCACCCTGTCGCGCCTGTATGTGTTTCGCACCCATGCCGGGAAACCAGGAAGATGAAGTCAATCGTCCTCTTTCACAATCATGCTCAGGAGAAACGAGCCGAAAATTGCATTCAAGCCTAATACCACCGCGGTACCGGCTACGAAGACCAGGTGCACCGTCTCTTCCATCGGCCCGCCGAGTCTGTGCAGCCACCGAATCAGGATCGCAAGATTCGTGCCCAAGCCGGCCACGACTAATGCGACCCCCACAATTAGCCCTAATTCGAGCGAAAAGCGACCGCGCACCCAATCGACAATACGGCTTTTAAGGCCATCGTAACGCCTGGCCATCATGGTCTTGGCAAGTACCCCAAGATTGAAGACGTTGAAGCCTACCAGCGTTAGCAGGGATCCAAGCGCCAGGAAATGGATGCCGACATAGTGTCCGCGAATATGAATTGGCCCACCTGCCAACATGGCCTGCAGGACCAAGCCAATGAGCATCATGCCAAAGCCCGGAATCAGGTATAGATGGTCCGGAGCGTAGGTCATGATGAAGCGAAGATGCCGCCAACCATCACGGAAAGACCGCAAGTGCGGTGGTCGACCGCGTTTATCCTTGTACAGAATCGTCGGAATCTCACCAATGCGCAGGCCCTGACATGACGCGTTCGCAACCATTTCGGTTGCGAACTCCATGCCCGAGGTGCGTACTTTCATTCGCTCAAACGCAGCTTTTGTGAACGCGCGCATTCCACAGTGGAAGTCTCCAATGCGTACCTGGAAGGCGACGCGCGCCACCGCCGAAAGCACCGGATTACCCAGGTACCGGTGCAGCGGCGGCATCGCTCCCGGCATGATGCCGCCCTTGAATCGATTGCCCATCACCAGGTCGAAGCCCTCCTGGATCTTGCGTACGTACGGGGCAATGGCCGCCCAATCGTAAGAGTCATCCGCATCCCCGATGACGATGATCTCACCCAAGGACTCGGTGATGCCGCGCCGCAACGCAGCACCATAGCCCTTCGTCTCTTCAGACACCACCCGCGCACCCGACGCTCGCGCCACCTCAATCGAGCCGTCCGTAGATCCATTATCGGCGACTACCACCTCACCCCGGACGCCAAGTTCAGCAAAGCTGCTGAAAGCCTTCTTAACGCAGATGCCAATGGTCTTTTCCTCGTTGAGACACGGGATTACAGCGGATACAATGACTGGCCCGGTGGCTTTGGATTGCGTGACGGTCATTTACTCTTGTCTCTTGAATCAGGAAATTGTGGCCATCAGCGCTTAAACCAAATGAAGGGGCGTGCGGCCCAGTAGACGAAGTAGCAGATTGCGCCCCGCCCGAAGGGGCGGATATAGAATGCGTGCGATTCCCGGGTACTTGAACGCTACAGCATTCACACGATTGAACAGCCCCGACTTTGAGCTCAACAACGCGAGCATATGTACGCAGTCTGCGCCGTGATAAAGGCGCCCGCCGTATATCAGCACCATGCCCTCATCGAGATTCAAGCCGGCTCGGACAACTTGATCCACCCACGGTCCATCGTCGCGGGCGTTGACCAGACTCACGCGACCTACCGACTCCTTGACGCGTACATAGCGCACATACGCGCTGCAGACCGGGCACTCACCGTCATAGACCAATACGAGGGCGTCAGGGTCCAAGTGCACTAGCTGCGTAGGAGAGCGACCAATGCTCGCGGTCAGCGATTGGCGATCGATGGAGTAGATGTCATCAATGCCTCCGGCAGCACACGTGCGCTGGCTAAATACTTCACCACCTGCGCCCAGGGAATGTAGACGGCATAGAACAGAATCCACTGCGGGAAATCTGCTTCCAGAATCCAGTAGTTCGCCAGGTGAAAGCCAATTCCCAGCGGCAGATAGATCCAGCGCAACTTCGGGAAAAATACGATAAGAAAGAACGTCGCCTGAAAAACCAACACCACAACCTGTGCAATAGCCAGGGCGTCGTGAAATTGCGAGGCCCACATGGCCAGTGCCAAACCACCGCCCTTGCGCAAATTGTCATGAATAAAATAGTACTGCAGCGTATGGCCATTCGCCCAAGTCAATGACGACATTACCAATTTGCAGGCCACAGCCGACAGATACATAAGGGGGAAATAGCACTGCAGGAATTTGATTGGCCAATGTGCGTAGCGTCCCACGTAATCCAAGACAGCGACGCTTGCGCCCCCGCGGGCCGATCTGTTCCGAATCCAGCTGTCAACGCTCAATACCCTACCGCTGGGACCCAGAGCCAAGGCCAGAAGTCCGATCATCATGATCGCTTCCGGATGGTGAAAATCGTGAAACGAATAAATGTACGCTTGTACAAACAGATTACCCAGTGCGAATACCCACAGGCTGAGCGTTGTCCTGAAGCCAATAAATGAGGTCAGGCCCGAAGCCAACGTCACCCAAAAGATGACCATCATTGCCTGACCTTCCGGCCTGGCGCCCCATCCCCACGGCAACATGAAGACCCGCATAAGGGGCAGCGGCGCGTAGAGATCTGTCGGCAAGCCGATAACGTAGATCATCTGACCGAAGATCTTGCTGAGTAACAGAAAGCACTGCAGCCCAATCGCGCCCACACGCAGGACGGCCAAGTCGAAATAGGGTGCATCCTGGAACCACCACTTTTCCCAGGCGGATCGGACGCTCATGGCTTCTCTTCCGAGGGTCCGCCGATCGGAATGCGTCGCAACACTGTCGATGGCGTGTGCACCGCGCCCGTTCTGGTCAGCTTCCAGGGGAGACTCATCACGCGAATCTCCGTGAGTTGCTGTGCGCCTTTGTAGTTCTCGAGCAGCATCGCTACCGCTTTGGGTCGGCCCCGCTCCAGATCTTGTCCTAGATGCAAGTAATTCCAGAAATCAAATCCCAGATCGCTCGCAGAAATTGCTACGGTGGTACCATCAATCCTGGTTCCCTCCAGCAAATAATAGGCATTTATCGTCTCGCCTTCATGGTGGGGATCATCGTACATTCCATAATTGAGGATGGGCCAATACCGGGCTCCGCCAGCATGGCCGGTGGCGGCGCCGATCACCATCACGATCTGGAACAAAAGCGTCGTGCACAGGAAACACGTTATGACTAATTCGTATATGCGCTGCATATACGCTCGTGGTGCCGACATAGTCTCACTCCACATCCATCTCAACAATATGGTCCAAGGATGTCAGCCGACCATATTCGAGGCTATTGCCACGCGACCAGGTCGCGCACCAGTGGACCAAAACACCAGGTAAATCAACTTCCCTTCGAGCCGCCGTCACTTAGTGACGTTGTCCAGTCAGATAATGACCCATCGCCACTGGACTGTCCATTCTCGGAATCCGTAGTCGCCCATCTGATCGACCGATTACGACGCCGCTCAATGACGGGTGAACCCTACGATGGGACTACTTGGAAATATACTCACTCCTTCCGAATGAGTAGATTGAGGTTTTGCCGGAACAGCGCTCGATGGCGCCGCGGCGCATAACTATTTAGCATCCGTCTCCCGCAAGCTGTCGCGAGCAAGAACTCTCTTGAGCATCTTGAGCGGATTTCTGGTCGCCAAGAATGCTGTCCGATCGCTGACGATCCGGTAACTGTCGCCGATCGCTAAGTCCAGATCATGAAAGCTCACACCTCGACCCTCTCGTCGGAAACTCAACATCGACTCCTCCGACATCTCCCGAAACCGGCTTCGGAGTGATGGAATCGGACTGAACTGAGCGTAACGAAACGCAAGTTCGTCAGGTAGCCAGTTAAAGAATGGCAGTTGTGATGTGTGAGCGTCGTACGGCCAAAGTCGGTTGGGTGTCTCCCCGATACACATATACTGACCAGTGTTCAAAAGCTCCCAGGCGCTCCGTAGCGCCGCGTCTCGCTCTCCAAGAGTCATGTGCTCCAAGACCGCGAAGAACAAGATCAGATCAAACTGGCCAGATCGATACATTGTTGTGAGGCGCTCTGCATTCGCTCGCACAAAAGTCACGCCACGGAGGCCATGTCCTTTGCACCGCGTCTCCGCCATCAATAGCGCTTCAGCATGGACATCGAGCGCAGTTACTTCGGCGCCTTGTTCCGCTAATGCGACCGTCGCTGACCCGGTGCCGCACCCGACTTCGAGAATACGTGCGCCCCTTAACGGCAACGTCTTGTCTATCCAGGGGATCAATTCATATCGATCCATCTCAAGGCGGTAGAATAAATGAGACCGAAACGCCTTCTCACCTTCCGGGGAGGAGACAAATTGTGTGATGTCTGCTCCAGAATACCAACTCGGAAGGTAAGTCGTCTCCAATAGACGACGCAGCTCTGCGCGATCGCTCTGCGCCGCTCGCGTGAAATTTCGCTTTAGCCGACGCGTAACCGACAAATTCCCATATCGCGCTATGAAGCGCAGCTTTGCCCGCAATGTTGAGTTCTGCGAGATCAGACGCCCAAGCATTTACGCCTCCTCATACCGTTACATTCAAGCCAACATTGCGCGGCTAGAGCCTACCATAAGCCCATCGACGGGATGTCTACCCACATGAGATCTCTCCAAGGAATTGTATGTGAAGGCGCTCACCAAGAAAGACGGACATTTGAGGCCATCGACGACGGCGCCGGAAAGCTCAATCCCCTACGCCATTGGAGGCGGGGGGGGGGGGGCGTCGCGCCTTCGAACGTCCGATCGCAGTCAAGACTACCGACCGGCTGCCTTGAACGCCAAGTCTACAGCCGTAGCAAAACTCTGATGCACCGCGGTGAACTGACTCGCACTCAACATCGCGCCGCGGCGTAGACTCTCAATGGTCTTCTCGTGTTCAAGAAGACGCGTAAGTGCAGCACAAAGGCCATCTGGCATACCTGCCTCAAACGACGGCCCGTTATCATCGTGCTCAATTCCGTATGGGAAAGGGCCAAAGTCCGGGCCGATGACTGGTACGCCCAACGCCAACGATTCGAGTCCGACCATGCAACGCCCCTCCGGGAACTCTGGCCGCGTCGGCGCAACGACAACGCTCGCTAAGCGCATTGATCCGGCGAGCTGACTGTGCGGAACCCTCCCGCAGGATCAGTACTCGATCAGCGATATTCAGGTTTTGGAACCGTTTGTTGAGCAACGGCATGTCCTTGCCATCGCCGAAGTATACGAGGCCCACCCGATCACACAGATCTCGGGGCAGCCGGCAATACGCCTCGAGCAGATCAATGATGCCCTTGTTTACCTGAACGCGCCCGACAAACATCAGAATGTGCTTGAAACGCCGCGCAAACTGCTGTACTTCCAAGGGGGCCACCGCCTGGAGCCCCATCGCCGCGAACCCGCTGAGGTCGACTTCGAACTCAAAGACCGCTGTGGCAGGCACGCCGAGCGCCAGAATCTGATCCCGCAGAAACGGACCATGACAAACTACGCCAGCACAGGCGCGAATCGTCATTCCGTCCAGCGCCGTCAACATATGCCCAACTCCAGCGCGCCGCCGCACCTCGTTGTGACGCGAGTGGACCACCGGTACTCCCAATACTCTGGAAGCTAGCACGCAGATCCACAGCAGTTCTCCGCCGCAGCCGCACAAGATCCTTTGCGGTCGCCATTTCAGAATCTGTAAGCCGATTCTCATGGCTGACCAGCCACGAGCAAAGACACCGAATAAGCTTCCATGGCCGTCCGGAAATGCCTCTGCGCGAAGCTCGCCTTCAACATACTGCTCGCGTCGAGGTGTGCGACACAGTAACAGCAATTCATTTCCGCGCTGTGCCTGGATGAAATCGCCGACGAATGCGTCAGGACCACTTCTGTCCAGATCATCCGCCTGTGCGAGCCGTCGCAATTGGTCAACGGCGTTGCCATTCTTGACGTAGACGTAGCGCATTAGGCGGACTACGGCGCAGACCGGGATCGACCAGTCGATGCATTCGCGGCCTTCGCCGTGCTTACGATTAAATCGGCCAGGCGCACTGCGTTGCCTTGTGAGTGCATTTTGTGTACGTACTCGAAGGCTCGAGCCGCAAGAGCCCTTCTTTGTGGTCTCGAGCGCGCCAAATCGACTATCACAGCCTTTAGCCGCGCGAAATCACCAGCACAAAAGCCGATTCCCTGCGACTCTAGCCCGTTATCGATATCGAAGGCGAGACTAACGACCACCGCGCCGTTGGCCCACGCCTGAATGAAAGTATTTGGAAAGCCTTCGGAGCGGCTTGTGTTGACGAGAATATCCGCCCGCGACATCAGCCGATTAACCTCGGTCAAAGGAAGTTGACCGAAATACCGTAGATTGGGGCAGCTCTTGATCGCGGCCATGAGGTCATCGAATCGGCGCTGTTTCGCAGGCATACCAACCATCCAGAATTCAATGTCCAGCCGCCCGCTGAACGAGCGGGCTAGCTCGACGAAGATTTCGGGTCTCTTAACGTCCTTGAAGTTTCCGACCCAAAGTACACATGTCTTGCCTTCCGGCTTTTGCGGAAGCTCTCGCGGCAATGGCTGGAAATTTCCCACGACCTGCGCGGGAAGCCGATGACAATTCCGCTCAAGGAGTCGCGCTTGCGATTGACTCTGCACAATAACGTGCGAGGCGTGCAGCAGACCCCAGTTGCCTATGCTCGTCTCCAAGACGTCGAACGGCAGGTTCGCGGACATACGTTGTTTGGTCCACCTTCGACTCACATCTGCGGCGCCTGCGACGTGGAAGAACATCGGCACATTGTGCCGTCTTGCATAAAGGGCGCAGATACCTGTGTAACTCTGCTTCATTCTTTGGTAAATGACATGCGGTCGAATAGTCGAAAGCGCGCGCCAAATGGCAAACGCATCGAAGAACAGAGCCCTAGCTCGGATGCCGCTCGCGCTTCCAGTCTTGACGACACTGTATGACAGGCCTTGCGCGTCCAATCCCTGCGGCACACCTCTGCCAAGATAGCTGACTGCAATTCCCTGCCGGCCCGCACATTCCTCGGCCAACAGATGCGCCTGATACTGCGCGCCTCCCATGATCACGTTCGGATGCCCGGAGACAACTATGCAAAGTCGTATATTTGACGGTGAGGGCACCAACATAGACTACCCAATCTCACGATGCAGCCACGTGCAAGTCCAGCAGCGCTTAATTCTGGTAAGCGTCATCGCAACGGGGGAACAGAAGAAGATCGCCTTTGACCTTGACGTCATCGAAGCACTCACGCGTAGCGCATCTGAAGCTGTCAAAACAGTGCCACGGACTCAACCCGAAGTATAAGTCGACGGCCGCAGGAAATGTTCGATACGATTCCCGCGGCAGCAACCAATTGCGATTGGCGGGTTTTCGCCCATGGACAAGGCCAATTGCGGCTCTGCCATGCATTTTGTCGCGCATGCTATAGCTTACGATGTGAACGACGCCACGGCGCGGACGCCCGGGAAAGGTGCGCGCAGCGTACAACGGTTGGCGGAGGACAAATACCATAAGTTAATTGTCTCCCGCGGAGTTCCCCGTCGCGTTGTAGAGTGGGGGTTCGCCTCTGTTACAATTAGCACAATCGGACAAGACTCGCGTTGAAACGTTGCTCCGAAACTGGAGGGGCCCATGAAACGAGCGTTCCGTCATTTGCTTCTTGCGATGGTCACGTTCCCGTGGACGATTCTAAGCCGCCGAGGATATTTGCAGCAGATGGGCTGGTTTAAGACGCTATTGACCGGCTCGTCAGTGGCTCGCGACGGCACTCCCGTTCCGTGGTGGTCGTATAGCTTCTTCCTTCTTATCCAAGACCGGCTCAAACCACAGATGTCAGTCTACGAATATGGCTCTGGAAATTCCACGTCATGGATGGCACGGAAAGTCAGGAGCATTCTTGCCACTGAGACGCATTGAGGCTGGATGGCTCAGGTTCAGGCGAAAGCGCCGTCGAATGTCGCAATGCGATACATACAATATGAGCGCGGCGGTGAATACTGCCGGATGATTTCGGGGTGCGTTGAGGAGTTCGATATCGTTATCGTGGACGGCTTCGATCGGGTGCGTTGCGCCAGCAACGCTGTCGGCCCACTTAAACCAGGCGGAGTGATCATCTTCGACGATTCCCACCAGGAACATCTTCAGGAAGGCCGTGATTTGCTAGCTGCACGGGGCTTTAATTGCCTCGACTTCTCTGGCATAGGACCCCAGTACGATGCGACTCACTGCACCAGTGTGTTCTACCGAAACGGCAATTGCCTCGGCATCTGATCCCACCGTCTTGCATCGTACGTTACTGACCTTGTCCCCGAATTCCGGTCTGTTTAGAACTGGACTAAGCTGACTTTTTGAAATTGGTCCCGTCTTAGGTCCGATCAAAGCTGGAAGAATGCGGCTTCTTGGCCCTCTCTCGCTGACCGGCTCAGATACTCCCTAGGGGTCAGCTGACCCAGCGAGCCGTGTGGGCGGTGATGATTGTAATCATCGCGCCATTGCTCAATATTGCTCCTCGCATCGTCGATCGACAAGAACTGGTTGGCGTTGAGGTATTCGTCCCGGAGCTTTTCGTTGAACGCTTCGATGAAGCCGTTTTCTGTAGACTTTCAGGGTCGGATGAAATCGGGCGTGACGCCGCGCAGATACGCGCACTCATCCAGCGCCTTCGAGGTGAACTCCGTGCCGTTGTCCACCGTGATCGTCCGTGGCTTGCCGTGCTTGGCGATGGCCCGATCAAGGGCCGTGGCGACGCGCTGGCCGGATAGACTTTGAGCCACCTCCAGAATGGGGCTCCAGCGACTCCACTGATCGACCTCCGTGAGCAGCCGAAATGCTCTACCGTCGTGCAACGCGTCGTGCACGAAGTCCATGCTCCAGCGCTCGTGCGCGCGAGTGGCCGCCGGAGGAATCCCGCGATGCTGACTGGCGTGCTTGCGCCGTCGCAGCTTGTGACGCAGCTGCAGCCCTTCGAGCCGATACAAGCGCCGCACGCGCTTCATGTTGACCGACCAGCCCTCACGCCGCAGCATCACGTGCACGCGCCGGTAACCGAAACGGGGACGCGCTTGCGCTACCTCGCACATTCTTCGCTGCAGCCCCTACTGCCCAGGCCGACAGCTGCGGTACCCGTACAGTGATCGGGAAATCTGCGTCAGCCGACACGCTCGACTCAGGCTCGTTCCGTACGCGTTCTGCATCCACACCACGAGCTCGCGCTTGCGTGCCGGCCTCAAGCTTTTTGTCGGACGATCTCGCCCAGAATATGCTTGTCCAGCGTCAGATCCGCCATCAGGTGCTTGCGCCGAGTGTTCTCTTCGCGCAGTTGCCTCAGTTCACGCAGCTCCGTCACGCCCAGATTGCCGTATTTCTTCTTCCAGACGTAAAACGTCGCCTCACTGACGCCCTGCTGCCGGCAGACGTCCGCCACCGCCGTGCCACTCTCCGCCTGGCGCAGCGCGTAAGCGATCTGTTCATCCGACAATCTCGAACGCTTCATTGTCCCCTACTCCTTACGGCTCACCGCCGTGCTGTGGAGGACTTCCGAAGCCACTTTAGTCCAGTTCTAAATCGACCTCAAAAGCGGGACTCAGGTCAGGTCAACAAGTGCTTAAATCAT
>CAVZWC010000005.1:0-144055 GCA_963778855.1 uncultured Gammaproteobacteria bacterium | reverse complement strand
CTGGAATCCCATAATCCCGGATGAATGTGATCCTCGACATGTTGGCCTGGACAACTAGGTACTTCTCGCAATATGTGCAGTGCACCGCAAATGCTAGATTCACGCGTCGGAGATTTGTGCAAATGTGCAGCTTCAATGACTTCCAGACAAAAGGCTGGCACGACATTGGGAGGCTGGGAGCTGCTGGGGGCGCCCCGCAGGCGGAGTGAAGTCGATGAGCCAACGTGAATATCGACGATTTTCAGCGGCACACGAGCCGGAGACCTTGCGCGCGGCGGATCAGCCCGGGGTGACGGTGAACGGAGTCTGCCGGCGTCATGGCCAGGCACCGGCGATACCTTAGCGTTGACGGACTGTGGATTTCCCTCTGCAAATTCCAAGGAGAATAACAATGTCTCTCAGCGTCCGAATCGCGGTGACCGCTCCGGTGATTGCCGTTGTCGCAATTTTGGGCTGTTCGGTTGCCGGCGCCGCCGATGAAACCGCCGCCCGGGAACTGGCCCGCGCCAATAATTGCTTCAAGTGTCACGCGGTAACCAAAGACAAGGACGGCCCTTCGTATCACAAGGTTGCCGAAGAGCTCAGGGGCAAGCCCGGCGCCGAGGAAAGACTGATCCACCATATTACATCCGGAGAAAAGGCCAAATTCCCGGACGGGCATGAGGAGGATCACAAGATTGTCAAGACGGATCCGCCAAATGACATGGCGCAGATCAAGAATCTCGTTGATTGGATCCTGGCGCAGTAGTCAAACCCATGAATTCCGAATGATGTCACGGATCGACACACGAACGCGCAGGGCGGCGACTACGCGAACGCCGTGTGAGCGGGAGGGCATGCGTCATGAGAACAATGGATAGACGGTCGGTCGCAGGTATTCTGATGATCGTGCTCGGGGCAGCCGGGAGCTGCCGCGCATCCCTGGCGGATGCGCCTGCTGCAGCTGCCGACGCCGCGCCGGTTTCTGTTGCGGTGGCCGTGGAGAACGAGGGACTCAAGCGGGATCAGGTCTGCACCCGCTGCCACGACGAAAGTGAAACCAGGCCGATTCTCTCGATTTACCAGACGAAGCACGGCGTCAGGGGCGACGGGCGCACGCCGACCTGCCAGGCATGCCACGGTGAGAGCGAAAAACATCTGCACGGCGATCCCAACTCCCAGGGCCGTGCGCCGCCTGATGTGGTGTTCGTGAAGGGCACCTATCCCGTGACCGACGCGACGGTGCGCGCGGCCCAGTGTCTGGCGTGCCACAAGGGGACCAATCGCACGCGCTGGGACGGCGGCACGCATCAGGCCAATGGCATGGCTTGCAATAATTGCCACACTATTCACGCGGCGGCTGATCCGTTGCTGTCCCGAGGTACACAGCAAGAGAAGTGTTTTACCTGCCATAAGGAGCAGCGGGCTGACACCCTGAAGATTTCGTCGCACCCGCTGGATGCCGCCAAGATGACCTGCTCGGACTGTCACAATCCGCATGGTGGGCCCGGGCCGAAGCTGCTCAAGATGAACACGGTCAATGAGACCTGCTGGCAGTGCCATGCCGACAAGCGCGGTCCGTTCCTGTGGGAACATCAACCGGCGGTCGAAGACTGCACCAACTGCCATACGCCGCACGGTTCGAACATTCCGCCGCTGCTGAAATCGCGTCCGCCATTCCTGTGCCAGGAGTGTCACGACGGTCCGCACAATTCCAAGAATCCGGTAGGTCCCAATGCAGCCGGGTTCCAGGGTGGCCTGTCACGGACGAACGCTCCCGACACAGGGCTGTTGTTCCCGAGTACCCAAGCCGCGGCGCGCGCCTGCATGAATTGTCATGCAATGGTTCATGGTTCGAACAGCCCTGCTGGTGCGTTCCTGCACCGCTGAGCATGGAGAATGTCGATGAAATCCCGGAACCGTGACTCATCCAGGAAGCTGGGTTTACTGGCGCTGCGCGGCGCCCTGGTGGCTGCATGCGCAGTGCAGCCAGTCAGCTGGGCACAGGACGCCAGCACCGAGGACATCAAGGCGCTGACCTTGCCGACGAACTTTATCGAGGTCGGCGGCAACTATAACTCGAACGAATCCTACAAATACGGGGAATACAACGGCCTGTACAAGCAGGGCGTCACGGTTCTGGGCGGTTTGAGTATTGCCGGTGGCGATGGCTACGGGGCCGGCACGGGAACCATGCGCTACGAATTGCACGGCGCCGATCTTGGAACGGACTCCGGGTCACTCAATGCCTCGGTAAGTGATCAGGGGCACTGGAATTTTGGTTTGGGTTATGACGAGCTACGCCACGCACTGACCGACAGTTACCAGACCCCATTCCTGGGCGCGCTGGGCGGTAACAATTTCAACGTGCCTGGCAGTTTCGGTGTCATCAACACCGCCTATAAGCCACCGGGCTTCAAGACCGCCCCCGGCACCAATGACCTGACTGCGCAGCAATTGAACAGCTTTCGCACGCAGGATATCTACTCGGACAGGAAGAACCTCTCTGTAACGGCCGGCTATCGACTGGCTGTCAACTGGGATGTGAAGCTTGACTTCAATCACCTGGCGCAGGACGGGGCAAAGCTGCTTGGAGTAGCCGGTGATCAGGTCAACTCACCGCCCGGCTCCACATACACACGGGCCGGCCAAACGCCGCTGGTATTGCCCAATCCCACCGAGTACGCAACCGATACCTTCAAGGCCGCGGTGGATTGGCTGGGCACCAAGGCCTTCGCGACTTTGAGCTATTTCGGATCTTTTTTCCACGATACCTACGACAGCATGTCGTGGAGCAACCCGTACATCAAGTCGCCTGCGAGCGTGCCCACGGGCACCCTGTCAGCATATCCGACCGACACGATCAGCACCTTTCCGAGCAATCACGTTAACCAGGTCAACCTGACCGGCGGCTACGAATTCTCGCCGAGCACCAGGCTGAACGGGGGAGTTTCCTACGCACGCGGTGTGCAGAACACGGGGTATCCCGGGACCGGCAACGTTGGTCTGATGCCACTCGGCGTGCCCGACGTCTCGCTCCATGGGGAAGTCGATATCACGCATTTCGACCTGAAGCTCACCAATCAATCCTGGAAAGCCCTGGCGCTGGCAGCCGGCGTGAAATTCAACGAGCGTGACAACAAGACCCCGTCCAATTCCTATACCTACAATAACATCAATCAGGCAGTAACTCAGACCGGAACTTCGGTTAATGCGCCGATGAGCAACAAGACGCTCCAGGCGGATGTCAGCGCGGATTACCAGATTTCCGGCCGGCAGCACCTGCGCGCCGGTTATGAATTCGCCGCCATCGATCGGTGGTGCAATAACGCCGCGGCCAACAACGCACAAGGCAGCCTGGATGGAGCGGCGACGGGCAGCTGGGTGGCCTACACGCAGGCACAATGCGCCCAGGTGACCGACACCAAGGAGAACAAGGGAACACTTGCCTATCGACTCCGGGCGAGCGACAGCCTGAACGTCAGCGCCGGCTACAGCTACTCGTGGCGCAAGGCCAATGACGCCAACTCGACATTCTACAACCCGATGCAGGCCGTCGATAATCCGGAAGGCTCCGGAACCGGCGCCGAGGGTTTTGAGGTACTCGGATTCGTGTCGTACTTCCAGGCCTCCCGTCACGAGCAGATCGTCAAGGCCGGCGCGAATTGGCAGCCCGGCGACAAGCTGTCGCTCAGTCTCAGCGGCCGCTACACCGAGGACAGTTACTCCGACCTGACCTACGGCGTGCAGGACAGCAATTCGGCGAGCGCGAACTTCGACTCCACCTACGTGTTCAACGAGCGGCGCTCGGTATCGCTTTACGCCACCTATCAACATGGATACCGGAATCTCACCAATCTCTACAAGGTCAACAGCAATCCCGCCACCGCCACGGCGTTGAGTGGAGTCGCCGGACAAACCTGGACCAATACACTGGATGAATCGGATACCACCATCGGCGCCAGTGCCAGGCAGGACGGACTGCTCGCCGGCAAGCTGAATCTGGCCACCGACCTGAGGTATTCCCTGGGGAACTCCAGCTACGATACCGCGCCGTTCCCGGGTACCGACCTGCAAGGCAATACCTGCAGCGCAATCTACTACCTGACATGCGGCTCGCCGCCGACCATCAAGAACAGCACGCTGCGCCTGCGGTTGTACGGCAGCTATGACCTCGGCACGTCCGGTCGTGGCGGCAAAATCTTCATGGGCTACACCTACCAGCACCTGTCGTCGGACGACTACTTCTACAACGCCTACCAGTACGGCTATACCCCAGTAGCGCTCCTGCCAACCAATCAGCAATCGCCGAGCTACGTGATGAGCGCCATCTATGTCGCGTATCGCTATAACTTTCGATAGATGCTGCAGGACATGCACGCGTCAAGCACATCAAGGAACCCATAAAGCATGAATGAAACAGACCCAAGCGCCCCGGCCCCGGGCGCTTTCAAGCGTTGCTGGCGCGCTCTGCGGAGGCCGAGCGTGAAGTATTCCTTTCTCGGCATCGCCTCGCTCTTCTTCGTGCTTGGCATCATTTTCTGGGGCGGCTTCAATACCGGCATGGAAGCAACCAACAAGCTGGAGTTCTGCATTTCCTGCCACGAAATGCGCGACAACGTCTATCAGGAATACAGGAAGACGATCCACTTCAGCAATCGCACGGGTGTACGCGTCATCTGCTCGGACTGCCATGTGCCGCATGACTGGACCTACAAATTGATCCGCAAGAGCGAAGCCACGCTGGAAATTTGGGCCAAGCTCACGGGCAGAATCGACACCAAGGAGAAATTCGAAGCCAACCGGATGCGCCTGGCAACCGCCGAGTGGGCCCGGATGCAGGCCAGTGGTTCGCGCGAATGCCGAAATTGCCACGATTTTGACGCCATGAGCGGCAGCATTCAGAAGCAAAGTGTCTACCAAAAGCATATGAAGGCGAAGACGGACGGGCAGACATGCATCGACTGCCACAAGGGTATCGCGCATCACTTGCCAAAGGAGTACCGGGATCCCGACGAAGAATGAGGGTGGCCGCACGCCTCCGCCGGAGGCTGGCCCGCCGCGCCGTTGGTTGTCGCGGCGGTTCGTGGCAGTGTCGGTCGTTTCCGGGGCGTTGCGGGCGTTTGCTTGCGAGCTGAGGCTCAAAAGTCGGGCGGAGCAGGCGTTGCGAGCATTCCCTCCACCTTGGGCTTCAGGTCTGGCGCAGCGCTCAACAGTATATCGACCAGCTTCTGACTTGCAGTTCGCACGGCAGAATCAGGGTCCATGCGCGTGGCCACGATACCCCAGTACGCCGCCTTCGAACCGGGCTCCTCCAAAGGTCGCTTGACCGCTGGGATAATTGCAGCGGCGAAATAGTACTTGGCAAGCAGTGCCGGTGCCGAAGCGTTGCCGCGCTCGGCCGATATCCGCCACAACTTCGCGGCGTACTCTTGATTACGTTCCACTCCATCGCCGTTCCAGAACATCTTGCCCAGCATAAGCGCCGCGTTGGCGTGGCCCTGCGCCACCGCCTGCTGAAACCAACGAGCTGCTTCCGGGAGGTCCCGTTTGACGCCTTCTCCCAGCAGATACATCTGACCCAAATCAGTTTCCGCGTCTGCCACACCAAGATCGGCGCTGTGCCGACAGAGTGTTGCGGCCTTCGCCTGATTCTTCACTACGCCGAGACCCCGGAGATACTGGTTGCCCAGTGCGCAATCGGCGACTGCTACCCCGCGAGTGGAAGCGCGCCCGTACAACAGGGCTGACTGCGTATAGTCCAGTGAGCGGCCGTCGCCCTTGAAGAAGCAATCGGCGAGAAGCTGCGTGCCAGTCGGATCGCCACGCTGTTCAGCCAAGGCATAGAGATCACAAGCATAACTGTGATCCAATTTCACCCCAGCGCCCGCCCAATACATCAGGCCGAGCATGGCCGGCGCTGCGGCGCTACCCTGATCCATGAGCTTGCGGAAAACGGCAATCGAAGTCCCATAGTCCCCCGCCCTATTGGCGGCGACGGCCCTGGCGATGGCATCGGACTCGCTCTCAAGCGCGTGTACCTGATTGATGCACGTAAGCAGCAGGAAGGGCACGACGCAGCCAATATGCCACGCAGCGATTTTCACATGGTGGCTCTCTGCTCAATGGCATCGGTGGGAAAACTCATATTACAGTGTAAACCGGCATCGAGAGGTGACCGGCCCCCGGCGTCCAATGTTGACCGTAGGTGAGCGGGGTAAGTTATTGATTTATTGGCGCTCGCTACGAGAGTCGAACTCGTGTTCCAGCCTTGAGAGAACCGCAATCCGGTCCAGGGCGGTTCAATGGCCAAGTAAAGCTTTTGGTCGACGCACGCATCCACTGCGATCTGCGGGACATTTTTGCTCCGAAAGCTCAAGCGCGTATGCTGCGTTCCTTTGGCGGAACTCAGAGGCGCCCCATGTTTGCCAAAACTGGCTATGCACTCCTGGCTTGCGGCTTGCTCGTCTTCCTGCACGCCGCTCCCGCGACAGCGGGCCCCCCTGAAGCAATCGTCCCCGAGCAGGCCTTTAACGCAATGCAATGGCGCAGCATTGGTCCCTACCGGGGCGGCCGCGCCGTGGCCGTCGTCGGGGTTCCGGGCTCGCCAAATACCTTCTACTTTGGAGCAGCAGCGGGCGGGGTTTGGAAGAGCGTGGATGCGGGCGCCACGTGGAAGCCGATATTCGATGACGTCAAGGGGTCCGCGTCGATTGGGGCGATCGCCGTCGCGCCCAGCAATTCCAGCGTCATATATGTGGGAACCGGTGAGGGAAATCTTCGCGGCAACGTCACCTGGGGCAACGGGGTCTACAAGTCAACCGACGCGGGCGCAACCTGGACCCACATCGGCCTGAACGACACGCGCCAGATCGGTGCGCTGATCGTGGATCCGCACGATCCCGATGTGGTGCTGGTGGCGGCGATCGGCCACGCCTTCGGTCCGAACACCGAGCGTGGTGTCTTCCGCACCGCCGACGGTGGCAAGACCTGGAGCCGGGTGCTGTACAAGGATGAGCTTACCGGGGCGATTGATCTGGCGGCCGATCCCCACGATCCGAAGATCGTGTATGCGGCCCTGTGGCAGGTGCGGCGGCAGCCCTGGACATTTGAGAGCGGTGGGCCGGGCAGTGGACTGTACCGCTCCACCGACGGCGGCCTGACGTGGTCACAGCTCAAAGAGCACGGGCTACCTGCCGGCATCCTCGGGCGAGTCGACGTCGCTGTTTCGCCGGTCGACTCAAACCGCATTTACGCGATGATCGAGGCGAAGGAAGGCGGCCTGTACCGCTCGGACGATGCGGGCACCACGTGGCGCCGTATCAGCGATGACGGGCGCATTCGCCAACGTGCCTGGTACTTCTCCAAGATATATGCCGACACCCAGGCGCTCGACACCGTTTATGCGCTCAACACCGGCATGCTGCGCTCGGTGGACGGTGGCAAGACATTCGCTCTGGTGCCGGCGCTCCATGGCGATCACCACGCGCTGTGGATCGATCCTAGCAATGCCAACAGCCTGATCAACGCCAACGATGGCGGCGCCAGCGTCTCGCTCGATGGCGGCAAGACCTGGTCCACCCAGGACAACCAGCCCACGGCCCAGTTCTACCACGTGGCCACCGACCACCAGTTTCCCTACTACGTCTATGGTGCGCAGCAGGACAACTCCAATCTCGCAATCGCCAGTGCCGATGCTGAAGGAGTGATCGGGCCGCGCAGCTGGTTTCCGGCGGGCGGCGGCGAGTGCGGATTCGTGGTCCCGGATGCGCGCGACCCGGACATCATTTACAGCAGTTCGGAGAATCAGTACCAGCGCTTTAACCGCCATGCGATGCAGTCGCAGTCCATCAGCCCGGACCCCATCAACAATTCCGGCCACCCGGCCAGCGAGCTTGACCATCGTTTCAACTGGACCTCGCCGCTGATGCTCTCGCCGCACGACCCCGACGGCCTGTACGCGGCATCGGAGGTGGTGTGGAAATCCACCGACCAGGGCATGAGCTGGAAGATCATCAGCCCCGACCTGACGCGCAACGACAGATCCAAGCAGACGGCCTCGGGCGGCTCGCTTACCAAGGACATCACCAGCGTCGAGTACTACGACACCATCTTTGCACTCGCCGAATCGCCGCTGCAGAAGGGCAAGCTCTGGGTGGGAACCGATGATGGCCTGGTGCAAATGACCGAGGACGACGGCGCGCATTGGCACAACATCACGCCTGCGCAAATGCCTGCGTGGAGTACGGTCAGCATGACTGAGCCGTCGCACTTCGACGCGGCCGGCGCCTACATCGCGGTCGACCGGCATCGGCTCGATGACATCGCGCCTTATGCCTGGAAAACGATCGACAACGGCAAGACCTGGACCGCGATTTCCGCCGGCCTGCCGGCCGGCGCCGTGGTGCACGTGGTACGCGAGGATCCGGTGCGCCGCGGTCTGTTGTACGCCGGCACCGAGCTCGGCGTATTCGTCTCCTTCGATGACGGCGCACGTTGGTCCGCGTTGCAAAAGAACCTGCCGGTATCGCCCATCCACGACCTGGACGTACACGGCAATGACCTGGTGGCGGCGACTCACGGACGTGCCTTCTGGATCCTCGATGACCTCGCGCCACTGCGTCAGGCGCAGGCCGCCGCACCGGCGCCCGTGCTGTACGCGCCCGAGAGCGCCGTGCGACTCTACTATCCGGATGAAGTGAATAAGCGCGGGCCAGTGGGCGAAAATCCCCCGGCCGGGGCAATCATAGACTACATGCTGGATGGCGCCGCGGCCTCGGAACTGACCGTCGATATCCTGAACGCCAAGGGCGAACGGGTTCGCCATCTCTCCAGCACCAGGACCAACAAGGTGATCCAGCCGCCGGAATGGCCCGACCGGCTTGTACCGAGCGACCTGATACCCGCGCACGCCGGCATGAATCGCATGATCTGGGACTTGCGCTGGGATGACCCAGTACAGATTCCAGGCGCATTTTACGAGGGACAGGCGCCTCGCGGCCCCATCGTTGCACCCGGCCGCTATCAGCTGCGACTGACGCTGGGGGACAAAACCCGCACGGCCGATCTCATCGTCGTCGCCGACCCGCGCGTCGCTCATAGCGAAGCCGGCATTGCCGAGAAGACGGCGCTAGCGCTCGCGACCTGGCGTGACATCGATGCACTGCACCGTGCGGTGAACGACATTCGCGCCGAGCGCGCCAAGCTTAAGGGCACGTCAGCTGCGCAAGTCCGGGACGAAAAGCTCCAGCAGATCGAGCAAGCCCTCACGCAGGTCAACATGAATGGGTCCGAAGCCAACCTCGCCTTTCCCGGCATGCTGAATGAGCAGTACGCATCTCTTGCGGCAACGCTGGAGGACGCGGACACGCCCCCCACTCAGCCGCAGCAGGCGCTGTACCGCTCCTTGCACGAGAACCTTCAGGCTCAACTGGCGCTGTGGCGCGAGTTGAGCCCGAAATAGTCTCGCGGGTTTTGGGCCGCCGGCGCGGCGCGTACGCCGACGCAGAGTGCCCAATCACTGTGCCGGTAGGTTGATCTGTAGCTGGCGGATCGGCCTCTGGTTTCGTCGCTCGCAGCGTTGCCAGGCGGACCCACTGTTCGGTTCAGGCCGTAGGGGGCCTGACTGGGTCCGTCGACGCACCATTAGTGTGCTTAAACTGCGCGGTTGGGGGCCGGCTGAGACTTGGACGAGAGTTAGATGGGTGCACCCCAGGGGTCCATCGTCCTACGTAACCGTCTGATTTTATGGCGCTCCCTACGAGATTCGAACTCGTGTTCCAGCCTTGAGAGGGCCGTGTCCTAGGCCTCTAGACGAAGGGAGCGATTCTTCGGCGGGCGAGGCAAAATGGCGCGGTATTATAGGCGGCCTCGTTTTTTGCTCAAGCCATTTCAGGGTTAATTTGAACCAGAACCTGGAACCCACCTCGGCGCCGGGCGCGCCGCGCGTTATCCCGCGCTCGGACCACCCCGTCTCGCGCTCGGACATTTCCCCCAATGCCCTGCGTGTGCTCTATCGCCTCAAGGAGGCCGGTTTCCAGGGCTTCCTGGTCGGCGGCTGCGTGCGCGACATCATCCTCGGGCGCCATCCGAAGGACTTCGACGTCGCCACCGACGCACTGCCGGAGCAGATCAGGCGCCTGTTCCGCAACTGCCGCCTGGTCGGGCGGCGCTTTCGCCTGGCCCACATCGTCTTCGGGCGCGAGGTCATCGAGGTCGCCACGTTCCGCGCCGCGAGCGCGCCGCCGCCCAGCGATGAGCCGATGCCGGGCCGCGAGGAGGATGAGGCGGAATTACTGGCCGATGCCGTGGACGAGGCAGACGACGAGCCCGTGGAGTCGCCGCCGCCCGGGGAGAGCAGGGTGCCGACGGCCTCCGTCCACCGCGTGCAGGACGACCACGGGCGCCTGCTGCGCGACAACGTCTACGGCACGATCGATGAGGATGTGTGGCGCCGCGATTTCACGGTCAACGCGCTCTACTACAACATCGCCGACTATTCGATCTGGGATTACGTCGATGGCCTGGCCGACATCCACGCGCGGCGGCTGCGGTTGATTGGGGATCCCGAGACCCGCTACCGCGAGGATCCGGTGCGCATGCTGCGCGCCGCGCGCTTCGAGGCCAAGCTCGGCTTCGAGATCGATGCAGTCAGCGCCGCGCCGATCGCGCGGCTGCAGGTACTGCTGGCCGGCGTGCCGCCGGCGCGCCTGTTCGACGAAGCCGCGAAGCTGTTCCTGACCGGGCACGGCGCCGACAGCCTGCGCGTGCTGCGCAAGCAGCACCTGCTCAGCGTGCTGTTTCCTGCCGTCGATCGCTATCTCGAGCAGCATCCGGGCAGCCTGGTCGAGCAGCTGCTGGTGCAGGGGCTGCAGAACACCGACCGGCGCGTCGCCGAGGACAAGGCCGTCACCCCGACCTTCCTGTTCGCGCTGCTGCTGTACGGGCCGATCGCGGCGCACATCGAGGCCTTGCCGCCGCAGCGCTGGCACGAGCCGCAGTCGATACTCGAGGCCTGCGAGCGCGCGCTGCGCGAGGCGCAGCAGCGGGTATCGATCCCGCGGCGCATCGCCCTGGGCGTGCGCGAAATGTATGCCCTGCAGCCGCGGCTCGAGGGCCCGCGCGGCCGGCGCGCGCTGCGCCTGCTCGAACAGCCGCGCTTCCGCGCCGCCTACGACCTGCTGGCATTGCGCGCGGCCCTGGGGCTGGCGAGTCCCGAGACGGCGCAATGGTGGACGAATCTGCAGGCCGCGGCGCCGGACGAGCGCGAGCGGATCGTGGATGCCGCGGCGGCCACGGCGCGCGCGCACGGGGTCAGCGGAGCTCAGGCCGCCGGCGCGGGCGCCGGCGGCAGCGGGCGCCGCCGGCGGCGGCGCGGCCGCGGCAGCGGCAGTGGCGGCGGCGGATCGTAACGGGGCGGTCCGTGCATGGCTTCCCCGCCTACGTGGGCCTCGGCAGCAACCTGCGCGACCCGGTCGCGCAGCTGCGCGCGGCCTTCGAGGCGCTCGCCGCATTGCCCGAGACGCTGCTCGTGCTGCGCTCTTCGCTCTATGGTTCGCGGCCGATGGGGCCGGTGGAGCAGCCCGATTTCTGCAACGCGGTGGCCGGGCTCCTCACCGCGCTCGATGCGCGTTCGCTGCTCGCGCAGTTGCGTGCGATCGAGCTGCGCTCGGGGCGCGAGCCGTCGCGCGAGCGCTGGGGTCCGCGCGTGATCGATCTCGATCTGCTGGTCTATGCCGATGACCGGCGCAACGAGCCGGACCTCGCTGATCCCGCATCCCGGTCTCGCGTCGCGGAATTTCGTGCTGCATCCGCTCGCCGAGATCGCCCCGGACCTGCAGGTGCCCGGCCTGGGCCGCGTCGCTACCCTGGCGGCCGCCATCCCCGATGACGGCTTGTGGAAGCTGGCATGAAGACCCGAGCGCCGGACGGTGACTCGCCACGTTCGAAGCCGGCCAAGGAGGCGAGCGCGCGGCCGGTGACCGGCAAGGCGACGGGCACGAAGGTCGCTGCTTCGAAGTCGGCGCCGCCACCGCATCGCTTCATCGTGCTCGAGGGTCCGATCGGCGTCGGCAAGACCAGCCTCGCCATGCGGCTGGCCGCGAGCCTGGGCGCCGAGCTGGTGCTCGAGCATGCCGACCAGAACCCCTTCCTCGAGCGCTTCTATCGCAATCCGCGCAGCGGCGCACTGCCGGCGCAACTCTATTTCCTGTTCCAGCGCGCGCAGCAGCTCGCCGCGCTCAAGCAGCACGACCTGTTCGCGCCGCTGCGCGTCGCCGACTACCTGTTCGACAAGGACCGGCTGTTCGCGCGCGTCACGCTCGAGGACGAGGAATTCCGGCTCTACGAGCAGGTGCACGGCGCGGCTCGCGATCGACGCGCCGGCCCCGGACCTGGTGGTCTACCTGCAGGCCCCGGTCGACGTGCTGCTCGATCGCATCGGCCGCCGCGGCATCCGCCACGAGCAATACATCGAGCGCGCCTACCTCGAGCGGCTCAACGCGGCCTACGCGCGCTTCTTCCACGAGTACGATGACGCGCCGCTGCTGATCGTCAACGCCGCCGCGATCGATCCGCTGCACAACGAGTCGGACTACGAGGAACTGCTGGCCGCGATCCGGCGCATGCAGCGCGGGCGCCTGTACTACAACCCGATGCGGCACGCCACGCTGTAGGGCCGGCGCGGAGCCCGCCAGTTGCGCGCGCCGCCCGAGTCCGTCATCCTCGCCACCCCATGTATACGCAGCTGCAGCAGCGCGACTCCGCCCACCCGCCGGTGACGCTCAGCACGCTGGCGCAGATGCGCGCCAGCGGCGAGAAGATCGCCTGCCTCACCGCCTACGACGCCAGCTTCGCCGCGCTGGTCGACGCCGCCGGCGTCGACGTCGTGCTGGTCGGCGATTCGCTCGGCATGGTGATCCAGGGCCACGACACGACCGTGCCGGTGACCATGGACCAGATGGTCTACCACTGCGCCGCGGTGGCGCGCGGCCTGCACCACGCCTTCCTGATGGCCGACCTGCCGTTCGCGAGCTACACCTCGCGCGACCTGGCGCTGCGCAACAGCGTGCGCCTGATGCAGGAGGGCGGTGCGCGCATGGTCAAGCTCGAGAGCGGCGCCTCGCAGCTCGAGATCGTCGAGTACCTGACTGGGCACGACATCGCGGTCTGCGCGCACCTCGGGCTCAAGCCGCAGTCGGTGCACAAGACCGGCGGCTTTCGCGTGCAGGGGCGCGAGGAGGAGGCGGCGGCGCGCATGGTGGACGACGCGCGCGCGCTCGAGGCCGCGGGCGCCGACCTGCTGCTGCTCGAATGCATTCCGGCCGCGCTCGGTGGCGAGATCACGCGCGGCGTTGACGTGCCGGTGATCGGCATCGGCGCCGGCCCGGACACCGACGGCCAGATCCTGGTGCTCTACGACGTGCTCGACATCACCGCGGGTCGCAAGCCGCGCTTCGTGCGCAATTTCATGGCCGGTGCCGGCGACTGCGCGGCCGCGGTCGCGGCCTACGTCGCCGCGGTGCGCGTCGCGCGCTTATCCGGCGCCCGAACACTGCTTCTGAGGCGGAGCGCGGCATGGACCTCGTGACCACCGTCGCCGGCGTGCGCGCGCGCGTGCGCGCCTGGCGCGCGGCCGGGGCGCGCGTCGCGCTGGTGCCGACCATGGGCAACCTGCACGCCGGGCACATGAGCCTGCTCGCCGGCGCGCGCAGCGCGCCGACCGCGTGATCGCCAGCGTCTTCGTCAATCCGCTGCAGTTCGGTCCGGCCGAGGATTTCAGCGCCTATCCGCGCACGCTCGATGACGACCGGCAGCTGCTGGCCGAGGCGCGATTGCGACCTGCTGTTCGCTCCCGAGCGTCGAGCAGATCTACCCGGACGGCGGCGCGCAGCCGACGCTGATCACGGTGCGCGGCCTGTCGACGGTGCTGTGCGGGCAGTTCCGGCCCGGCCATTTCGACGGCGTGGCGACCGTGGTGGCGAAGCTCTTCAACATCGTCGCACCCGACGTGGCCGTGTTCGGCGAGAAGGACTTCCAGCAGTTCATCATCATCCGCCGCATGACCAGCGACCTGCTGCTGCCGGTCGAGGTCGTCGGCGCGCCGACGGTGCGCGCACCGGACGGGCTGGCGCTGAGTTCGCGCAATCGCTATCTCTCGCCGGAGGAGCGCGCGCAGGCGCCGGCGATCCATCGTGCGCTCAAGGCCGCCGTGGAGCGCTTGCGGGCGGGCGATCGCGATTATGCGGTCATCGAGAGCGGCGGCTGGCAGGCGCTCGCCAGGGCGGGCTTGCGCCCGGATTACTTCGCGGTGCGCGACGCCGCTGAGCTGGGGCTTCCTGATGAGCGCAGCACCGAGCTCGTCGTGCTCACGGCGGCGCGCCTGGGCAACGCGCGCCTGATCGACAACCTGCGCGTCGCCATCGCCTGAGCGCGCGCGCCTCAGGCGCGCCGGTGGCGCGCGAGCGCCCAGCGCACGTGCTCGCGCACCAGTTCCGATGCGTCGTCGCGGCGCGCTTCGAGGGCGGCGATCACCGCGGCGGTGGCAGGCGCGTTGCCGAGCGCGACGGCGATGTTGCGCAGCCAGCGCTCGTGGCCCAGGCGGTGGATCGCCGAGCCGCGCATGCGCGCAGTGAACTGCTCCTGTGTCCAGGCGAACAGCTCGGCGAGCCGCGGCGCATCGAGGCCGTGCCGCGCCTTGAAATCCGGATTCGCCGCCGCGCGCGCGTAGCGGTTCCACGGGCACACGAGCTGGCAGTCGTCGCAGCCGTAGATGCGATTGCCGATGCGCCGGCCGCAGTTCCTCGGGTATCGGCCCCTGCAGCTCGATCGTCAGGTAGGAGATGCAGCGCCGCGCGTCGAGCTTCCAGGGCGCGACGATGGCGCCGGTCGGGCAGGCGGGCATGCAGGCGGTGCAGCTGCCGCAATGGGCGCTGGCCGGCGCGTCGACCGGCAGCGGCAGGTCGGTGTAGATCTCGCCGAGGAAGAAATACGAGCCGGCATCGCGCGCGATCAGGTTGGTGTGCTTGCCGATCCAGCCCAGTCCGGCATTGCGCGCCAGCGCCTTCTCGAGCACCGGTGCGCTGTCGACGAACACGCGGTGGCCGTGCGGACCGGCGAGTTCGGCCAGGCTGTCGGCCAGCTGCTGCAGCGCCTTGCGCATCAGCCGGTGGTAGTCGCGCCCGAGCGCGTAGCGCGACACGTAAGCCAGTCGGGCTCGGCGAGCACCTCGCCGGCGGCGCGCGCCGCGGCGGGCCAGTAATCCATGCGCGCGCTGATCACGCGCAGCGTGCCGGGCAGCAGCTGCGCCGGCCGGCTGCGCCGGGTGCCATGGCGCGCCATGTAGTGCATCTCGCCGTGCCGGCCGGCGGCCAGCCAATCCTCGAGGCGGCCTTCGTCCGCAGCCAGGTCGATGCCGGTCACGCCGATGCCGCTGAAGCCCAGCTCGCGCGCCCGGAGCGCAAGCCGGGCGCGGAGGGCGGACGGGTCGGGCGGTTCCGCGTGTGCCATCTTCGGTGATCCGCCCTAGGGCCTGTTCCCACCAAGCGGATCGCTGCGACGGCGGCCAGGATGGCTCAGGACAAGGCGCGCCGAGCGACGTGTACTGGATGTACACCAGCGAGGCGCAACACGGTCCTGAGCCATCCTGGCCCCGTCCGCCTGTATCGGAGAGCCTGCGGTTGAAATCTGGCCGCTGCGCCTTCGATACAGGGGGGTTGGGTCGCAAAAGCCGCCATGCGGCGTTGCTCGTCGCTCATTTGGAATGACCAACCTCGCTCCTTGCGACTTGCCTGGCGGCTTTTGCTGCGCCAACGCAGCAATCTGCTTGGTGGGCACGGCCCTCAGTATAATGAGTCGATGAGCCACGCCCAGGGACTCTATTCCGTGGACCAGGTGCGTGCCTTCGACGCGCACGCCATGGCGACGCAGGGCCTGCCCGGGTACACGCTGATGACGCGCGCGGGAGAGGCGGCGCTGCGCGCATTGCGCGAGCGCTGGCCGGATGCGCGGCGCATCACGATCGCCTGCGGTGGCGGCAACAATGGCGGCGATGGCTACGTGCTCGGCGAGCGAGCGCGGGCCGCCGGGCTCGAGGTCACGGCGCTCGCGCTCGTCGATCCGGCGCAGCTGCGAGGCGATGCCCGGACGGCGGCCGACCGTTACCTCGCGGGCGGGGGGCGGCTGCAGGCCTTCAGCGCCGCCGGGCTGGCCGGGGCGCAGCTGCTGGTCGACTCGCTGTTGGGCACCGGGCTGCGTGAGCCGCCACGGGCGCCATTCGCCGCGGCTATCGAGGCGATGAACTCGGCGCGCTTGCCGATCCTCGCGCTCGACCTGCCTTCCGGGCTCGATGGCGATCGTGGAATTGCCCCGGGATCCGCGGTGCGCGCCACCGCAACCGTCACCTTCGTCGCGCGCAAGCAGGGCCTGTACCTGGCCGACGGCCCGGACTACGCCGGCCGCGTGCATTTCGACGACCTCGGCGTGAAGCTGCCGCCCGGCGAGGCGGCCAGGCCAATGCTGGAGTTGCTGGGACGGGACGAGATCGCGCGCGCGCTGCCGCCGCGCCGGCGCGTCGCGCACAAAGGTGATTTCGGGCGCGTGCTGATCATCGGCGGCGCGCCCGGGATGGCGGGGGCCGCACGGCTCGCCGGAGCCGCCGCCTTGCGCTGCGGTGCCGGCCTAGTTCTGGTCGCGACGGCGCCGGAAAACGTCTCGGCCATCGTCGCGGGGCGGCCGGAGCTGATCTGCTACGGCGCGCGCAGCGCCGAAGACCTCGAGCCGCTCCTGGCCCTGGCCACCGTGGTGGCGGTCGGACCCGGGCTCGGAACGGGTTCCTGGTCGCGAACAATGCTCGATGCGGCGCTCGCTGCCGTCGAGCCGCTCGTGATCGATGCCGACGCGCTCAACCTGCTGGCTGCCGCCGACCAGCGTCCGCCCCCATTGAGCGTGCTGACGCCGCATCCCGGCGAGGCGGCGCGACTGCTGCGGACGACGTCTGCGGCGATCCAGGCCGATCGCGCGGCGGCCCTTGGCCGCCTGGTCGATGAGACCGGGGCGGTCGTAGTGCTCAAGGGGGCGGGTACCCTGGTGGGCGCGCCGGGCCGCACGACCGCCTTGTGCGCGAGCGGGAACCCGGGCATGGCGGCGCCGGGCATGGGAGACGTGCTGACCGGCGCAATCGCAGCAGTGCTCGCGCAATGTTCGGACCCCTGGGCCGCGGCGCGAGTGGGCGTACTGGCGCATGCCCTGGCGGGGGACGAGGTGGCGAGGCAGGGCGGCGGTCGCGGCATGCTGGCCCTGGAAGTGGCCGAGGCGCTGAGGCGCTGGGTCAATCCTTGATCGAATTGCGGCTGGCCGGCGCCTTGGAAAGCGAAGGGCTGGGGGCCGCGCTGGCACCGGGCGTTCCCTGGTCCGCGACACGAACAATTGGTCTGTTCCTCAGTGGCGACCTGGGCGCCGGCAAGACGACCGTGGCGCGCGGGCTGCTGCGCGCGCTGGGCGTCGGCGAAATCGTGCGCAGCCCCACCTACATGCTGCTCGAGTCCTACGAGCACGCCGGCCGTCGGCTCCTGCACCTTGACCTGTATCGCCTGGGCGGCGCGGCGGACCTTGGGGCGCTCGGGCTGCGCGATGAACTGGGTCCCGGCGTGCTGCTCATGGTGGAGTGGCCGGAGCGCGCCGAGTCGGCCCTTCCTTCCCCGGACCTCCGGCTGAACCTGCGACATGACGGAGAAGGCCGGCTAGCCCGGCTCGAAGCGGGAACGAATTTGGGGGCGCAGTGGCTGTCCCGAGCGTCCCCGGCCCTGCCAAAATCGAAGAACTAGAGGGAATTTAGTTTCCTAGCCCCATGATTAGACTTGAGTTATGTCATCCGGCGACTTACAGTGCCGACTGATTGGGTGACCCAAGGACTTCCATGCGGCGATTCCTGTCCTGCCAAGTCCTGGCCTTAATCCTGCTCGGTGCCGGGGGTGCACCCGCCGCCCTGGCTGCTGGCGCCTACCTCCACACGGCCACGCTCGATACCGACGGGAATTCCCCGACCCTCGTGCTGGGGCTCTCGATGAGCGTCAAGCCGCGTGTCTACACCCTCGAGAAGCCGCATCGCGTGGTCGTCGACCTTCCCGGCACGCGCGGCGCCGTGGGCCTGCGGCTCCCGGCGGCCCGTGGTCCCGTGGCGGTCGTGCGTGGGGCCCAGCACACGCCCAACGAGTACCGGCTCGTTCTCGAGTTGCCGGCGGCCTCGGCCGCTCCCCAGCTCAATTCAGGGGCCGTGGCGGGTGGGTATCAATTGCGGATCGCGCTGGCCGGATCCCCGCCGGTCATGCCGGCCGCGGCCGCGGCCGCGGCGGCGCCCGCAGCGACGGTTTCGCGGGCGGTGCAGCCCGAGCACAGCCCGGGCCGCTTCGGCCGGGACATCATCGTGGCCGTCGATGCCGGGCATGGCGGCGACGATCCGGGCGCCACCGGTCCGTCGGGCACGCGCGAAAAGGACGTCACGCTCGCGATCGCGCGCGCGCTGGCGGCCCGCCTCAACGAGCAGCCGGGCATGCGCGCCATCCTGACGCGCGACAGCGATCGCCTGATCGACCTGCGCGAGCGTTTCGAGCGGGCGCGCAAGGCACGCGCGGATCTGTTCGTGTCCATCCACGCGGACTCGATACGCGATCGCAGCGTCACCGGCGCCTCGGTCTACACGCTTTCGTACCACGGCGCCTCGAGCGAAGCGGCGCGGCAGCTCGCCGACCGGGAGAACGCGGTGCTCAAGGGCGGTATCGCGCTCGGCGACGTCGATCCCAACCTGGCCTCGGTGCTGCTCGACGCGGCGCAGTCCCAGATCATGGGCCAGAGCGTGGAGGCGGCCGACTCGGTGCTGTCCGCGCTCGACCAGGTCGGAGCCGTGCGCAAGCGGGTCGTGCAGCACGCGGGCTTCATGGTGCTCAAGTCTCCCGACCTGCCATCGATGCTGGTGGAGACCGCCTACATTTCGAACCCGGCCGAAGAGCGGAACCTTCGTAGCAGCGACTACCAGCAACGGCTGGCCGAGGCGATCGAATCCGGCGTCAGCCGCTATTTCCGCCAGCACCCGCCGGATGGCACCAACTACGCCAGTGCGCACGCGCCCGAGGGCCGGGTTCCCGACGACTCCGGAGTGTAGACTGCGCAGCTTTCCTCGAGGGAGCGCGCTGCTTGCCGATCCGACTGCTGTCCGCCACGCTCATCGACCAGATCGCCGCCGGCGAGGTCATCGAGCGGCCGGCATCCGTGGTCAAGGAGCTCGTCGAGAACGCGCTCGATGCGGGCGCCAGCCGCATCGAGATCGACGTCGAGCGCGGGGGGCTGGCGCTGGTGCGCGTGCGCGACGACGGGCAGGGCATCGCCGCCGCGGAATTGCCGCTCGCCTTGCAGCGCCACGCGACCAGCAAGATCGCCTCGCTCGAGGACCTCGAGGCCGTCGCGAGCCTCGGGTTCCGCGGCGAGGCGCTGCCCTCCATCGCATCGGTCGCGCGCCTGCGCCTCTGCAGCCGCGCGGCCAATGCCACCGGCGCCACAGAGATCAGCGTCGAGGGCGGCGTGCCCGGGGCGCTGCAGCCGGCCGCGCATCCGCACGGCACCACGGTCGAGGTGCGCGATCTGTTCTACAACGTGCCGGCGCGGCGCAAGTTCGTGCGCACCGAGCCGACCGAGTTCGGCCACATCGCCCGCATCGTCGAGCGCCTGGCGCTGGCCGCCCCGGCGGTCGGCCTTCCGGCTGCGGCACAACGGCCGCGCACGTGCTCGACCTTCCGGCGGCGCGCGATGAGCGCGGCGCGCGACGCGCGCGTCGGCCGCATCCTGGGTGCGGATTTCCTCGAGCGCTGCGATGCGCGTCGAGCAGGACGGCGTGCTGCAGCTGCGCGGCTGGCTCGGACTGCCGACCGCGGCGCGCGCCAGCGCCGACCTGCAGTATCTGGTTCGTCAACGGCCGCGCGGTGCGCGACCGGCTGCTCGCCAACGCCGTGCGTCTCGGCTACCGCGACGTGCTCTACCACGGCCGCCATCCGGTCTACGTGCTGCACCTCGGATCGATCCGCGGCTGGTCGACGTGAATGCGCACCCGGCCAAGCTCGAGGTGCGCTTTCGCGACGCCGTGCGGTGCACGATTACGTGTTCCGCGCCGTCGAGCGCGCGCTGGCGGCGAGCACGGCTGGTCGCACAGGCCCGGCCGCGGCCTGGCCCGCCACGCCGGGGCGCGGCGACGGAGGCCTCGATCCCGCAGTCGCGCCATTTCAGCTTCGAGGCAGCCGTCGATGCCGCGCCGCGCTGGGAGCGCAGCGCGTTCGCCGCGGCCGCGCATTGCGTGTCGCCGAGCCTCCGATGGCGACGCAGTCGCCACCTGCTGCCGACGAACGCCCGCTCGGCAGCGCGATCGCGCAGCTCCACGGCCTGTACATCCTGGCGCAGAACCGCGCCGGGCTGGTCCTCGTGGACATGCACGCCGCGCACGAGCGCGTGCTGTACGAGGCGCTTCAAGGCGCAGCTTGCGGCTGGCGGCCCGCCGGCGTGCAATGGCTGCTCGAGCCGATCGCCGTCGCCGCCGCCGAGCACGAGATCGACAGCCTGCTCGCGGCGCATGCCGATCTCGAGCGCGCTGGGATTCGAGATCGAGCGTCTGGCGCCGGGCCAGCTCGCCCTGCGCGCGGTGCCGGCGGTGCTGGCCAGCGCGCGATCGTGCCGGCGCTGTCTCGCAGCTGCTGCGCGCGACCTGGCGGCGGAGCGGGCGCACACCACCTCGACGGTGCGGCGCATCGCGTGCTGGGCGCGCTTGCCTGCCGCAGCGCCATCCACGCGCACCGGCGGCTGAGCTTGCCGGAGATGGATGCGCTGCTGCGGCAGATGGAGCAGACCGAGCGCGCGGCCAGTGCAATCACGGACGGCCCACCTGGACGCGCTGTCGCTGGCGGAGCTCGATCGGCTGTTCCTGCGCGGCGCGCTGAGCGCGGCAGCGCGGCGCTGGCTGCTGACCGGGCCGACCGGCAGCGGCAAGAGCGAGCTGGCGCTGGCGCTGGCCGCAGCGCGCTGCCGGTCGAGATCGTCAGCGTCGACTCGGCGCAGGTGTATCGAGGCATCGATATCGGCACCGCCAAGCCGACGCCGGCGATGCGCGCGCGCGTGCCGCATCACCTGATCGACATCCGCGATCCGGCCGAGCGCTATTCGGCCGGCGATTTCGTGCGCGACGCCGCTGCGGCCGTGCGCGACATCCACGCCCGCGGTCGCCTGCCGCTGCTCGTCGGTGGCACGATGCTGTACCTCCGCGCGCTGCTGCAGGGCCTGGCGCCGCTGCCGCCGGCCTCGCCGGACCTGCGCGCCGACGCTCGATGCGCGCGCCGCGCGGCTGGGCTGGCCGGCGCTGCACGCGGAGCTCGCGCGTGTCGACCCGGAGGCGGCCGCGCGCATCCACCCGCAGGACTCGCAGCGCATCCAGCGGGCGCTCGAGGTGCAGCGCGCTGACGGGTCGACCGATTTCGGCATGGCAGGCGGCGACTCGCGTCGCCGGCGGCAGGCGCCGGCTGGCTGCGTTTTGCGCTGGTTCCGGCGCGATCGTGAAGCGCTGCGGCGCCGGCTCGAGCAGCGCTTCGATGCAATGCTCGGCGCGGGATTCCTGGCTGAGGTGGCCGCGCTGCATGCGCGCGGTCCGACCTGCACGCGGGAACTGCCGGCGATCCGCTCCGTCGGCTACCGCCAGTTGTGGGCGCATTGCGCCGGCGCAATGCCGCCTCGACGAGGCTCGCGCGGCGCGCCATCGCGGCGACCGCCCAGCTGGCGAAGCGTCAGCTGACCTGGTTGCGCGGCGATGGACAGCTGTCGAGACCCTGGATCCGGCAGGCGACTCCGCCCTGGATCGCCGTGCGCC
Source organism: uncultured Gammaproteobacteria bacterium (assembly GCA_963778855.1). Lineage (GTDB taxonomy): Bacteria > Pseudomonadota > Gammaproteobacteria > Steroidobacterales > Steroidobacteraceae > FEN-1191. Next base: position 122,181 of record CAVZWC010000005.1, on the reverse strand, counting down.
AGGCCTTGCGCGCGGCCGGATCCATGACGGCGTGGCAGCCGTCGATGCTAGAATGCTGGTTCGTCGCCTCGCTGACAGCGCCCCGCGGGACGGTCTGCAACCGCGCCGAACAATAAGGAGAACAGCACATGGCCAAAGGCCAGTCACTGCAAGATCCCTTTCTGAATGCGCTGCGCAAGGAACACATTCCTGTCTCGATCTACCTGGTCAACGGCATCAAGCTGCAGGGGCAGATCGATTCCTTCGACCAGTTCGTCGTGCTGCTGAAGAACACCGTCAGCCAGATGGTCTACAAGCACGCGATTTCCACGGTGGTGCCGGCGCGCGCCGTGCGGCTGCCGAGCGAGGAAGGCACCGCGAGAGCCCGCGCAGAGTAATGCGCGCGGCACCGGCCTGCGGCATGTTTGAGCGCCCGCGGACCGGCGAGCGCGCGGTACTGGTGCGCGTCGGGCTCGGTGCCGCGCTGCGACCCGAGGACCTCGAGGAATTCCGGCAGCTGGCGCGGTCCGCCGGCGCGACACCGGTCGCCACCGTGACGGGCCGGCGCGCAGCGTCCCGATCCGCGCTACTTCGTCGGTAGCGGCAAGGCGGAGGAGATCGGCGCCGCGGCCGCGGCCGCCGAGCGCGGACGTGATCCTGATCGACCATCCGCTGACGCCCGAGCCAGGAGCGCAACCTCGAGAAGCTCACCGGTCGGCGCGTGCTCGACCGCAACGGCCTGATCCTCGACATCTTCGCGCAGCGCGCGCGCAGCTTCGAGGGCAAGCTCCAGGTCGAGCTCGCGCAGCTCAAGCACCTGTCGACGCGGCTGGTGCGCGGCTGGACCCACCTCGAGCGGCAGAAGGGCGGCATCGGCCTGCGCGGTCCGGGCGAGACGCAGCTCGAGACCGACCGCCGCCTGATCGCCAAGCGTATCAGGACGCTGACGCGCAAGCTCGCGAGGCTGCGCCAGCAGCGCGACACCGGGCGCAGCGCGCGCGCGGAGTGCCGGTGCCGGCGCGTGGCGCTGGTCGGCTACACCAACGCCGGCAAGTCGACGCTTGTTCCGCGCGCTGACCGGCGCCGAGGCCTACGTCGCCGACCAGCTGTTCGCGACCCTCGATCCCACGGTGCGGCGGCTGCAGGTTGCCGGGCGGGGCGGGAATCGTGGTCGCCGACACGGTGGGCTTCATCCGCGAGCTGCCGCACGAGCTCGTGGCGGCGTTCCAGTCGACGCTGCAGGAGGCGCGCGACGGCGCAGCTGCTGCTGCACGTGATCGATGCCAGCGACCCGCGGCGCGACGAGCGCATCGGGCAGGTCAATGCCGTGCTGCGCGAGATCGGCGCTGGGCGCGCTGCCGCAGCTCGCGGTGTACAACAAGATCGATCGGCTGCAGCTCGAGCCGCGCATCGAGCGCGGTACCGACGGCGAGATCTCGCAGGTGTGGATCAGCGCCGAGCGTGCCAGGGCCTCGACCTGCTGCGCGCGGCCATCGCCGAGCGGCTGCAGTTGCACCCGCGGCGCGGGTGGCTGCGCATCCCCGCCACGGCGGGCGCGCTGCGTGCGCGCTTGCTCGCGGGCGGCGCCGTGCGCGAGGAACGCGTCGAGGACGACGGCGCGCTGCAGCTGCTGGTCGAGTTGCCGGCACCGCAGCTGGCGGCACTGGCTAGGAATCCACAAGTCACGCTCGAAATGCTGCCAGGCGACGCGCCTTGTGCGCTCGCCGCGCCCTACCTAGAATCCACCGGCCCCGGCCGCATGCGGCGGCCATCGCAACATCGCCGTTAGGGCCTGTTAACGCTCTGGGGATCGCTGCGTTGCTGCCCCCAAGGCCGCCAGGCAAGGCGCGAGGAGAGAAGTTTGGTGATTCCAAATGAACGACGAGCAACGCCGCCTGGCGGCCTTGGGGGCGCAACCCCCTTGAATCGTGAGGTGAGCGCCATTGTGGAACCGCTGTGGCTTTGTTTTCAGGGGGACGGGGCCAGAATCGTTCAGGACGGTGTTGCGCCTCGCTCATGTGCAATGAGCACACAGCGCTCGGCGCGCCTGGTCCTGAACGATTCTGGCCGCCGTCGCAGCGATCCCCAGAGCGTTAACAGGCCCTAACGCGAGCAGAGTGCACATGGCCTGGAACCAACCCGGTGACAAGCAAGGCGGCAAGGCGCCGCGCGGAGGCGCGCGCGGCGCGGGCGGCGGCTGGTGGCGCCGCTGGCGCCAGCGCTGGGAATCCGAGCCGCAGGCGCACGGCGCGATCTATGCCACGGCCGTGGCCGTGGCCCTGGTACTGTGGCTGGCGACGGGCTTCTACGAGGTCGGGGACGGCGAGCGCGGCCTCGTACAGCGCTTCGGTGCCTACCGCGGCCTGGCTCCGAGCGGCGCCGGCTGGCACCTGCCGTGGCCGATCGAGTCGGTCACGGTGGTCAACCTGGGCCGGCTGAACAGCACCGACATCCAGGCACGCATGCTCACGAAGGATACGATGCTGGTGAACGTCATGGCGACGATCCAGTACCAGTACACCGACGCGCGGGCGGCTGCGTTCGCGGCGCGCGATCCGGACGCCCTCGTGCGCGAGTTCGGCGAAGCGGTCACGCGCGAGCTCGTCGGTGGTCACGACATCCAGGAACTCATGGGTGGCGGCGATCGCGCGCCGTTGACCGAGGCCATTCGCGCCGGCTTGCAGCAGCCGCTGGATGCGATGCGGCTGGGACTGCGCGTCGTAGCGGTGAACCTGACCGACGTGCAGGTGCCGCAGGCCGTGCTGGCCGCGCAACGCGAGCTCGTGCAGGCCGGGGTCGAGCGCGAACGCGTGGCCGCCGAGGCGCAGGGTTACGCGGCCGAGCTGGTGCCGGCCGCGCAGGGCCAGGCGCAGCGCCAGCGGCTCGACGCCGAGGCCTACAAGCTGCAGGTCGTCGGCACCGCGGAAGGCGACGCTGCGCGCTTCGACCCGCTGGTTGCAGTCTACGCGCGCGCGCCGGAAGTGACGCGCGACCGCCTGTACATCGAGACCGTCGAGGCGATACTGGCGCGCTCGCGCAAGATCGTCATCGACGGCAAGAGCGCCGGTAATACGCTGGTGCTGCCGCTCGACAAGCTCGTTGACGGCGGCGCGCTGCGGGGCGCCGGAGTGACCGGCGTGGTGCCGGGCGCCGTCGTGAGCGAACCGGGCGCGGCCGCCGCCAGCGCCGCCGCAGCGGGCGGCGTGGCCGTCGGGCCCGCGGCGGGCAACACTCCAGCGAATGGCGGCCAGCCGGCGCCGGCGGCCGCATCGGCGCACGACGACCGCGGGCGCGAGCGCGAGCGGCCATGAATAACCGCTGGCTGCTTCCGGTCGCGGGCGTAGGTGCGCTGTTGTTGCTGCTGCAGCTGTGCGCGTTCACGGTCGGCGAAGGCCAGTACGCGGTGCGCACGCGCTTCCGCCAGGTGGTTCAGGCCGACTATGCCCCGGGCCTGCACTGGTGCTGGCCCATCGATCGCATCGAGAAGGTCGATCGCCGGGTGCTGAGCCAGCGCTTCCAGGGCGAGTCGTTCCTGACCGAGGACCAGCAGGGCCTGCTGGTCGACATCGACCTGAGCTGGCGCGTGCGCGATGCAGCGGCCTACCTGCGCTCGGGCGCTGGCGATGAGCAGACCGTGAGCGTGCGGCTCGGCGACGTGCTGCGCAGCGAACTCAAGGCCCATTACTCGCGCCAGACGCTGGCCACGGTCATCGCCGAGCCGCGCGGTGGCCTGTCGCCGGCGCTGCTGGCGAAGCTGGCCCCGGTCGCCGCCATCCTCGGCATCGAGGTGGTCGACGCGCGCGTCAAGCGCATCGATCCCACCGACGAGGTCGTCAATGCGATCCATGCGCGCATGCAGGCGGCGTATGCGGCGCAGACGCGGCAATTGCGCTCGGAGAGCGCCGCCGAGGGCGAGCGCCTGCGAGCCGAGGCGGAGCGCAACCGGGCCGAGATCCTGGCCAACGCAAACCGCGACGCGCAGCGCGTACGCGGCGAGGGCGACGCACAGGCGGCGCTCATCTATGCGCGCTCCTATGGCGCGAATCCCGAGTTTGCGGCCTTCTACCGCTCGTTGCAGGCTTACCGCGCGGCGCTCGGGCGCGAGGGCGACATCCTCGTGATCCAGCCGGATGGCGACTTCTACAAGTACCTGCGCAGCCCGGCGCGGCGCTAGGGTGTATTCATGCACCTGAACTGGTCCGAGTTGTGCGCGGCGCTGGCGATTGCCTCGGTGCTCGAGGGCATGATGCCGTTCCTGAACCCGCCCGCCATGCGACGGCTGCTGCAGCGGCTGGTGGCGATGGAAGACCGCGAGCTGCGGCTCGGCGGGCTGTTCAGCATGCTGGCCGGGATCGTGATCCTTTACCTCGTGCGCTAGGAGCCCTGATGGGTCGCTTCATAGTCGTGATCGGCACCCAGTGGGGCGACGAGGGCAAGGGCAAGATCGTCGACCTGCTGACCGAGCGCGCCGCGCGCGGTGGTGCGCTTCCAGGGCGGGCACAACGCCGGCCACACGCTGGTCATCGGCGGCGCAGAAGACGATCCTGTCGCTGATCCCCTCGGGCATCATGCGCGAGGGCGTGCAGTGCCTGATCGGCAACGGCGTCGTGATCTCGCTCGAGGCGCTGTTCCGCGAAGCGCAGAGGCTCGTCGACCAGGGCGTGCCGGTGTTCGAGCGCCTGCGGCTGTCGCCATCCTGCCCGCTGATCCTGCCCTCGCACGTCGCGCTCGACCGCGCGCGCGAGCACGCGCGCGGCGCCAACGCCATCGGCACGACCGGGCGCGGCATCGGTCCCGCCTACGAGGACAAGGTGGCGCGGCGCGCGGTGCGCGTCGCCGACCTGTTCCAGCGCGAGCAGTTCGCGGCCAAGCTCGGCGAGGTGCTCGACTTCCACAATTTTGTGCTGCAGCGCTACTTCAACCTTCCGGCCGTCGACTTCCAGGCTACGCTCGACGAGCAACTGGCCTTTGCCGCGCGCCTGCGGCCGCTGCTGGTGGACGTCACCGGCGTGCTCGCGCGCCTGCGCGCCGCGGGTGCCAACGTGCTGTTCGAGGGCGCACAGGGCGCCATGCTGGACATCGACGTCGGCACCTATCCCGTTCGTCACCTCGTCGAACACCACGGCAGGCGGGGCGGCCACGGGCACCGGCATCGGTCCGCGTTATTTCGACCACGTGCTCGGCATCGTCAAGGCCTATGCGACGCGGGTCGGCGCCGGTCCGTTCCCGACCGAGCTGTTCGACGATTACGGTGCGCACTTCTCGCGCGTCGGTCATGAGTTCGGCTCGGTCACCGGGCGTGCGCGGCGCTGCGGCTGGTTCGACGCCGTGGCGCTGCGACGCACGGTCGTGAACTCGAGCGTCTCCGGGCTGTGCATGACCAAGCTCGACGTGCTCGACGGGCTCGACTCGGTCCGCATCTGCACCGGCTATCGCCGCGGCGACGCGCTCAGCGACGAACCGCCGATTTTCGCCGACGCCTTCGTCGAGGTTGAGCCGGTGTACGAGGAACTGCCAGGCTGGAGCGCCTCGACCGCGGGCGTGCAGGACTACGCGCAGCTGCCGGCCGCCGCCCGGCGCTATCTGGAGCGGGTGCAGGAACTGCTGGACGTGCCGATCGACCTGATCTCGACCGGGCCGGACCGCGAGCAGACTATCGTGCTGCGCGCGCCGTTCACGGGCTGAGACCCTATAATTGGCGGCCTCAGGCAGGCGGGAGCCAGCATGGAAGCTCAGCACAACCCGATGGGCACCGACGGCTTCGAGTTCGTCGAGTACACGGCGCCCGACCCCGAGGCCCTGCGCGCGCTGTTCGGGCGCATGGGCTTCCGCGAGGTGGCGCGTCACCGCTCCAAGAACGTCACGCTTCACCGCCAGGGCGACATCAATTTCCTGATCAACGCCGAGCCCAACAGCTTCGCCCAGCAATTCGCGCGCGACCACGGCGGCTCGATCTGCGCGATGGGCTTCCGCGTGAGGGACGCTGCCCGGGCCTACAAGCGCGCGCTCGAGTTTGGCGCCACGGCCGGCCCGACCACGGCCGGGCCCATGGAACTCAACATCCCCTCGATCGTCGGCATCGGCGGCAGCCTGATCTACCTGGTCGACCGCTACGGCGCCAACAGCATCTACGACATCGATTTCGTGCCCGTCGCCGCGGCCGACGATGCCAGCGGTCCGGGGCTGCAGCTCATCGACCACCTGACGCACAATGTCGCCCGCGGCAACATGGACCTGTGGTCGGAGTTCTACGAGCGGCTGTTCAACTTCCGCGAGATCCGTTACTTCGATATCGAGGGCCGCAAGACCGGCCTGCTGTCGCGGGCCATGACCAGTCCCTGCGGCAAGATCCGCATCCCGATCAACGAATCGCAGGACGACAAGTCGCAGATCGAGGAATACTTGCGCGAGTACCGGGGCGAGGGCATCCAGCACATCGCGCTGTCGGCGGCCGACATCTACCTCACCGTCGACCGGCTGCGCGCCAACGGGCTCGCCTTCCAGGACACGCCCGACGCCTATTACGAGGGCGTCGACGCACGGGTCACGGGACACCAGGAGTCGATCGCGGCGCTCAAGTCGCGGCGCATCCTGATCGACGGCTCGGCGCAGGAGGGCGTCCTGCTGCAGATCTTCACCGCCAACGTCATCGGCCCGATCTTCTTCGAGATCATCCAGCGCAAGGGCAACCAGGGCTTCGGCGAGGGCAACTTCCGGGCACTGTTCGAGTCGATCGAGCTCGACCAGATACGGCGAGGCGTGGTGTGAGCGCGCTGCGCCTGCACAATTACTGGCGCAGCTCCGCCTCCCACCGCGTGCGCATCGCGCTCGAGCTCAAGGGGCTCGACTATGAATACCTGCGCATCGACCTGCGCCAGGACGGCGGGGCGCAGTTCAGCGCGGCCTACCGCGAACTCAACCCGCAGTCGCGCGTGCCGACGCTGGAAACGCCGGACGGCATGCTGACGCAGTCGATGGCGATCATGGAGTGGCTCGAGGAGACCTATCCGCAGCCGCCGCTGCTGCCGGCGAGGCCAGGCGCCCGCGCCCGGGTGCGGGCCATCGCGCAGGTGCTGGTGTCCGACGTGCAGCCGCTGCAGAACCTCTCGGTGACCCGCTACCTCAAGGAATCACTGCACGTGGATGAGGCCGCGATCGCGGTCTGGCTGCATGAGTGGATCGGTCGCGGGCTGGCGGCGGTCGAGGGCCTGCTGGCGCGTGAGCCGACGGGCGGTGGCTTCTGCGTCGGCGACCGGCCGACGCTCGCCGACATCTGCCTCGCGGCGCAGTGCGAGAGCGCGCGCCGCTTCGGGGTCGGGCTCGAGGCCTACCCCCGCATCAGCCGCATCGACGCCGCCTGCGGCACACTCGGAACGTTCCAGCGCGCGGCGCCCGGGCAACAGCCGGACGCGCCGCGGCCGGCACCGGCTGGGAGGACCGCACCGCAATGAAGGACTACATCCGCTATCCGCGCATCGAAGGGCTCGCGAGCCGCCAGGCGCACGCCGACCTGCCGCGGGGCAGCTACGAGCGCGAGATGGGCAAGGAGGGCTTTTTCGGTCCGGCGAGCTTCTTCTACCATCGCCATCCGCCGACCGGCTGGACGAAGTTCGAGGGACCGCTGCGGCCGCACGCCTTCGACCTCAACCAGCTCGCGCGCGGGCCCGCCTCGCCCTGGGACGCCCCGATCCTGCTCGGCAACGCTCACTGCCAGGTGCGCTACTGGGAACCCAGCGGCGCCATGGATCACCTGGTGCGCAACGCCGACGGCGACCAGCTGTTGTTCGTGCACCGTGGAAGCGGCGAGCTCTACTGCGACTTTGGTCACCTGGCCTTTGCGGCCGGCGACTACCTGGTGCTGCCGCGTGGCACGATGTGGCGGCTCGAGAGCGCCGCCGGCGCGGCGCTGCTCATGATCGAGGCCAGCAACAGCTCCTTCATGCTGCCCGACAAGGGGCTGCTGGGCCCGCACGCGCTGTTCGATCCGGCCATGCTCGACGTGCCGGCGATGGACGCGGCCTTTCGCGCGCAGCAGTCCGAGGTCGAATGGCGCGTGCGCATCAAGTGCCGCGGGCAGGTTTCGACCGCGACCTTCCCCTTCAATCCGCTCGACGCCACGGGTTGGCACGGCGACCTGTGCGCCTGCCGCATCAATGTGCGCGACTTCCGTCCGGTCATGAGCCATCGCTACCACCTGCCGCCGTCCGCGCACACGACCTTCCTGGCGCAGCGCTTCGTGGTCTGCACCTTCGTGCCGCGACCCTTCGAGACCGACCCGGGCGCGATCAAGATCCCGTTCTTCCACAACAACGACGACTACGACGAAATCATCTTCTATCACGCCGGGGATTTCTTCAGCCGCGACAACATCCGCCCCGGCATGGTGACCTACCACCCGGCGGGCTTCACGCACGGCCCGCATCCCAAGGCGCTCGAGCGCATGCTGGTGCAATCGAAGCCGGGCACCGACGAGGTGGCGGTGATGGTCGATTGTCGCGATGCGCTCGAGATCGGCGCCGCGGCCGCGGCGGTCGAGTGGGGCGGCTACGTGGACTCCTGGAAGGGCGGGCGCTAGCGTGCCCCACACGGGTTGAAGCTCGCCAGCCTCAAGCACGGCCGCGACGGCCGCCTGGTCGTGGTCAGCCGCGACCTCGCGCGCTGCATCGCCGTGCCCGAGATTGCCGCGACCATGCAGGAGGCGCTCGATCGCTGGGAGGCGCTGGCGCCGCGATTGCAGCAGGTGTCCGAGGCGCTCAACGCCGGCCGACAGGGCGAGGCCTTCCCGGTGGGCTCCGGCGGCGTGGCGGCGCCGCTCCCACGTGCCTTCCACTGGGCCGATGGCTCGGCCTACGTGAACCACGTCGAGCTCGTGCGCCAGGCGCGCGGCGCGCAGATGCCGCCCTCGTTCTGGACCGATCCGCTGGTCTACCAGGGAGGCTCGGATGATTTCATCGGCCCGGCCGACGAGGCGCGCTTCGCATCCGAGGACTGGGGCATCGATCTCGAGGCCGAGGTGGCGGTCATCACCGGCGACGTGCCCGTGGGCGTCACGCCCGAGCAGGTGCGTGCGCGGCGCGACATCCGCCTGCTGCTGCTGGTGAACGACTGGACGCTGCGCAACCTGACCGCAGCCGAGCTCGCCAAGGGCTTCGGCTTCTACCAGTCAAAGCCGGCGACGGGGTTCTCGCCGGTGGCCGTCACGCCCGACGAGCTGGGTCCGGCCTGGGACGGCGGCAAGCTGTGCCTGCCGCTCCGGAGCCAGGTCAACGGCAAGCCGCTCGGCGCCCCGGACGCGGGCGTCGACATGACCTTCGAATTCCCGGTCCTGATCGCGCATTGCGCGCGCACGCGCCGGCTCGGGGCCGGTACGATCGTCGGCTCCGGCACGGTCTCGAACCGCGACCGCAGCCACGGTTGTTCTTGCCTGGCCGAAAAACGCATGCTGGAGACGATAGCGCAAGGGGCTCCCGTCACGCCGTTCCTGAAATTCGGCGACCGGGTGCGCATCGAGATGCTCGATGCCGCGGGCGCCTCGATCTTCGGCGCCGTGGACCAGCGCGTAGTCCGCGGTTAGCATTGCCTGGCATGATGATCGGCAAGTTCGAGATCAGCGATCCGAGATCCTGGGACCTCGTGGCCGTCACCGGCATACGCGTGCTCGGCACCGTGGTGATTGCCTGGCTCGTGCATCGGCTGCTGCTGTGGGTGATCAAGGTTTCGCGCCACCGGTTCGCCGCGCACATCACGGATCCCGAGCAGCTGCGCCGTACCGAGACCCTGGGGCGCATCCTGCGTCACCTGATCACCGTGCTGGTGGTGCTGATCACTGGCATGGTCGTGCTCAAGGAGTTCAGCGTCTCGGTGGCGCCGCTGCTCGGCGCGGCGGGCGTCGTCGGCCTCGCCATCGGCTTCGGCGCGCAGAGCCTGATGAAGGACTTCGTGTCCGGCTTCTTCCTGCTGTTCGAGAACCAGGTGGCGCGCGGCGACGTCATCGAGGTGGCCGGCAAGGCGGGCACTGTCGAGGACGTGCGCCTGCGGTACGTGCAGTTGCGCGACTACGAGGGCAACGTGCACTTCATCCCCAACGGGCTCATCACCACCGTGACCAACAGCAGCCGCGGCTTCGCCTATGCGGTCATCGAGGTGGGCGTGGTCTACGGCGCCGACCTTACCGAGGCCTATGCTGCGTTGCGTGCCGTGGCGCAGCAGTTGCGCGCCGACCCGGACTACGCTACCAGCATCTGGGACGAACTCGAGATCACGGGCATTGAGCGGCTCGACGGTGCCTCGGTGACCGTGCGCAGCCGCTTGCGCGTGCGTCCGCTGGAGCAGTGGCGGGTGCGGCGCGAATTCATCCACCGGCTCAGGCTCGAATTCAACCGGCGCGGCATCGCGCTGTCGCAGCCGCCGCTGCTGGCCCGCTGAAGGCCCGGCTAGCGCGGGGCTGGCGCGGGCGCCGGCGGCACGATATTCACCGAGACGCTGAATTGCCGCGCTTCGGCCGGTTGCAGCACGCCAACGCCGACCACCTGGCGCGTGAGTTGTTCGCCGCGTTCATTGGCGATCGACAGCACGACGCAGAATTCGCAGGGCTCGTCGACGCTCTTGTGCCGCACCGTGCCCTCGATCTGCAGCGCCGCGTAGCCGGTCGGCGCCGGCGCCGCGGTCGGCGCGCTGTAGCGCAGGTGATGCTGGCAGGCGGGGCAGATGCTGGCGCTGGCCAGCACCGTCGACTTGCAGTGTGGGCAGCTGCGGGTCGCGCCCGCGGCCATGGGGCGCACCGCGTTCATGCGGCTGAGCCGTTGCCCTTCGATTCGTGGCGCGGTACTGCGCTCTCGCCCCAGCCGAATTCCACGTGGCCGCGCATGCGCGAGCCGGAAGCCACGGTGATCGTTTCCGCCTTGACGTCGCCGACCACGACGCCCGTGGAGGTAATGTCGATGTGTCGGGCCGCAATGTTGCCCGTCAGTTCCCCGCTCACGGTGACGCTGCCGGCGCGCACTTCGCCGTTGTGCTTGGCGCCGGGCTCGATGCTGAGGTTGCCGTCCACGTTGACATCGCCCTTGAATTGCCCGGCGATGCGCACGTTGCCCGTGCCGCTGATCTTGCCCTCGATGGCGAGGCCAGCCGATATCAACGATTCGCGCGCCTCGACACGTTCCCGCGGGCGGGCAGCGACGGCCGCGGGTTCGGCGGCCGGGCGCGCCGGGGCTTCGGCCGTGGATTTTGGCGTTATGTTGCCTGTGGCCGGAACGGCCGTGAGGTTCGAGGTGGTTTCTCTCCAGAGGGCCATGGCTGTTGCTCCCGATCAATGCGATGAGATAGGTACATTACCCCATCCGCAATACCGTAGTGTCATGTCTTGGGCCGCCGACAGGCGTATTTTAGGGCGGTCGCCGCGCCCACCTAGGGGTCGCGCGGCATCACGGGTAGACTGTTGGGACATGGCTTCCTTATATAAGGGCGGGGCGAAGGGGGCCAGGCGCGCGGCTGGGGCGAAGCGCCCACCCGGCCTGAAGCCGCCGCTTATGTCGAGCCGGGAAATTGCGGGGCCGGAGCGCCAGGCCGCGATCGAAAAGGCCAAGCTGGAGTGGGAGAACACGGCCGATGCCCTGGCCTCACTCGTGTGCCTGCTGGGCGGCGATGGCCGGGTGCTGCGCGCGAATCGCGTGGTCGAGGACTGGGCGCTGGGCACGGTGGCGGGCGTGCTGGGAACGCAGGCGCACGCGCTGATCCACTCCGGCTGCCGCAGCCGGCAGTGCACGATTGCGGCTTTCATTCGCGACGCGCTGGCGCAGGTACGCCAGGGCACGTCGCGCCAGTTCGAGCACCGCGCCACCGTCGGCGCCCGCTTCCTGCACCTGACGATCCGGCCGATGCGCCGGCGGCCGGGCGCGCGGGCGGGGCGCGGCGATCCGCGCGCCGTGCTCGTCGTCACCGACCAGAGCGCGTTGCACCGGGCGCAGGACGCGCTCGAGCGGCTCAACGCGGACCTGGAGCACCGGGTCCGGACCCGCACCCAGGACCTCGCGGACGCCAACCGCGACCTGCGCAACGAGATCATCCGACGCGAGCAGGCCGAGGTGGCGCTGCGCACCTCGCGCAACGAACTGCTGGCGCTGTCGGAGCAGCTCATCGGCGCCCAGGAAGGCGAACGCAAGCGCATCGCCGTGGAGTTGCACGACTCGGTGGGCCAGTCGTTGAGCGCGGTCAAGTACACGCTCGAGCGCGGAGTGGCGATGTTGCACCATGCGCATCGCGGCGACGCCGGCGAGGTGTTCGAGCTCGCCGTGCGCCGGATCCAGGAGGCGGCGGAGAGCATCCGCGCGATCTCGACCAACCTGCGTCCGAGGATCCTCGACGAATTGGGGGCCGCCTCGGCAGTGCAATGGTTCTGCCGCGACTTCGGGCAGATCTATCCTTCGCTTGCGGTCGTCGCCGAGGTGAAGGTCGATGACGGCCACGTACCCGACCGGCTGGCGACGGTCGTATATCGGGCCCTGCAGGAGCTGCTGAACAACGTGGCCAAGCACTCCAAGGCGCGCCAGGTACTGGTCAAGCTCTCGCTCGAGGACAACGTGCTTGTGCTGCAGGTGCGCGACAATGGCGTCGGGCCGGAGCTGGCCACCGCCGAATCGCGCCGTCATGGCTCGGGCCTGCGGAATTTGCGCGAGCGCGCACAGATGACCGGTGGGGAATTCAGCTTCACGAGGGCGCCGGGCCGCGGCACCCTGGCGCAGCTGAGCTGGCAGCTCGCCGATGGTGATCAGCGCGCGGCAGCCGGCGCCGGGCAGCTCGGCGGGCGCAGGCTGGCTCAGGCCGGTTCGGGGAGAGGCGGCTCCAGGTAGGTCAACGTATGCTCGCCGATGACCACCTGGTCATTCGGTGCCAGGCGATGGCTGCGGCGCGCGACCCCGTTGATGAGTATGCCGTTGCGGCTGCCAAGGTCCTCGACGACGGTGTGCTCCGCGCTGGTCACGAATTGACAGTGGTGGCGGCTGACGAAGCGATTGTCGAGCCGCAGGCCCGCATCGTCGGCGCGACCGACCACGAGCTGGCCCGGCGCAAGCGCCACGCGCGTGAGCGGCTGGCCACGGAAGCGTACCTCGAGCTGCGGTGACGCGGCCCCGGGATGCGGCGGGGCGGCTCTGGGATGCAGCGGGGTGGCCGCGGGATGCGGTGCCGCCGGCGCCGGCGACTCCTCCTGCGGGGCCACCGGCGCGGCGGGGCGAGCGGCGAACTCGACCCAATTGAGTTCCGCGACGGCGCCGCGGATCTCCACCAGGCCGACGCGCGGCATGCTGTGGCCGGCGGCGATCATCATGGCGCGGTCGCACAGCGCATTGATGAGCGCGGGCGTGCCGCCGGTGTAGAGCAGGATCTCGGGCAGCGTCTCCGGCTCGAACAGCGTGCGACCCTCGTTTCCGGCCACGGTGAGGCGATGACGCAGGTAGCCGGCAAGGTGGGCGGCGTCGAGTCGCGGCATCCGCAGCGTGGTAATGGCCGGCGCGGAAGGAAGCGCCGCCGCCAGGGCTTCGATGGCCGGCGCCAGCGCCGCTTCGCCCGCCAGCACCAGCAGCGGAGCGGACGTGAGCGCGCCGAATCGCAGCAGCGCCCGCAGAGTTGGCACGGAGCAGCGGTGCGCTTCGTCGACGAGCACCAGCACGGAGCGGCCGCGGGCACGCTCCTCGGCCACGAATTTGGCGAGGTGCGCGCCGGTGTCGGCGGCTGGCTCGCCGCCGGTGGCGAGCCCGACCTGTTCGAGCAGCGTCGCATCCAGCTCGGCGGCCGTGAGATTTGGCTGCAGGATGCGCGCGATCGTCGTCGAGTCCGCGCGCTCGCGTGCCAGCGCATGCAACAAGGTGGTCTTGCCGACGCCGGCATCGCCGAGCAGGCAGACGATGCCGTGGCCGTTCGCGGCGGCGGAGTGCAGGGCGGTGTACGCCTGGCCGCCGGCCTCGTCCAGGTAGAGGAAATCCGGGTCTGGCCTGAGCCGGAACGGCAGCTTGCCGAGCTTGAACCAGTCCGTGTACATGACAATGGCCGCCTCCCGCCTACATGATACCTGTGGCCCGTGGCAGGGGTTAAAGCGTGACCCAGTTCACGAATTCGGATACTGCCGCCTCGCGTAGCGCCTAATTGACTGATTCCTTACATATAAGTGCCAGGGGCTACCAAGTTTGCCTACCTTACGCTGGGGGTACCGTCCCGTAGAGTGCCCTCGTGCTTTACCGGACGGTCATTGTTGGGCTGGTCGTGGCACTGGGTGCGGCTGCACCCCCGTGCCGGGCGGATATCTACGCCTACACGGACCGCGCGGGCACGACCCACTTCACCGATCACCCGAATGATTCGCGTTACCGGCTGATCCTGCGCACCCCGGTCGAGGCGAGTGGCCGCCAGGCGGCGGACCTCAAGCGCGCGACCATGTGGCTGGCGCGCTCGGCCGACTATGACGCGGCGATCGGCCGCGCGGCCGGCGCCGCCCACGTGCAGCCGGAGCTGGTGCGCGCCGTGATCGTCGTCGAATCCGGCTTCAATCCGCGCGCCATCTCTCGGCGCGGCGCCGTCGGCCTGATGCAGCTGCTGCCATCGACGGCGCGGCGTTACGGCGCCTTCAACGCCTTCGATCCCGAGCAGAACATCTTCGCCGGCGCGTACTACCTGGCCGACCTGATCACGCGCTACGGGCTCGACAAGCTCGAGCTCGTGCTCGCGGCCTACAACGCGGGCGAGGACGCGGTCGAGCGCTACGGCCGCCGCATACCTCCCTTCAAGGAAACGCAGGCCTACGTGCCCAACGTGCTGCGCATGTACCACGCGCTGCGCGCGCAGTCGTCCGGACCAGAACCGGGAGCCGAGTCATGAACGCCGTCCGTCGTGCCGATCGCCAAGCTGGATTCACGCTGCTCGAGCTGCTGGTGGTCATGGTCATCATCGGCCTGCTGGCCGGCTTCGTCGCGCCGCGCTACTTCGCGCAGGTCGGCAAGTCGCAGGTCAAGGCCGCGCGCGCGCAGATCGACGCGCTCGACAAGGCGCTCGAGCAGTTCCGCATCGACGTCGGCCACCTACCCGACCACCGAGCAGGGGCTCGCGGCGCTGAACACGCAGCCGCCAGGGGAGCAGAACTGGGCCGGGCCCTACCTCAAGAAGGAGGTGCCGCTCGATCCCTGGGGCAACGCTTACCTCTACGCCGAACCCGGCACGCACAACAACGACTTCGACCTGATGTCCTACGGCAAGGACGGTCGCGCCGGCGGTACCGGCGAAGACGCCGACCTCACGAACTGGTAAACCATGCGCTTTCGCGTCAAGGCGATGGCAGGCGGGCAGGGCGTCGCGTCCACTTGCTGGACGCGGTCGACGAGGCCGACGCGCGCCGGCAGCTCGCCGGGTCGCGGCCTGGCCTGCATCGCCATCGCGCGCGAACGCGGCCTGAATTTCGGCCGCGGCAGCGGCCGGCTGCAGCTGGTCACCTTCAGCCACGAACTCGTGGCCCTGCTCGAGGCCGGGCCTGTCGCTGGTCGAGTCGATCGAAGCGCTGGCGGAAAAGGAAGCGAGCCCGGCGGTCCGGCGCACGCTCGAGCAGGTGCTGGCCCGCCTGCGTGAGGGCCAGACGCTCGGCGCGGCGCTGGCCGAGTACCCGCAGAGCTTCCCGACGCTGTACGTCGCCACCGTGCGCGCGAGCGAGCGCAGCGGCGCGATGCGCGAGGCGCTGACGCGCTACGTCGCCTACCAGCAGCAGATCGACGTGCTGCGCAAGAGCCTGATCAACGCCTCGATCTACCCGGCCGTGCTGTGCGTCGCCGGCCTGCTGGTCGTGCTCTTCCTGATCGGCTACGTGGTGCCGCGCTTCAGCTCCATCTACGAGGACATCGGCGGCGAGCTGCCCCTCGCCTCGCGCCTGCTGATGCAGTGGGGGCAGTTCCTCGACGCGCACGGCTTCGCCGTCGCGGTCGGCGCTGTGGCCGTGATCGGTGCGCTGGTGTATGCGTTCACCCGGTCCAGCGTGCGCGCTGCCATCGGCGCGCAGATCGCGCGCATCCCGGCGCTCGGCAGCCGCCTGCACATCTATCAGCTGGCGCGCCTCTACCGCACCGTCGGCATGCTGCTGCGCGGCGGCACGCCGATGGTCACCGCGATGCGAATGTCCGCGGGGCTGCTGTCGGCGAACCTTACAGCCCGCTTTCGCCAACGCCACGCAGGCGGTGCGCGAGGGCCGCTCGCTCGGCGACGCCCTGGAGCGCTAGGGGCTCACGACGCCGGTCGCGGAGCGCATGCTGCGCGTCGGCGAGCGCAGCGGCAACATGGGCGAGATGATGGAGCGCATCGCCGCCTTCTACGACGAGGAGCTGTCGCGCTGGGTCGGCCTGGTCACGCGCCTGATCGAGCCGGCGCTGATGAGCCTGATCGGCCTCGTCATCGGCGTGATCGTGGTGCTGATGTACTTTCCGATCTTCGAGCTCGCCGGGAGCATCAAGTGAACGCGGCGCTCGAATGCCCGGCATTGACCGGCCTCGATGAGACCTTGCTGGCGGAGGCGGTCACGACCACCCAGGCCCAGGGCCGCTCGACGCTCGAATGGCTCGAGGAGCGCTCGGGCCTGGGGCCGGTGGAACTGACGGCCGCGCTGGCGCGCACGCTCGACTACCGGGTGCTGACGCGCAGCGAGCTGGCGCGACTGGAGCCGGCCTTCGACCTGCTGCCCTCGGCCGAGGCGACGCGGCGCAGCTGCCTGCTGGCGCGCAGTGCCAACAAGCTGCTGGCCGTCATTGGCGACCCCTTCGACGCCGGCACGCGCAGCTGGCTCGAGCTCCGTGTGCCGCAGGCGCTCGAGTGGGTGCTGGCGCCGCGCGCCGAGATCGCCAGCTACATCGGACGGCACGAGCAGACGTTGCGGGCGCTCGACACCGCCGTGGTCGGCAGCAGCAGCACCGGGTCGATCAATGGCGCCGTCGAGAACCTGTCGCTGGCCTCGATCAGCCAGGACTCGAGCCCGATCGTCAAGCTCGTGCACTCGACCGTGTACGACGCGCTGCGCGCCGGCGCCAGCGACATCCACCTCGAGACGCTCGCCAACGGGCTGGTCGTGCGCTACCGCATCGACGGCGTGCTGGTGCAGATGGCGACCGTCGCCGGCGACGAGCTGTCGCGAACAGGTGATCTCGCGCATCAAGGTCATGGCCGAGCTCGACATCGCCGAGCGCCGCGTGCCGCAGGACGGCCGCTTCAAGCTCGCGCTCGAGGGCCGCGCCATCGACTTCCGCGTCTCGATCATCCCGAGCGTATTCGGCGAGGACGCGGTGCTGCGCATCCTCGACAAGCAGTCGCTGACCGACGAGATGCACGGCCTGACGCTCGATGCGCTCGGCTTCGAGCCGACTACCGTCGGCCAGCTGCGCCGGCTCAGCAGCTGCCCTACGGCATGCTGCTCGTGACCGGTCCCGACCGGCAGCGGCAAGACCACGACGCTGTACGCCGCGATCTCCGAGACCAACACCGGCCACGACAAGATCGTCACGATCGAGGACCCGGTCGAATACCAGCTGCCGGGCGTGCTGCAGATCCCGGTCAACGAGAAGAAGGGCCTGACCTTCGCGCGCGGCCTGCGCTCGATCCTGCGCCACGACCCCGACAAGATCATGGTCGGCGAAATCCGCGACCCGGAGACGGCCCAGATCGCGATCCAGTCGGCGCTGACCGGCCACCTCGTGTTCACGACCGTCCACGCCAACAACGTCTTCGACGTGATCGGCCGCTTCACGCACATGGAGGTCGACGCCTACAGCTTCGTCGCGGCCCTGAACGGCATCCTGGCGCAGCGCCTGGTGCGCATGGTCTGCGAGCAATGCGCCGAGTCGTACACGCCCTCGCGGCGGCTGCTGGAGGACTCGCGGCTCAATGTCGCCTCGCTATGCCGGCTTTGAGTTTCCGCGTCGGGCGCGGCTGCACGCATTGCCGCGGCACCGGCTACAAGGGGCGCAAGGCGATCGGCGAGTTGCTGGTGCTCAACGATGAGATGCGCGAGGCCATCGTCGCCCGCGCGCCGGTGCGCCAGCTCAAGGAGCTGGCGGCGCGCTCGGGCGTGCGCCTGATCCGCGAGCGCGCGCTCGAGCTGGTCCGCAGTGGCGAGACCACGCTCCAGGAGGTCAATCGTGTCACCGCTCTGGCGTGACGAGATCGGCGCCTTCCTGGCGCCGCACAAGCTTTCGCTGACGCGGCTGGCGCGCGGCCTGAAGCCGAAGACGGTCGGCTCGGCCGGGTGGGTCAACGAGGTGCCGGGCGACACCCACTGGAGCGCGGCCCTGAGCGCGCTCGACGGGCTGCTCGGCAGGAAGGAGTGGCAGGGGGCGATGCTGCGCGTCGTGGTCTCCGACCACTGGGTGCGCTATGCCATGGTGCCCTACGCGGCCGCACTGAGCGGCGCCCTGGAGCGGCTCACGCACGCGCGCCATGTGCTGTCGGGAATCTACGGCGAGGTCGTCGGCGAGTGGACCGTCACGCTGGCCGACGGCCGTCCGGGCGCCGCGCAGCTGGCCTGCGGCATTCCCAGCTGCCCTGGTCGAGGACCTGCGCAACGTGCTGGCGCGCCATGGGGCGCAGATGCGCAGCCTGCAGCCGCAGCTCGTCAGCGCCTACAACCATTGGCGCGACCGCCTGCCCGACGGCGATGCCTGGTTCGTGTCCATCGAGCAGGGTTCGCTCGCTGCCGCGCGCCTGACGCATGATGGCTGGGATCGCGTGCACAGCGTGCGCATCGGCGCCAACTGGCCGGTCGAACTGCGCCGGCTGCAGACCTTCGGGCGCCTGGCCAACGCCAAGGGTGGCGAGGGCCGGGTCTACGTGGACGCGCCAGCCGCGCTGCGGATCGCGGCCGGCGAGACCGGGCCGGAGCTGGTGTGGCTCGAGGAGAGCACGGCCGGCGAGACGACGGCTGGCCGCCTTGAATACCAGCGCAGGCACCAGGCATGAGCGCGCCGCGGTTGGAACTGGATTTCGTGCGCCGTCGCTCGTTCGGCGGTGCCGTCGGCGTGAGCGTGGCGGCGGCGGGCGTGCTGTGCCTGGCGGCGGCGCTGGTGCAGCAACATTACCTCAACGCCCGCCTTGCGGGACTGCAGCTGCGCAGTGCCGTGCAGGCGGAACACGCCAATCGAACACGCTCGCCGCAATCCGTCGCCGGCCTTGATTCCCAGAATGCGGAGAAGACCGTGCGCGAGCTTGGCACGCCGTGGTCCAGATTGCTGGCGGACCTGGAAGAGGCGAGCAACGACACCGCGAACGACGTAGCCGTGCTCGAGGTCGAGCCTGACCACGCCAAGCACCGCGTGCGCGTCACCGCCGAGGCCCGCAATCTCGACCAGGTACTGGCCTACGTGCGGCGCTTGCGCAAGGCGCCAGACCTGCGCTACCCGATGCTCGAGAGCCACGAGATCCGGGCCGAGGACAAGGATCATCCGGTGCGCTTCCAGGTTTCGGCTGACTGGAGCGATGCCACATGAGCACGACCGAGGCTGAGGCCGGGATGGACGAGGAGATCCCGACGCAATCCGTGGCCACGCCGCGCACCGGCGCCGCGCCGCAGGCCATGCCGGCACCACAGGCGGTGGCCACGCCCCTGCGCCCGGTCGGCGCCAGCCTTGCGCCGGCTGCCGGGCCGACGACTTCGACGGCGCTCGATCGCATCCGCGAAACGAGCCAGGGCCTGGTCGCGCAGGCGGCCTACCAGCTGCGACGCCTCGGCACAGCGAGCCTGGCCGGCATCGTCGCCGTGGTCGCGGCTGCCACGATCTTCCTGGCCTACAACCTGCCGCGCGGCGCCGCCGTGTCGGAATTGCAGGCGCAGCTCGCGCGCGCGCCGGCCGTGGCGGTGACGGCGGCAACCCCTAATGGCGCCATGCTGGCCTCGCTGCCGCCGCGCGGCGAGGCGCCCGAGGTGATCGCCAAGGTCTACGAGGAGGCCAAGGCCGCGGGCGTCGAGCTGCCAAAGGGCCAATATGAATACATCCCGCCGCGCGACGGCGTGGCGGCGCGCTATCGGCTCACCTTCCCGGTGCACTCGACCTACCCGCAGATCCGGAGCTTCCTCGACCGCACGCTGATCGCGCTGCCGGCCGTGGCGGTGGAGGGCCTGCGCATCGAGCGCAAGACCGTGGGCGACGGCAGCGTGGATGCGGAGCTCAAGCTCGCCGCCTACGTGCGAGGTGAGCCGTGATGGTGCTCACGACACGCTTCAAGGTGTTGTGCGGGATTGCGGTGGCGGTCGGCGTCTTCATTGTCGTCACCTGGCCGGACCAGGATCCGGC
This sequence comes from uncultured Gammaproteobacteria bacterium, assembly GCA_963778855.1. Lineage (GTDB taxonomy): Bacteria > Pseudomonadota > Gammaproteobacteria > Steroidobacterales > Steroidobacteraceae > FEN-1191. Next base: position 101,899 of record CAVZWC010000005.1, on the reverse strand, counting down.
CGCGGCGACGAGCGCGGCCGCCGCCGCGACCACGGCCGGCTCCACCCGCGCCGCGCGCAGCGCCACGCCGCGCGCGACTGCCCACGAATCGGGCAACCTGCTGGTGCGCCTCGCGCACCGGGTCACGGCCAGCAGGGCTGCCGATTCGCTGTTCCATGCGCAAAGCTGGTACGTGCCGCCACCACCACCGCCGCCAGCGCCGGTGGTCTACGTGCCGCCGCCGCCGCCGACGGCGCCGCCATTGCCCTTCACCGTGATGGGCAGCTACGCGCACCCCGGCACGGCCACCGTGTATTTCCTGACGCGCGGCGACCAGGTGTTCGACGTGCACGTCGGTGACACCATCGACAACATCTACAGTGTCGACGGCGCGGCCAACGGATTGCTGCAGCTGACCTACAAGCCGCTGAACATCCAGCAGACCTTGCCCCTGGGAGACTCGAAGTGAAAGCCATACTTGGCAGGATATGCACGGCGCTGGTCGCGGCGACCCTGGTCGTTTCCTGCGCGACCACGAAGCTCCACCAGGAGGGCATCGACGACTTCGACCACGGCCGCTACGAATCCGGCCTGCAGAAGCTCCAGCAGGCCGCCGCGGCCGAGCCCGGCAACCTGACTTACAAGCTCGATGTCACCAGCCGGCGCGACGAGGCGATCGCGAAGCTGATCTCGGCCGGCGACAAGGCGCGCTCCGAGGGCGACCTCGACGCCGCCACCGCCAACTACCAGCGCGTGCTCAGCATCGACAGCGGGGTGGGGCGTGCCGCCAGGGGAATTGAAGCCGTCGAGGCCGACCGCCGTCACAACCAGGCCATGGCGCTGGCGGTGCAGGACTTCAAGGCCGGCAACGTTGATATGGCGGAGACGCGAATCAGCGGCATTTTGAACGAGGACCCCGGCTTCCGCCCAGCGATCGCGCTCCAGAACAAAATCGAGGCAGCGCGCGGTCCGGTCAACATGGCGCCGAAGCTGCGCACCCGCGACAACCATCCCGTGACGCTGCAATTCCGCGATGCGCAGACCAAGATGGTGTTCGAGGTGCTCTCGCGCCAGACCGGCATCAACTTCATCTTCGACAAGGACATCAAGAGCGACGCCAAGACCACGATCTTCGTGCAGGAGGTGCCGATCGAGCAGGCCATCGACCTGGTGCTGGGCCAGAACCAGCTGGCGCGGCAGGTGCTGTCCGACAACATGGTGCTGATCTACCCCAACACGAGCTCGAAGCAGAAGGACTACCAGGACCAGATCGTCAAGACCTTCTACCTCAACACGGCCTCGCCCAAGGACGTCGAGGGCCTGCTCAAGACCATGCTCGACGCCAAGACCCTGGTCGTGAACGAGCGCGCCAACGCCATCGTCATGCGCGACACGCCGGAGGCCGTGCGCATGGCCGAGAAGCTCGTGGCCTCGATCGACGTCGCCGAGCCCGAGGTCATGATGGAAGTGGAGATCCTCGAGATCTCGCGCGGCAAGCTGCAGCAGCTTGGCATCACCTACCCGAACTCGTTCTCGATGACGACCACCTCGCCGAGCGGCTCGAGCTCGATGACGCTCAAGGACCTGCAGAACCAGAATTCATCGACCATCGCGGTGACGCCGCTCAGCGTGACGATCGACGCGCTCAAGACCACGAGCGCGGCCAACCTGCTGGCGAGCCCGCGCATCCGGGCGCGCAACAAGGAGAAGGCCAAGGTGCTGATCGGCAGCAAGGTGCCGGTGATCACCACCGCGGCGACCGCCTCCGGCAACGGTGGCGTGGTCTCCAATACCCAGGTGCAGTACCTCGACGTCGGCCTGACGCTCGAGGTCGAGCCGCAGATCTACTCCGACAACGACGTCGGCATCGGCATCAACCTCATCGTCAGCTCGATCGCGAGCACGGTCAAGGTTGGCGACACGATCGCCTACGAACTGCGCAATCGCAATGCCACCACCAAGCTGCAGCTCAAGGACGGGGAAACGCAGATCCTCGCCGGACTGATCAACGACACCGAGAGCCGCAGCGCCACGACCATTCCCGGACTCGGGGATATCCCGATCATCGGCCGGCTGTTCGGCAACTACAACACGCAGAAGGACAAGTCGGAGCTGGTCATGTCGATCACCCCGCACGTCATCCGCGCCAAGGCCCGTCCGCCAGGGGAGAATACCGAATTCTGGTACGGCACCGAGTCGCACAGCGGGCTGGAGCCGATCCGCGCCACCGGGCTGCAGGCGACGGGGGCCGCCGCCGGCGGCGCACCGGCCACCGTGGGCGCACCGGCCGCGGTGGGTGCGAGCGCCGGCGCGTCGGCCGAGCATGTCCCGGTCAATGTCGACACGGCAGGCGCGGGCACCGTGGTGGGTGCGACGGCCGCAGCGGTGCCGGCCGCTGCCATGGCCGCAAGCCGCGGCGGGGGCATGGTGCGGACGCCACCGGGGGGAATGGCCCCGGTGCCCTCGGGCAGGCCCACGGACAGCGACGGGCCCGTGCCGCACCTGACCAGCACCATCAACGGGCCCAGTGAGGTCAAGGTCGGCGACGAATTTACGGTAACGCTGGCGCTGCAGAGCGACCAGCCCGTCGCGCACGTGCGTGCGCAGTTGCGCTTCGATGGCTCCGCCTTCCAGCTGCTGAGCGGCGATACCGGCGGCATGGTCCCTGATTCGACCGGTGCCAAGGTCGTCGCCCGGCCGGGCGGCGCCCAGCTGGACGCCGCGGCGCCGTCCGGTGAGTCGATGCCGGCGAGCGGTGATCTCATGGTCCTCAAGTTCAAGGTCGTGCAGCCGCGTCCCCAGGCCAACTTCGCCGCGCAGGTCACGGTCATCGGCGGCAGCGGAGCCATCATGGCCAACAGCACGCCCACGTCCTTGACCGTGGCTGCGGCCCAATAGCGGGCACAGGACTCCCGGTGCGCGCGCGCAGGCAACACGCCGGCTTCACGCTGATCGAGCTGGTGATCACCGTGGCGATCATCGGCCTGCTCGCGAGCGCCGCGCTACCGCTGGCCAGCATGGCCATCCAGCGCGAGAAAGAAAGCGAGTTGCGTGCGGCGCTGCGCGAGATCCGTGGTGCCATCGATGCCTACAAGGACGCGGCGGCCCAGGGGCGAATCACGATGGAGGCGGACAAGTCGGGCTATCCCGCCGACCTCAAGCTGCTGTACGAGGGCGTGGCGGACGCCAGTCGCCCCGACAATGTCATGATCTACTTCCTGCGCAAAATGCCCCGCGATCCGTTCTTTCCGGATGGCTCGGCGGTGCCCGAGGACACCTGGGGACTGCGCAGCTATGCCAGCCCACCCGACAATCCGCAGCCCGGCGACGACGTTTTCGATGTTTACTCGCTGTCGACCGGCAAGGGCCTGAACGGAGTGCCGTACCATGACTGGTAGGCTGCGCGCCCGCGGCTTCACGCTGATCGAGCTGCTGGTCGTGATGGCCATCATTGCCACGCTGCTCACCATTGCCGTGCCGCGCTATTTCAAGACGCTGGAGCGCTCGCGCGAGACCGTGCTGCGACAGGACCTCAGCGTGCTGCGCGAGGCCATCGACAAGCACTACGGTGACTACGGCCAGTATCCCGATTCGCTCGCGGCGCTGGTCGAACGGCACTACATTCGCACCGTGCCGGTCGATCCGATCACGGCCTCGGCCGAAAGCTGGACCATGGTCGTGTCCGAGGATCCCGACCATCCGGGCATCCGCGACGTCCACAGCGGCGCGGACAGCAAGGCCACCGACGGTTCCTCGTACCGGGAGTGGTAGCGCGTGGCCCGGGCCCAGCCGCAGCAACAGGGGTTCACCTACATCGGGCTGCTGTTCGCCGTCGCGATCATCGGTATCACGCTGGCCACGGTCGGCGTGGTCTGGAGCACCCAGGCGCGGCGTGAGCGCGAGGAGCAGCTGCTGTTCGTCGGCGACCAGTATCGGCAGGCCATCGGCCGTTACCTGCAGGCCGGCGGCGTCTTCCCGCAATCGCTCGACGACCTGGTCGAGGACAAGCGCGTGCCGATGCCACGGCGTTTCCTGCGCCGGCTGTACCCGGACCCGATGACGGGCGCGGCGGACTGGGAACTCATCCCGGGCGCGGACGGCGGCATCATGGGCGTGGCCAGCAACTCGCAACAACAGCCTATCAAGATCGCTGGGTTCCGGCCCGTCGATGCGGCCTTTGAAAACGCCGCGTGCTATTGCGGCTGGAAGTTCATTTACACATCGCGCGGCGCCGCTGGGCGGCGCCGCGTATTGCCGCCACCACCGACTCCCGCCCCAGCTCCGACCAGCCCGTAACAGCGCGCTTCAGCCTGGCCCAGCCCCGCGGCGGGCCTCCTGAGCCTGTGCTGCATTATGTCCAGTACACCGCTTCGCAGAGGAAGCAGTACGCGTGCGTAATGGAGCTACTGTGATTCCCCCATCACGTAGTAGGTATCCCCCGACTGGGGTAGCGACGCGTACGCGTGCACTCTGCGTCACGTAAGAGGGGGTTCGTACGGGACAAATGAGTGGCCATGCCGGAAGAGTCATCGCCACCCGTCGTCCGGGCGCTTCCTCGGTACCACGGTTGTTGGATTAGAGCGCCGCGCGCGCTGCAAGTTCAGGACGGAGGCTTACATGGCTAGCACACGACTTCTCCGGGGCAGTGTCATCGCAGCGTTCTTGGCGCTGACCGGCATGGCCGCAGCTCAGGCGGCCGACGTGACGCTGAAGGTCGTAGCGGCACGCAATGAGCCGGCGGTGGCGGCAAACGCAAGCTGTACGCCGAGCGCAGCGCAGATTTGCCGGGGCACGACCGCGGTCACGGAATTCAAGTTCCTGGTCAACGTCGACAATACCGGCCAGACCATCACGCGCTCGCCCACGGGCCCCTGCAGCCCGAGCGACCCGAACTATCCGAATAGTTGCGAATGGACCTCGATCGCCGGCACGCCGGGCCACAGCCCGGTATACACCCAGGGCGACAACGCGAATGTGTCCGCCAAGCTGACCGGAGTGCCTGACGGACGCTATCTGGTCTCGGTGCTGGCCGATGGCTACAAGCTCGATGGGCGGCATTTCACGGTATCAGGCAACTCGGTTACCTGGGAAGGCAAGAAGGCGACCGACCCTGTCGGTGAAGTGCTCGTTGAAATGCAGCCCTGGCCGCTGCCCGACGCGCAGATCCAGGCCGCGGTGTTCGAAGACATCTCGCCGGTCAACAGCGCGCCGGACGTGCCGGCCGAGCACGGTCTGGCCGGCTTCCAGGGGCACATCACCGATTATCTCGGCGAAGTCACGACGGACGTGTACGGCGCGCCGCTGTGCGGCTCAGGCCGCTGCCTCAGCAAGTGCTACGTGGTGGATGGCGGCGCTGACGTCGGCATCGTGACGCCGGAGGGCTGGAGCAATCCGAGCACGCCGTCCGCGAGCGGCTTCGGTCGCTGCCCGATCGCGACGATCAACGATGCGACCGGCACGATCAACCCGCCCATCCCGATGTTCAGCCTGGACGGCAGCACGCGCACGGGCAACGTGCCGGATACCGCGGCCATCGAGGGCAAGGTCAAGATCCCGAACCTCGGTCCGAACCGCTACGCGCTGTCGGTCACGCCACCCGATGGTTCGGGCTGGGTACAGACCACGACGCTCGAGGGCAACCACGACTGGGACGCGTGGGTCATGGAAGGCGCCACGGGGCTGGACACTGAATTCATCGTCGCCGGCGAACCGTTCCCGGGCATCATTTTCGGCTACGTGCCCGCACCGGGCACGCCCTCGGCTGTCGGTACGCCGGTCAATTCGACCCTGGGCGGCACCGCCACCATCACCGGTACGGTTGAAGCCGTAAAGATCTACGTGCCGACCACCGGCGGCATCGGCGGACTGCCCGGTGCCATCTGGGGCGGCCTGCAGGGCGCGAAGCTCGACAAGCCCATCGAAAACCCGTGGGTCACGCTGACCGACCTCGGCAACGGCGACACCATCGTCTGGGCCGGGCAGGGGGATACCGATGGCAAGTTCACGATCCCGAATGTTCCCGCCGGCACCTACACGCTGACCTGGTGGGATGAGCCGCAGAACGAGATCCTCGATCTGGTCAATGTGACCGTTGCCGACGGCGAGAGCATCGACATGGGCATCCTGCCGCTGGCGGGCTGGTGGACCGTGTACGACGGCTACGTCTACAACGACACCAATCGCAACGGCGTCATGGACGCCGGCGAAACGGGTCTGTCGGGCTACACGCTGACCATGCGCAAGCGCGAGAACTCGCTGATGGATCGCGGCAGCACCATAGCGACGACCGATTCATTCGGCTATTACAAATTCGAAGCCGCCTACCCGATGACCCAATGGCTGGTGCTGGAGGCTTACGACGACCTGCACTACACGACTGGCGTCACCTTCCAGGCGGACAACCAGGACAGCCCGACGACGGTGCTGGGCCCCGGCGTGGACGTCAGCGTACACCCGATCATCGGCCTGTCCGGGCGCCTCGACTGGGGCAAGCACAGCTATGACGCCACCGGCCGCAACGGCATCGATCCGCGCAACGGCGGCATCGTCGGCACCGTCAGCTACGACACGACCCGCAACGAGCTCGATCCGCGCTATGCCGCGGTCGAGGACTGGCAGCCGAGTATCTCAGACCTGACCGTGAACCTGTATCTGCCGGCGCCGGCGACGCTGCCGTGCACCCGTTTGCTGGCTGATGGTTCGAATGCCGCTGTGGCCACCTGCGACGCCACCGGCCGCTACGCGCTGGACGCCGACAAATCGATCAAGCGCGGCCCGCTGCTGAACAGCTACCTGAGCGAAACCTGGCAGCGCCCGAATGGCTGCGTGGCGCGAGGCCTGGATGGCACGCCGCTGGTACATGGCACTGACGAGCAGGTGCTGCCGCTCGACGACAGCAAGGAGTGCATCGAGGCGCCGCTGATGGGCGTGCAGTTCTTCCCCGGCGCGCTCGACGCGAACGACGGCGTCGCCGTCGATGGCAACTACGGTTTCGGCGATGGCTGCTTCGCGCCCAACACTCTGGACGTGACGGATCCATCCGCCCCGCTGTGCATCGACGCGCTCAACCCGACCGTCACCGACGCGTTCACTGCGCTGCCCGCGCGCGATTACCTGGTGCAGGTCGACCTGGCCTCGAAGCTGGACTCGACGGATGAGCCCATCTACAAGGTCACGCGCGAGGAAGACATCAACATCGGCAACGGCGACGAGTTCGTGCCGGCCGTGCCGCCGTCGGCCTGCGCGGGCGCGCTGCATGCCGTCGATTCCAGTGACAATGCCAACTTCCCCGGCGGCCCGGGCACTTCGCCCTACGAGGGCATGCAGAAGCCGCTGTGCGACGTAAAGCTGGTCAGCCTGTCGAACGGCAAGTCGATTGCGCCGGCCTTCAACCTCTACACCGACGTGCCGCTGCCCAGCCGGCATTGGTTCATCATCATCGATGACCTGAACTTCTCCAGCAACCCGAAGTCGGTCACCTACGGCGAGAAGGCCGGCATGCCGTTCGTGCCGGTCGGCATCTACGACTACACCGACCGGCTTGTGAAGACGGTCGAGTCGGACTACAACGGCCTGGCCGACGTGCTGCTGCCGTCGACCAACCGTATCAATTGCCCCACGCCCTCGGGCGTGTGCGCGAACCTCTATCGCTACGTCGGCAACGATCCGGGCGTGCCGGGCCGCCTGAACACGAACTACGACCCGAGCTTCCGCACGATCGCGGCCGAGTTCGAGGCGCTGCCGGGCCTGCTGGTGCCGGCGGACCTCGCCCCCACCCAGGTGGGCGTGGTCGTGCAGCTGCCGGGCGGGCAAAACACCTCGCCCATCCAGTGCCGGCTCGACGACGCGACACCTGAGCTCTACGCGGTATCCGTCCCCTATGTCACGCTCAACGGCGCAGTCGCTGCGCGCACTGTCGTCATCAATGGCAAGGGCTTCGGCGCCAGCAACCAGGTGCTGCTGGATGGCGTCGCGCTGCCCGCCGCGGCGGTCACGACGAACTCGGCGACCCAGATTACGATCGTTGTACCGAGCACCACGACTTCCGGCCCCAAGCAGCTGTCGATCGTCGCGGCCAACGGCCAGCACACGGTCAATGGCCTGACCCTGCATGCGCTCTCGAGCGCGAGCGGCGGCTACAACCCGGCGCTGTACCTCGTCGGCCCGGGCCGGACCTACGCGCCCGCTGAAAGCCTGCCGGCCGTTGCCGACCACGCCATCCAGCGCGCACTCGATGCCGCCGCGAGCTTTGTGGGTTCGTCGACCGCCAATGCCGCGCGCGGCGCCCTGGTCGTGGTGTTCCCGAACGCGACCTCGGCCAATCCGCGCCAGAACCCGCGCGGCGCCTACTACGAAAACCTGATCATCAAAGCCAAGGTCAAGCTGCAAGGCGTGGGCCCCGGAAATCCGAATGGCACGCCGTACTTCACCAACTGTGGTGCCGGCTTGACTTGCGGTTCCGGATCGATCATCGACGGCGGCGCCTTCGCCGGCGACAGCCCGGTCGCGGCCGACTGGTACACGACGATCAATAACCTCAACTGGGACGGCAACCAGACGATCTTCGACGGTGCCGTGATTTCGCTGTACCTGCCCAGCAGCGGCCGGACTGCGTTCCCCATTGGCGCTTACAACGCTAACACGGCGCCGTCGATCGACGGCTTCGACCTGCGCGGCGGCGACCAGGCGGGCTTCCCCGGCAACATCAACGCCATCGGCGGCGGCCCCACGGGCCAGCCCGGCGGCCTGATCACGCAGGGCGGCGCGATCTTCGCCAACGCCTGGGCCACCAACCTGCAGATCACCAATAACGTGGTGCAGAACAACGGCGGCGCCTACGGCACGATCCGCGTCGGCACGCCGGACCTGACTGGCAACGAGGCCGACAACAACAACGACAACGTGTTCATCGCCTACAACCGCGTCATCGCCAATGCCGGCACCAACCAGGCGGGCGGCATCGGCTTGTTCCGCGGCGCCGACCAGTTCACGGTCGCGAACAACGACATCTGCGGCAACTTCTCGGCCGAGTATGGCGGCGGCGTCAGCGTCGTGGGCCGCAGCAACACGGTTGCCGGCAACATCGGGCGCATCCACGACAACCGCATCTACTTCAACCGCTCCTACGACGAGGGCGGCGGCATCATGATCGCCGGCGCGCTGCCGACCAACACGACCACGCTGTCGCCCGGCTCGGGTCCGGTGGATATCTACAACAACCTGATCCAGTCGAACCTGGCCAATGACGACGGCGGCGGCCTGCGCTTCCTGATGTCGGGCAATTTCCCGATGAATGTCTACAACAACATCATCGCGAACAACATCTCGACCCACGAAGGCGGTGGCATCAGCATCAACGATGCCCCGAACGTGCGCGTGTACAACAACACGATCATGAAGAACATCACCACCGCGACGGCGATCACCAGCGATGGGTCGCCGGCCCCGGCGGGCCTCGCGACCTCGCGCAACAGTGATCTATTGCAGGCGACGCTGCCAGGCGGGGTTGCCGGTTGCGGCACCGGAACCAATGCGCCGTGCTTCAGCAACCCGCTGCTGTTCAACAACATCTTCTGGGACAACCGGGCGGGCACGCGCACTGCCGCGCTTGTAACGGGCATCGGTGACAACCCGCTGAATCTCAGTCTGTGCACGGCCTTCCCGGCCTGCGATCACTGGGATCTGGGTGTGTCGGACATGCCAGCGGCGAACCTGTCGCCCACGAACTCGATCGTGCAGCAGGTTTCGGGCGCGGGGCCCGGACAACATACCTACGCCACTAGCGGAACGAACAGCACGGCGAATCCGAATGTCACCACGCCCTATGACGTCGGCGTGACCTTCAACTCCTGGCGCAACAACCCGGCGTTCCTGGGTGCGATCATGATCTCGGCTGACCTGCCGCCGAACCTGCAGGGTAACTATCACCTGCTGGCCGGCTCGCCCGCCATCAATCTCGGGTCGAGCAGCAAGTCGGGCGTCACGGCGCCAGCGACCGACATCGACAACCAGACTCGCACCGGCAATCCGGACAGCGGCGCGGACGAGCAGGCGGCCACAGCCACCGCCATCGCGGGCGTAGCGCCCACCTCGCTGGCGTTCGGCACCGTGGCGGTTGGTTCGACCAGCGCGGCGCAGACCCTGACGCTGAGCAATACGGGCACGGCGAACCTGACGGGCATCGTTGTGGTCGCGACCGCTCCGTTCTCGCGACCTGCAGGCAGTGCGGGCGGTACCTGCGGTGCGGCCTTGAATTCGAATGCCAGCATGAATGCCAGCTGCACCATCAATGTAGTCTTCACGCCGGCGGTCGGCGGTGCAGCCAATGGCACGGTAACGATCACGGCCAATGTGCCGGTCACTGGTTCGCCGGTAGCGCTCACCGGAACGGGATTGGCGCGGCCGACGTTGACGGTGCTGGACGCCTTTACCCGCGCCAACGCCAACAACCTTGGTGGAAATTGGAGTCAGGCGAATAGCGGGACCAACGTCGACCTGCGCGTCAACGGAAATCAGGCTCTCGCGAATCAAACCAACGACGGCGGCCAGGCGATCTGGAGCCCGACCGCCTTCGGTGCCAGCCAGGGCGCCGCCATGGCGATGGCCGGCACCAACAGCAACTCCGCCTTGATCCTCAAGGCGAACGGCGGCACCACGACAGCACCACTCAACTTCGTGCGTGTGCGCTACCAGACCGGCAGCGGCGGCCAGGTCATCGTGGCCACCACTACCAACTCCGGTGGCGCATACACGACCCGGGCGACGTTCAACAGCGGGGCATTCGCCACCAACGACATCCTGACCGCGACTGTTTCCTCCACCGGCCTCGTGTCGGTCTGGAGGACGTCCGGCGCCGCGACCACGTTCCTCGGCAGCATCCAGCTTCCGACGACGGGGGCGAACGCCTGGACGGTAGGGACCGGCCGGATTGGCATCCAGCTCCAGTCCACCAACGCCCGGGTCGATAACTTCGCAGGCGGCACGGTCCCATAGGACGGAACGCAGGCAGGGCGGGTGCGCGGCACCCGCCCTGGCTCGGGAACCCAACAGGAGATTTGAGATGACTAAGCGTTCACAAGCCAAGGCAATGAGCCGCCGTCACTTCTTCAAGCTGACCGGTGGCAGCACCCTGGTTGCCGCCGGCATGGGCCTGTTGCCGTTCAAGAACCTGCTCGGTCCACTGGCCATGTCGGATGCCAATGCCCAGGCCCTGACCGTCAACCCACCGGCCGACCTGTTCTTCGGCGGTACGGATGGCTGGATCAGCCTGCCCAAGGCGCCGTTGATCAAGTCGGCCTCGCTGGGTGGCGTGACGACGCACCCCGACAGTCTTGCGCCCGCGGATCTCGACACCCTGGATGGCAAGGGGCTGACGACCTACATCTTCGGCTTCCGCAACGTCACGGGCCTGACCGATGCGCAGCGCGCGGCGCAGAAGAACCACGCGCAGCACAACGCGCCGATGTTCTGGCTGGATCAGTTCGATCCGGTCGTGGCCAGCCCCCGCCATCGCGACTTCCGCATCAACCTGACCAACCTCGGCCTGGCGCTGCGGCCCGACCTGTTCGACGCGCATACGATCCACTGGCACGGCTTCCGCAACGTCATCACCTTCTTCGACGGCGAGCCCACGGGCTCCATCGCCGTGACCACCGGGCGCGTGTTCCAGTACGTCTATCGTCCGCGCGATCCGGGCACCTACATGTTCCACTGCCATGTCGAAGACGTGGAGCACGTGCACATGGGCATGACCGGCCCGGTGTTCGTCCGCCCGCTGCAGAACTTCACCGGTGGCGCGCCCTTCGGCGGCGCCGCGCCGGCTGCGCGCCTGGGCGGCGCGGCCAGCGGTCCGATGGGCTACGCCTACAACTGCGGTGACGGCTCGACCGCCTACGACCGCGAGTTCGCGATGTTCTGCTCCGAGGTCTGGGGCGATTCGCACTGGGCCGATGCGCACATCCAGCTGCCCGAGTGGAGTGACTACCGCGCCGACTTCTGCATGCTGAACGGCCGCGTCTACCCCGACACGCTGGCGCCCAATGCGCCGATGAGCATGCCGGCCAGCCTGACTTCGAACATCCACGCCATGCCGGTCAATACCGACCCGGATGGCGACCTGCTGACCACGGCCGGATACGAGTACCTCAAGTACCAGCCGCTGTCGGCGCTGGTGAAATGCAATGCGGGCGATCGCGTGCTGCTGCGCTTCGCGAACCTGGGCTTCAAGGAATCGGCCATGACGCTCGATGGTCCCAGGATGCGCGTCGTGGGCAAGGACGCCACGCCGATGCGCGGCTATGGCGCCGATGGCAAGACGCGCAACGGCGCCGATACCAGCTACTACGCCAGCACGGTGTCGTTTGGTGCGGGCGAAAGCATCGATGCGATCTTCGTGGCGCCGGCTTTCAGCGGTGGCTCCGGCACCTCGGGCCAGGGCTACGATGTGTACACGCTCTTCGACCGGGCCTACGAGCGTACCAACAACCTGGCGGCGACCGGTACCGCGCTGCCCTACGGTGGCCGCCGGACCGAAGTTCGGGTCTACGCCCCTGGCGCGCTTCCCCAGCAGCTGCTGCCCAACACCTGAACCGGATATGCACGATTTGCGAGGAGTTCTCCCATGCACAGTTCATTGACCCGCATGCTCCGGATTGGAAAGCCCGCCAACGTCGGCCTGGCAGTCGCCGCCGCCGCGCTGGGCCTGGTGCTGCACGCGCCGCTCGCGCAGGCCGCGATGCCTGCCACCGGCATCGCCTGCACCGAGCCCGCGGGCCCCACTTTTGCCCTGACGGCGACCGACGGCTACATCCAGCTGCCCGATGGCAACACGATGTACATGTGGGGCTATGCCAGCGGCAGCGGTGCGTTCCAGCACCCGGGCCCGGTGCTGTGCGTGAATGAGGGCGACACCGTTACGGTGGTGCTCAACAACGCGCTGAACGAGAACGTGTCGATCATGTTCCCGGGCCAGGAGGGCGTGCTGGCCAATGGCGTGCCGGCGCAGCCGCAGGGGAGCGGTGCAACCCTGACCTCGCTGACCAACACGGCCGCGCCTGGCGGCTCGGTGACCTACAGCTTCGTCGCTGCGAAGCCGGGCACTTACATCTATGAGAGCGGCACCTCGCCGCAGAAGCAGGTGCGGATGGGCCTGTTCGGCGCCCTGATCGTGCGGCCCACGCTGGGGGCGAACTACATGTTCGATCGCGCCGGCAGCCAGTTCACGACTGGCGCCACGTTCGCTGCGCAAGGAAGCACGAGCTATACGGCCAACGAGGAATACATGGTGCTGTTGTCGGAGATCGATCCGTACCAGCATCAGGCCGCCGAATCGGGCACGGACTTCGTTTTCGACAACTACCAGGCCCGTTACTGGCTGATCAACGGCCGCGGGTTCCCGGACTCCATCTCCGACAACGGCTCGCCGTTCCTGCCCGACCAGCCCTATGGTGCGCTGGCGCGCATCCATCCCTATGACTCGGTCTCGCATCCGCTGCCTGGTTCCATCCGCTACCTGAACGTCGGCAGCGAGGAGTTCCCGTTCCACCCACACGGCCAGAACGGCGCGGTCATCGGGCGCGACGGCTCGCCGCTGGCGAACGCTGCGGCGCAGGACCTGTCGTTCGAGAAGTTTGCCATCAACATCGGCCCGGGCCAGACCTGGGACGTGCTGTTCCAGTGGTATGACGCGGAAGGCTACAACTCGAGCGCGAACCCCGTGCCGGTCGTCGTGCCCCAGGTCAACAACCAGGAATTCGGCATGTTCTACAGCGGCAGCCCATACCTGGGTGAAAGCGGCACCCTGCCGCCTGGCGCTTCAACGCTCAACACCTGCGGCGAGTACTACATCATTTCGCACAACCACGCGCTGTTTCAGATCACCTCGTGGGGCGTGAACCTGACCGGCCCAATCACGTACTTGCGGGTCGATCCGACCAACTGCGTACCGGCCACCCGCTAGACACCGCAGGACTTTAGGGGACCAACATGTCGAACACCTCGCGTAAAGAATCGATCCGGGCCGCGGGCTGCAAGGCCGTCCTGGCGACCCTGCTGCTGGCGGCGGGCGGTGCGGCATCCGCAGCCACTGTTGCCGTGACGCTGTGCGCCAAGGCGGGCGTTTCCGCGGCGCCGGCGGTGCCGGTCTGGGGTTATGTGCTGGGTGCGTGCACATCGGCTGCTGCGCCGACCGCGCCGGGCGGCCCGGTCATTGACGTGAACGCCGGCGACCTGGTCACCGTTACGCTGGACAATTCACTGACGGAAACGACGGGCCTCAGCTTCCAGGGGCAGGGCTTGGCATCCGACGCCACGGGCGCTGCGACGCTGACCACGAAGTCCTACACCTTCACGCCGGGTAACCCCGGTACCTACCTGTATCAGGCCGCGCCGCTCGCAAACGCCGAGCATCAGGTGGCCATGGGTCTCTATGGCGCCCTGGTTGTGCGGCCCATAGTGGCCGTCGACACCCCGCTTACCGTCGACACTCCGGTTCGTACGGACACGGGCGCCATGACCACCAGCGGCAGCGCCGTGGTGCTGGATCCGGGCGCGCTCGCCACGGACGTGGGCCTCGTCGTCAGCGGCACGGGGATTCCTGCCGGTGCCAAGGTTACGGCCGTCGACCCCGGCGTCTCTTTCACGATGGACCAGGCGGCCACAGATGGCGACGGTGCGACCGTCGCTCCGGTCGACTTCATCTCCCGCAAGGCGGCCGCCTACGGTGCGTCCTCCGCCTATGACGAAGAGGCCATAGTCGTTCTCAGCGACATCGATGCCGGCCTCAACACCAGCGCCAATCCCGCGGCGTTTGACATGCGCGACTTCGGCAGCAACACGCTCGGGCGCGGTGGCGTGCCGATGTACTACCTGATCAACGGCAAGTCCTACCCGGACACGTCGCCGATCGCCAGCACGGCGGGTCACACGTTGTTGATTCGCTACGTGAACGCCGGCGCCCGGCATCACTCCATGGGGCTGCTTGGCCTGCGCCAGCGCTTCATCGCCAAGGACGGTAACCCGCTGCCGACCGCCGATGTCGCGCTGACCGCCGAGACGTTGGCCCCAGGCCAGACCGGCGATGCGCTGGTGACGATACCGGCCGTTACCACAAGCAGCCAGTTCGCGCTCTACGACGCGAGCCTCCATCTCCACAATCGCGACGGCAGCGCCAATTTCGGCGGCATGCTGACCTTCGTCGGTGCTGGCACCGGCACGGCGAGCTCCGGCCCGGCGACGAGCGGCGTGACGGTAACGCCCACGCCGACGAACGGCACGGCTGCCGTGGCCCTGACTGGCCTCGGTAACCAGCACCGATGCGGGCGGAGTCAGCGCAGTCGAGTACTTCATCGACACCAAGGGTGCCAGCGGCACAGGCATTGCCATGGCTGTTGCCACTGCGCCTAGCTACGGCGCGACGATCTCCACTGCGACACTGGCGACTCTGGCGTCGGGCAATCACATGATCTACGTGCACGGCCAGGATGCACAGGGGTGGGGCGGCTACGGCTTTGCCGCGCTGAACCTGGACAAGACCGGCCCCCTGACCAGCGCGCTGACGCTGACCCCGAATCCCAGCCAACCCAACGGCAATGTCGTGCTCCGCGCCTCGGCGAGTGATGCCGGCAGGGGTGGCCTGAATGTCACCAGTGCGGAATACAGCCTCAACGGCACCACCTGGACCGTGATGACGCTGGGAGGCGTCCCGGCGCCGGATCGCAGCGTATCCGCGACCTTTGCGGCCCCCGCCAGCAGCGTCACCGTGCACGTGCGCAGCGTCGATGCGCTCGGCAATGTTGGCCCCGAAGCGACCGCGCTGCTGACCGTCACGACGGGTGGCCCGAGCACGGTCGTGAACAGCATTTCGCCCAATCCGGCCAACGGTGTCCAGGGCTTCAACTCCTCCACGCCGGCCGTGCGCGTAATCGCGACCGTGAGCAGCGCCGGCGCCACGGTCGCTGGTGGCGAGGCATTTCATTTCCGCCTGTGCCACGGGCTGCGCCCCGGGTACCGGCATTCCTCTGGTGGCCAGTGACGGTTCCTTCAACGCCACCCCGGAAAGCGGCTACGCCGATATTCCGCTGGCGACAATTGCCGGCCTGGCAAATGGCAGCTACACCATCTCGGTGCACGGCCGCGATAGCGCCGGCAACTGGGGCGGTTTCGCTTCCGGCACGCTTGTGGTCAACCATTCGGCCCCGCGGGTGACCAACGTGCGGTTGAATCCGGCCTATACCAATGGCGTGGCCGTGCAGGTGACGGCCAACGTGACCGACGCCGGTACGGGCGGCAACGGCATCGCCGGGGGCGAGTACTTCATCGATACGATCGGTACGCCTGGCTCCGGAGCGGCAATGACTCGTGCGTCGGCCGCGTCGACGACGACAATCAGCGCCACCATCCGGGCGACGGGGGCCACGCCGCCACCCACCATCGCTGGGCTGTCGGAGGGTACTCATACGGTATTCGTCCGGGCGCGCGACTCGGCCGCCGGCCCCGGCAACTGGAGTGCCGTGCTGGGAGCGGCCCTGATCGTTGACAAGACGCGCCCGAACTACCTCGGCATCACCGCGAATGGCCCGAGCCCGACCAACGCAGGTAGCGTCTCCTACACGGTCAAGTTCTCGGAGACGGTAACCGGAATCAGCGGCGCCGATTTCCTGGTAACCGAGAACATACCGGGCAACCTGCAAGTGACCATCACCGGGACTGGCGCCACGCGCACGGTGACCATCTCCACGGGCGGCAACACAGCGAACGGCAACATAACGCTGAACCTCAGGAGCAATGCGACCATCACCGACCTGGCGGGCAACAACTGGCAGAACCCGAACAACGTCAGCCTGAGCGGCCCGACTTATACCGTGGACAAGTCGGGTCCGGCGTTCTCGATGTCGCTGTCGCCCGCTACGGCGCCTATTGGTACCGCCTCGGTAACGATGAACATCAGTGGCGCCTCGGATGCCTCGGGTATTGCCTCCGGCGCGTGGTGGATTGGCGGCGCCAACCCGCCGGCCAACGGCGGCACGCCATTCACGGTCAACGGCAGCGGAGCCGCCAGTGTGACTGTTCCCACCGATACCCTGGCCGCGGGCACCTACACGGTCCGTGCGCGCATGACGGACACGCTGGGTAACGTGACCAACCACAACTCGACCTTACGCGTGGTGATCCCGGCCCCGACGGTGAACGCGGCATTTGCCGGTTCCCTGACGAGGTCCGGCACCGCCGCCCAGCGCACGACCACGTTCACGATCACGTTCACCAATCCGAACGCGACAGCCGTCACGGGCCTGGGACTGACGAACAACCTGCCGCAGCCCACGACGGGTACGCTGTCCATGCCTGCGTCGAATCCGGTGTCGACTTGTGGCGGCAGCGTGCAGCGCCAGAACACCAACCGACGCTTCGTATTGAGCAATGGCACCATTCCGGCGAATGGCAGCTGCACGCTGACGGCCACGGTCGTGCTGTCGAGTGGCGCAGGCGCCGCAGCAGGCTACACACTGACCGACACGATTGCAGCCGGCGCTGTGACGTCGACCAATGCCGACGCCAACGTGGCGGTCAGCGCCTTGCTGGCGGTCGCGGGGCCGTGAGCGATGCGAACGCGTAGCATGGAATTGCAGTCAAGGGGGGCCGCGCTGGCACTGGTCGCCGGGTGCCTCGCGTCGCTTGGCCTCGCGGGATGTGCGACACAGCAGGCCGCACTCGCCACAGCGCCCGCCGCACCCGCCGCGCGCGTGGCCGTGGCAGCGCCTGCGAGTGCTCCCGGACCGGCGGCCGCCGCGCACGCCTCGCAACCGGCGCCGGCGTTGCCGGAACCGAGCGCGCTCGAGGTCGAGGCGGGGATCCAGATCGCGCACATCGGCGTGACAGCTTCCGGCGGCCTGGTCGACGCGCGCTTTCGCGTGCTCGATCCGTCCAAGGCCAATATCCTGCTGGGCAACGCAGCCAACATGCCGACCCTGATCGCCGGCGACTTGCCGCCGCTGATGGCTCCGCATCATTCGCTCAAGGGCGGTCGCTACGCCAAGGACCAGGTGGTCATCATCCTCTACCCGAACACGCGCCAGGCCGTGCAACCCGGCACAGCCGTCAGCGTTGCATTCGGGCCGGTCCGCATCGGCCCGGTCACGGCGCAATGACTGTGCGGCAAGGTAAATGAATGCCCATGAAGCATCGTTCGAAGGGCTCCGCAGGTTGCACCAGGTTCACGCGCGTCGCTGCGTTCGCGGTCGGGTTGGCGATCCTGCTGGCGAGCGGCCTGGCCGGCGCCCAGGGCCAAAGTCGCGTTGGCAAGCGGGCGGCGACCTGGGTTAGCGGCGAACTGCTGGTCGGCTTTCGCGCCGGTGTCGGCGCGCCCGGGCGCTATGCGCTCTACCAGAAGCACGGCGCGCAATTCCTGCAGGATATCGGCCAGCGGACCCGCATCGTGCGGCTGCGGGTGCCGGCCGGAATGGAAGACGCGATCTTGCGCCAGCTCGCGCGTATGCCCGAGGTCAAGTTCGTCGAGAAGAACATTGAATTCGCGGCGGCCCTGGTGCCGAACGATCCAGAGTACCTCGGCCAGTGGCATCTGCCGCAGATCCAGGCCGAGCAGGCCTGGGACCTGGGCCAGGGCAGCGCCGGCGCGGTCATCGCCATCCTCGATAGCGGCATCGACGCCAGCCAGCCGGACTTCGCCGGCAAGCTGCTCCTCGGCTACAACACGTTCAGCAACAACAGCGACACCAGCGACGCCTTCGGCCATGGCACCGAGGTGGCCGGTGTCGCCGGCGCGCTCACCAACAACGCCGTCGGCGTCGCCGGCGTGGCCGGCAACGCGCCGATCATGCCGGTGCGCGTGACCGACGCCAACGGTGCGGCCAACGCGGCGAGCATTGCCAACGGCATCATCTGGGCTACCGACCACGGCGCGCGCGTGATCAACCTGAGCTTCGACGGCATCGTGGGCAATGCGACCATCACGGCGGCCGCCGAATATGCTCTCAATCACGGCACGCTGGTGGTGGCGGCCGCGGGCAATTGCGGCTGCGTCGACGCGCAGGTCGAAACGCCGTTCATTCTCTCGGTCTCCGCCACCGACCAGAACGACGCGCTGGCGTATTTCTCGAGCACCGGCCCCTTTGTCGACCTGGCGGCGCCAGGCACCGACATCCTGACGACAGCGAAGTATGGCCTTTACCTGCCCGATTCCGGAACTTCGCTCGCAAGCCCCGTGGTGGCGGGAGTGGCCGGGCTGATGTTCGGTGCCAACCCGGCGCTGACCCCGACGGCGGCCACGGAGCTACTGGAGGGCACCGCCCTGGACCTGGGCAACGCCGGGTACGATCCCAACTTCGGCTACGGGCGGGTCAACGCCCTGGCCGCCGTCAGCGCCGCAATCAATTACACGCCGCCC
Organism: uncultured Gammaproteobacteria bacterium; assembly: GCA_963778855.1. Taxonomy (GTDB): domain Bacteria; phylum Pseudomonadota; class Gammaproteobacteria; order Steroidobacterales; family Steroidobacteraceae; genus FEN-1191. Next base: position 82,521 of record CAVZWC010000005.1, on the reverse strand, counting down.
GCCGACACCAAGCCGCCCTCGGTCGTGCTGACCTCGCCGAACGCTGGCGCCACGGTGTCGGGCACGGTGGTCGTCGATGTGGCGGCCGATGACAACGTCGGCGTGGTGAAGGTCGACCTGCTGGTCGACGGGGTGTACTTTGCCAGCGACGACACCTCGCCGTATTCCTTCGCCTGGGATGCGAGCACGCTGGCCGATGGCCCGCACACACTCGAGGCCGTGGCGGCGGACGCCGCCGGCAACAGCGCGCATTCGACCAGGGTGACCGTGACCGTGGCCAACACGCCTCCGGACAAGACGGCACCGAAGGTTTCGATCACGGCGCCGGCTACCGGCAGCAGCGTTGCGGGCACGATAAAGGTCACGGCGAACGCGACGGACGACACCGGCGTGACCAGCACCGAGCTCTATGTCGACGGCGTACTGATCGCCGCCGATGCCGCGGCGCCGTACGAATTCTCCTGGAACACGACCCTGTCAACCGGCGGCGTGCACACGCTTGACGTGCTGGCGGCCGACGCCGCCGGCAATGTGGCGCACGCGCTGGGCACGGTGACGGTGGCCAACAGCGTGCGGCACGCGCCGGTCGCGAACAACGACGCCTACAGCGCAGCCTTTCGCGCGCGGCCCGCTTATGCGGCTCAGGTGTTTGCGGTGCTGGCCAACGACACCGATGCCGACGGCGATCTGAATGCCAACAGCGTGCGAATCGTGCGCGCGCCCAACCGGGATGGTACCGTCAGGGTCAATGCCAACGGTACTGTGGCGTACACGCCGCGACGCGGCTACAGCGGTGTCGAGACCTTTGTCTATACTGTCAGGGACAGGCGCGGGGCGCTGTCGAACCGGGCTACCGTGAGCGTCACGATCACCAATGCCAGATGAGGCGATTCTCGACCTTCGCGTTGCTGAGCCTGTTCGCAGTGACGGCCCTGGCCGAAGCATCGGCGCTCGACCCGCAGGCTGACCCGCTCGCCGCCGGCCGCCGCATTTACCGCGAAGGAATATTGCCCTCGGGCCAACCGCTCCGGGGCGCGGGCCAGGCGGGCGTGACCTTGTCGGGCAGGGATGCCGCCTGCGCCACTTGCCATCGCCGTAGTGGCTACGGATCCAGTGAGGGGTCGATTGAAGTGAGGGCGATCACGGGCCCGGCCTTGTTTGGCGAACGGGTTGCGCCGACCGCTCCGTCGCGCGCGCCGACAGAGCCGGTTGCCGCAACTGCAGCGCCCCATTCGGCACAAGCTGCCGGGTCATCGCCCACGCCATCGGCGGCTGCCGAGGCCGCGCGCGCCAAGGCGCAGGCGCTGCGCGCCGAGCGCACCGCCATGTTTGCCGGCAATCGGCCGCGGCCCGCGTACGACGAGGCGACACTGGAGCGCGCGATTCGCACCGGCGTAGATGTCAGCGGCCGCACGATGGATGCGACCATGCCGCGCTTTGCGCTCGATGACACGGCGATGAAGTCGCTCAGCGCCTACCTGCGTACCCTGTCGATGACGGCATCGCCCGGCGTGAGCGAGGACACCGTGCGCTTTGCCACGGTGATCGAACCGGGCGTGGATGCGGCCGAGGAACACGCGCTGGTCGAGATGCTGCAGGTCTTTTTCCGCGATCGCAACCTGGGGCAGCGCACCGAGTTGCGTCGCGAACAGGCGGGGCAGGTGCACCTCGGGCGCACCTTCCGCGAATGGGTACTGGACGTGTGGGAACTCAAGGGCCCGAGCAGCACCTGGGATGCGCAGCTCGAGGCCTATTACCGTAAGCAGCCCGTGTTTGCGCTGGTCAGCGGGCTGGGCCGCGAGAGCTGGCGTCCGATCCACGAGTTCAGTGAACGGCTCGAACTGCCTTGCATTTTTCCACAGACCGACTTGCCGGTCGTGGAGGGAGAGAATGTCTACACCGTGTACCTGTCCGAGGGCGTGACCCTCGAGGCGCGGGCGCTCGCGAAATTCCTGCGCGATGGCGCCTCGCACGGCAAGGTCGTGCAGGTCTATCGCCGCGAGGATGCCAGCGCCACCGCCGCCGGCGCCTTTCGCAGCGCCTGGGGCGGCGGGCAGCCTGCTTTGCAGGAGCGCGTGCTCGGGGTGGCACCGGAAGCCGCCTATTGGCGGCAACTGGCGCAGGACTCGGCCGGGGCGACGCTGGTGTTGTGGCTGAGGCCCGAAGACCTGGAGCACGCGCAATCGTTGACGGAGGCCGGATCGCCGCTCGAGGCGGTCTACCTCTCAACTGCGCTGGTGGGCAGCCAGTCGACCGGCATCTTGCCCGATGCCAGCGGACGCTTGCGGATCATCTACCCGCAGGATCCGCCTGCAATGCGGGCGGCCCGGCTCGAGGTAGTCAAGCGCTGGATGCACAACAACGGGATCGCCCTGGTCGACGAGCCGCTGCAATTCAATGCCTACCTGGCCGCGACCGTCACCGGCATGCTCGTCACGCACAGCAAGGACACCTGGTCGCGCGACTTCCTGCTCGAGCGCATGGAACACCGGCTCGGCACCGCAGTCGAGTTGTCGATTTATCCGCACCTGAGCCTGGGCCCCGGACAGCGCTTTGCCTCCAAGGGCAGTTACATCGCGAAACTCGAGGGGAGCGATGCGACGCAGGTGTCGCTGCTCTCGGACTGGATCGTGCCCGATGTGCCTGCCACTCCACCGCCGCCGCCGCAGGTCGCGCTGGCACTCGACGACGCGGCCCGCCACACGGGCCTGCCAAAGGAACGTCTCGCAGTGACCAACATGGAGCAGGTCACCTGGAGGGACGGCGCGCTCGGTTGCCCCGACCCCGGGATGATGTACACGCAGGCACTGGTGGCAGGTTTCCGGATCACGATCGACGCGGCCGGACAATTGCTCGATTACCACACCGACCAGCGGAGCCGCGTTCTGCTGTGTCCACCCGGGCGGGCGAAGCCTCCGCTCGCGCCACCGCCAAGCGGACATTGATTGACATAAGCGGGCGCTCGAGAGGAAGGTCTTTAGGCCTGCTTGAACGGATAGAAAATCAACACAATCATAGATATACATGAATATTGAGGGGTGGGACTACACCCTATTGAGCCCCTGGGGCGCATACCCGAGGATGCCCCCAGAGTTACCCAAGACAAGGATCCCTTCGTGAGCAAATCCGAGGCCCGAAACCCCGCAGCCGTTCTCCTTATGCTGTCCCTGGGCATAGGATTTTCGGTTGGCCTGGCCCAGGCGCAGCAAACCGCCGCGCCCGGTGACGTCGATCCCCACGCGGCCCATCGCCACATGATGGCCACGATGCCGGGGAGCGAAGTCAGGCGCACGACGCTGAGCTACGCCGTGCCACACCTGTCATTGGTGCGGGCCGACGGCGCCAAGGTATTTCTCGACACCGAACTCAATGATGGCCGCCCCGTGGTCCTGAATTTCATCTTCACGACCTGCACCACGATCTGTCCCATGACCAGCCAGGTCTTCAGCATGCTGCAGCGTAAGCTGGGTGATGACCGCGGCCGGGTGCACCTGGTCTCGATATCCATCGACCCCGAGCAGGATACGCCCGCGCGCCTGCGCGCCTATGCGGCCCGCTTCGGGGCCGGCCCCGGATGGCAGCATTACACTGGCACAGTGCAGGCCAGCGCCGAGGCGCAGCAGGCCTTCGGCGTCTACCAGGGCGACAAAGCCAATCACAAGCCGGTCACGCTGGTGCGTGCGGCCGGAAGCGACCAATGGGTGCGCCTGGACGGGTTCGCGACCGCAGACGACATGCTCGGAGAGTTGCGCACCCAGGTCGCGTCCGCCCGCTGACGCGGCGGGGAGGGCACCAGCGCCCCTTACCACTCGGGCCGTGTACAATTTTTCGATCCAGGGAGCCTCGACCGGTGGTCGCCTGATGCCGTTCAACATCCAAGAGCTGGTGAGGCCTGCGACCGGGCGGTGGCGTGCGGACCCGCGGTGGTGGGCGCGCGCGGCCGTGCTGGCGGTGCTGTACAGCCTGGCCTATCTGCTGCTCGACCGCCTGGACACCTTCGATTTTGTAAAAGGTGTAGAAATCAGCCCGTGGGAGCCGGTAATACCTTTCCTGATTGCGGCCGTCTTCGAATTTGGTCTGCCGATAATCCCACTCACGATTCTGCTTCCCTGGTTGGCGGTGGTCGTCAACGAAGGGGCCGATCCGCTGGGGTTCCTGGCGCTCTCGGCCCTGGTCTGCATAGGCGGCGTCTATACGGGCACGGGCCTGCTCCTGCGCCGCGCGCTGCGCAATCGTGCAGTGAATTCCATCAGCGGGTTCGCGCGTTTGATGATTACGCTGGCGGCTGGCGCGCTGTTGTGCGCGGCGCTATTGGCGCTGGCGCAGGTGCATGCTGGCAAGATATCCCTGGATGCGTTGCCGTCGGCGTTGGTGACCGAATGGATCGACGACTTGAGCATCGCGGTCGTGATGCTGCCGCTTTACCTGCTGTGGCGGACCCGTGAAGGACTGCAGCTACGTCAACTGCGGCCGCGCCTTGGAGAGCTGTTCCTGCTGCTGCTGACCCTGGTGGTGGTATTCAGCGTGACTTTCGGCCTGCTGGCGCCTGTCGACTTGCAGCTGTTCTACCTGTTCTTCATACCCGTTGCCTGGACGGCGCTGCGATTCGGGGAAGGCATCACATCGATCGCCGTGGTGGCGCTGCAGCTCGGTATCGTGCTGGTCCTGGCCGATCGCGGCGCCGCACAGGCGGTGGTGGAAATCCAGCTGCTGCTGCTGGTGCTGGCCGGCACCGGTCTGTTCATGGGCATCGCCGTGTCCAACAACAACCGCCTGGCGCGCCTGGTGGTGACCCGGGACGAGCAGCTGGCCTGGGTGAATCGCTCGACCGGCATCATGGAGTTGAATACCGCCATCGCCCATGAACTCAACAATCCACTGGCGGCAGTCAGCAATTACCTGCGCGCCGCCACCTTGCTGCTCGAGCGGCCTGAGGTCGATCAGCAGCGGGTGCAGGACACGGTGCACAAGGCCCTCGGCGAAGCGAATCGCGCGGTCGAGGTGCTGGGAGAGCTGCGGGCGTTCTATCGCAGCGGCGCCGTGAACCGGGAACCGCTGGAGCCGCGCCGGCTGATCGACGACAGCGTCGCGGTGCTGCAGACCAAGCTGCAACAGTGGGGCATCAAATGCACGGTGAACGGCCCGGCCGATATTCCCCGCATCGAAGCCGACGCCACGCAGCTGTCGGTGGTGCTGCACAACCTGCTGGGCAACGCCTGCGATGCCGTGAAGGACATGGACGCAGGTCGCAAATCCGTCGCGCTGCGGGTGGAGCACGTGGGCGATGAGGTACGATTCTCGATCGAGGATCGAGGCCGTGGCATCCCGCCGGCGATCCAGCCGCAGTTGTTCTGGCCGCTCAATTCGGCGAAGCCGTCGGGCATGGGTCTTGGGCTCGCCATCAGCCGCTCGCTGGTCGAGGCCAACGGCGGCCGGATCTGGCTGGAGCGCAGCGATGCAAACGGCACCTGCATCGCATTTTCGATACCGGTATGGCAGGGCGCGGGTTCGGAGCAAATGGCATGACAGCTACGAATGGAATGGTCTACGTAATCGATGACGACGCGGGCATGCGCGACTCGCTGGCCTTGCTGCTCAGCCTGCGGGGCTTCAGCACCCAGGTGTTCGCCAATGCGGCGGACGTACTGAAGGCCTATCAGCCTGACTGGGAGGGCTGCATGCTGATCGACGTGCGCATGCCGGGCATGAGCGGCCTGGAGCTGCTGCAGGAACTGCGCCAGCGCGGTTGCAGCGTGCCCGCCGTGATCATCACGGCGCACGGCGACGTGGCCACGGCGCGAGCTGCGCTCAAGGCCAAGGCCGCCGACTTCCTGGAAAAGCCGATCGACGATGACATCCTGATCGACGTGCTGCGCGACGCGATCAGTTCGCATGCGTCCGCCCTGGCCGCTGCGTCGGGCCATCGGCTGCAGGCGAGCGGGCCGACCAATATCCTGACGGCGCGTGAGCAGCAGGTGCACGACCTGGTCACGGGTGGCTACCAGGTCCGGCAGATTGCCGAGCGCCTGGGCATCAGTCCGCGGACGGTCGAGGTCTACAAAGCGCGCCTGACGCAGAAGCTGCGCCACTAGGCGCGAAGCTCAAGGCACGATCCAGGCGCTGTCGGCCACGAGCCTGGTGCCGGTGGGGCCGGCGAAGTGCACCACGTATCCGCCCTTGGACGCGAAGCGCTGGCCCGGCGCCAGGCTCAATCGTGGGTAGTAGCCGGTGATGATGCGGTGCTCGAGCATGCTCTCGGTCTGCTCGACCAGGTATTCGGGAACGAAGGTGTCGACCATGTATTTCAGCGTCTCGGAGAGCAGCCCGCAGGCGAGGTAGGTGTCCGCCTGCACCTGCAGATCCGTCAACGGGATGTGCCGGATCCTGAACCATCCCAGCGGATAGTCGAGGCGGACGCGCCGGTTGTCGGGCAGGTCGAACGGGTAGGCCATGTGCGCGACGGCGCGCCAGGGCGCTGCCAGGGGCGCATTCTCCAGTCCGCCCATAAGCCCCGAGAGCCAGACCTGCGCACCGGCCGGCGGGCGGGCGCCGAGCGCGGAGAGATCCTTGGGTCGCAGCCAGAGCACGAGCGCATCGTCGGGACGGACGTCCGCGAGCGCGGCCTTGAGCTCGGCCGGTCCGCCCTTCAGCACGCGCGTGATCCGCTGCAGATTCTCGGGCAACGGCTCGGAGGCGAGCGCTTTTGCGGCGGCCGCTCCGATATCGTCGCCGCGGTACACCTGGATCAGGCGATGCACGGCGGCGTGTTCCTGGGTCGCGGAGATCTGGTGTGCGATCAACCCGCTCTCCAGCAGCACGCCCCGCGAGAAGTACAACGGGTAGAAGTTGTCGTCGGCCACCACCGGCAACTCGACATTGGGAAACAGGCAGGGCACCTCGAATTCCTGGCAGAACTCGTGCACCGGGGCCCAGTTCGCACCGCCCAGCCCAGAGAGCACCGCGAACACGGGTTCGAGCCGCATGTGCTGCTGCAGCTGGGTGGCCCAGGTCCCGGCCGGTCCGGTCAGCTCCCAGACGTGCAGCTCCCAGTGGCGGTTCACCATGAAATCCATCTTGTGATAGCTGTGCATGCGCGGATTGACGAAGCGCGCGGTCGCGTTCTTCTCGGCAAAATAGTCGTTGAGCACGCCGAGCATCGCCTTGCGTTTCACGGGGTCGGCATCGGGCGTGATGATGGTGGCGAACTGAAGCGTCGTGTCGCTGACACCCGGCACGTGGGTCTTCGACAGGCTCCTGAGGTAGTCGATGAGCGTGACCATGGCCGCGTCGTCGAGCACGTAGTGCGGCATCAGCACGCTGAGCGGCCGACCGTCCGCGCCTATCCCAGAGCGGATGGCCCGGGCCACGGTCTCTTCGGTGAACGGTACCCGATTGATGCGGGCCCCCTCGACGAAGGGCAGGTCCGAGCTGTCGACGCCGGGTGTCTGCTGGTGAAACAGGAACTGGCCGGTGATCGGTGGAATGAAGCCGCGGCCTTCCTCGGCGCCGAGTCCGCTGCGGCGGTGGCAATTGATGCAGGCGGCGCTTGCGCCCTCCACAACGACGCCCGATTCGCGTTCACCCTGCAGGGGCTTGCCGTCCGGCAGCACGCCCTGGCGGTAGATGGCGGCGCCCGCGCGCACGTCAGCGTGCGGCGTCGCCGGTACCGGAGCCGCGGTCGCGACCACGGCCATTGCGCCCAGGGCCAGCGCTCCCAGGACAAATAGTGCTCGTGCCGAGGGAGAGTCCACTACGATGAGGCGGCGCTCAGCGCGCCGCGAGCAGTTGATGGAATTGCTGCAGCAGCTGGTCGGGGGTCACGAACCCATCGATGCGCGTCCAGGGCTGGCCCGGGGCCGCGCGTATCAGCGTCACGGGGGAGTGGCTCATCTTGTCGCCGCGATAGGCGCCAAAGGCCTGCTGCGCGGCGATGCTCGCCTGCAGCGTGCCGGTGTAGTGCTGCCACTGCGGCCCGGCGCCGAACTTCTTTGCGTAGGCGCGCAGGCGCGCGGGAGTGTCCTGCTCCGGGTCGATCGATATCGACACCATGTGCACTTTGTCGCGTTCGGGTCCCAGCTTGCGCTGGAAGGCCGCGAAGGTCTGGCTCGATAGTGGGCAGGTGGTCGCGCAGGTCGTAAAGATGAAGTTCATGACAACGGGACGCCCGTCGTCCAGCTCCCTCTGCAGCGAAACCTGCTTGCCGTCATCGCGCACAAGCTGCACCGGCGGAATCTGGTATTCGATGGTGGCAACGCCGACGCCGTTGCCCACGGCTCCAACGGAGCTCGCCTGGCCGGTCGCATCGTGACTGCTTGCGTCAGCGGCGCCGCACGCCAGCGGCACAGTTGTGGCCAGCAGCAAGCCGCATAGGATCACTGGTCGCATCATCTTTCTACAGTGCCGCAGCGTCATTCCACGGTCAAGGATGCATGCACCCCATGGCTGTGCGCGCCTTAATTAACAGTTAGCACAGAGCCTGGCATCGCTGCGCTGCTGCATTGCTCGTGGATGCAGTTTTGTGCCCGAAAAGACACGTACGTTGCCTATTTCCCCTTCCCGTACGTTGACTTCTTGACCCCATTGTTGGCGAGACGCAGTCGCAGCAATGTGCAGCCCAGTCCGAGTACGCCGTGTGGCGCACGCAGGACGGGGTGTCGAGGATTTGTGGGGATTTCCAGTGCAGAGGACCGTCAAGCGCTCTGATCAGGCGACTGACGAGGGGAATGACTCACGAATCCATTGCGACAGTTTGAGCAGCTAGCGCGCTAAGAGTTCCGGACGGAGGCTTTATGCTTAAGACACGTTTCATCGGGGGCGGAATCGCGACGGCGATTCTGGCGTTGTTGGCGCTGCCGGCGGCAGCGCAGAGCTTTCGCGTGCAATGTCCCTCGAGCACGCCCATGCACCCGACCGATACGTCAGGCGCTTATACCGGACCGGCAACGGCAAACGGTGCGCTGACTGCGTCGAACGGCAAGGCGCTGGCCTATGTCAGGAACGGTGGTGGCATCAAGTGCCAGCAGATTTCCGGCGGCGACGGCTTCGCGACGATGGCCGACGGCACGCAGACGTATCTGTTCGGATTCGGTCCGCTGTCGGGCGTGGCGGACATTGCCGCCGGCAAGCCGGGAACCGAGATCGCCTCCGTGTTCAACCAGTTCAACGTCAATGCTTCCGGCACGATCAATCCGGGCATCTTCGTCGGCGCACCCGTCGACCAGGGCGCTCAGGCGGTGCAGAGCGGTTACAGCTTCAACTCTGCGGTCGGACTCGTGCCCGATCCCAACATGACGCAGTACGACGGGGTCAGCGGCACGTACAGCGGCCCGAATTGCGTCACGAAGGAAGCCGCCGAATACTCCGGCGTGCCTGACCGGTCATGTCGATCCGCGCCTGATCATGGACGTCGGCGTGATGAACGCGAACCAGCCGGCGCCGCTGATCGCCATCGACGAGGACGACGAGCTGTTCCTGACGCTGACCAACGTCGGCATGATCATGCGACCCGACCTGTTCGAGCAGCACACCGTCCACTTCCACGGTTATCCGAACGCCTCGTCGTTCTACGACGGCGTGCCGGACGCGTCGATCGCCATCAACATCGGCGGCAGCTTCAGCTACTACTACCTGGCCCCGGACGCCGGCACTTACTTCTGGCACTGCCATATCTCCCCGCCCGAGCACCTGCAGATGGGCATGGTGGGGCAGCTCTACGTGCGCCCGCGGCAGAACCGCCTGCCCGCCGGGCATTCACTGTGGGCCTCGCTCGCCGGCGGCTCCGGCCTCACCGGTGCCGACCCATCGGGTCAACAGAGCGACAACCGCACGGCTTGCCACACCGAGGGCATCCTGTGCACGACGCCGATTCCCGCTGCGAACACTGTCGCGCGCGCCGCGACGGGTGCCTACGCCTACAACGACGGCGACGGCTCGACCTACTACGACGTCGAGTACCCGATCCAGATCCACGGCTTCGATCCGAACTTCCACTTCGTCGGCATGACCTTCAACCCCGAGTCCTTCACCGACATGAAGGACAAGTACTTCCTGCTGAACGGCCGCAGCTATCCGGACACTGTTTCGCCCGGCTCGATGACGACGCAGTCGACCGACGGCGTGCTGCACGCCTCGCAGCCGCTGCCCACGATCATCAACATCCCACTGAACGGCAAAGCCCTGTTGCGCATATCGTCTCTCGATGTCACCGAGTTCCAGACGCTGGCCTCGCTCGGCGTGCCGATGAAGGTGATCGCCAACAACGCGCGTCTGCTGCGCGACCTGGCCGGCAACAACACCGAGTACTACACCAACTCGATCACGATCGGCGGCGGCGAGTCGATCGACGTGATCCTCGATGCGGCCGGCCTGCCGTCGGGGAAATACTTCCTGTACACGCCGAACCTCGATCACCTGTCCAACGACGCCGAGAACTTCGGTGGCCTGATGACTGAGGTCAACGTCTGTTCGGGCTCCCTGAACCCGGACAAGTCCTGCAGCTAGGAGAGCAGCGATGCAAGTCAAGAATTCGATTACCCGCCTCGGGCAGTTCCTGCGGGCTGCTGCCTTTGCGTTCGCCGCGCTCGCTGCCGCAAGCGTCCATGCCGCGGTCCCCGGGATCATCGGGCCGACGTTCAACCTGGATGCGAAGGACGCGTACATCAGCCAGCCTGATGGCGCCTCGATCTACTCCTGGGGCTACGGCTGCACGACCGCGACCAACGCGGTGGCGGCATTTCTTCCCAGGCCGGGGCCTGCCGGAGCTGGCCTTCCGAACGCCAACTGTCCGCAGATGCAGTTGCCCGGCCCGACGCTGATCGTCCACAAGGGCGATTCGGTGTCGGTCACGCTGACGAACAGCCTGCCGGCGGCCGCGGGCAACACGTCGATCCTGTTCCCGGGCTTCAACGTCTCGACGAGCTGCCCTGCGAGCACGACCACGGGTGCCCCGCAGCAGGGCCTGCTAACCTGTGAGGCGGTCCACGGCGGCACGGTGACCTACACGTTTTCCGCCGACACGGAAGGGACGCACTCCTACTACAGCGGAACCCAGGGCGACCTGCAGATCGAGATGGGCATGTTCGGCGCCCTGATCGTGCTGCCAGCGACCACGCCCTCCACCTGCAACGCCGTTCCCAACACGATCGCGCACTATGTCGCCCCGGGCAATATGGCCGAGGCGGATTACCGGCTCGCCGCGTCGGCCTATAGCCACAGTGCGACCTGCTACGACCGCGAGTACCTGTTCCAGTTTTCCGAGATGGACCCGCGAATCCACAGCCAGGTGGAGCAGCAGGTGCAGTCGAACTCGACTTGCGCAGTGGCGAACGGTTGCCTGCAGGTCAGTACTGAGCCGTACCACCAGGCTTATTACATGATCAACGGGCGTTCCATGCCAGATGACATGGATCCGAACTACGTCGCCCAGTACCCGAACCAGCCGTATAACGGCAACCCGCACCTGCATCCCGGCGAGCTGATGCTGCTCAGGGTCATCGGACAGGGGCGCATGCAGCACCCATTCCACGAGCACGCCAACCATGTCCGCCTGCTGGCGCGCGACGGCAACCTGCTGCTCGCGCCGAATCTCGTCGGAAGTGAAACCGAGAATCGCCTGGCCGGCCCGCTGCTGTTCACGACGACCACGACGCCCGGCGAGGCGATGGATGGCATCTTCACGTGGACTGGCAAGGGCCTGAACTGGGACGTGTACGGCCACGGCTACGCTGGTGATTCATCGCCCTGCGTCCCGGACAGCAATGGCTTTTATACCAGCGCCCCGGCAGCTGCCAATTTCTGGGAGTGGTGCGCCGACCATGACAAGCCGCTCGAAAAGGCGCCATTCGGAGAAGTGGGCGCCGGCGGCCCGATGACGCTGCCCGATCCGAACATCGTGGTCAACGGCCCGTGGTACAGCGGCACTGCCTACCTTGGTCCCGATGCGGCCGCGCGCGCGACTGGCCCCACGCCGATTCCCCCGTTCGGCACGATCGCGAACAACTCCGCCAGCGAGGCCGGCTTCGCCTACATGTGGCACTCGCACAACGAGCGCGAGATCACGACGAACAACATCTTCCCCGGCGGCATGCTGATGATGTTGCTGATCGACCCGCGTGCGTACCAGATCGACGAGTCGAATTGAGAGCAGGAGAATTTCAATGCGAGCCATCAAGTCCAAAGCGCGCCTGATCACATCGACGGTCGCGACCAGTTTTCTCCTGTTGGCGGCAGCCGTGTCACACGCGCAAGCCGTGGTCAACCTTACGGCGGCGCCGTCGACGACGACGCTGCCCGACGGGCAGTCAGTGCCGATGTGGGGCTACTTCTGCAATGACGCCGGCACAGGCGGGAGCTGCGCGCTGGCCAGGGGCGCCCCGGCAACGCTGCCGACGCTGGCATCCTGGACAGCGGGCACCGCGTACACGGTGGGCACCGTCATATTCGACGGCGCCAATGTCGAGAAGGTGACGGTGGCCGGCACCGCTGATCCGACCAATACCCCAGCCTGGGCCACGGCCGTCGGCGCAACGACGACCGACGGCACGGTGACCTGGACCAATGTCGGCACGCTTGCGCAATACGCAGCCTTCGCGACGGCCGGCTGGGCGCCCCCGGTCATCACGGTGCCGTACACGGCCGATACCACCGGCGCCAGCACGACCAGCCTCACGATCAACCTGACCAACAACCTGACATTCCTGAACGGCAACTCGGTTCCGACCTCGCTGGTCATCGTCGGGCAGATCGGTGGTGGCCTTGGTTCGGGCTTCACGACGACGCTGAGCCCGGTCCACCCGGCGCAGGGCGTGACCTGGTTCGCGGCTGGACCGCCCGACACAAGCGGTCAGGTGGGCGGCGACCCGACCACCGCTGGCAATGCGACCTTCACCCCGCCGATCCAGCCAAATCGCGTGCAATCGTTCGCGACCGAAGTGGCCGGCGGAGCGACGACCGCGCTGACCTGGAGCAATTTGAAGCCCGGCACCTACCTGATCGAGTCGGGCACGCACCCGTCGATCCAGGGACCGATGGGCCTGTACGGAATCCTCGTCGTGACCACTGCGCCGGTCACGACCGGCACACCGGCGGCCGGCTGCGCCTATCCTGGCGCCACGGCTGGCACCTGCGCGCTGTCTTATGACGCTGACGTGCCGATGCTGCTGAGCGAGATCGACGCGGTGCAGAACACCGCTGTCAGCGTGGCGGTCAATACCGCCGGCTTCAAGGAGACCAATGTTTGGAGTGGACAGCCAGGCAAGTGCGGCGACCTGCCGCCGTCGCTGACGACCGACCCGACAACGGCGAATACCTGCTATCCGCCCGCGGTCAATTACGACCCGCGCTACTTCCTCGTCAACGGCAATTCGTTTGACCGCACCAATGTCGCCGGCTCGACGTTTGCGACACTGGCCTCCGCGCCCACCTGGACGGCGACCAATACCGTCGTGCTGCGGTTCGTCAACGCGGGCCTGCGCATGCACGTGCCGTCCGTCGTCAACAGGACGATGAGTCTGTACGCCCAGGATGGCAACCTGCTGCCCGGCGTCCCACGCAAGCAGAACGAAGTATTCCTGGCCGCCGGCAAGACCTACGACGCCGCAGTGCCGGCCCCGTTCGCGGCGGCCGCGTTCCCGATCTACGATCGCTCGCTGTCGCTGTCGACGAACAGCGCGCACGACGGTGGCATGCAGGCCTACCTGGCCGTGGCCGGCGGTGTTGCGCCGGTCGCGAGCATCGCCGCGCCTACAGGCGGCGCTGCGACGACCTTTTACTGCTCGAGCGGGCAACCGCTCTCTGTCACCGATGCCACCAAAGGCCTGATCGGCCACATCGCGGGCGCAAACGGGGTGACGCTCGGGGCGCTCACGCTCCCGACGGGCTCCAACCTTGTCGTCAATCCGGACGGCACCTTCACCTACACGCCGCCCGCCGCTCCCGCGGCTTGCGGCGGCAGCTTCGCCTACTACGTCAACGGGGCCACGGTGGCAAACACCGCGAATATCACGCAGTGCGACCAGGCCGTCCACTCAGGCTGCACGTTCACCGCGGGCACCGTGACCGCCAATGCGGACAGCTACACCAGTCCCGTCGGTGCGATCACCGGTCATCCTGCGGTGCTGCACATTGCACCGCCCGGCGTGCTGGTGAATGACACCGACAGCACCAAACACGCGCTGTCGGTTGACTTGACCAGCGCTCCAAGCTGCACAGGCCCGGGCGCCTGTACAGTCAGCCTGCAGAGTGACGGCTCGTTCACGGCGACCATGGCGGCCACCGGAAACTACACGTTCGCGTACACGGCGAAGAATTCGCAGGGCGTGACCTCCGCGAATCCGGGTGCGGTCACGATCACCGTGCCGACTGCCAGCAACATCAAGTTGGTGCTGCTCGATGGCGTCACGAACCTGCCAATCGATAGCCAGGACTACCGCTGGACCCTCGAAGAGGACCGGACCTTCAACGTGGATCCGGCCTGCCAGATCAATTCGACCGATGCAACCATACGTCCGGCGACCTGCCCGCCGCTGCCCGTGCAGAGCCTCGGCTACAGCTTCCACACGGCCTTCATGCCCGTGGTCGCAACGGGATGCACCGGACCGATTTCCTGCGAGCAGGGACAGACCTTGCTCAACCAAGCGGCCGCCTGCGACGTGGGTAACGGCGTCTGCCGCACGGATTCCTCCGCCGCCGCCGGCAAGGCGCAGCTCGACCCGGGCCAGATCCCGCTCGACCCCGCCAAGCGCTACTTCCTGTCGATCGCCCCGGCCGACGGTATCAATCCGACGCTCGCCGGTTCTGGCGGACCGATCGACCTCGGTGGAGGCAAGTCGCGCTTGTTCCAGACCAGCGGTGGCGCGGGCAACAAGGGTGACTGCACGAGCTTCGTGGCCGGCACCGGCGATTGCGGCCACTCCATGGGCGGCATTCAAATCTCTGGCGCCAAGGTGGCGCTGGATGGCGGCCAGACGATCACCATCAACGGCCAGCAGGTTACCGGCACCGCCGTGACGGGTGGTCCGCTATTCAATGTCGTGCTGACGCGCACGCCGCTGCCGACCGCGCAGATTTCGGCGTATGTGTTCGAGGACGATTACCCGGTCAACGGCGAGCATGACTCCTCGGGCGTGGCCGTCAGTGGTCCGGCGCCCTACGAAGCGGGCCTCGGTAGCTTCAACATCGTGCTGTTCGACCAGGCGGGTGGCCTTGGTGATTCCACCGGACAGCCCACCTATGACATGTTCAACCAGCCCCTGAACAATTCGCTGTCCGGCTGGATCGATCCGCTGACCGGCTTCAACGCCTGTCCGATCACGCGGAATCCCGATGGCCTGGTGGGCATGATCCCGGTCTGCCCGCAGTTCGAGGACGGCAAGGACGCGAGCGGCAACCCCGTGCCGTCGCCGATGGCCGGCCAGGCTGTGATCAACAACCTGTACCCCGGGCTTTACGAGGTCCAGGCCTTCCCGGGCGCTGATCGCATCGCCAAGGGCGAGGAATGGCTGCAGACGAACACGCTCGACGGCGCCAAGCCGCACGAGGCGTTCATCAAGCCCGGCGAACCGAAGCAGTTCCAGGAGTTCGGGCCCGGTGGCTTCCATGTCGTGATCGGCTTCGCGAATCCGAAGATCATCAACGATCGCCGCACTGCGGCGGGCGGACCCTGCGAAAACGCGGCCAATTGCCAACAGAAGCTCTACGGCCAGGTCCAGGGCATGCACATGGCGCGCACGCCCGACCAGCGCACGTATGCGAGCGGCGACTACAGCATGTTCGCGTTCACGCAGTGCTACGTCGCGGTCAGCGCGCCGGACAGCTACGACTTCGCGTTCGCGAAGTGCGATGCCGACGGCAACTTCGAGTTCAGCGCGGCGAACGGCAACGGGCCGCTGCCCGCGGGCGACTACAAGCTGACCGTGTTCGACCAGTGGAACGACATCATGCTGGACGGACTGGTCAACCCGGTCTGTGTCGGCACGCACTCGTACACCACGAACGACCAGGCCGGCGGCACACCGGTAGCTTGCTCCGGTGGCCTCGGTTCGGATCCGAATAATCGCATTACCTTCCCCGTGACGCAGTGGCGCACGAACCTGTACACGCGCACGTTCATCGACACCAACGGCGACGGCGTGTCGAACGTGGACGCCAACGGCGATCCTACGGAGCCAGGCCTGGCGCTCGTCAATACGAATATCCGCTACCGCGACGGCAGCTTCGGGTTCTTCAACAATACGGACCTGAACGGCTTTGCCGGCTGGAACGAGATCTTCCCGTTCATGAACTGGCTGGTCGCCGAGACCACCAGCACACGCTACAAGCAGACCGGCACGCACATCGTCTATGACACCGGCGGCCCGGTCGACGGAGCCGGCGGCGGGTCGTCGACAATTGCCGGTGGCCTGTCGAACACGATAGAGGGCACGTCGCTTCCGGCGGACCTGCGGGTGCCGGGTGCGGTGTATTGCCCGCTGAGCGCCTCCGCGGATTGCACCGGATACTCGATGGCGACCGGTCCTTACGGCACGGGTGCGAAGGCCAATCCCGCCGCGGGCACCGCCATGTCGAGCGGCGCCATCATTCCGCCGCAGCCCTTCGGCCCGTCGATGGCCTTCATGGGCCAGCTTGGCCAGAGCGTGTTCATGGAATTCGGCATGCGCGCGATGCAGGCCGGCGAGAACGGCGGCATCCAGGGCCACGTGATCTACGCCTCGACTCGTCCGTTCGACGACCCGCAATTGCTGCTGCAGTTGTCGTGGGAGCCCGGCGTGGCGAACGTGCAGGTCAACCTGTACCAGGAGGGCACCGACGCGAACGGCCAGCCGACGCTGACCCTGGTCGACACGACCAAGACCACGAGCTGGGACGACTACGCACAGGGCTTCCGGCGCGACGCCAGCGGCAACCTGATCCCATCTACCTACACCTACACGGACGCATCCGGGGCCACTGTCACGGCGAACGGCATGGTGCCGAACATGAACTGCCCGGGCCAGGACCCGACCAGCCCGTTCTTCCAGACGCTGCGGGGCAGCACGCAGTGGCTTGACCAAAGCAATCCGAAGACGCCGCTGGCGGCCGATTCCCTGTTCAAGTGCTACGACGGCTGGTCGCAGCTGAACCAGGTTCAGCCGGCCCCGTACGACGGCAAGTACACGTTCCCGAGCATCGTCAACATCGACAAGACCACGGGTCGCCCGGCTGCCGGCACGAACGGCACCAACTGCAAGATCTGCACGCCGAATCCCGTTGACGGCTGGCCGATGCTGCCGGATGGCAAGTACGTGGTCGAAGTCATCGTCCCGAAGGGCTACGATCTCGTCAAGGAAGAGGACAAGAACATCCTCATGGGCGACATCTACGTCGCGCCCGTGACGGTGCAGTTCCCGGGCGTCGGCGGCAGCGTCTTCATCATGCCGGACCAGGCCGCCGTGGGCGCCACGTACAACAAGAACAACCCGCTCAACATGACGCAGGACCTCGGTTCGACGACCTTCCCGCGCCACGAGGGCGACACCGGCTCGATCGAAACCTACTGGCCCTGCGTCGGTGCGATGCGCACGGTGCCTGACTACAACAGCCTGTACCCGGGAGCCGGCCAGAACTCGCCGTTCGCCGGTGCGCAGCGCGCCCTGTGCGACCGCAAGGAAGTAACCCTTACGGATCAGTCGACCGCGTTGGCCAAGTTCTACGTGTTCACGCCGGCACACATCTCCGGCCACTTCACGGGCACGATCACCAACGACTTCGCGTCCGAGTTCGACCCGTTCTCGCCGCAGTTCGGCGAGAAGTTCGGCCCACCGAACCTCCCGGTCGGCCTGCGTGACTTCACCAACCACGAAATGGTGCGCGTGCATGCCGACCAGTGGGGCATCTACAACGGCTTGTACTTCTCGAGCTGGGAAGTGAATCCGCCGAACCCGACCGGTTATGCGCCGCAGATGGCGATCACCTGCATGAACGATCCGGGCCCGACGCCTCGCCTGAGCACGCTCGGTCAGTACCTGAAGGGCACGACCACCGTGGCGACGCCGGACCAGGCGGACCAGATCACGGATCCGTCGTACAACCCGGCTTACAGCAATTTCTGTTACGAGATGCCGTTCATGCCCGGCTTCACCGCGTACATGGATACGCCAGTGATTCCGACGCAGGCCTTCGCCGACGGCTACAACCTGCCGGATTCCGAGTATCCCGACGGCACGCCGGCCGTGGACTCGGTGATCGGCGACGTGCAGGGCCCGTGGGTCAGCGCGGGTGGGCACAACGTCGTGATCAAGTGCCTCGGTTCGAGCAACGGCTGCAACAAGAACGTGCAGAACCCGGACTTCTCTGGCCCTGGCGCAACGACGGCGCCGTATAACCAGAAATGGATCTCACGCCATTACGGCTTCGGCAATACCGCGGGCACAGTGACGATCGCTGGCGTGACTGCCACCTGCAGCCAATGGTCCGATGCGCAGTTGACCTGCGCGGTTCCGACGACGATCTCGGCCACGCTCAACACGGCAACCGGGGTCGGGTCGACCTGCTACAACGGAACGAGCACGACGATACCGGCCGGCCAGACCCCACGGCCGCGGAACGTGTCCGGTGCCAACCTCACGAACTACCGCTGCGGCCAGCTCGTAATCACGAAGTCGGACGGCAAGCGCTCGATCGACGCGGTCACCGTGACCATTGCCGGTACGCGCACTTCGACGCCGACGGTCGTGAATCCGTCGAACACGATCTCCGGGACCTTCGGCGCGATAGTGCCGAACCCGCTCCAGACCGCGATCGACAACGCGCAGCCGGGTGACCTGATCATCGTCGCGCCGGGCACCTACAAGGAGCGACTGATCATGTGGAAGCCGATCCGCCTGCAGGGCGCCGGCCCGGGCTCGGTCCTCATCGATGCGGACGCGCATCCGGCCGATTCCCTGAACGCGTGGCGTCGGCAGCTGAACTGCGTGTTCGGCCTCTCCGTCAACGGCGTCCCAGTCAGCCCCGACACGAAGGAAACTTCGTTCGATCCGACGGGCAGCGGCTACACGTGCCCGAATGCCATGTTCCTGACCGGCGACCGCCAGCCGTTCGAACCGATCGTGAACTACGACTCGGCCGGCAACGCCAACCTGGTCGAAGTGCTGATCGAGCCGACGCTGCTGGGCGCCTATGAAGGCGCAGGCGTCACGGTCGTCGGCCGCGGCGTGCAGATTCCGGCCACGAGCACCGACTTCTGGGGCATCCAGGCATCGCTGGCGATTGGCACTGCCGGCGCCTACCCGGACGGCTCCACCTACCTGTCGAACAACACCGCCAGCTGCGCCACGACCAGCAATTCCGGTGCGCTGGCCCCAAGATCGGCGCGCGGCCGTAGCTACGGCACGAGCAACTTCAAGTGCAACCCGTCGCGCATCGACGGCTTCTCGGTCACGAACAGCTCGCAGGGTGGCGGCGGTATCTTCATCCACTCCTGGGGCCACTACCTGGACGTCGGCAACAACCGCGTCTACGGTAACCATGGCACGCTCTCGGGCGGTGTCAGCATCGGCAACGGCGAGACGCCGGGGGCCTACGCCAACGACGGCGTGACCTGCGGAGCCGGCGCGACGGCGCTGTGTCCGCCGATCCCGTCGGGTACCCTGACGAACGAGCTGATTCCGCTTGGGCTCGATATCAACGTCCACGTGCATAACAACGCCGTGTATAACAACGCGAGCCTCGGCGACGCGCTGTTCTCCGCTACGCCCTCGGGCGCGGGCGGTGTCACGATCAGCGCCGGTTCGGACAACTACCGGGCCGACCACAACTGGATCGCCGGCAACCTGAGCAGTGGCGACGGTGGCGGCATGGCGCACAGTGGCCAGAGTTACAACGGCTCGATCGATCACAATTTCGTGCTCTACAACCAGAGCAGCAACCCGACGCTGCCGACCAGCGGTGGTGGCATCGACGTGATTGGCTCGAACAACCCGCGTACGCTCAACGGCAACGAGTGCGGCAATACCAACGACCTCGACTGCCCGCCGGGCCTCGGTGACGGCACCGGCAAGGCGCTGGTGATCGATTCCAACCTGGTGCTCGGCAACAGCGCCGAGAGCGGGACCGGCGGCGGCGTGCGCCTGCAGCAGCTGAACGGCACCGAGCTCACGGCCCTGCCGGTGCGCCCGGATCGCTGGTACGACGTGACGATGAAGAACAACATCATCGTCAACAACATCGCCGGTTGGGATGGTGGCGGCATGTCGATGGAAGACGCGCTGCGGGCCACGATCATCAACAACACGATCGCCTCGAACGACACGACGGCTTCGGCCGGAGTGCTGTTCAAGGCGCTGGGTGCGGCCAACGCGTCTTCGACGCCCCCGGGCTGCACGCCGACCACTGATCCGACGCAGCCGCAGAACCAGAACTGCCTGAGCCCGAATGCGGGTCACGCACCGCAGCCGGCCGGCCTCGCCGTACAGGTCAACAGCGTCAACCTCATGGACGCCCTCAATGGCGTGACCGTGGCCTGCCCGGTGGGGTACGGCTACGCCGGCGGAAGCGTGGTGATTCTTGGCTCTCAGATCAATGGTAATTGCCGCGTGGTGTCGATCCCGGTGCTGACCAACGACCTGTTCTGGCAGAACCGCGCGTTCCACGTCGAGATCACCGGTTCGGGCACGACGACTGGCCCGAGTCCGACGTCTCAGCAGAACCTGGTGGCGATGATCCCGGCGTTGAACCAGACATCGACGGGTAATTGCCAGCCCGCGGGCTATTCGGTGGCTGCCCTCAACAACAACGCGACGACCCCGGATACCCCGGTCCTGTATTGGGACGTGGGCGTGAGGGGCGACCTGACCGTGAACGGTGGCCAGGGCCTGAGCTACAATGGCACGCCGGTCCGGCTCGGCCTGAGCAACTCGATCCTGACCCCGGGCGTTACCTACGGCGGCTCGGCGAATCTCTACCCGGGCACTTCGCCGGTGGTGCGGCAGTACTGCAACGGCTCGCGCGTAGCGCCCGAAAACGGTGGCCATGGCTACCTGTCGCCGCCCGGAAGGTCGGAGACCACGGGCCTGTCGCAGTTGTTCGTGTTCGACGGCATCCAGCCGGCCGCGACGGTCGACGAAGGCAATAATTGGATCAACCTGACCTATGGTCCGTTGACGTTGGCTTCGACCGCGAACACCGCGTTCGCAACGGCCGGAACCGCGATGCTGGCGGCGGCGCCGACCGGTCCGGTCAATGGCGCCTACTCGATCGGCGCGAGTTCGCCGGCGGTCAATGGCGGCACCAATACGGCCACGCCTTCCGGTGTCGCCATCCCGACGACGGACTTCTTCGGCAACACGCGTACTGCACCGGCCGATATCGGCGCGGTGGAATTCCCGGCGCCGACGACGGCACTGGGCGTCGTGAATCCGGCTTCACTGTCCTTCGCCGGTACGATCGTGAGTACGACCAGCGCGACGCAGACGCTGACGTTGTCCAACGTCGGCGGGGCAGCGCTGACCGGCGTCACATTCACGGTCGGGACGACGTCGGCCGCGGGCACGGGAACCTTCCAACGCTCGGGCGGCACCTGCAACGCTTTGGCCGCGTTCACCGTCGCCGCTGGTGGCAGCTGCACGGTCATCGTGACCTACACGGCGCCGGCAACCGCCGGGGCAAACGGCACCGGCACGGTGACGTTCAACGTGGGCGCGGGGCAGGCTGCGGTCGTGAACGCGCCGGTGCAGCTCACCGGCAGCTCGGCCGCGCGCACCTACACGGCGAGCATCGGCCCGAGCCCGGTCGACTTCGGCAACTGGGCGAACGGCACGACCAGCTCGACCCTGGATGTGCACATCCTCAACACGGGCAATACGGCGCTGACGAACTTCGTCATCCCGGCGACGGTGGGTCGGTTCAACCGGGTCAATACCGGCACGTTCACGATCCCGAACTGCCCGACCGCGGCTGCCGGGACGCTGGCGCCCGGAGCCTCGTGCACGATCAGGCTCAACTTCGCGCCGAACGCAGCGACCTCGTTCACGTCGACCCTGACGGTAACGGCGAATGGCGGTTCGGCGGCCACGCCGGCGGCCTTCACGCCTGCGAACGTGCAGCTGAACGGCACTGGGGTGGCGACACGTGCCGCGATGTCGGTGACGCCGAACCCGCTGTTGATCACGCTGCCCACCGGTGCCGCGAACTTCACGGGAACCGGGACGGTGACGCTGACCAACACGGCGGCCGCGGGCGGGTCCAATGTCGCAGTGACAACCGTAGCTGTGACAGGATCAGGGCTGGGTGGGCTTGGATACTTCTTCAGTGCAGTTGCCGGCGCCGATACCTGCACGGGCGCAACGCTGCCGCCGGGTGGAACCTGCACGGTCGGGGTGCGGTTCACGAACTTCCTGTCGGCGCGTGGCACGACTCGCGTCGGAGCGGTGACGTTTACCGACACCGGCGCGGCGAGTCCGCAGTCCGGTGTGCTGAACGGGTTCGCGACGCCGTGATCCGGTAGCGCGAAAGCGTTGACCATATTGCCGCCCGCGAGTGAACCTCGCGGGCGGTTTTTTTTAGGGGGCGCGCCTTCGATATGGAACTCGGATATATTGGCTGCGGAACTATTTCGGGAAATGGGCTCCAAGCTCGTATGGCAAAGCCACGCATGGGAAAGTCGCTACGCTTGGTCCTGGCCCTGGTGCCGGTGATTACCTGGAGCGCGTCGCAGGCGGCCGAGCAAGTCGTTGCTGCGCCCGCCAACGTGCCGGCGGAGGCGGCGCCTCCGGCAGCGGTGACAGAATCGCAGTCCGCTACGGGCGCGAGTCCCGCAAGTGCTGCGAACACGCATGGCGCGCCGCACGGCCAGCACCCGACGCACCGTACCGCGGAGCAGGTTCTCGACGATCGCGTCGCTGGGCTCGGCAAGGCGCTCGACCTGGACACCGGCCAGAAGGCCGAGGTTCGCAAGATACTCATGGTCCAGCAAAGTCAGCTGCGTCAGGTCTGGAGCGATCCGGCGCGGACGTCGGCCGATCGAATTGGGGTGTCCAAGTCGATCAACGAGCAGGCCGAGGACCGTATCCGTTCGATCCTGACCGAGGCGCAGCGCCAGCAGTACATCGCTTCGAAACCTGCGGGCGCCCCGGCTGGGCATCCCGAGCACGGCCTCGACTACTGGATGGACCAGATGCAGGGGCAGCGTTGATGGCGATTCTCGCCTTGGTGGTTTGAGACATGGACGGCTGTGAACGAGTCGGAATGATGTCAAGCACGGCGCGGCGCGCCGGTGCGCTGCGCGTGGTAGCGCTGGCGGCGGCTACCTGCCTCCTGGCGCAAGCGCCCGTGCGTGCGAACGGGGGCCCCAGCGCCGGCACTGCGACCGCGGCGTCCAATCCGGCCACGACTTCGCATGGTGCGTCGACGCTGGTTGCGCCAAAGGCGAAGCCCGTGAGCAAGTCGCCCTACGCTACCTGGCGCGCGCAGCACGAACGGGTTGAGGCGCCCGATAATTCCGGACACGGACACCGCGCGCCCCTTCCCGAAGGACAGAGCCGGCCCAGGCGAGCGCCGCAATGAAGACAGATGGTGTGAGGGATTTCCTATGAAGACGTCGATCGTGCTCCTTGTCTGCGGACTCCTGTGTGGTTCGTTCGCCATGGGCGCCGAGCAGGCCGAACCGGCCGCCGAGCCGACGACCGACCAGGCCGCGCAGCAGGCAGCGCCCGAAGCGACGCCGCCCGCGATGACGAAAAAGGACATCGATGCGGCCAGCATGGAAGCCGCAAAGAAGGAGTTTGAGGCCGGCCAGCAGCAGGCAGCCGGTGGAGGTAGCGTCGACTACAAGCCCTGGTCGCCGCCGGCGCAGGCGCCGACGTCGAAGACGGCACCGCCCCATGCCGGTTCCCAGTTTCACCCGGCAAGCGTCCCCGGCAGCGCCAGCCAGACTTATGCGGCCCAGTGGGGAATCGATACGCTCAGGGTCGAGTACACCTCATCCGGGAACCTGCTGCGTTTTTCGTACCGGGTGGTCGATACGAAGCTCGCGGCGCCGCTGGCCGACAAGAAATTCACGCCCTCGCTGTACAGCCCGAAACACCACGCCGTGCTTTCCATACCCGTCATGGAAAAGGTCGGTCCGTTGCGGCAGTCGATGGGGCAGGAGGCTGGCAAGGAGTACTGGATGGCATTCTCGAACCGCGGCCAGATCGTCAAGCCCGGTGACCGTGTCAACGTCACAATAGGATCCTTCCATGCCGATGGTCTTCGTGTCGAATAGGCGTGCCGCTCCAGTCCGCCGTCCGCGTTGGGCGGTGGCCCTGATGCTGCTTGCGGCGCAGCTCGCATTCGCAGACCAGACAGCGTCGCCGGCAAAGATGCAGGCGGCGACGGTCGCCGAGATCGTCCAGCGCAACGCGGAGGCCCGTGGCGGAGCGGCAGCCTGGAAAGCGCTGCAGACCATGGTCTGGGCGGGCCATACCGAGAGCAGCAACGCTCCCGACCGCAAGCTCCCGTTCCTGCTCGAGCTCAAGCGTCCAGCGCGCATGCGTTTCGAGATTGCCAGCGCCTCGGGGAAGCTGGTGCGGATCTACGATGGCACGAACGGCTGGAAGGTGCACCCGGACAGCAACGGAATTCCGGACGTGAATGACTACTCTGCGGACGAGCTGGCCTTCGCCCGCAGCGCACAGATCATCGACGGGCCGCTGATGGACCTGGTCGCCAGGGACGCCGATCTCAAGCTGGTCGGGACCGATACCCTCGGCGACCGCAAGGCCTTCGTGATTGAGGCGCGTCTGCCTGGAGGGGACGTCAGCCGCGTCTGGGTGGATGCCGAGACGTTCCTGGAGTTGCGCCTGGAGCGCGTGATCCAGGTGAGCGGAGGGCGCACGGCGACCTCGACCATCGTGTTTCGCAACTATCGGCCCTTCAAGGGGCTGCAGATACCGACCATCGTGGAGACAGGCGCCGGGCCTGGCAGGCCTACGGACACGCTGGTCATCGAAAAGGTCGCGCTCGATCCCGGGATCGACGACAAGACCTTCATGAAGCCGCAGGTCGGCACGCGCAGCCATGGCGGCATCATCGTAGACACCCGTGGCGTAGCCGCGGGGCAGGCGCCGCCGCAGGCGACTCAACCCCAGCCCCAGCCCCAACCCCAGCCCAAGCCGCAACCCCAGCCGCCTCAGCCGCGTTGAGGCGACGGGCTCGTACGGTGGCCTACCTTTGCGGTGAGGCTGGGCCGGGTCCGGCGTGGGCGCCGGCTTTCGGCAAGGCGGGCGACGGGGGCTTGGGTTCAATGTGGTGCGCTGGCTCGATGCGCACTAACTCAAGCTCGTAGATGAGCAGGGAATTCGGTGGCACGGCAGGCGGTGGGCTCGTGCCGTAGGCCAGCTCCGGGGGAACGAACAGGCGCCATTTTGCGCTAGGCCGCATCATCGACAGCGCCTCGCGCCAGCCCTTGATGACGCTCGTCATCTTCAGCGTTGCAGGCCGTCCGTGGACATAGGAGCTGTCGAACTCGACGCCGTCGGCCAGGGCGGCGCGGTACTGGACGGTGACCTCGTCGGTCGGGCCGGGTGGGTGACCCGCAGGGTCTCCTACAGCGAGTACGCGGTACTGCAATCCCGAGGCCGTGGCACGGACGCCCTCGGCCTTGGCGTTCTTCTCGAGGAATTGCCGGGCCTCGCGCTCGTTGCGGTCGGCGACCGTGTCGCGGCCCGTCTTGATGAACTGGTTGGCCTGGCGGCGTTGTTCGTCGGTCGCAACCTTCCCCGCCAGCCCCTCCTTGAGGCCACGGATCAGCTCATCGTGCCGGACGGTATCGCCGAGCCCGCTCTGGTAGAGCTGCCGGCCGACCACCAGCCCGATGTCATAGCTGGCGACCTCGGGCGAAGCTGGGGTCTCAGACGCTTCCGCACCAAAATCCGCCGTGACCTTCCCGGGAGCAGCTGCCACGCCGCCGGGAGGGCTCCCGCTTGGCTCCTGGCCGGCGTTTGCGAGGCCGGCAAGGGCAATGCCCACGAACCACAGAGTCCTCAGGTACCTTAAATTACCGGGCATTCGCATGGCTCGGACCGTCCTTCGTGCGCCTTCAGGAATAAACAGTATATGGACTCGTGCATCGAGCCGCTTCGAAGCGCCCGGCTGTTACTTAATATGCCTGCGGCGCCTGAATTCGGGGTGCAATCGAAAATTGTGATGCGCGTCTCAGGAAGCTGGCTTTGAGGCCCCCGGAAGCCCTGAAAGCCGACCCCAAAGTGCATAGCCTCTCACCATCGCCTGGAGCCCGGGTTCTGAGGTCATGTCAATGAGAACGCGCGCCATTCTCGGCCTTAGCAAGGATTGAGGAGTGAAAGCAGTGGCATTCAGGAAGGCTTGGCTGGCAACAGTAACGCTGGGCACCGCGTCGCTGTGCGTGGGCATGACTGCGGGCGCTGAAACCGCGCCCCAGCCTGCGACCAAGGGGACGGCTGCGCCGGTACGCGCTGTCCCCGCCTCACTGCCCGCGATGAGTGCCACGCAGGTGGTCGAGAAGAACGTTGCGGCGCGCGGCGGGCTGGCGGCCTGGCAGGCCGTGCAGACCATGTCCTGGAAAGGGAAGATGGGGGCTGGCGCGACGACTTATGCCGTGATCACTGAAAAGGGAAAGCTCGAGCAAAAGGAGCGCGAGGAGACCCTGTTGCCGTTTCGCTTCGAATTCAAGCGGCCGCTGAAGAGCCGGCTTGAACTCGACTTCAACGGCCAGACCGCGGTGCAGGTCTTCGATGGGAGCAACGGCTGGAAGCTGCGCCCCTACCTGAACCGCAATGATTGGGTTGCCTTCTCGCCCGAGGAGCAGAAGCAGGCGGCGGCGGAGCCAGGCATCGACGGGCTGCTCATTAATTATGCCGCCAAGGGCACCAGGGTGGAGTCCGACGGCACCGAGATGCTGGAGGGCCACGCCGCCTACAAGCTGAAGGTCACCCGCAAGGATGGCGAGGTCCGGCACGTGTGGATCGACGGCCAGAGCTTCCTGGACGTCAAGGTCGACGGTGAGCCGCGCAAGCTCGATGGTCACCCGCACGCGGTCGCGATCTACCTGCGCGACTACCGGCGCGACCAGGGCCTCATGATTGCGCACGAGCTCGAGACCGTCGTCCAGGGTGTCCCGAGGTCGGAAAAGATCACCATCGAGAGCGTTGCCGTGAACCCGCCGCTCGACGATGCCCGTTTCACCAAACCGAAGTAATCCAGAACAAAGCCATGGCATTAGCTGTAGACCCTCGCTCACCCGCGACGCTTCCTGCACGCCAGCTGTCGGTGCTGCTGGTGGACGACCACACCATCCTGCGCGAGGGCCTGCGCGCGCTGCTCCAGCTCCAGGCCGACCTGCACGTGATCGGGGCGGTGGGCACGTTCGAGGAGGCGGTGGAAGCGGCCACCAACCTGCAGCCGGACATCGTGCTGACGGACATCGGCCTGCCGGGCCGTTCCGGCCTGCTGCTGGTCCGCGAGCTGCGCCGGGTGTGCCCGACGGCGCGCATCGTGCTGCTGACCGCGCACTGCAGCGAGGAATATATCCGCGCCGGGCTCGATGCCTGCGCCGACGGCTACGTGCTCAAGGACTGCGGGCACGCCGAGCTGATCGCTGCGATCCGAAGTGTATCGAGCGGACAGCATTTCCTGTGCAAGGCCGTGGCCTCGCAGGTGCTGGCGACTTACGTCCATCGGGGCGAGAAGCGCACCAAGCAGGATCCGCTGCAGGCCGTGACCTCGCGCGAGCGCCAGCTCTTGACGCGCATCGCCTCCGGGCATTCAAATAAGGCGATCGCGCGCGAGCTCAAGCTCAGCGTCAAGACCGTCGAGAAGCACCGCGCCAACCTCATGCGCAAGCTGTCACTCCACAACGCGGCGGACATCACGCGCTTCGCGATGCAACACCACCTGATGGGCCAGGACAACGGCGCACTGCTGGGCGCAACCGAACTGGTGGGTAACCCCGCATGATGACGGGCCGCCCGCTGCGACCGCGCTCGCGGCCGTGGTGGCTGGCCCTGTGTGCGCTCACGGTTTTCGGCCTGCGTGCGTTGGTGCCCGTGGGATACATGCTGGCCGCGGCCGACGGACACGTGCGGCTCGTGATGTGCCCGGCCGGCATCCAGACCACTCCCGGCATGATGGCCATGGTGCACGGGGCCGATATGGACCGCGCCGGCAACATGGATTCCTCCGTCCCCATGCACCACGAGGCCGCTGGTGCGGAGCATTGCCCGTTTGCGCTCTCGGGCGGCGCCAGCCTGCTGGCGGCACGCCATGAACCGGCTGAGCCCTATTTCGCACTGCTGCAGCCGGCCCGGCTGCCGGTTATCCATTCGTTTGCTGCTGCGCCACCGCCGCGCTACCAGGCGCCGCGCGGTCCCCCGTCTCCCGCCTGAAACACTGTTTGCGCGCGCCGCCGGCCCTGTGGCCGGACGGCATCCACAGTTTTCCGGAGGAGAGATCCATGAATTTTAGAATCCTGCGCCTGGCCGTCTGGGCCATGGCATTTCCCGGCCTGAGCCTGGCCTGCGCCTGCGGCTGCGGCGTGTTCGATATTGGCACGGGCTCGATGTACGCCGACCACGCCGGTGTCATGGCCTACGTCGAGTACGACTACCTGAACCAGGACCAGAACTGGAGCGGCACCTCGAGCGCGCCTGCCGCCAGCAACGAAGATAAGGCGATCCGCTCGACCTTCATGACCGTCGGCGGCCGTTACCAGTTCGACCGCGACTGGGGCCTCAGCGTCGAGGTGCCTTACTGGCATCGCGAACTCGTGAATGAGGACGAAGACAGCGGGCAGATCGTGTCCCATACGCACGCGGCGATCGGCGACATCCGCATCAAGGGTGCCTACACCGGCTTCTCGGCTGACATGTCCTCGGGCCTGACCTTCGGCGTGAAGCTGGCCAATGGCGACGACAGCTATCCCTATTTCGATGCCGATACGCAGATCGGCAGCGGCAGCACCGACCTGCTGCTGGGCGGCTATCACCTGGGCCGGTTCACGGCCGACAATCGCTGGAGCTACTTCCTGCAGGCGCAGTGGGATCAACCGGTGTGGCACAAGGAGAGCTATCGTCCCGGCGCCGAGGGCGTAGCGGCCGCTGGCCTGTACTTCGAGGGCTGGTCGACGCACGCCAACCTGAAATTCTCACCCGTGGGTCAGCTGCGGGCGGTCTATCGCCGGCCGGACGGGGGCGCCGAGTCCTTGCCGGATGACACCGGCTACACGCGCCTGCTCGTCTCGCCAGGAATCGAACTCGCGGCGGGCAATACGCGCGTCTACGCCGACGTGGCCCTGCCGTTGTACACGAACGCGCGCGGCAACCAGCTCTTCGCCAGCGAGCTCTGGAAGGTCAATGTCAGTTACTACTTCTAGCCGGGCCCGGGTGATCCTGGCGCTGCTTGCGGGCGCTCTGGCGGCCGTTACGGCGCCGATGCCGGTGTACGCCGGGGAGCCGCCCGCCGAAGGGCGGCCGGCCCCGGCCCTGGTCGGACGCAGCTTCGGCGGCGAGTCATTTGACCTAAGCGCATGGCGCGGCCGGGTCGTGGTGCTGAATTTCTGGGCCAGCTGGTGTGAGCCCTGCCGCGCAGAAATGCCGCTCCTCGACGCCCTTCAACGCGATTACCGGCAGCGCGGGGTGGTGGTGCTGGGGCTCAGTGCCGATGACCGCCATGACCGCAAGGACGCGCTGGCAGCGTCTCGGACCGTCGCCTACCTGACCGGGATGCTTGCCGAGACGACGAGCAACGGCTTCGGATCGCCTCAGGTCCTGCCGGTGACGTATCTCATTGACCGCCAGGGCTCCGTGGCTGCGGTGCTACGTGCCAATCGCGGAGCGCTGAGCGCCGGTGAGCTACGCTCAGCCGTCGAGCACGCACTGGGCGAGGCGGCTCAGGCCCCGACCCACTGAAACGATCACGGTCGACAGGACCGCCGCCCGATCACCGGAGTCACTGAGGGCCAGGTCCGCACGGGCTCATTGAATCACCGTGCCACCCGGTGAAGTATTAGACATAAGCGGGCGTTGGGCGTAATGTACGAGTGGAACAACAAAAGCGGGCTGCCTCCGGGCGAGGGGTCTGGCCCGGGTACGCGTTGGCGTGCGCTAATTTATTCGCTCAAATCCGGGAGATCAGTCATGAGGCCAGGAAATCTGCTTACCGGGCTGGTGGCCGGCGCGGCCATTGCAATGGGAGCCGCAGCGCCAGCACTGGCACAGGCTTCAGGCAAGAAGCCGAACATCGTCGTCATCATGGGCGATGACGTCGGCATGTGGAACATCGGTGCCTACCATCGCGGCATGATGGCGGGCCGCACGCCCAACCTCGACAAGATCGCCAAGGAGGGCATGCTGTTTACCGACTACTACGCCGAGGCCAGCTGCACGGCGGGTCGCGCGAACTTCATTACCGGCGAGCTGCCGATCCGCACCGGCATGACCACGGTCGGCCAGGCGGGCGCGCCGACGGGCCTGCCCGCCGAGGCCGTGACCACGGCCACGATCCTGAAGTCGATGGGCTACGCCACGGGGCAGTTTGGCAAGAATCACCTGGGCGACAAGAACGAGTTCCTGCCTACCGTCCACGGCTTCGACGAGTTCTATGGCTATCTGTACCACCTGGACGCCATGGAAGATCCGGCGCATCCGAACTATCCGCAGGATCTGCTGAACAAGGTCGGCCCGCGCAACATGGTGCATAGCTGGGCCACCGACAAGGACGACCCCACGGACATGCCGCGCTGGGGCAAGGTCGGCAAGCAGCGCATTGAAGATGCCGGCCCGCTCTATCCGAAACGGATGGAGACGGTGGACGACGAGATTCGCGACCTGGCCATCAAGTTCATGGACAAGGCCAAGCAGGACGGCAAGCCGTTCTTCGTCTGGCTGAACCCGACGCGCATGCACATCGTCACGCACCTGTCGCCAAAGTACGAGGCGCTGCGCAACGCAGAAAACGGCTGGTCCGAGGAAGAAGCCGGCATGGCCCAGATGGACGACGACATCGGCATTGTGATGAAGAAGCTCAAGGACATGGGCGAGGACGACAACACCATCGTCGTGTTCACTACCGACAACGGCACCGAGGTCTTCACCTGGCCCGATGGCGGCACGACGCCGTTCGCGCAGTCCAAGGGAACCATCATGGAAGGCGGCTTCCGCGTTCCCGCGATCCTGCGCTGGCCGGGCCACGTGCCGGCGGATTCGGTGCAGAATGGCATCTTCTCCGGCCTCGACTGGCTGCCTACCTTCGTGGCAGCGGCCGGAAATCCGAACATCACCGAGGAATTGCTCAAGGGCAAGGAGATCGGTGGCCGGGTGTACAAGAACCACCTGGACGGCTACAACCAGATGGGCGCCATCACGGGGAAGGGACCGTCAGCCCGTCACGTGATCTTCTACCTCGGTGAAAGCTCGGTCGGCGCGGTGCGCATTGATGATTACAAGTTCCGCTTCATCGACCAGCCCCGCGGCTGGCTGGGTGAGAAGACCCATGTCGACGTGCCCTACATCACCAACCTGCGCCTCGACCCTTTCGAGCGCCAGGGCTGGCCGAACGATGGGACGAAGGAAGGCGCGCAGCAGTACTTTGACTGGTTCAAGTACCAGTTCTGGCGCTTCGTGTTTGTCCAGCAGGTAATGGGCCAGGAGCTCCAGACCTTCCTCGACTTCCCGCCGATGCAGCGGGGCGCGAGCTTCAACCTGGACGCGGTGAAGGCGGAGATGGCGAAGAAGATGGCAGAGGCCGAGGCGGCAAGCAAAGGCCCCAGCCAGTAGGTTTGTTAACTCTCGGGGCGGGCGGCTCAGGTTGAGCCGCCCGTCTTTTCTTACCGCAGGGACTCCAGCCCCTCGTGCGCGCTACTTCACTGGCACCATCAGGTGCCGGTACGGCGTGCCGGCCCACATGACGTAGGGCCGCGAGGTATCCGGGTCGGCGTCCTTCGGGTAGGCGTCGTAGAACGCGGCATCGGCGCCGGCGATCATGAGGTGCGGGCCGGTCTTGATCCAGTGATCCTTGGCCGAGGGCTTCGAGGAGAAGGGGTCCGTGTTGCTCGCGTCCGTCCCGCCGGCGAGCATGTACATGAGCCCGACGCGGCCGGCCGGTGGCGTGCCCTTGGTCATGAGCGCGTGCAGGAATTCCATCGAGGCCGCATCGACGCACATCGGGTCGGGGCCGGGCGTGCTCGGCTCGTCCGGCATGCAGGTGAAGCCGTTGGAGCCGTCGCGCAGCGTGCGCATGCCGCCCTTGGCGTCCATGACGACGACCTTGGCGTTGCGGGCGACGCCGGCAGGCGCGGCCGACAGCGCGCTCTTGATCAGCTGTGCATCGGTCATCTTCGGGGTGTCGTCGGCGATGGCCGTGAAGGGCAGGGCCAGCAGGGCCGCGATCGCCAGGCGGCCGCGCAGGTGCAGTTCCTTGGGCATGGGAGACTCCGTGGGTTGCGGGTGGGACTGCCGCGCATATACCGCCGGCGCGCCCGATTGGCAATAGCGGATTGCATCCAGCGGCTATAATGCGACCCCGAAATGTGCCTGATCCTCGTTGCCTGGCGTGCGCATCCCCGCTATCCCTGCGTCATCGCCGCCAATCGCGATGAGTTTTTCGGCCGGCCTACGGCCGAGGCCGATTGGTGGCCTGAGCCGGCGGGTATCCTGGCGGGCCGCGACCTCCAGGCCGGCGGCACCTGGCTGGGTGTGAGCCGCAGCGGCCGCTTCGCCGCGCTCACCAACTTTCGCGACCCGGCCCGGATCCAGTCCGATGCCCCCAGCCGCGGCACCCTCGTCACGGCCTTCCTCGAGCATGCCTGGCCGACGGGCGAAGGCCTCCGGGAATTGGCCCAGCGCGGCGCTCGTTGCAATCCATTCAATGTCTTATGCAGCGATGGTCGCGAGCTGGGCATCTACGAAAGCACGACCGGGCGCTCGCGCCTGCTCGAGCCGGGCGTCTATGCGCTCTCGAACCACCTGCTCGACACCCCTTGGCCCAAGGTGAAACAGGCGAAATCCCGGCTGGCCGAAGCGCTCGAGGACCTGCCGCAGTCCGCGGCCATGCTCGACTTGCTGCGCGACACGGAGCCGGCGGTCGATGACGAGCTGCCGCGCACGGGCGTCAGCCTCGAGCTCGAGCGCATGCTCTCGAGCGCCTTCATCCTTGGCGATGACTACGGGACGCGCTGCTCCACGATCGTGACGACCGACAGCGAAGGCAGGATCGATTTCTCGGAATGGACCTGGGACCGGTCCGGGGAGCCGGCCGGCATGACCCGCTATCAATTCCAGCCGCACTGACGCGAACATGCCTTAAAGCAGTTGCGGGCGCGGCGCGGTTGGGTAATCCTCATGCGATGGCGGGATCGCGATACGGACTGTTGCTGATCGCGGCGGCGGCGGCGCTGCCGGCCTGTACCACGACCTCGTCCGCCATGCACTCGGCCGCGGCACAACAGAACACGGCCGTGGTGCTCGCCTTCCTCGACACGGTCTACAACAAGCACGAGGTCGAGCAGGCCTTCCGCCTTTACGTCTCGCCCCAGTACGTGCAGCACCGGCGCAGCGCGCCCATCGGCAACGAGGCCGCCATCAAGTCGCTGACGCGCACGACGCACGAGCTCTACCCGGAGCTGCGGCAGGAAGTGAAGCGAACGGTTGCGCAGGGCGACCTGGTCGCCGTGCATTCGCTCTATGTCCGCAACAAGGGCGATCGCGACAGCGGCGGCGGCCAGGTCGTGGTCGACATCTTCCGCCTCGAGCACAACCGCATCGTCGAGCACTGGGACGTGGCTGAGGACGCGGCCGCGGGCACGACCGGCGACAACGCGATCTTCTAGTCGCCGATCAGTCGCCAATGAAGATCGTCGCCGGGTGCTCCAGCAGGTCCTTGAGCGCCTGGATCAATCCGGCCGCGTCGGAGCCGTCAACGAAGCGGTGATCGAAGGACGAGGACAGGTTCATCATCCGGCGGACCTGGATGGCGCCGGCGACCACCATTGGCCGCTCGACCGCGCGGTTGACGCCGATGATCGCGACCTCGGGCATGTTGATGATCGGCGTGCTGGCGATGCCGCCGAGCTTGCCGAGGCTGGTGACGGTGATCGTCGAGCCGCTGAGTTCCTCGCGCCGCGCGGAGCGGTCGCGTGCGGCGCCCGTGACGCGGACGATCTCCGTCGCCAGCGCGCGCAGCGTCAGCTGGTGCGCGTTGCGCACCACCGGCACCTTGAGCCCCTCGCGGGTCTGCGTGGCGATGCCGACGTGCACCGCGCCGTGCCGCAGGATCATCTCGCGCGCGGCGTCGTAGTGGGCGTTGCACTGCGGGAAGCGCTGCAGGGCCCGCACCAGCGCCGCGACGATGAACGGCAGGTAGCTGAGCGGCGCCGTGCCCTTGGCTGCGCTCTCGTTGAGGTGCTCGCGCAGCGAGTCCAGCGCCGTGATGTCGACCTCCTCGACGTAGGCGAAGTGCGGGATGCTGCGCTTCGCCTCGCTCATGCGCTGCGCGATCACGCGGCGGATGCCGATGACCTTGATTTCCTGCGACGCCGCGCGCGCGCGGCCGCTGCCGCGCGGCGCGGCCGCGGCGCGGCGCGGCGCCGCCGCGCCGAGCGCGCGCCTCGAGGTCGTCGGGCGTGATGCGCCCGCCAGTGCCGCTGCCTGCGACCTGCGGCCAGGTTCGATGCCCGCCTCGCTGGGCGCGACGCCGTGTCGCGGGCGAGGCGCGCACCGGACTGGCGCCGGCGGCGTGCCGGGGTGCTCGCGCGGGCGGCCGCGCTGGTTGCGCTCGCCGCAGCAGCCGGCGCTCCGGCAACCGCGGTCGGCGCGCGCGCCTGCTGCTCGCCGCGGATCCAGCGGCCGCCTCGCCGGCGGTGTCGAAGGTCGCGAGCTCCGCGCCGACCGCGACCATGTCACCGGGCTTGCCGGTGATCGTCAGCACGCGGCCCGCTGACGGGCGCCGGCACCTCGACCACGGCCTTCTCGGTCGACATCTCGACGAGCGGCTCGTCCTCCCTGACGAGGTCGCCGGGCTTGACGTGCCAGGCGACGATCTCGGCCGATACCGTGCCTTCGCCGAGATCCGGGCAGCTTGAAGACGTAGCGGCTCATTTGGCCTCCATGACGGCCTTGAGCGCCAGCGACACGCGCGCCTGGCCCGGAAAGTACTCCCACTCGAAGGCGTGCGGGTAGGGCGTGTCCCAGCCGGCGACGCGCTGGATCGGCGCCTCGAGATTCCAGAAGCAGTGCTCCTGACGGTCGCGACGAGCTCGGCGCCGAAGCCCGCGAAGCGCGTGGCCTCGTGCGCGATCACGCAGCGGCCGGTCTCGCGACCGAGGTGCACGAGCGTGTCGACGTCGAGCGGCACGATGCGTGCGCACGTCGATGATCTCGGCGTCGAGGCCAGGCCTCGCGCCGCCGCCTCGGCGACGTGCACCATCGTGCCGTAGGTGATGATGGTCAGCTGCGTGCCCGGGCGCACGATTTCGGCCGTGCCCCAGCGGCACCGTGTAGTGCCCGTCCGGCACCTCGCCCTTCGGGTGCGTGCTCCAGGGCACCGCGGGCTTGTTCGGGTCGCCGTCGAAGGGGCCGTTGTACAGGCGCTTGGGCTCGAACAGGATGCACCGGGTCGTCGTCCTCGATCGCGCTGATCAGCAGGCCCTTGGCGTCGTAGGGGTTGGAGGGCATCACGACCTTGATGCCGCAGACGTGCGCGAACAGCGCCTCGGGGCTCTGCGAGTGGGTCTGGCCGCCACGGATGCCGCCGCCGCAGGGCGTGCGGATCGTGACCGGCGCGTGGAATTCGCCGGCGCTGCGGTAGCGCAGGCGCGCGAGCTCGCTGACGATCTGGTCGTAGGCCGGGTAGATGTAGTCGGCGAACTGGATCTCGGCGACCGGCCGCAGCCCGTTGACGCCCATGCCGATCGCCGCGGCGATGATGCCGCCCTCGGCGATCGGCGTGTCGAGCACGCGGTGCTCGCCGTACTTGCGCTGCAGGCCGTCGGTGCAGCGGAACACGCCGCCGAAGAAGCCGACGTCCTCGCCGAGCACGACCACGCTGGGATCGCGCCCCAGGCCACGTCCATCGCCGAGTTCAGCGCCTGGATCATGTTCATCTGTGCCATGGCGTACCCTTATGCCTGTCAACGCCTATGGCGTGGCCGCGAGCTCGGCGCGCAGCAATTCGCGCTGCCGCCGCAGGTGCTCCGGCAGTTCCTTGAATACGTCCTCGAACATCAGGTCACGATCGAGCCGCGGGCCGTCGGTGAGCGTGCCGTAGGTCAGCGCCTCCTTCCAGTCGGCGCTGACCTGCGCGTCGAGCTCGCTGCTTGAGCGCCTCGTGGCGCTCCTCGGACCACTCGCCGAGGCGATCAGGTGCTGCTTGAGGCGCTCGATCGGGTCGCCGAGCGGCCAGGCTCGGCTTCATCCTTCGGCCGGTAGCGCGAGGGATCGTCGCTGGTCGAATGCGCGGCGGCGCGGTAGGTCACGAGCTCGATGAGCGTGCGCGCCGCTGCCGGTGCGCGCGCGCTCGGCCGCCCACCGCGTGGCGGCGTAGACCGCGAGGAAGTCGTTGCCGTCGACGCGCAGGCCCGGCATGCCGTAGCCCGGGCCGCGCGCCGCGAAGGAGCGCTGCTCGCCGCCGGCGATGCCCTGGAAGGTCGAGATCGCCCACTGGTTGTTGACGACGTTGAGGATGCACCGGCGCGCGGTACACCGAGGCGAACAGCAGCGCGTGGTGGAAGTCGGCCTCGGCGCTTGCTGCCCTCGCCGATCCAGGTGGCGCGATGTGGTCCTCGCCCTTGATCGCCGCCGCCATGGCCCAGCCGACGGCCTGCGGGAACTGCGTCGCGAGGTTGCCGGAGATCGAGAACAGGTTGGCCGGTCGCCGAGTGGTACATGACCGGCAGCTGCCGTCCCTTGCACATGTCGTGCGTGTTCGAGAGCAGCTGGCACATGAGGTCGACCAGCGGCCGGCCGCGCACGACCTGCAGTCCCTGCTTGCGGTACGACGGGAACAGCATGTCGCCGGGCTGCAGCGCCATGCCGGCGGCGACCGACACCGCTTCCTCGCCGGTGGACTTCATGTAGAAGGAGAGCTTGCCCTGGCGCTGGGTGCGCAGCATGCGGTCGTCGAACAGGCGCGTCAGCAGCATGTGCCGCAGTCCGACCTGCAGGTCCTGCGGCTCGAGATGCGGGTTCCAGGGACCGACCGCGTGGTGGGTGTCATCGAGCACGCGGATCAGGCCGGTGGCGAGCGCGCTCGATGTCGCGCCAGGAAACCGAGGTCTCGGGCCTTGGGATCACGCCCGCCGGCGACAACTGCAGGTAGCTGAAATCCGGCGGCTGGCCGGGGCGGGCGGGCGGGGCCGGCACGTGCAGGCGCGATTTCGTGGGCATGGGGCATCCTCGGCAACCGAGGCGGCATTCTAACTGATCGCGGGGTGGGCCAAGGGTGCTAGGCTTTGCCACCCCAAGGTGATGGAGAACGACGTGAGCGGCAACGACCAGTTTCGCCATGCCCTGCAACTCAGCCCGCTGCGCAACAGCAGCACGGCCACCAGCGCGGCGGACCTCGTAGCCGAGCAACTGCTCCATTTTGGCATCGACCCGGGCTCGCCTGGCGGCGAAGTGCTGGCCCGGCTCGTGACGCAGCTTGGCGCCGCGAACGGCGCGGCCCATGAACTGTGGGAACTGACGACGCAGACGCTGGCCGGCCTCGATCGGGCCGACCGGATCGCCTGGTACAACGCCAAGCGCTTCGCCTGCTTCCAGCTCGCCAAGGTGCTCGACACGCTGCAGAACCCGCTGCGCGCGACCTACCAGAGCCTGCTCGACGAAATCAGCACCGCCAGCGTCAAGGGCCCGAACCCGCTGTTCGACAACGTCACCGCGATCTTCAGCGCGACCCCGGTGATCACGCGCACCGCGACCTACGTCTACGCCTGCACGGAGTGGATCGACGATGCCTTCAAGGGCCGCGAGCTGCTGCACCAGATCTACTCGCGGCTGCTGAACCCGACCTCGATCTGCCTCGCCAACCACATCGTGGACCTCGAGGCCGGCGCCGAGGCGGCGGAGTACTTCGCCTGGAACTTCAACTCCGGCATGGCGGCGATCGATACCACGCTCGCGCACCTGCTGGGCTCGCGCGACATCGTGCTGAGCTCGCGCAACGTCTACGGCGGCACCTACCAGCTGCTGCATGACTGGTACGGCAAGAAGGCCAACCTCGACGTCGCCGTCGAATGGTTCGACGGCGAGGGCGTGGCGGATTTCGCCGCCCGGCTCGACGAAGTCACGAGGCGCCACGCCGACCGCCTGGCCGCTGGCCGCCACATCTACGTCTACCTCGAATCGCCCTGCAACCCGCACGGCTACGTGCTCGACGTGCCGGGCATCTGCCGGCTGGCGCACGAGCGCGGCCTGACCGTGATCTGCGACGCCACCATCGGCACGCCCTTCCTGCAGCCCACGCTGCGCCGCGACGATCGCAGCGAGCGGCCGGACTTCGTCATCCACTCCTACACCAAGGACCTGTGCGGCTCCGGCAACACCACGGCGGGCGTGGTGATCGCGCGCAACGAGCGCATGTTCCTGCCCAAGGGCGCGACCGTGCAGGCGCGCGGCCACGATGGCCGGCAGCGCGAGTGCCGCTGGGACGAGACGATGTTCTGGAACGTCTACTACGTGAAGGGCGCGTTCCTCGACTCCGACAAGGCCTTCGAGGTCATGAGCGGCATGCGCACCGCGGAGCTGCGCATGCTGACGAAGTGCATCAATACGATCGTGCTGGCGCGGGCGCTCGCGCGCCATCCGCTCATCAATGCGCAGTGCGCGGCCGTGGCCGGCAACGACAACGCCGAGTTGACGGCGAAGTACATGACCCTCGGCCTGCCGGCGCCGCTGTTCACGATCGACTTCGAAGGTCACGCGGCCGGGCAGGCCGCGGGGCAGGGCGGCGGCGTCTCGCGCGCGCTCATGAAGCGCTTCTTCGACAGCCTCGAGCCGGCCTTCGGCCTGCAGGTG
This sequence comes from uncultured Gammaproteobacteria bacterium, assembly GCA_963778855.1. GTDB lineage: Bacteria > Pseudomonadota > Gammaproteobacteria > Steroidobacterales > Steroidobacteraceae > FEN-1191. The sequence continues at coordinate 43,528 of CAVZWC010000005.1, read as the reverse complement.
AGCCTTGGGCAGGTCAACACCCTGGTGCTGTGCCCGGCGCTCACGAGCCATTCGGAGATGTCTGACGAGGCGTTGCGCCAGGCCGGCATCTCGCCCACCACGGTGCGCATCAGCGTCGGTGACGAGGACCCGCGCTTTCTGCTCGAGCACATGCGACGTGCGGCGGGCGTGGCGGCGGGCTCGATTCACCCGGCCTTCGCCGAGGGCTTTCCCGACGCGGCAACGGTGGCGCAGCTGTACCGCGAAGTCTACGTCGACGTGCACACGCGCTGGGTGGAGCGCCGCATCGGCGGCGGACAGCGCGCTGCCTGAGTTCGCCCATGCACGCCTGCGTGCTCGAACACATTGGCGAACCCCTGCGGCTCGTCGAGCGCCCGCCGCTGGCGCCGGGCCCGGGCCAGTTGCGGCTGGAAGTGACGGCTTGCGGGGTCTGCCGCACCGACCTGCACCTGGTCGATGGTGATCTGCCAGCGGTTCCGCTACCGATCGTGCCCGGGCATGAAATCGTTGGTCGCATCGTTGAGCTGGGCGCGGGCGTGTCGGGCTGGCGCGTTGGCCAGCGCGCCGGGGTGCCCTGGCTTGGCTGGGCCTGCGGGCAATGTGCCGCCTGCCTGCGCGGTGATGAGAACCTGTGCCCGAATGCCAGGTTCACCGGGTACCAGCTCGACGGTGGCTATGCGAGCGAGGCGCTCGTGGACGCGGGTTTCGCGCTCGAAATCCCCGAACGCTACGGCGATCGCGAGGCGGCACCGCTCCTGTGCGCAGGCCTGATCGGCTGGCGCGCCCTCGAGGCCGCCGGTCGCAGCGGCGGTAGCGGTCGCGCCAGGCGGCTGGGGCTATATGGCTTCGGCGCGGCCGCGCATATCATCGCCCAGGTGGCGCGCCATCGCGGCCAGGAACTCTACGCCTTCGTGCGTCCGGGCGATTCGGCAGCGGCAGGATTCGCGCTCTCGCTCGGCGCCCGGTGGGCCGGGGATTCGGAGCAGTCGCCGCCCGTGCCTCTCGATGCCGCGATCCTGTTCGCGCCGGTCGGCGCGCTCGTGCCGCAGGCCTTGCGCGCGGTGCGCCCCGGAGGCACCGTCGTGTGCGCGGGTATCCACATGAGCGAGATCCCGGCCTTTCCCTACGAGATCCTCTGGGGTGAGCGGGTGCTGCGTTCCGTGGCGAACCTGACGCGGCGTGATGCGCACAGCTTCCTGGAATTCGCAGGCAAGCACGCCATCACGACGACGACGGTCGCGTATCCACTGGCAGCGGCCAATGACGCGCTCGGCGCGCTGCGCGCCGGGCGCATTACGGGCGCGGCCGTGCTGGTACCGTGATTCCCGGCGCTTCCGCGCGCTCCTGGCAGGGGAGGCATCGGCCCGCGCTCGGCTGCGCCAGCAATCGCTCGCGGCCGATCTCGCGATCGCAGTCCTCGCACTGGCCGTAGCTGCCTTTGTCGATCCGGCGCAGTGCCGCCTGCACGGCGGCCAGTTCAGCCTGCATCTGGTCGCGGGCGAGACCGGAGAGATTCGCGAGCTGGCCGGCGAAGGCCTCGTCCTTGAGATCGTGGACTTCCGCCGGTGCGGGATCGCCGGACGGGCGGCTGCCGGCCTCGCGTTGCTCGCGGAGCGCCGCCCGCAGAGCGCCCAGTCGCTGGCCCAGCACGGCGCGGCATTGCGCGATCTCCGTGGCGCTCAGCGTGCCGGCGCTGCTGGGGTGCCGTGCCATACAGCCTCAGGTCATCGGCAGGGAAGTCAGGAAGTACACGCCGCGCCGGGCCTTCGGCAGGCGCGCGGAGAAGCGCGGCGGCTTGACGACCAATACGTCGCAACGCAGGTTATCGAGCAGCCGCTCGGCACTGTTGCCGATGAACAGGCGCTTGAGCCCGCGCCGGCTCATCATGCCCATGACGACAGCGCCGGCGCGCAGCCGGCGCGCGGTCGCTGGCAGCAGCACGTCGGGGTTCCCCACGAGCAGGTGCGCACGCGCAGGCTTGATGGCCGAAGCGCGCACCAGGCCCTTGAGCGCGCTGCGGTGCGCGGGCGTGGCTCGTGCCCACGGCGTCAGTACCTGCACGGCGTGCAGCGGCGCGCGCAGCGCGCCGGCCAACGAGGTTGCATTGGCGAGTATGCGTTTCTCCAGCGCCCCTGATCGGCGCTCGGCATGCTGCGGATCGACGGCCGCTAGCACCGCCGCTCGCGGGCGATAGCGCGAGTTCTTGATGAGCAACACCGGTATCGGGCTCGCGCGCAGCAGCTCCCAGTCGGTGTAGCCCAGCAGCGCCGGCAGCCGATGGTGGCCGCGCTTCTGCACCACGATCAGGTCGGCCTTCACGGCCGTGGCGCGCCGGATGATGGACTCGTAGGGCGGGAAGTCCCAGACCGCCGAGACACCCACTCGCAGGCCGCGCGCGCGCAGCGGCTCAGCGAGCGCCTCGAGGCGGCGCTCGGCATTCTCGCGGCCGATGCGCGTCAGGCTCTCGACCGTCTTGCCCGTGCCCGCCACGGCGTCGAGGTAGATCGGCGTCGCCAGGTCATGGAACAGCTCCAGCCGCGCACCAGAACCGGCGGCCAGCCGGGCGGCGCGTTCGACCACTACGCTGCGCCGCGCGCGCAGGTCGCGCATGGCAACCAGTATCACGCGGAACCTCGGCATGGCCGACCTCCCATAAACCTATCCAGCCTGTGCCAGAGCCTCAGCATCCCCCTTGTGGCGCGCAGCGTCATCCGTAACAACGCGTAGGCCTGAGAATGCCCTGTTCAGGGGCGCAGGCGATAGCCGACGTTGGTGACGGTTTCGAGCCAGTGGGCCTCGTCCGGCGGCGACCCGAGCTTCTGCCGCAGCCGGTGCACGAGCTGCTTCAGCAGCTGCCGGTCGCCGCCCGCGCGGCGTCCCCAGACGTGCCTGAGCAGCCGCTCGGTGCTGACCGCCTGGCCGGCGTTGGCGATCAGCAGCTGCAGCAGGCGCGATTCGAGCGGCGTCACGCGATGCACCGCGTCGCCGACGTGGAGTTCGAGCGCGCCGGGGTCCAGGCGCACGGCGCCGGCCTCGTTGCGGGGCACGGGCTCGCCACCGGCCCGGCGCAACAGCGCCCTGACGCGCGCGATCAGCGTGCGCGGACTGTAGGGCTTGGTCAGGTAATCGTCGGCGCCCAACTCGAGCGCCCGCACCAGGTCGGATTCCTCACTGCGCACGGTCAGCATGAGGATCGGCAGCGTCGATTCCGCGCGCATCGCCCGGCACAGGTCGAAACCCGAACCTCCCGGCAGGTTGATGTCGAGGATGGCCACGTCGGGTCGCTCGCGGCGGAACATCGCCAATGCCACATCGAAGTCGGCGGCCGGCACCACCAGCAGGCCCGCCTGCTGCAGCGCGAAGCTCGTCACGCTCAGCAGGTCGGGATCGTCGTCAACCAGCAGTATCTTCACGGCCGGTCTCCAGCGGCAACGTTAGCACGAACCTCGTGTGCGCATTGGCGGTGCGCTCGGCGCGGATCGATCCGGCGTGGCGCTCGACGATCGAGCGCGCGATCCAGAGTCCCAGTCCCAGGCCCGGCGCATCGGGCTCGGAGTTGTCGCCGCGACGGAAGCGCTCGAAGATGGCCTGCGAATCACCCGCGGGCGGGCCCGGCCCGGCATCCTCGACCCAGACATCGACCACCGAGCCGCGTGGCTGGGCGCCCACGAGGATCGTCGAGCCCACGGGGGCGAACTTGGCGGCGTTCGACAGCAGGTTGACGAACACCTGCTGCAGCCGCTGCGCGTCGCCGTGCACGGAGCGCTCGGGCAATGCGCTGAAGTCGATCGTCACTTCGAGCGATCCCTGCTCCAGGAGCGGAAGCAGCAGCTCGGCCGCTTCGCGCGCCGTCGCCTCGAGATCGACCTGCTGGTGCCGGACCGCGAGCTGCCCGGATTCGATGCGCACGCTCTCGAGCAGGTTGTCGATCAGCCGCATCAGGCGCAGCACCCCGCGCTCGACGTTGCTCAACAGGTCGCGCTGCTGCGCCGGCGACAGGGTCGCGAGGCCCCCGCGCAGCATCTCGATCGAGGCCAGCTGCGCCGCGAGCGGCGTGCGGAATTCGTGCGAGATGTTGCCCAGTACGCCGTCGCGGGCGCGGCGCGCGGCCTCGAGCTCGGTTTCGTCGCGCAGCATCTGCACCTGGCGCCCGTCTGCCGGCGCCGAACTGACGACGATGGTCGATCGCACCGTGCCATCGCCGAGCGGCAGCTGCTCGGCCAGGCGGGCGGTGCCTTGCTGGCGCGCCGCCAGGATGGGGCAATCGCGCTCGCAGGGCCGGTCGGTGGCAGCGGTGTGCGGATAAAGCACGTCGCCGCAGAAGCGGCCGAGTGGATTGCCGCCGTCGCCGGGCGCGGTGCGGGAAAATTGCGGGTTGGCGTAGACGATGCGGCGCTCGGCATCGGTGACGAATACACCCTCGACGACTCCGGCCAGCACCGCACGCGCCTCGCCTTCCTGGCGGCGCACCGTGTCGGTCAGCCCGATCAGGTTATGGCGCATGTCGTCCATCGCTCGCGCCAGCATGTCGAGTTCGCGCGGCATAGCGGTCGGCACAGCCGGGCTGAAGTCACCCAGGCCGATGCGCCGCGCCATGTCGGCCAGGCGCGTGACGGGCGCCGACAGCCACAGTCCATAAAGGATGCCAATGATCCCCAGCATCACGGCGACCGCCACGCTGATCAGGATGACGCCGTTCCGGTAACTGGCCGCAGAGCGATCGAACTCGTCCGTGGGCAAGCGCGCATCGAGCAGCGCCACGGACTCGCCGGTCGAATTGACGATCACGGCGCTGGCGGCGTAACTGCGCAGGCTCGGGATGCGCGTCACGGCATGGTCGCCGTTGGCGAGCGCCGCGCCATGGAGCGGCGTGAGTGGATCGGACACGGGTGCGTGGTACGCGCGGATGTTACGCAGGCTCAAGGCCGCGCCACTCTCGCGCTCTGCCGCGCGCAGCACCGCGTCGGACAGTTCCTGCAGTATCACGACTTCCACGCCCGCATGCGCGGGCACGCCGGCCGCGGCACCGAGCACCGGCGGCCGCAGGTCCCGCGGAGCGAGCAGGAAGCGCTCGCCCTGTTCGGCGCGCGCGGCGGCGATCTCCGGCCAAAGGCCCAGCTCCCCGGAGGTGGCACTCATCTCTTGTCCATCGCTGACGATGCAGGCGGTGGCGTGGACGTCACGGCAGTAGTTGCCGAGGTAGAGTCCGAGGCTCGGATCGGAGGGGTGGTCGAGCAATCGGGCCAGGGTTGGCCGATCGGCCAGCGTGCGCGCAGCCGAGAGATTGCCCTCGCCGAGGCGGTGCAGGAATTCCCGCGCCGTGGAAACGGCCAGTTCGCTCCGGGCCAGGCCCTGGCTTTCAGCGAAGCGGCCGACGGCGATCGACGACGCCAGGGCCATCAAGACCAGCGCCAGGAGCACGATCAGCAGGTTGCCGGCGCTCAGCCAGGTGGCGAGCAGGTACTTGCGGGGCGCCTTTGGCTCGGCGGTCACCGGGCGGCCCTGGCCGGCTGTGCGGCGGGTTGGCCGGCATGCTGGGACCGCAATTCGGGGTGCCGGCTCTCCAGCAAGGCCTTGAGGCCGAGCGTGACCAGCGCCAGCATCGCCAGCAGCGAAGCCGTGGCGAAGGCGCCGACGAAGTTGTACTCGTTGTAGAGGATCTCGACGTGCAGCGGCAAGGTATTGGTCTCGCCGCGGATGTGGCCGGAGACCACCGACACGGCGCCGAATTCGCCCATGGCGCGGGCATTGCACAGCAGGATGCCGTAGAGCATGCCCCAGCGCACGTTCGGCAGCGTCACCACACGGAAGATGCGCCAGCCCCCGGCGCCCAGCGACAGCGCCGCCTCCTCGTCGTCGCGGCCCTGCGCCTGCATGAGCGGGATCAATTCGCGGGCGATGAACGGGAAGGTGATGAACGTCGTCGCCAGCACCATGCCCGGCAACGCGAAGATGACCTTGAAGTCGTGCTCGCCCAGCCAGCCGCCGAACCAGCCGCGCGCGCCGAACACGAACACGAAGATCAGGCCGGCGATCACGGGCGAAACCGCGAACGGCAGGTCGATCAGCGTCAGCAGCAGGCCCTTGCCGCGGAACTCGTACTTGGTGATGGCCCAGGCGGCGCAGGTGCCAAACATCGTGTTCAGGGGCACGCTGATGGCGGCGACGGTCAGCGTCATGCGCATCGCCGCAAGCGCGTCGCCTTCGGCCAGCGCCGCCAGGTACGGGCCGATTCCCTTGGCGAAGGCTTGCACGAACACGGTGACGAGCGGCAGCAGCAGGAACACGGCGAGGTAGAGTACCGCAACGCTCACCAACACGAAGCGTCCGGCCAGGCGGCCGGTGCCGGAACTGCCGGGGAAGGCGTCGCGGCGCCTCATCGACGCGCCTGGTACCGCCGCAGCAGCGTGAGCTGCGCGCCGTTGATGATGAACATCATCGCGAACGATAACAGCAGCATGGCCACGGCGACGACTGCGGCCTCGGGGTACTGGAACTGTTCGAGCTTGGTCATGATCACCAGCGGCACGATCTCCGAGACCAGCGGGATGTTGCCGGCAATGAAGATGACGGAGCCGTATTCGCCGAGCGCGCGCGAGAAGGCCAGCGCGCTGCCCGTGATCAGCGCCGGCAGCAGGGCCGGGAAGATGATGCGGCGAAACACCAGCGTCGGCCGCGCGCCGAGCGTCTCGGCGGCACGCTCCAGGTCCTCATCGAGGTCCGCCAGCACCGGCTGGAGCGTGCGCACCACGAAGGGCAGGCCGATGAATGCCAGCGCCACCACCACGCCCAGCGGCGTGAAGGCCACGCGGATGCCCAACGGCTCCAGCAGGCGACCGATCCATCCACCTGGCGCATAGAGCGTAGTCAGGGCAATGCCGGCCACGGCGGTCGGCAGTGCGAACGGCAGGTCGACGAGTGCGTCGAGCAGGCGCCGACCTGGAAATTCATAGCGCGTCAGCACCCAGGCGATCAGCAGGCCGAACACGGCATTGATCGCGGCCGCCGCCAGGCTGGCGAGGATGCTGAGGCGGAACGCGGCCAGCACGCGCGGCGCCATGAGCACGTGCAGCCACTGACCGATCGGCAGCTTGCCGGCGCTGACGAAGGCCGCCGCGAGTGGCAGCAGCACCATCAGGCTCAGGTACGTGACGGTGTAGCCGATCGTCAACCCGAACCCGGGCAGGATCTGGCGCCGCCCCGATCCGCTGAATGTGGTGGTGCTGGCGCGCGCAGTCATGGCGGGGGATTGATCGCGAGCAGCACCGACGTGCGCGTGCCCGCGACGAACAGCGACGCCAGATCTCCCTCCAGGCTCGCCGCAAGCTCGGCACCGCCCGAGGGCAAACCCAGCACAACCAGTGTCGGCTCGGGTTGCACGGCAACCTCGGCCAGCCAGCCGCGCAGCTCGCCGAGGTAGCGATCGGCCCGCAGGTCGAGGCCGTGCGCGCCGCGCAGGTCGGCACGCGTGTCGACGAGGGCGCGCTGCGCCTCGATGACTTCGCTCCGTCCGGCCTCGGGTCGCTGCAGCGTGACGGCGGTCGCCTCGACCGGCAGGTGGCGCATGACGCTCGAGAGCAAGGCCAGCAGGTCCCCGCGGTTCGCGGCATCGCCGGCATGGACCAGTATCCGCCCCGGCAGCGGTGCGTCGTCGGGGATGCACATGATCCGGCGCGCACCCTGACCGACGGCCGCGACGATCGCCGCCGGCGAGGTAGCGTCGAGCCGCAGCACCCACATGCCGCCGGCCAGGCGCTCCGGCACCGTGGCGCTGCCCTCATGGCGGATCACGCGCGCCTGCATGCTGCGAACCAGCTGCACGAGCAGCGGGTCGCGCGCCAGCGCCTCGCCTTCGGCGGCACTGGCACCCATGAGGTGGAAGCTCGAGATCGGCGTCGGCAGGGCATGCACGCGGCGCACGCCGAGATTGACCGGCGTGCCGATCTGCAAGGGCATCGCCAGCAGTTCCGAGGCCGAACGCAACGCGCCGACTGTCATGCGCGTGCCGTCGTCCTGGCCTTCGTCGACGGCAGGCTCGACGCCGCTGTGCGCGTCGAGCTGCACGCTCACGTGCTGCTGGTGCCCGGCAAAGGTCAGCGCCTGCACGACGCCGGAGGCAAACGACCGGCTCTGCGAACCGGAGCCGGCAGCCGCAAGCTCGATATCCTCCGGTCTCACGACCAGGATGACTTCACGGTCCCGGCTCGGCCTCGGTGCCACTCGCCTCGGCGCGACGGTGGTCGCCCCGAGCTGCAGGCCCTGCGCCGACACTTCGCCGAGGAACATGTTGGCCGCCCCAAGGAAGCGTGCCACGAAGCGCGTGGCCGGATGGCGATAGAGTTCCTCGGGAGTGCCGATCTCGAGCAGCCGGCCCATCTGCATGACGCCGATCCGGTCGGCGAGCGCGAACGATTCCTCCTGGTCGTGCGTGACGAGTATGGTGGTCATGCCGAGGCGGCGCTGGACGGCGCGCACTGTCTCGCGCAGCTCGACCCGGATCTTGGCATCGAGCGCGCCGAAAGGCTCATCGAGCAGCAGCACGGCGGGCTCATGGGCGAGGGCGCGCGCCACGGCGACGCGCTGTTGCTGCCCGCCCGAGAGCTGGCTCGGGTAGCGATCGTCGTACCCTTCCAGCGCCACGAGCCCGAGCAGTTCCTGGCGGCGGCGGCGGCGCTCGGCCGCGCGCATGCGCCGCACGCGCAGCGCAAACTCGATATTTTCCGCCACCGTCATGTGGCGGAACAGGGCGTAATTCTGGAACACGAGTCCGACGCCACGCTCGCGCGCGGGCAGTTCGGTCACGTCGCGCCCGTGCAGCGCTATGCGGCCGTGGTCGATGTGCGACAGGCCCGCCAGTGCCCGCAGCAGGGTGCTCTTGCCGCTGCCGGAGGGACCGAGCAAAACGAAGAATTCGCCGGTTCGGATCTCGATCGTGACGTCATTGACGACCGGGACGCCGTGATAGAGCTTCGACACCTGGTCGATGGTGATGGACATGCGCTACCCCGCTCGGCACGGAGTCTATCAGGGCGAATAAATGTGATCGAAGATGCCGCCGTCATCGAAGTGCTCGTGTTGTGCCTTGGTCCAGCCGCCGAAGTCTGCGATCGTCGCCATCGCCGCGACCTTGCCGAATTTGGCGGCGTAGCGAGCCGCGACCCCGGCATCGCGCGGCCGGTAGTAGTTCCGGGCGATGATTTCCTGGGCTTCCGGCGAGTACAGATACCGGAGGTAGGCTTCCGCCACCTTGCCCGTGCCGTGCTTGAGCACCATCTTATCGACGACCGCGACCGGCGGCTCGGCCAGGATGCTGACCGAGGGGTAGACGATGTCGAAGCTGCCCCGGCCCTGTTCGCGTTGCGCGAGATAGGCCTCGTTTTCCCATGACAGCAACACATCGCCGATGCCGCGCTGCACGAAGGTCGTGGCCGAGCCGCGGGCGCCTGAATCGAGTACCGGCACGTTGTGATACATCTTGCCGACGAAGTCCCGGGCTTTGGCGGCCGTTCCGCCCGGTTGCCGGAGCGCGTAGGCCCAGGCCGCCAGGTAATTCCAGCGGGCGCCGCCCGAAGTCTTCGGATTGGGCGTGATCACCTGTACGCCGGGCCGAATCAGGTCGTTCCAGTCGAGGATGCGCTTCGGATTGCCCTTGCGGACCAGGAACACGATCGTCGAGGTGTAGGGCGAGCTGTTCTGCGGCAGGCGCGACTGCCAGTTGTCGGCCAGCAGCTGGCTATTCCTGGCGATCGCGTCGATGTCGGCTGCGAGCGCAAGCGTGACGACGTCGGCCTCGAGACCGTCAATGACCGAGCGTGCCTGCTTGCCGGAGCCGCCGTGCGACTGGCGCACCGTTACGGTATCTCCGGTCTTGCCCTTCCAGTAGGTCGCGAACGCCTTGTTGTAGTCCTCGTAGAGCTCGCGCGTCGGATCGTACGAGACGTTGAGCAGCTGAACCTCCGCGGCCCGCGCCGGAAGGGTGGCGAACACCAGTGCCACCAGCGCCGCGGCGAATACCAGGCTCATCGATTGCTTGAACATGTGCGATGTCTCCGCTATTGCCCTGACTGCCGGTAGCAGCGCCCATGGTGCGGCAGCACCGGGGAGAATGCGGTAACGGATCGGTAACGAAACTGTTACCGCTGGTGGGCGCGCAAGGACACCGCCTTCACCAATATCCAGAGTCGCTGGCCGGAACGGAGCTGTAAATCACCTGCCGCCGCCGTCGTCACGCGCGCGAGCAAGGCCAGCCCACCACTGTCGAGCTTCACCATTACGTTATGTGGCGGATCGGGGCTGAGCCCGGTCACGGTTCCCTCGAGCTGGTTGCGGACACTGAGTCCCGCCGGTTTCGTGGTGGCCAGGATCAGGTCGCGCGCCAGCAGCTGCAGACGCAGCTTTCGGCCAGGCGCCAGGCCGTCGCCGGGCACCAGCAACCGGTCGCGGCCGGCCAGGAGGCGGGCGAGGCCGGTGCCCGGGTCCACGCTCTCCACCTGTCCCTCGATCACGGCGCCTACGCCTTCGCTGCCCACCAGCCGCGCCATTTCCGGCATCAGGCTCACCGTGGGCAGGTCTCCCTGGCCCAGCACGCGCCCGGAGTCCAGGAGTACGACCTGGGTCGCGAGCCGCACAACATCCTCGAACTGGTGCGTCACGAGGATGATCGGCAACGCGAGCTCATCGCGCAGCCGTTCGAAGTAGGGCAGCAGCTCGCCGCGTTTGACGGCGTCGATGCTGGCGAGGGGCTCATCAAGCAGCAGCAGCCGCGGCTGGGCCAGCAGGGCGCGGCCGAGCGCGACGCGCTGGCGCTCGCCGCCCGACAACTGCCAGCTGCGTCGTCGCAGCAGCGTGCCGAGATCGAGCAGTTCGAGCACGCGCTCGAACGGAATGCGCACCGCCTCGCCCCGGGCGCGATGCAATCCATAGCGCAGGTTCCCGGCGACATCCAGGTGCGGAAACAGCCGCAGGTCCTGGAAGACGCAGCCGACGCGGCGGCGGTGCGCAGGCAGGTCGTGGCCGGCGCGCGAGTCGTAGAGGGGCTCGCCGTCGAGCTCGATCGTGCCTGCGTTCGGCCGCAACAGGCCGGCGAGCAGGTGCATGAGCGTTGTCTTGCCGGCGCCCGAGCGGCCATAAAGCGCCGTGAGGCCAGGCGTCGGCGCCGAGAAGTCCGCCTCGAGGTCGAATTCACCGCGACGCAATCGCAGGTCCACGCGCAGCACGGTTAGGGCCTGTTCACACTAGCCGCGCGACTGCGACGGCGGCCGCAATGGGCCGGAGCCAGGCGCGCCGAGCGCTGTGTGCTATGTGCACATGAGCGAGGCGCAACACCGCCCCGGCCCATTACGGCCCCGTCCCCCCTGAAACAAAGCGTATGCGGTTGAATTCCGACCACTGCGCCTTCGATACAGGCGGTTGGGCCCCGAAAGCCGCCGGGCGGCGTTGCTCGTCGTTCATTTGGAGTCACCAAACTTCTCTCCTCGCGCCTTGCCCGGCGGCTTTGAGGGCGCCAACGCAGTCGCGCGGCTAGTGTGAACAGGCCCTAGTGCCCCAACCGCCGCCGGATCGCACGCGCCAGCAGTTCGGCCGCCACGAGTCCCGCGAGCCCCAACGCGAAGCTGACCAGCGCGATTCGCGCTGCCGCTGCGTCGCCATCGGGGGTCTGCAGCGCCGAGTACAGCGCGATGGGCAGCGTCTGCGTGACGCCCGGCACGTTGCCGGCGAAGGTGATGACGGCCCCGAACTCGCCGAGGCTGGCGACATAGGCCGTCACGGCTCCTGCGAGGATGCCAGGCGCCATCAACGGCAGCGTCACCGTGCACCAGCGATCCACCGGGCCGGCCCCGAGGCTCCGTGCCGCCTCCTCGAGGCCCCGGTCTATGTTATCGAGCGACAGGCGGATCGCGCGCACCATGAGCGGGAAGGACATCACGGCCGTCGCCAGAGCGGCGCCACCCGTCGTGAAGGCCAGGCGCAGGCCAAAGGACTCGTTGAGCCAATGGCCTATCGGGCCGCGCACGCCCAGCAGCAGCAGCAGGACGTAGCCGACCATGACCGGGGGCAGTACCATCGGCAGGTGCACGAAGGCGTCGAGCAGCGCGCGCCCTGCGAATTGGCGCCGGGTGAGCAGCCAGGCGATGCCGATCGCGAACGGCAGGCTGAACAGCACGCTGCGCAGCGCGACCTCGAGGCTCAGGCGCAGGGCGTCGATTTCGGTGGCGGTCATGGCGGTCATCTTACGGGAGCGTGTGCGCGGGCAGGAGATTTGCGTGAACGGTGCGCTGACCGACAACATGGCATTGAAGCGATTCGAGCTCGACCTCGGCGGCGACATCGCCTTCATCGACTATCGCCGGTCCGGCAGAACGCTGTACCTGGACCACGCCGAGGTCCCGGCCGCCCTGCGCGGGCATGGCACCGGAGCGCGCCTGGTCGCGGCGACGCTGGAGCTGGTGCGCGAACGCGGCGAGCGCATCGTGCCGGTCTGCCCCTTCGTCCGGGCCTTCGTGCAAAGCCATCCGGAGTACGCCGGATTGTCGGCCTCATGAGCGGCGTGGACGGCATCGAGGTCGATCCGGAACTGCAGCGCTTCGTGGACGCGGAGGCCTTGCCCGGGACCGGCGTGGCGCCCCGCAAGTTCTGGAGCGGCCTCGCCGCAATGCTGCGTGAGCTTGCGCCGCTGAATGCCGCTCTGCTCGCCACGCGCGACGACCTGCAGGCCAGGCTCGACGCCTGGCACCAGCGCGCCCCGGGCGCGGCGGGCTACGGAGCCGACTACCTGGCGATGCTCGACGCGATCGGTTACCGCGTGACCGAAGGCCCGGACTTCGAGGTTGCCACGGGCAACGTCGATGCCGAGATCGCGAGCGTGGCCGGGCCACAGCTGGTCGTGCCCGTCAGCAACGCGCGCTACGCCCTCAATGCTGCCAACGCCCGCTGGGGCAGCCTCTACGACGCGCTCTACGGCACCGACGCCGTGCCGGAGGCCGACGGGGCGCAACGCGGCAGCGACTACAACCCCGTGCGAGGCGAGCGCGTGGTCGCCTACGGCCGGGATTTCCTCGACCGCTATTTCCCGCTCGCTTCCGGCTCGCACCGCGACGTCAGGGGCTACCGGCTGGCCGATGGCCGCCTCGAGGCGGTGACGGCAGGTGGTCGCACGAGGCTGCAATCGGAGGCGGCGCTCGCCGGTTTCCAGGGCGCGGCCGAGGCGCCGAGCCTGCTGCTGCTGCGACATCACGGGCTGCACGTCGAGGTCAATATCGACCGCGCGGGCGCCGTTGGCCGCTCCGACCTCGCCGGCGTCAGCGACCTGGTGCTGGAATCGGCAGTCAGCACGATCCAGGATCTCGAGGATTCCGTCGCCGCCGTGGACGCACAGGACAAGGTCGGCGCCTACCGCAACTGGCTGGGGCTGATGCGCGGCACGCTCGAGGCGAGGTTCCCCAGGGGCGGCCGTGAACTCGTGCGCCGGCTCAACCCCGATCGCCGCTATACCGGCATCGATGGGCGTGAGCTCCGGCTGCCCGGACGGAGCCTGCTGCTGGTGCGCAACGTCGGCCACCACATGATGAGCGACATGGTGCGACTGGATGGCGCCCCGGTGCCGGAGAGCATGCTTGACGCCGCGATCAGCGCGCTGGTCGCGCTGCACGACCTGCACGAGACCGGGGAGCTGCGCAACAGCCAGCGCGGGTCGGTGTACATCGTCAAGCCCAAGCTCCACGGACCGGCCGAGGTTGCGTTCGCGGTGCGGCTGTTCGCGCGCGTCGAGGAGCTGCTCGATCTGCCGCGCAATACGCTCAAGATGGGCATCATGGATGAGGAGCGCCGCACCTCCGTCAACCTGCGCGAGTGCATCCGCGCCGCGCGCGAGCGCATCGTGTTCATCAACACCGGCTTCCTCGATCGCACCGGCGACGAGATCCACACCTCGATGGCGGCGGGCGCCATGTTGCGCAAGGCGGACATCCGCGAGGCCGCCTGGCTCGAGGCCTACGAGCGCCAGAACGTCGCGATCGGGCTGTCCTGCGGGCTGGCCGGCCATGGCCAGATCGGCAAGGGCATGTGGGCCATGCCGGACCAGATGTCGCGAGATGCTGCGCACCAAGGTCGCGCAGCCGCGCGCCGGCGCCAGCACTGCCTGGGTGCCGTCGCCGACTGCCGCGACGCTGCACGCGCTGCACTACCACGACGTTGACGTCGCGGCGGTCCAGCGTGGCCTGCGCGGCGACGGGCGCGACCTGCTCGTGGAGCTGCTGATGCCACCGCTGGCCCCGGTGCGCTCCTGGAACGCCGCCGATATCACGCAGGAGCTCGACAATAACGCGCAGGGTATCCTCGGTTACGTGGTGCGCTGGGTGGACCTCGGCATTGGCTGCTCGAAGGTGCCCGACGTGCACGGCGTGGCGCTCATGGAAGACCGCGCGACGCTGCGCATCTCGAGCCAGCACATGGCGAACTGGCTGCTGCACGGCGTGTGCACGCGCGAGCAGGCCCTCGCAGCGCTGCAGGCCATGGCGCGAGTCGTCGACCGGCAGAACGCGCTCGAGCCTGGTTACCAGCCCATGGCTCCCGGCTTCGGGCGCAGCCAGGCCTTCCAGGCGGCCTGCGAGCTCGTGTTCAAAGGCGCCAGGCAGCCCAACGGCTACACCGAGTGGATCCTGCATGCGCGGCGTCGCGAGGCCAAGCGACGACTGCCGGACGCATCGGCTTGAGCTCGAACGCGAACCTCCATGCGCGACTGCGCGCTGCGGCCAGCGCTGGCACGGGCAAGGGCGATGGCGAGGGCATTGGCGATCGTCCGTGCATCCGCCGGCCGGGTGCGGCAGCCCTGAGCCATGCCGACGTCGGCGCGGGCGGCGCCCGCTACGCGAACGTGCTGCTGGAGCTCGGCGTGCAGCCGGGCGATCGCGTGCTCGTGCAGGCCGAGCGCAGCGTCGATCTGATCCTGCTCTACCTCGGCGTGCTGCGCGCAGGCGCGGTCTACGTGCCGCTCAACACGGCCTACACGCTGGCCGAACTGGAGCATTACATCGCCGATGCGGCGCCCCGCGTGGTCGTGTGCGCGCCCGAACGCCTGGGCGCAGTGCTGCCACTGGCGCAGCGGCACGGCGTGGCGCACGTCGTGACGCTTGGGGGCAAGGGGCAGGGGGGTTCGCTGGCGGCGCGCGCCGACTCGCAGCCAGCGACCGCCTTCGAAATCGAGCGCTCGGGAGGCGACCTCGCGGCGATCATTTACACTTCGGGAACCACCGGGCGGTCCAAGGGGGCCATGCTCACGCACGACAACCTGGCCGCGAACGCGCTGGCTCTCAGGGGCTGCTGGCGCTTCTCGGGCGCGGACGTGCTGCTGCACTTCCTGCCGCTGTTCCATATCCACGGCCTGTTCGTGGCATTGAACGTGGTGCTCGCGGCCGGCGCCTCGATGATCCTGCTGCCTGCCTTCTCGGCCGAGGCCGTGCTGGCGCAGCTAGGCGCCGCGACCGTGCTGATGGGGGTGCCGACCCACTACCTGCGCTTGCTGCAGGATGCGCGTATCGATCGCCAGGCCATGGCGCGCATTCGCGTCTGCATCTCGGGATCGGCGCCATTGCCGCCGGAAACGCATCGTGAGTGGCTGCGGCGCACCGGGCATGCGATCCTCGAGCGCTACGGCATGAGCGAGACCGGGATCAATGCCTCGAACCCCTACGACCGCGAGCGGCGTCCCGGTAGCGTTGGCCTGCCGCTGCCGGGGGTGTCGCTGCGGGTGGTCGACGTCGAGAATGGCACTGTGCTTGCCGCCGGCGCCGTCGGCATGATCGAGGTGCGGGGGCCAAACGTGTTCCCGGGCTACTGGCGCATGCCCGATCGCACGCGCGCGGAGTTCCGCGACGACGGCTACTTCGTGACCGGCGACCTGGGCCGGATCGATGCTGACGGTTACCTGCACATTGTCGGCCGGAGCAAGGACCTGATCATCACCGGCGGCTTCAACGTCTACCCGCGCGAGGTCGAGGCCGAGATCGACGCCATCCCCGGGATTGCGGAGTCCGCGGTCTTCGGCGTGCCACATCCGGATTTCGGCGAGGGCGTCTCGGCGGCCGTGGTGCTGCAGGGCGGCGGCGCAACCGGCCCGGGGCCCACGGAAGCGGTGATAATGGCGCGGCTGCACGAGCGCCTGGCTGGCTACAAGTGTCCCAAGCGCGTGCTGTTCTGCAGCGAGCTGCCGCGCAATGCCATGGGCAAGGTGCAGAAGAATCGCCTGCGCGAAATCCACCACGATCTTTACGGGAACACGGCAACATGAAACTTGTGAGTTGCAGCCACGATGGCCGGACGCTGACGGGCCTGTGGCTCGATGGACGGGTGCTCGACCTCGCGGCGGCCGGGCGCCGCATGAACGAAGCGGCGGACTTCAGCAGCATGCTGGCGCTCATTCGCGGCGGCGAGGCTACGCTCGCGGCCCTGCAGCGCATGGAATCGCGCCTCGGGGAATTCGCCGACGCCTGGATCGACATGGCTCGCGTGCGCCTGCTGGCGCCGATCCCTGCGCCCCTGCGCAACGTGTTCTGCGTCGGGCGCAACTACGCCGATCACGTGCGCGAGGGTTTCGCCAAGGCGGGCAAGGAGGCGAAGTTGCCGGAGGCGCCGCAGTTCTTCACCAAGGCGACCGGCACCATCAACGGCCCTGAAGGCGAGGTCCGTCTCGACCCGAAGCTCACGCGGCTGCTCGACTACGAGGTGGAACTCGCCGTGATCATCGGCACGGCGGGCCGCGACATCGCGCCGGGGCGCGCCTTTGACCATGTGTTCGGCTATACGGTACTCAATGACATCACGGCCCGCGACCTGCAACGCCGCCACGACCAGTGGTTCAAGGGCAAGTCGCTCGATACCACCTGCCCAATCGGGCCCTGCATCGTCGATCGTGCGACGATTGGTGACCCGCGGACGCTGGAGCTCTCGCTTACGGTGAACGGCGAGCCGCGCCAGCGCGCCAAGGTCGGGCAGATGATCTTCGACATCCCGACCCTCATCGCCACGCTCTCGGCCGGGCTGACGCTCGAGGCTGGCGACATCATTGCCACGGGAACGCCCTCGGGCGTCGGCTACGCCATGGATCCACCGCGCCCGCTCAAGGGCGGAGACGTGGTGGTGGCGCGGATCGATCGCATCGGCGAGCTGCGCAATCGCATCGTCGAGGTCTCCTGAGCATCCATCCGCCAATGCAGGTGCCGTCATGACGATCCTGAACAGCATCGCCGACCTGCGCGCCGCGGCGCGGCGGCGCGTGCCGCGGGCGATCTTCGACTATGCCGATCGTGGCTCCTACGACGAGCTGACGCTGCAGCGCAATCGCGCCGACCTCGATGCGCTGCAGTTTCGCCAGCGCGTGGGCGTCGACGTCGCCAGCATTGCGACCGGCACCACGATGCTGGGCCAGGCCTGCGCCTTGCCCTTCGGCATCGCACCCACGGGACTGACCGGGCTGTTCCACCGCGACGGCGAGATCCATGGCGCGCTCGCCGCCGCCGCGGCCGGCATCCCTTTTTGCCTGAGCACGGTATCGATCTGCTCCATCGAGGACGTGCGCGGGGCGAGCACCACGCCGTTCTGGTTCCAGCTCTACCTGATGCGTGACCGCGGCTTCAACGCCGACCTGATCGGCCGGGCGCGGGCGGCGCAGTGCCCGGTGCTCGTGCTGACGCTCGACCTCCCGGTATTGGGCTTGCGGCGCCGCGATGCCAAGAACGGCCTGAGCGTGCCGCCGAGATTGACGCTGCGCAATGCGCTCGAGATCGCGACCAAGCCGGCCTGGGCGTTCGGGATGCTGCGCGCGCGGCGACGCACGTTCGGCAACCTGGAAGGGCGACTCAATGCTCCGGGCGGCCTGCGCTCGCTGTCGTCCTGGCTCAACGAGCAGTCGTACCCGGCGGCCAATTGGAACGACGTGGCCTGGGTGCGCTCGCAGTGGGCTGGGCGGCTGGTCATCAAGGGCATCCTCGATCCGGAGGACGCGCGCCGGGCTGCGGACCACGGCGCCGACGCCGTCGTGGTCTCGAACCACGGCGGGCGGCAGCTCGACGGGGCGCCCTCGTCGATCAGCGTCCTGCCGCGCGTGGCCGAGGCCGTCCAGGGCCGCTCCGAGGTACTGTTCGACGGCGGAATCATGAGCGGCCAGGACGTGCTCAAGGCGCTCGCCAGCGGCGCCCGGGGCTGCCTCATGGGCAAGGCCTTCCTGTACGCGCTCGCAGCCCGGGGCCAGGCCGGCGTCACGCTGGCGATCGAGATCATGCGCCAGGAGTTGGTCGTCAGCATGGCCCTGGCCGGCGTCACCGACGTGCGGGCGATCGACGCCGGCGTGCTCTGGCGCGCGGAACGACACTGATCCTTCATCGGTCAAAGGGTAGAATGCCAACCTGGCCAGGCGGGAGTTCGGGCATGGAAGAGGTCGTCATCGTCGCGGCGCTCCGTACCGCAGTCGGGAAGTTCGGCGGCAGCATCGCCAAGGTGCCGGCAGCCGATCTCGGGGCGCAGGTCATCAAGGCGCTACTGGCGTCGACGGGCGTGCCGGGCGCGCAGGTGTCCGAGGTGCTGATGGGCCAGGTGCTCACGGCCGGCTGCGGCCAGAACCCGGCGCGCCAGGCCTCGCTGCGCGCGGGAATTCCCGACAGCGTGCCCGCGATGACGGTGGGCAAGGTCTGCGGCAGCGGGCTCAAGGCCACGCACCTCGCGGCGCAGGCCATACGTTGCGGCGACGCCGACATCGTCATCGCCGGCGGGCAGGAGAACATGAGCGCTGCGCCGCACGTGCTGGCCGGATCGCGCGACGGCTTCCGCATGGGCGATGCCAAACTCGTGGACAGCATGATCGTCGACGGCCTGTGGGACGTGTACAACAACTACCATATGGGCGTCACGGCCGAAAACGTCGCCCGCCAGTACGATATCTCGCGCCGCGAGCAGGACGAGTTCGCCGCCGCCTCGCAGCAGAAGGCGGAGGCCGCGCAGAAGGCCGGGCGCTTCCGAGACGAGATCGTGCCGGTCGAGGTGCCCTCGAAGAAGGGCAGCGTCCGCTTCGACAGCGATGAGTACATCCGCCTCGGCGCGACCGCCGAGTCCCTGGGCGAACTCAAGCCCGCCTTCAGCAAGGAGGGCACGGTCACGGCCGGCAACGCCTCAGGGCTCAACGACGGAGCGGCGGCGGTCATGATGACCTCGGCCGCGCGTGCGCGCGAACTGGGCCTGAAGCCGCTCGCCACGGTGCGTGCCTATTCCTCCGCAGGTGTCGATCCGAAGGTCATGGGGCTCGGGCCGGTGCCGGCCAGCCAGCTGTGCCTGCGCAAGGCCGGCTGGACGCACGCCGACCTCGACCTCATGGAGATCAACGAGGCCTTTGCAGCGCAGGCAATCGGCGTAAACCGCCAGATGGGCTGGGACACGAGCAAGATCAACGTCAACGGCGGCGCCATTGCCATCGGCCACCCGATCGGCGCCTCGGGCTGCCGCATACTGGTCACCTTGCTGCACGAAATGGCGCGCCGTGGCGCGCGTCGCGGGCTGGCGAGCCTGTGCATTGGCGGCGGCATGGGCGTGGCCCTGGCCGTAGAACGAAATTGATCGAAGGGTCTGATCATGACAAAGAAAAGGATTGCGTTGGTGACGGGGGGAATGGGCGGACTCGGCGAAGCCATCTGCATCAAGCTGGCTGAGCTGGGCGATACCGTGGTGACCACCTATTCGCCCGGCAACAGCAAGGCCCAGCATTGGCTCGCGGGCATGCAGGCGCGCGGCTACAGCTTCCATGCCTTCCCCTGCGACGTGACCGACTGGGAGTCGTGCGTGGCCTGCGTCACCCGGGTCGCGGCGGAAGTGGGTCCCGTGGACGTGCTGGTCAACAATGCCGGCATCACGCGCGACATGACCTTCCGCAAGATGGACCGGGTCAACTGGGACGCGGTCATGCACACTAACCTCGATTCGGTCTTCAACATGACCAAGCAGGTCTGTGACGGCATGGTCGACCGCGGCTGGGGCCGCGTGATCAATATTTCCTCGGTCAATGGGCAGAAGGGCGCCTTCGGCCAGACCAACTATTCGGCCGCGAAGGCTGGCATGCACGGCTTCACCAAGGCGCTGTCGCTCGAGGTCGCGCGCAAGGGCGTCACCGTGAACACGATCTCGCCGGGTTACATCGGCACGCAGATGGTCATGGCGATCCCGAAGGACGTGCTGGAATCGAAGATCATCCCGCAGATCCCGATGGGGCGCCTTGGCAAGCCCGAGGAGGTCGCCGGCCTGGTCGCCTATCTCGCCAGCGAAGAGGCCGCCTTCGTCACGGGCGCCAATATTGCCATCAATGGTGGGCAGCACATGCAGTGAGGTGCGTCATGAAACACGAAGCGAATGCACAGAACCCGGGCGCGATCCGGGCAGCGCTGCTAGGCAGCGTCGGCGTGATGCTTGCGGCACAAGCCCAGGCCCAGGGCCCGGCCACCATGCCCGCGGCGGCAGCATCGGATAAGCCTGTGGCGGCCGAATGGCGGCACCAGAAAGTGGATCTTCCGTTCGCAGCCTTCACCGCCTTCTATACTTGCACCGGGCTCGAGGACAAGATGCGCTTGATCCTGCTGGCCTTCGGCGCGCGCCCGGATGATCTCAAGGTGCGGGCCTACAGCTGCGACCGCGCGCAAAACCAGCCCAACAAGTCGGCCTGGGTATCGGTGGAATTCAGCTCGCTCGTGCCGGCGGCTGACCCGACGGCGACCGGCGCCGTCAAGGCGACCTGGAAGAATGTGCGGCTCGCGCCGAGCCGGCCCCACGACATGGGCATGGGCGAGTGCGAACTCATCGAGCAGATGGGCGACATGGTGAAGAAGGGCTTCACGCTCAGGAATCTCGAGTATCACACCACCTGCGTGCCGAAGCAGGTGTCGGTCGGGGACTACAGCGTGAGCGCCCAGTCGCTGCAGCAGGCGTTGCCGTTGCAGGCCGCTGCGCATTGAGTAGTCGCGCCCGCGGGGGGCGCGGCCGGGGAGACAAGGGGGACCTATGAGCCTGGCGTCGCTGTCGCGCCAGCGCTGGCGAATTGCCATTGCGCTGAGCCTCATCATGGTGGTCGTCTACTTTGGTTTCGTGCTGCTGATCGCCTTCGATAAGCCACTCGTCGGGCGACTGCTGGCTCCCGGTCTCAGCCTCGGCATACTGCTCGGCGCACTGGTCATCGTCGCGAGCTGGATCGTCACCTGGATCTACGTGCGCTGGGCCAACGGCCACCTCGACCGGCGCATCGGCGAGCTGCGCTCAGCGGAGCCGCGCACGTGAGCGCCGGCGCCACGCTCGGCACCCCGAACGCGACGGCGATCGGCTTCTTCATTGCCTTCGTCGCCGTTACGCTCGCGATCACCTGGTGGGCGGCACGGCACACGCGCACCACCGAGGATTTCTTCGCCGCCGGACGCCGCATCACCGGGCGCCAGAACGGCTTTGCGCTCGCGGGCGATTACATGAGCGCCGCGAGCTTCCTCGGCATCGCCGGGTTGGTCGCCACCTCGGGCTTCGACGGGCTCATCTACTCCACTGGTTGGCTCGTGGGCTGGCCGGTGGTGCTGTTCCTGATTGCCGAGCCGCTGCGAAACCTGGGCCGCTACACCTTCAGCGATGTCGTCAGCTTCCGCCTGCGGCAGAAGCCGGTGCGGATCGCGGCGGCGCTCGGCTCGCTGGCGGTGGTCGCGGCCTACCTGATCGCGCAGATGGTGGGCGCCGGCAACCTGATCAAGCTGATGTTCGGGCTCTCCTACGAATCGGCGGTGTTCATCGTCGGCGTGGTCATGCTCGCTTACGTGCTGTTTGGCGGCATGATCGCCACCACCTGGGTGCAGATCGTCAAGGCCGTGCTGCTGCTCGGCGGGGCCTGCCTGCTCGCGCTGCTGGTGCTGGCGCAATTCCATTTCAACCCGCTGCGGCTGTTCGCCACGGCCGCGGAGCGCTACGGGGAGGGCGTGCTCGGGCCCGGAAAGCTCATCAGCAACCCCTGGGAAGCCGTGTCGCTCGGCCTGGCACTCATGTTCGGCACCGCGGGCCTGCCGCATATCCTGATGCGTTTCTACACCGTCCCCGATGCGCGTGCCGCACGCCAGTCGGTGTTCTGGGCCACCGGCCTGATCGGCTGCTTTTACCTGCTGACCTTCGTGCTGGGCTTCGGCGCGATGGTGCTGGTGGGGCACGACGCCATCGTCGCCGTCGACAAAGGTGGCAACATGGCGGCGCCGCTGCTGGCCGAGTCCCTGGGCGGCACCGCACTGCTGGGCTTCATCGCTGCCGTGGCCTTCGCGACCATACTGGCGGTCGTGGCCGGCCTCACGCTCTCGGGCGCCGCCGCGCTCTCGCATGACCTCTGGGTCAACGTCGTGCGTCATGGCGACGCGCCACGCGAGGAGCAGCTGCGGGTGGCGCGCGTCGCCAGCGTGCTGCTGGGCGTGCTGGCGATGGCGCTGGGACTGTCATTCAAGGGGCAGAACGTGGCCTTCATGGTCGGCCTGGCGTTCGCGCTTGCCGCCAGCGGCAACTTCCCGGCCCTGGTGCTCTCGATCTACTGGCAGAAATTCACCACGGCCGGCGCGGTCGCGGCGGTGGTTACGGGCACCTTGACCGCGGGTGTGCTGATCGTGCTGTCGCCGACGGTGCAGGTCGACATCCTGCACCACGAGCACGCCTGGTTCCCGCTCAAGAACCCGGCCTTGGTGTCGATGCCGCTGGCCTTCCTCGTCGCCGTCGTCGTCTCGCTGCTGGCGCCGGAGGCTGCAGCGAGCGAGGGCTACGCGGCCAAGGAACGCCAGATGATCATGGGTTAACCCGGGTGTGCACATGAGGGTCTGCGACGCGCCAGGTACGGCGGAACTGCTGCCCTACGACGTGCTGGTCGAGGCGCTGCGCGTTGCGGCGTTGGAGCTGGCCAGCGGCGCCATACACTGTCCCCAGCGCCAGGTTGTCGCGATTTCCGGCGGTGGAGCGGTGCTGTCAATGCTGGCCGCGGGCGCCGACCTGGCGGTGCACAAGCTGGTGACTGTCGTGCCTGCCAACCGCGAACGAGGATTGCCGACGATCCACGGCCAGGTCAGCGTCTGGAACCTGGATGATGGCGCCCAGCTGCTGTCGCTCGATGGGGCCACGGTGACCGGCCGGCGTACCGCGGCGCTGTCGATGCTCGGCATCCAGGCGCTGCTGCCACATCGGCCGCGCTGCGTCTGGCTCACGGGAACCGGCGCCCAGGCACGCCATCACGTCGAGGCGCTGACGGAACTGTTTCCCGAGGCGCGCATCAGCGTGGCCGGACGCACTCCGGGCGCCAGCGAGAAATTCTGCTCCGGCCACGCGCACCTCGGCGCGACGCTGACTCCGGCGCGCGAGGCCGCGATCGCGGACGACATCGACGTCTTCATCGCCTGCACCACGAGCCGCGAGCCCGTCTACCGGGAGCCCGCCCGCGCCGATCGCCTGCTGGTCGCAGTCGGCTCCTTCAGCCCCGATGCGGCGGAGATCGACGCGGCCACGGTGCGCGGCAGCGAGGTCTACGTCGATGATCCGGAAGCTGCCCGGCACGAGGCGGGGGACCTGATCCGCGCCGGGGTCGATTGGGATCGGGTCCGGCCACTGGCGGCCGCGCTGGCCGCGGCCGGTCCGCCACGAGGGCCAGTGCTGCTGAAGACCGTTGGCAATGCGGCCTGGGACCTGGCGGCGGCGCGGGTCGCCGTCCGCCACAGCGAAGGCTGAATCAGGCTCGTGGCAGGGGTATCGCGGTGGCCCATCCCGAACTGAATTTCCTGATGCTGCTTGCGGTTGCCACGGCCGTGGCCGTGCTCTCTAATCGCGCGCGCCTGCCGTACGCGATCGGGCTGGTGCTGGCCGGCCTCGTGATGGGCAACTTGCTGCCGTACTCAGGCCCGCACCTGTCGAAGGAACTGCTGTACCTGGTCGTTTTGCCCGGCCTGCTGTTCGAGGCCGCGTTCCAGATTCACTTCAAGGAGGTCTGGCGCTCGCGCGTCTCGATCCTGAGCCTGGCGGTGCCAGGCCTCGTGGTGGCGACCTTCCTGACGGCACTGCTGCTGTGGTGGGGCGTCAACCAGCTCATGCCCGGGAGCATCGCCTTCATCGAGGCGATGGTGTTCGGGGCGCTGATCTCAGCCACTGATCCGATCAGCGTGCTGGCGATCTTCCGCACGCTGGGAGTCGACCAGCGGCTCGCGGTCATCGTCGAGGCCGAATCGCTGTTCAACGACGGTACCGCGATCGTGATCTTCACGATCGTGCTCGGCATGGCCACCGGTAACTCGCTGGGCGTGGGAGGAGCCGTGGTAGAGTTCGTGCGCGTCGCCGGCCTTGCGATCGTGGTCGGCGCTGCGGTCGGGCTGGCCATGAGCCTGGTGACGCGGACGATCGACGATCCGATGATCGAGATCACGCTGACCGTGCTGGCGGCCTACGGGGCATTCATCGCCGCCGAGTGGCTGGGCCTGTCGGGCGTGATCGCCTGCGTCGTGGCGGGAATGGTGACCGGAAACTGGGGCGCGCAGCGCGGCATGCGGCCGGTGACGCGCGTTGCCGTCGACGCCTTCTGGGGCTACGCGGCTTTCCTGCTCAACAGCTTCGTGTTCCTGCTCATGGGCCTCGAGATCAACCTGGCGACGCTGGCGCGCTACCTGCCGGAGATCCTGGTCGGTTGGGTCGCGATCAACCTGGCGCGCGCCGCGCTGGTCTATGGCAAGTACGCGATCATGCGCGCAGCCGGAAGCACCGGCATGCCCGCTTCGTGGGCGGCCGTGCTGTGCTGGGGCGGCCTGCGGGGCGGATTGTCGATGGTGCTGGCGCTGTCGCTGCCGCGCGATTTTGGCCATCGCGACCTGATCCTGCACGTGACCTTTGGCGTCGTGCTCTTGACGTTGCTGGTGCAGGGCTTGACGATCAAGCCGCTGCTGCGGGCCGTGGGCCTGGCCGGAAGCAAGGGATAGCGGGGCTTCGCCATGGCCAGGTTGCGCGTGCAGAGCTTCAGCATCTCCATCGACGGCTATGGAGCGGGCCCGAACCAGGCGCTCGATGCCCCGCTCGGCGTCGGCGGCATGGCGCTGCACGACTGGGCGTTCACGACCCGCACCTTCCGGCAGATGTTTGGCGACCAGGGTGGCGCCACGGGCGTCGACGATGACTTCGCCGCGCGCGGCTTCCGCAAGGTTGGCGCCTGGATCCTGGGCCGCAACATGTTCGGGCCGGTGCGCGGACCCTGGCTGGACGCGAGCTGGAAAGGGTGGTGGGGCGCGAACCCACCGTACCACACGCCGGTATTCGTGCTCACGCATCACGCGCGCGAACCCCTGGAGATGGCCGGCGGCACCACCTTTCGCTTCGTCACCGACGGCATCCACGCGGCGCTGGAGCGGGCCATGGAGGCTGCGGACGGGCTAGACGTGCGCCTCGGCGGCGGCGTCGCCACGATCAGGGAGTACCTCTGCGCCGGCTTGGTCGACGAAATGCACCTCGCGATCTCCCCGGTGTTGCTGGGCGCCGGCGAAAACCTGCTCGCGGGCCTGAACCTGCCAGCCCTTGGGTACCAGCGCAGCGAGCATGTCGCCACGCCGAACGCCACGCACGTGGTGCTTACGAAGCGGCGCTGAGGGCCGAAACGAAGTGATCGATTAATAACATCATAAAAATTCTGTATGTATATGATATATATTAATTAAATGGACTTAGACAAGGCGCTGCTGGGCCAGGTTTCGGTGGCGCTGGTCACGACATCGACGATCCTTTATTGGCGGCTGATGCTGCGGCGGCGGATCAAGCCGCACCTGTTCACGTGGCTCATCTGGGGATTGGCGGTCGGCATTGCCGCCGCGGGACGACATGTCGAGCACGCCGGCCCCGGCGCCTGGAGCATGGCGGCGATGTCGCTGAGCTGCCTGTCTGTTGCGGCGCTGTCGCTGCGCTACGGCGAGCGCGACATCACGCGCGGGGACCTCATCGCGCTGCTGGCCTGCCTCGCGGCCGTGCCGCTGTGGTACCTCACCTCCAACGCCCTGGCCGCGATCGTGCTGGTCACGGCCATCGACCTCGGCGGCTATTACCCCACGGTTCGCAAGTCCTGGATGCGGCCTCGCGAGGAGGCGACCTACAACTTCGTGCTGTCGAACATCGTCCACGGACTGTCGCTGGCCGCGAACCAGGTGCACTCGCTGGCGACGATGCTGACGCCCTCCTGCATCCTGGTGGCGAACAGCCTGCTTATCGGCATGATCTGGTGGCGGCGCGCGAAGCTCAGGGGCGCGGCCGCGGCCTCCAGTCGGGCCGCGCTTCGCTACCAGGGCAGCGAATAGGTTTTGACGTTCGTGAACGACTTCATCGCTTCCAGCACGCCTTCCTTGATGCCGATGCCGGAATCCTTGATGCCGCCGAAAGGGGTCAGCTCCAGCCGATAGCCCGGAACCTCGCGGACATTGACGCTGCCGACATTGAGCTCGGTGACGAAGCGGGTGATGTAGTCCAGGCGATTCGTGCATACGGCCGAGGACAAGCCATAGTCGGTCGAGTTCGCAACCGCGATGGCTTCGTCGATCGAGGAGATGCGGATCACGGGCGACACCGGGCCAAAGGTCTCGGTCCGAACGACCGGCATGTCTGGCGTGACCTGGTCCAGCACCGTGGGCGAGTAGAGCGCCCCGGCACGCTTGTTTCCGCACAGCAGACGCGCGCCGCGCCGGATCGCGTCGTTGACCTTGTCCTCGATGCCACGCGCCGCGGCCTCGTCTATGACGGTGCCCATGTCGGTGTCAGGGTCCATGGGGTCGCCGTAGGCGACGGCGCGCGATTTCTCGACCAGCAGCTCGACGAAGCGGTCCGCGACCGACTCGTGCACGAGCAGGCGCTTGACGGCCGTGCAGCGTTGCCCGGAATTCCTGTAGGAGCCCGAGACCGCGAGGCTGGCCGCCTCCTCGACGTCCGCATCCTCCATGACGATGAGCGGATCGTTGCCACCCAGCTCCAGCACCTGGCGCTTGTACACCGCCCGCGCGGCGATCTGCTTGCCGATGGCGACGCCGCCGGTGAAGCTGACCAGGTCGACGTCGCGATGCGTCAGCAGTTCGTCGGCGATCTCGCGCGGGTCCCCGGTCACGATCTGGAACATCGCCGGTGGCAGGCCCGCCTCGACGAGCAGGTCGGCGAGCAGCCGCGCGCTCAGCGGTGTCTTCTCCGAGGGCTTGAGCACCATGCGGTTGTTGGTGGCAATTGCGGGCGCCGCCTTGTGTGCAACCTGGTTGAGGGGGTGGTTGAAGGGCGTGATAGCCGCGATCACGCCCTGCAGCGGCTCGCGCAGCGTGTACACGCGGCGGCGCTTGCCGTGCGCCGTCAGGTCGCAGGAGTAGACCTGGCCGTCATCCTGGAGCGCCGAATTGCCCGCGAACAGGAACACGTCGCAGGCGCGACCGACCTCATACAGGGTGTCCTTCTTGCACAGCCCGCTCTCGCCCGTGATCAGGTCGGAGATCGCGTCGCGGCGCGAGCGCAATAACTCGGCCGCGCGCATGCAGACCTGGTAGCGATCGTAGCGCGTCAGCGGCGAGCGGTAGGCGCGCGCACTTGCGATGGCCTCGCGGACATCCGCGGCCGTGGCCACGGGCACAGCGCCGGCGAGCGCGCCCGTGTACGGGTTGTGGACCGGCATCAGCCGGCCGGCGTCCGCACCGCCGGCGCCACCGTGCAGTATGCCCCGGCGAGATGCTTCAGGCGGCATGGTTCAGCGCCCAGTCGAATGCGTCGAAGTTGCGCCAGCGACGCGCCGTGTCGAGCCCCACGGCGCGCCGATTCATGATCAGCGGCACGCGTTGCTCGCTGCGGCCGCCGTGCGAGCGCAACGGCACGTCGAGACCCGAGAGATCGTGGCGCGCCGCGGCGCTGCCGATCACCGTCGACCGCATCCCGGTCACGACCAGGTCGCCGATGCGGTCGGCCGGCAGTTCGAAGCGCGTGGCCGCGTCCGAGCGGACCAGCACCTCCTCGATGCCCGGCAGCGCGCGAATCCGCGCCGCGATGGCCGCGCCATCCGCCGCGGCCGGCAGGTACACGGTCGCAAACGAGCCGAGGGCCCCGTGGTGCACGACGTAGGGGTCCGTAATCGGCAGGATCACGCGGCAGCGCAGCCGCGCCGAGCCAGGCATCGAGCACGTCCTGCAGGTAGACGACGTCCGGACTCGCCGTCCATGCGCGTCTTGGCGTTCATGCCATGATCGGCGGTGATCACGATCACGCAGCCGAGCGCATCGAGCGCGCGCAGGTAAGCGTCCATCATCTGGTAGAACTCGTTGGCCGCCGCCGTGCCCGGCGCGTGCTTGTGCTGCACATAGTCGGTCGTCGACAGGTACATGACATCGGGGCGGCGCGTCTGCATCAGGCGCACGCCGCGGCGAACACGAATTCGGACAGCGCGGCGCTGTAGACCTCCGGCACTGGTCGGCCGACGAACTCGATCACGCCCTCGATGCCGTGCTCGGCGAGCGTGCGTCGATCGGCCTTCTCGGCGGAAAAGCACACGCCACGCAAGCCGTGGCCGAGCAGCGTGCGCAGCTTGTCCTTGGCCGTGACCACGGCGACCGCCGCAGCCTGCGTCGGCGAGCGCCGCCAGCAGCGTCGGCGCGCGCAGCCAGCTCGGGTCGTTCATCATGACCTCGACGTTCTTCGTTGCATCGTAGAGGTAATTGCCGCAAATGCCGTGCACGGACGGTGGCGCGCCCGTCACGATCGACAAGTTGTTGGGATTGGTGAACGTGGGCATGACGCCATCGGCGATCACGGCGGTGCCGCTGCGCCAGCACCGTCTTCATCCACGGCATGTGCCCGCCCGCCACCGCCTGGGCGATGTAATCAGGCTCGCAGCCGTCGACGCAGACCACCACCGACGGGCGCTCCGGCAGGCGGTAGCGGCGACCGTTCACGGAGATCTCGCCCATCGTGGCCCCTCGTGGCCGCTGCAACATGACAGTGCTCGCCGACAGTTTACTGTATGGCCCGACATACTTCCCGCGGCGGCGACCATGACTTCGACACCCTACCTGCTGACTCCCGGCCCCCTGACGACTTCGCTGGCGACCCGGCAGAGCATGCTGCGGGATTGGGGTTCCTGGGACGCCGACTTCAACCGCATCACCGGCCGCATCCGCGAGCGCCTGCTCGCGATCGTGAACGCCGCCGGGACGCACGAATGCGTGCCGCTCCAGGGCAGTGGCACGTTCTCGGTGGAGGCGGCCATCGGCACGCTCGTGCCGCGCGCCGGCCACGTGCTGGTGCCGCAGAACGGCGCCTACTGCCAGCGCATTGCGCGCATCTGCCGAGTGCTGGGCCGGGCCGTGACCACGATCGACTACGCCGAGGATGCCGCGGTGGCGCCGAGGACGTCGAGCGGGCGCTGGCCGCGGATCCTGCCATCACGCACGTCGCACTGGTCCATTGCGAGACCAGCGCTGGCATCCTCAACCCGCTGCCGCCGTGGCTGAGGTCGTGGCGCAGCACGGGCGCAGCCTGATCGTCGACGCCATGAGCTCCTTCGGCGCACTCGAGATCGACGCTGGCCGCATGCCGTTCGACGCCCTGATCGCCGCCTCCGGCAAGTGCCTCGAGGGGCCGCCGGGCATGGGTTTCGTGATCGCGCGGCGCGCGGCGCTGGAGCGCGCCGAAGGCAACAGCCACTCGCTGGCCATGGACCTCCACGACCAGTGGGTCTACATGCAGAAGACGACGCAGTGGCGCTTCACGCCGCCAACGCACGTGGTCGCCGCCTTCGATTCAGCCCTCGAGCAGTACCTGCGAGAAGGTGGTCGCGCGGCGCGCGGCGCGCGCTATGCCGCGAACTGCCGCACGCTGATCGAGGGGCTCGGCGGGCTCGGGCTTGCGCAGCTTCCTGCCGGCGACGATCCAGGCGCCGATCATCGTGACTTTCCACGCGCCGCGCAGTCCCGGGCTACCAGTTCAAGAGTTTCTACGAGGCCGTCAAGGCGCGCGGCTACATCCTCTATCCGGGAAAGCTCACGACCGTCGAGACCTTCCGCGTCGGCTGCATGGGCCAGCTCGGAGAGCGCGGCATCGCCGGGGCGGTCGATGCCGTCGCCGCCGTGCTCGCGGAGATGAGCGCGGCGGCCTGAGCGTTACTGCACGACCATTGACCACTGGCCGGTGGCGATGCCGCTCGGTGTGGCGCCATCAATTATGGTGGCCGTGACTGCGTAAGTTCCGCGGGCACTCGGCGTGCCGCTGAGGTTGCCGTTGCTCTGCAACTCGACGCCGGGCGGAACACCCGATCCGATCCACAGGTAGGGCGGGTGGCCGCCGCTCGCGGCCAGCGGCTGGGCGTAGGGCTGGCCGGCGTCGTTGCTGGCCGTCAGCACGTAGTCGGTGTCCTGCGTCGGCTGGACGGTGACGCTCGAGCCTGCAACGGCGCCGATACCGGTAATCGCGACTGAGGCCGCCGCACTCATGCGCACGGCGGTCATGGTTCCCCTGATTTGCGTCCTGCCACGTAATCCCAAGAGTGGCCGACGGGGCCCAGAGGGTACTGTGTTGATCCGCCCGGCGTGCATTTGCTGAACCGGATGCCGCCGCCATGGGGACGGGTACAATGACCGCCGTAAGTTCGCATCGGAATTGGCTTCCTGAACCATATGCGTCCGCCCGGGTTTCCCGCCGTCGTTGCGCTCACTAGCTGCATCGTGGCCCTGGCCGCGCTGGCGGCACTCCCAATCGGTACGCCCGCTCCGTCCCCCGGCGATCGTGGATCCTACGCCTTCGCGCCAGGCATGAGCACGTCGTACAGGGTGCGGCTCGAGCATGACGGCGGCCGGCTCGCATTCGACTGGCCCCGCCATGCGGTTGGCACCTGGGACACCGCGCTGCTTTCGCTGCGGGTAGATGCGGGCGCGAACGACAAGCCGTCGATCGACGTCGACACGCCCTCGTACCACGCGCGTCACTACCTCGACAGTGGCGCCCGCGGCTTGCGCTGGTTGAATCTGAGCCGCCTCGGTTCAGCGCTGCGCCCCGGTGAGCGCGTGTCGCTGCTGGGACAGGGAGTCGCGCTCGATGCCCAGGTCGCCGAGCTGCGCCTGTTCGACAACCGGATCGACCTCAGCCAGCGGATCCTAGTGATCGCGCCACACCCGGATGACGCCGAGATCGCCGCCTTTGGCCTCTATGCCAATCGGGATTCGACGGTGATAACGGTCACGGCGGGGAATGCCGGGGACGCGAACTACGTTGCGCAGGAGCCGGATCCGGCGCGGCAGTACGAGCTCAAGGGTCGCTTGCGCGCCTTCGACAGCGTGACCGTGCCCTGGCTCGGTGGCGTGCCGCCCGCGCGCACGGCCAACCTGGGCTATTTCGACGCGCGGCTCGCCACCATGTATCGCACGCCCGCGCAGGCCATACCGGAGATGTACGGGCCCAACACCGACGTGGCGCGCTACCGCGTCTACAATCTGAGCTCGTTCGTTTCAGGCGCCGCACGCGACAACAGCTGGCAGCACCTGGTGGAAGACCTGGCGGCGATCCTTGGCCAGGTGCGGCCGCAGATCATCGTCATGCCCGATCCGCGGCTCGACAGCCACACCGACCACGAATTCACGGCGGTGGCGCTGGTGCAGGCGCTCGATCGCTGGGGCGGGGCGCCGCGGTTCCTGCTCTACACTAATCATGCCGACGAGAATTGCTACCCGTATGGGCCGCGTGGTGCCCCGGTGTCTTTGCCGCTGCCACCGGGAGCGATTGCGTTGCAGGGCGTGTATTCGCTCGAAATGCCGCCGGGGCTGCAAACCCGCAAGCTGTTTGCGCTTGATGCCATGCACGACCTGCGCCTGTCGCCACAGGAGCAGGTCCAGTTCGATGCCGATCCGGGGCACTGGCGGCCGGATTATCCGCGCCGCCCCGACGTCGATTACTTTCGCCGCGGCCCGCGCTCCAACGAGCTCTTCCTGGCCTTCGACAGCCAGGGCGTGCGCGCGGTGATCCACCAGTTCCTGGCCAGTTACCACGATCAGTAGCGCGCGCGCGCCCCGATCGCGTAGCGCGTCTCGAACTGGGTCGTGTTGAGCTTCATGTCCGGCCACACCAGGTAGTACTTCTCGCTCTCTCCTGTCAGGTTGGAGCCTTCGAGGAACATCTGGAAGTGGGGCGTGAAGTTGTAGCTCGCCGAGGCGTCGAGATAGAACGTCGCCTCCTGGTACTGCTCGAAGCCGGTGATGCCGCCATAGTCTTGGGTCACCGCGCGCTTCGAGCGGTAATTGCCAGCGACGCGCAGCTCCGTCTTCTGGTCCTGGTACCAGAGGATCAGGTTGGCCTGCTCCTTGGAATTCTCCTGGAACGGAATCGTGTTGCCGGCGACGTCCTTGCCAGTGTTGCTTGGCGAATACGTGAAGTTGGCGTCGACGCCGGTGTTGTGCAGGATACCTGGCAGGAAATCGAAGGCCTGCTTCCAGCCAAACTCGAAACCGTGCAGTGACTTACCGCTGCCCTGTACCGGGCCCGTGACACCGATGCAGCGGTTGCGCACGACGCCGTCCTGGTCGGGAAGGTCGCAGCGCGTGACGCCGGCCTGTGCAATGAAGCTCGCCACGTCGACGTAGAAGAACGCGACGCTGATCAGGCTCGAGCGATTCATGTAGTACTCGAGCGACACGTCGTAATTCGTGGAGCGCCACGGATTGAGGTCAGGGTTGCCGGTCTGCTGGCCTTGGAACACTGCAAACACCGGCGGCGGACCGGCGGTGAAGGCGTAGTCAAGGGTCAGGCCGCCGCCCCACTGGTCGAGGTCCAGCAGCTGCATGTTCTTCGAGTATCCGAGGCGCAGCCTGAGCTCCCTGCTGAAGTCGACGAACAGGTTCGCGACCGGCAGGGTATCGGTCAGGTCGCGCTTAGTCTCGACGACGCCGGCGTCCCCTTGGTTCACGTAATAGGCGACCGGAACCGGGCTTACGGTGTGCTGGTTGACGTCGAGGTGCGTCTTGACGAGCTTGACGCCGACGTTGCCGCCGTACGGGAAGTGCCAGTCCCCATTGAAATTGAACTGGAAGTAGCCAGTCGTCTGGTGCACGTCCACGCGCCAGGTATTCGCCGGATCGGGATCGCGGATCTCACCCGGGTACATGGCGTTCTGAAATTTCAGCACGTCGTCCATGACTTTCGGATCGAGCGCGTAGACGCTGATTCCCTTGACCTGGGCCAGGTGGTTATACAGGCGCGTGTTGTTGTTGATCATCGCCCCGAGCTCGCTTGGGTTCAGGCCGACCAGCGGATTGGCGCGGTAGAAGCCCGTGGTCGGGTCGCCCGCCTTGCAGGCGCCCGGGATGCCCTGACCGTTGAGCAGGATGTCGGCCGCCTTGTAGTGCTGGTAGCAACCACCCGGCACGGGGATGCGCGTCGAGAGGTCTTCCTCGCCCGTGACCGGGTCGATGACGGGATTGTAGTAGGCGAGGCCTGGATAGACCGGCGCGATCAACGAGAAATTCTCGTTATCGGCGCTGTTGTAGCCCTGGCGGATGCCGAAGTCGAGGCTCATCTTCTGATCGCTGAACTTGAAATGACCGTCGGCGCGCAACATCCCCATCGTCGCGCTGCGGTCGTAGTCGCCTTCCGAGGTGACGGTCTTGAGCGCGTAGGCGTAAGGGTTGGTGAGCGTCGCCAGCAGCGACTGCGGCAGCCCTATGCCCATGTGCGTGCCGTTGAAATCCAGCGTGGCCGGAACCACGTTTGGCGGGATGCCGTACGGGTTGAACTCCCGCGGCCCCCCGGGCGTTACGTAGGCGTAGGTCGCCGGCGGCACCGGCGGCGGCAGCGCGTCGGTCGGATCGTTCTGCCAGATCGTCCCGTTCGAGATCGCGTACTGGAGGTAGCTCTCCATATGCAATGAGCTGGCGTCGGCGTAGACACCGCGGACCTCGCCCGACCAGGGTCCACCCTGGTCGTAGGCCAGCTGCAGGTTGAAATTGCGCGACTGTGACTGCGTGACGTTGTCGTCGGAATAGGTCTCGATGTCGCCGATGTAGAACTGGCGGCTCGAGGTCACGTAGAAATCGTTCGGGGGCCCCAGGCTGTCGCTGCCGTTGTAGCCATCGCGGACCTGCACGCCGGTATTGCGCGAGCCGAGCGGCAGGAAACTGGCGCCATCCCAGTTCGCCGAGTTGAGCTGGTAGCCAGTCTGGCGGTCGTAGCTCTTCTGGTCGGTGTAGAAGAAGTCTGAAGTCAGCTTCAGGCCCATTCCGAGGTCGGCCTGGAATGAGGCGTTGAATCCGAGGCGCTTCTTCTCGAGCTGCTCGTCGATCGCGGCGTAGTCGGCCGTGTTGTAGAACACGCCGTTGGCCTTGCCGTCGCCGTTGACATCCACGTTACAACCCGTGCCGTTGGCCGACGTGTCGAAGTACTGGTTTGGAAAGTTGACGGGATCACCGTTGTAGATGCACTGCGAGGGATGCAGCATCACGAGGCCCGGCGGCAGCGGCCCGCCGTTGTAGGCGCCGAGGAAGCCCTGCGGCTGGACGGTGTTGTCCGAGGTCTCGCCGACGAGCTCGCCCGTGTACTGGCCCATGCCGTCGAAGGAATGCTCGAGCGTGACGTCGGAGTAGGCCGCCGAGGCCAGCAGTCCCCAGCGCTCACCATGGAAGCCGATCAGGCCGTCGAATTCGGGTTGGTATTTGTCGGTCTCCTTGCCGTGCAGGGCCGATGCAGAAACGGTCGTGGTCCAACCCGATTGGAGCTCGAAGGGCCGGCGGGTCTTGAGGTCGATGGTGCCGGTGATGCCCCCGTTCAGCAACGTGGCGGTCGGCGACTTGATGACGTCGGCTCCGGCGAACAGCTGAGACGGGATGTCGCTGAAATCCGGTTGCACGCTGACGATGTTGCCGGTGGTCAGGAACGGTGCGCCGTTGAGCAGCGTGCCGACCTGCGGCAGGCCGCGGACGCTGACCGAGGAGCCTTCGCCGCCCTCGCGATTGATCTGCACGCCGGTGATGCGCTGCAGTGAATCGGCGATGGTGCGGTCCGGCAGCTTGCCGATGTCCTCGGCAGAGATGCTGTCGGTGATGGACGCCGCGTCGCGCTTGAGCTCGACCGTGCGTTGTTCGGCTGCGCGCACGCCGGTTATGACCACTTCCTCGATCTGGGCGGAGTCCGCGGTGGCTGCAGGCTCCGCGGAAGCGGAGACCAATGGCAGGGCCAGCAAACCAGCCAGCAGGTACAGCGTCTTGAAGTTGCTCATTTCATTTCCCCCTTGATCCCATGTCCCGAATCCCCGATTCGCGGCTGCCCTGTCACGGCAGCGGCGCGATGATCACTTCCATTTGCCAACGTTCCGTCGCGTGGTCGAGCCGGCACTGGTAGCCATAAAATGTGCCGCCGAACACATGCTGGAACAGGCAGGCGCGCTCGCCGGTCTCGACCGGATTACCGGCTACCGGCTCGAAGTTGCCGTTCGGCTCGTCCGCGTGGAATACCTTGACCTGCCACTCGCCGCGATTCGCGTCGTCGTAGCGGTTTGGGTAGACCTCGGTGGCCAGGTAATAGATGCCGCGGCCCGCGGGCCCGCCGTGCGGCAGGTACAGCAGATTGGGCGCGGCCACCGTTGCCGTGCTGTGCATCAGCAGCTGGTCAGGCGCGCGATCGAGCGCGTCGATCGACTCCGCGCTGCGGCTCACGATGTCAAAGTAGTCGGTGTCATTGCCGCGGTACCAGGTCAGGAAGTAGCGGCCGCTGACCGGATCGCGGAACAGGTTCGGGTTCTGGTTGCGCTCGTCGTTGACCGGGCTGACGAGGTTCTTGACCTCGGTCAGCTGCAGGCCGTCGCTGGAGGTGGCCAGAACGATGCGGCTGCAGGGCGTGTCGTAATCGCGCGTGATCGCGAACTGGAGCAGCCCGGGGTGCTTCGGGTCGGCGCCCTGCAGCACCGAAGGCCAGCGGGCATTGAGCCACAGTGGGTTGTGCTCATACTTGGTCCAGTGCACGAGGTCGTTGCTGCGCGCGAGCCCGACGCCGCGGCCGTTGTTCAGCCCGTACCAGGCCCAGTAGCGGAAGCCGCCGCGGTTCATCTCGAGCACCGAGAAGGTGTGCGGCTGCTGGTCGCCTTCCCAATCCTGGGCCGGCAGGTCGAGCAGTAGCGGGGCTGGAAGGCGCAGGTACGCGGGAGCGGGCGCCGCGGCGCCCTGGGCGAGCGCGGCCGCGCCTAGGGTCGCCAGTGCGCACAAGCGTCGCAACCTGAGACGGTTGATCATGTCTTGCCCCCGGCTCCCAGCAGCGCATTGTTGATGAGCGGCCGCGCCCAGAAGCCGACGCTCAGGACACAGCCGAAGGTCAAGTAGAGCAGCAACATGCCGGCGCGCAGTCCAAAGGCGTCGGCGAGGTGCCCGATCAGGAACGGCACCACCGCGCCGCCCATGATGCCGGAGCACAGGATTCCGGCCAGAGGCCCGTGATGTTCCGCGACCGAGTTGAGCCCGAGCGAGACGATGGTCGGCCACATGATCGAGGCGAACAGGCCGATCGCAGGGAATGCCAGCCGCGAAATGGCGGCATCGCCGAACAGCGCCAGCGTCAGCATCGCCAGGGCGCCAACGCAAGAGCCGATCAGTACGCGGCGGCTGTCGAAGAGCTTGAGCAGCAGCATGCCGACCAGGCAACCGATGGTCATGAGGCCCCAGAACCAGGAAACCGCGATCGCGCCCTGCACGTCCGGGTTGTACTGGTGATAGCGATACAGGAACTGCGACATCCAGTCGGCCGTGCCCTGCTCGCAGCCGACGTAGGTCACGATCGCAAGGAAGTACAGCCAGGTGACGCGCTTGCGCAGCAACTCGCGGTACATCCCCAGCGTCCCGGCCGACTCGTCGGCGGTGCGCTCCACTTTCGGCAATTTCACCAGCAGGATCACGACCACCATGGCCGCCGTCGCGAGGGCAAACAGCCAGTACATCGACACCCACGGCAGCCCGGCGGGGGTGTGCCTTGCCAGTTGCCCGAGCAGCATTCCGCGCGGGGTGCCCGCGGCCAGGCGGGCAATGAGATAGGAGAAGACCAATGGACTCAGGAACGATCCCACGCCGAACACCATCTGCGCGAAGGCCGAATAGAAGGCGAAGTGCTCCTCGCCGCCGGCGACGCGCAACAGCGGGTTGATGGCCACCTGCAGCGCCGCCATGCCGGCGCCGATCGCGAACAACGACAGCACCGCGGCCTGGTAGTTCGGCCACATGGCGAAGGCCAGCGCGCCGGCCGTGCAGACCAGGAAGGAAACGACCATCAATCGCTTCTCGCCCCAGCGCTCGACCAGGAATCCCGCCGGGATCGACAGCACGCCGTAGGCAATGAAGAACGAGAACGGCAGCATGCCCGCCATGCCCTGGGACACGTGGAAGTCCCGGATGATGTCGGGCACCAGCGGCCCGAGGATGTTGGTCACGAAGGAGATGACGAAGAAGGTCAGGAACACCAGGCCGACCAGCAGGGCACTGCGATTGCGCATAGGCTTGTCCATGTCGTTGCCCATCATTCGGTGTCCGTGACCTTGGAGGCGCGTTCGAAGTGGCCGGCCTCATTCCCGGCTGCCGCGGCGAGGGCCAGGGTCATGAGCTGCACGGGCAGGATCTCCAGCACCGGCCGCAGCGGGGCCGGGCATGCCGGCAGGTCGAAGGGCGCCAGCGCGGCGCCCGGACCGATCTCGTCGCAGTGCGCGCCGCTGTCGGCGAGGTCTTGAACCAGCCGGCGATTGAGCGCGCGCGTCGGCTCGTCACCGCTGAACACGCCGATCCACATGTCGGCGCGTTGCATCTCCATTGGTCCGTGGCGGAACGCGGCGCTGCTCATGCCCTCGGCGTGTACCCGGGTCGCTTCCTTGGTGATGAGGGCGCCGGTGAGCACGGCGCTCAGCGAGGAGCCGCGCCCGGTCAGGAACAAGTGCCGCTTGCCGCCCAGGCGC
The DNA here is from genome assembly GCA_963778855.1 of uncultured Gammaproteobacteria bacterium. Classification (GTDB taxonomy): domain Bacteria; phylum Pseudomonadota; class Gammaproteobacteria; order Steroidobacterales; family Steroidobacteraceae; genus FEN-1191. The sequence goes on along the minus strand of CAVZWC010000005.1, from coordinate 5,559 downwards.
GACGCGATCCGCTCGGTCCTGGTGCGCCAGTCCTGCAGGTAACGGTCCGCCAGTTCCGCACCGGCCTCGAGCTGCGCGCGCGCCTGTTGTTCCTCGCCTCCCGAGAACATCGCGGCGAGCCACTGCAGGATCAGCAGGCCGGTGACATAGGTCTTGCAGGATACCGAGTGCTCGGGCCCGGCCTGCGCCAGCAGCGCCAGCTGCGCGCCGCGCGCCAATGGGCTGTGCGCGGTGTTGGTCACCCCGATCACGGTGGCCTTCCGGTTCAGCTCGAGCAGGCGCACGGTCTCGGCGCTGGCGCCCGATTGCGAGGCCGCGATCACGAGTGTCTGCTCGTCACAGAGGGCCATGCCGTAGTAGATGAGCTCCGAGGTCTCCATCATGAGCGGGTTGTGCCCCGCGGCGATCAGCGCCAGGTTGAGCGGATGGAAGCCGTGGTAGGAGGAGCCCATCCCGGTCAGCACGATGCGCTGCCAGCGGCGCGCGGCCACAAATTGCCGCACCTCGCGCCAGCGGCCCGGCTCGGCCAGCCAATCCATGGTCGCGCGCAGCGCCCGCGGCTGCGCCATGACGTCCTGGAAATAGCGGCCCTCGATGACCGGCAGCGGCGCGGTGTTCAGCATGCGCGCGCATCCCCGGGATAACGGTGCCACCAGGCGGCCGCCGCACCGACCAGCGGCGCCGCATTGCCCAGCGTCGCCGTGGACAGCGTGACCTGGTCCGCGGGGACCAGCCCGCAGGATCCGCGCACGACCTCGCGGATCAGGGGCATGAACAGGTCCGCGCTCTCCATGACGTTACCCGACAGCACGATCGCATCGGGCGCATACAGCGTAATGAGATTGGCGACGCCGACGCCGAGGTAACGTCCCGCGCGCTCGACCTCGCGCAGCGCAAAGGCGTCGCCCCGTCGGGCGCGAGCGCACAGCTCCTCGGCCGTCAGCGAATCGCGCCCCGGGTAGTCTGCTGGCGCCACGTCGCGCGCGTGCGCGGCGATGGCCGTGCCGCTGGCGAGCGACTCCCAGCAGCCGCGCGCACCGCAGTAGCACTGCGGGCCGGAACAGTCATCGATCGAGTGGTGCCCGATCTCGGGGTGGGCGCCACCGACCCCACGGTACAGAGCGCCATTGATGATGATGCCGCCGCCGATTCCGGTGCCTACGGTCACGCAGATTAGGTTGCGCCAGCCGTGCCCCGCGCCCCAGAGCAGCTCGCCGAGGGCGGCGGCATCGGCGTCGTTCTCCATCGCCACGCGCAGGCCGAAGCGTTGCGCCAGCACCGTCACGGGATTGTTGCCGCGCCAGCCCGGGAGATTCTCGACCTCGCTGATCTCGCCCCTGAACGGATCGATGGGTCCGGTGCAGCCGATGCCGATCCCGCTCAAGCGCTGCCCAACCCTGGATGCCAGCTGTTCGAGCAGTCCGCCTACGCGGCTCATGGCCGGCGCGAAGCCCTCCCGGGCGACGGTGGGCGTATCGACCCGCTGCAATACCCGGCCCGAGCCGTCGACCACCCCGACGGTCATGTTCGTGCCACCGATGTCGACGGCCCCGACGAGGCATCGGCCTGCGGCTGGCTCCGCACTCATGGACTTCGCCACTGAATCACGGCCCCGCCGTGCGCCGGCAAGTCAAGTGTCCATCCGCCGCGCTCAGCCCCCACCACCGCAGTCCCGCCCTCCGTGAGCTGGTGCAGTTCGCGCGCGGGCAGTGTCGTGTCGAGGTGCGTACGCAACGCCTTGTCGTCGTGGTTGACGATGACGAAGTAACCGCCGGCCGGGGAAGTCAGGGCCGAGGCTTCGACCGAAGGCTGGTCGGTGTACACGAGCGGGCGGATGCCCGCCCATTCGCGCATGGCTCGGTACAACCGATACACGGTTTCCTTGCCGTCAAAGGCCGCCGGCTGGCTGCCGAGCCAGGCTTCGAGCGGATACGCCGACAACAGCGTGTAGCCCTTGCCGTAACGGTGCGCCACGAGGGCGGGCCGCTGCTTCTGGTCGACCGCGATGACCTCGCCGTCCGTGACCGCAAGTCCCGTGCCCCAGAATTTCGCGCCGCCGCCTGGGAGCACGAAGCGCAGGCTGTCGCCTGGCCGCAGGTTGCCCAGTGGCCGTACGATCCTGAGCGTGACCTCGCTGTCGATGACGGTGTCGGTCATGCGCGCACCGAACAGGCTCGCCATCTCCGGGATCGCCGAGTTAGAGGCCAGCGAGGCGTACAGCGCGCCGCCGCGCTGAACGTAGTCGCGCGCGCGCTCCCAGAAGTCGGTGTGCAGGTGCGCGAACACCGGATCGGTGGCCGTGAGCGGGGAGGGCAGGAACAGCAGCGGGAACTTGCCCCAATCGTCGGCCTCGCGCGGCAGCGCGGGCTTCAACCCGGCGCGGTGCGCGAGAATGAACGACGAAAGGGTCGCGCTCATGACCCACTGGTTGACGTCGTAGGCTGCGGGCGCCTGGCCGTTGACGGCGCCGCCGTCGGCGACCGACACGTATGGAGTGACTTCCGGCCCCTTGAGGCCGAAGTGCGCGAAGTCACCGCGCGTGCGAGACCATTCCTCGGGGACGATGATCGCCGCATCGCCGGCGGGCACGTCTAGCCGGTCCAGGTCCATGCGCGCCACGATCCGGCTGAAGGACTGGAAGGCCAGGCCCTGGGGCCGCAGCTTGCGGTCCCAGGTCGTGAGCCCGAATTGCGTCTCGTGCGGCGAACGCAGGTACGGCACCTTGCGGTACTGTTCCGGCGCGGCGTCGGTGTAGCACCACAGCAGGAAGCCGTTGGCGCCGGCGGCGAGCGCGGAGTAGACGCTGACCTGCTGGAAGGCGCTGACGTTCTCGGGCGAGTACTGCGCCGACGAGGCGCCGAGCTCCTGCACCATGACCGGTCGCCCCGCGCCGCCGCTGAGCGCGGTCTCGAAGGCGGCGCCGTAGGTGCTGCGCTCGTTGACCATCGGGTCCGGGAACAGCTCGGGCGTGTAGATCGTGTAGGGATGGACACTGAAGAAGTCGACGTCGCCGGCAATGGTGTCGGGCCGGAACGGGCCGTGCTCCATGTCCTGGGTGCTGACGCCCGCCACGATCGGATGCATGTGGTCGTACTTGCGCAGCCCGCCCGCGATCAGGCGTGTCCAGTTCACTGCCATGGCATCGGTCGTGTCGGGCGCGATCCAGAAGGGCGGTTCGTCGGTCAGGTCCCAGGCCAGGATCGCGGTCTCGTGCGCATATCGGCGCCCGAATTCCTGCGCCTGGTTGGTTTCCAGCCGCAGCATCTCCGGGTCGGACTGCGGATTGCGCCCGTGGCGCCACGGCACGTCCCAGTAAGCCTCGCCGACCTCGCCACCGACGAACAGGCAGGGGTGCAGGTAGATGTGGTACTTGTGGGCAAGCGCGATCAGGGCCTCGAACTGGGCGAAGGCTTCGGGGTTGTAGTCGCCCGGCCTGGGTTCGAACCAGGCCCACATGAGGTCGAGGCGCACGGTGTTGAAGCCCATGCGCGCCATCTGCGCGAAGTCGGCCTCGATATCCGCCGGATCCCACTGCAGCGGCCACTGCATCGCCGCCTTGGCGGGCACCCAGTGGGCGCCGACCACGAGGAAGCGCTTGGCGCCATGGGCAAAGTAATTGCCGTCCAGCCGTGCGGCCGGCAGCTGGCCCGCGGCTCCGGCGTCAGTGGCGGCCGCCGTCGCCGCGGCGCAACCGAGCGCGAGCGGCAGCCAGCACAGCCACTTTGCCATCGAAGATGAAAGCCCCATTTCCCCCAAGCCCGTGCGGACCACCGCCACTAGGTTCTATCGATTTCAACTGGTGGTAGAGTCAATTGCAAGCAAAGATATCAGCTATACAGAGCCAACAGTGATTGAACAACACGGTAAACCACCAGAGCAATATCCTGACTGGGAAGAATGAAAATATTCCAAGAATGCAATGGTTCGGTTGGTGTGTTGACTTATGCAGTTTCAGATAGCTTGCATTGATCTTGACGCTGTGATAACAGGCAACTCACGGCCACAAACGGACGATGGATTTTCTATCGTAAAATTTGTTTGATACCTTATAGGCTGGGCTGTATGCTATGATGTCAGACTATCGATTTTTAACTCTTTGAAAGTCAGAAGTGTTGCTCTTTTGAATTGTTCTTCCCATTTGACACACCTATTTTTATTTAACAAAAAGGAATTTAACGTGTTTAGCAAAATCGTACTAATTTTTTCAATTTACTTGGTAAGCCTTTCATCAAACGCTAGTCAATTAAACCTTCAATTTTCTGTAAACCTCAACGAAAAATGGGTGACAACTGATAATTCAACAGTTTTCACCAACCCTAACATTGCCTTTACCTACAACCTGATTTTAGATACGAGCAATCTGACATTTAATAATTGGACTTCTGGGGGAGATATTGTTAATCAAACTAATATGACATTAGTTGATTTCCCTCTTGATCCTGTTAGTGCAGATGTACAATCGCATATCAATGTTCCGTTAAATCCATTGCCTCAGCAATTTGCAAACGTTTCTTTAGAATATAGACCTATCGGTCTTTTTAGTGGGGGGGCCAGAAACATATGAGGGATTTACTTTCTCCACAGTTACAAACAACTACTACACAATCCCTAATCAACAAATTTTATCTAGTTATCAACGCAGTATAGGCTTGTCTGAAACATTACCGGGTCAATTCCTGAAAAACTTTGACTCAGCTTCATTTCAGGGCTATATAAATACTTTTATAGGCCACTCTAATTTTAGCTTTGAAGAATCATTTATTACACAAGGAATTAACCCAAGCATAAATGTAAACGATCAATATAGATATTCCGGAAATGCAACCCTAATAAGCGTAACTTCTGTGCCTATTAACTTTTCTTTTTCTTTATTTTTATCTGGATTGATTTTTGTAAAAATAATGCTAAAAAAACGTGATGCTTTAAACTACCACTGATTTTAGCGTTAGTTGCTCAGTGAATAAAAACATGGTGTTCAGTTTGAACGGTATATGGTACAGAAATAAAAAAACTATTCTTCCTAATTGGGAAGGAGCGTTACATGAGTCACAACCACTTGGATATGCATACGAGACAGATAGCCATTTTGTTCATCTCTATGGTGCAGACAGCGAATTAAATACTATATCTGTTGGCTTAACAGTTATCGAAGGTAAAAACGATACTCTAGAGGACTGGGTCAAAAGAGTTTTCGGTGCGGAAGAGATCACTCCACTGGATAACGAAATTGGTCATAGTATTGATGGAATTTGGAGACCATCACTCTATTATCAAGATGATATATATAAAGCCTTGAATGTTACAAAATTTGCTCAACGCTCTTCTGAGCAAGCTTTAAGAATTCTCATTGAAAAACTGGATGATCTTTTGCTTTATATTGAACCTGATGAAAATGGGCTTAATTCATATGGACATAAAACTCGAGAGTTACTAATCCTTGCCTGTACAGAAGTTGAAAACCAATGGACTGCGGTATTAAATAAAGCTGTGGCTGCACCAACAAATGGCCGCAGCTTTACTACTCAAGATTATGTGAAGCTACTGAATGTTGCACATCTT